>CANJYB010000050.1 GCA_947479085.1 Bacteroidota bacterium | reverse complement strand
AGACGGATTTATCCACTACCTTGAATTGTTATCCTAATCCTGCAAATGATTATTTCAATATTAATTATTCCTTGCCATCAACAACGAAAATATCCGTTCGTTTGTTTAATTATTTAGGTTCAGAAGTTTTGTCAACCACGCCAATAATGCAAAGTGCCGGGCATCATTCACTAAAACTCGAAACCCAAACTCTTTCAAATGGTGTTTATATTTTAAATTTTGAGATAGGAAAAAATGTTTTGTCAAAAAAAATAATTATCCTGAAATAATAGTTTTTTTTGCCATGACATCTAAACACAGGCGACACCATCACGGACTTTTAACAACCTTTGGTGCGTATCTCAAACAGTTGTTCCGTGCACGAGCAGATGCACAAACGCATAACACGGGTTTGGCAAAAGTGGCGGTTCAGTGCTCTGTAGAAGCATTTGTGGTTAATCAAAGTTTGGTTCTCCTCATCAACATTTGTGGTAAAAATCGCCACCTTCGCCAAGCCCGAAAACGTTATGGGCAAGTTTTGGAGGACATCTCCGTAGGACATTAATACTACCGAAATTATTTCTAACTTGCAGACGCTTAAATTTAAAAAAAGTAAACAATTTAAAATAACATAGACAATGAAAATAAAAAAAATAACATTCACCATAAAGTCTCTTTTGGTTGGACTTTTCTCAATTATTTCTGTTTCTGCTTTTAGTCAAAAGACAGATACTATAAGGGTATCAACCATAGACGAATTATTTGAAGCTATTGCTTCCAACAAAGTTATTCTCATGGCAGAAGGCAATTACGACATTTCCAAATTAGACCTTGACAAAAAAACTAATTCTGCAAAAATGCAGATTATTGATTATACCGATGATCGCGAACTTTTAATAAGTGGGGTAAGCAACTTAAAAATAATTGGAATTGGAAAGAAACAATCAAAAATATTTACAACAAATCTAAGGGTTACCGTTCTAAGTTTTAAAAATTGTAAAAACATAACGATTGACAATATTAACGCAGGGCATAAAGGTGGAAAAGGAGAGCATTCTTGTCAGAAAGATGCGAATGTTATTGATATTTATAATAGTGAAAATTTTGCAATTATAAATTCTATTTTATATGGAAGTGGTTATATAGGGATTTATGCTGTCAACACAAAGAAAATTTCATTAATAAAAACTACTATTACCGAATGTTCGGGCGAACTTCTTCTATTAGATAACTGTATGAACACCACAGCTGACAGTTGCATTTTTTCTAAAACTAATGGAGGAATATTTATTCGGAATTGCTTAAACTTAACGATAAGTAATTCTGAAATTTCAGAAAACATTATGCAAGCTTATGTGGACGATAATGGCAACGCTCTCTTTACATATCTTTTTGACATCGCAGCTTCATCTAATATTAAATTAATTAAATCACATATTGAGAGTAATACTGCAAGTTATTTAGTAAAAAACAGCCAACTCTTAAACATTGACTCTGACACGGATCTTTCAGACAATAAAATTATTGGAAATTTTGAGAACTAAATTATTAAACAAACTAAAACAAACATACTGTGAAAGTGATTTTAAGTAAAAACACAATCAAAAATGACGAGAAGAATTGCTCTCAGAAAAACTCAATAAAAATAGCAGCATTTTCAACGAACTTGAAAATGTTCAAATTATGTTTAGGTAAAGCCAACGGAATAGAATGTAGAACTCCATTAAATAATAAAGACTTTCCTATTACCGCAGACATCGCAGATTATAATGGTATTTGGTTTGAATACGACTTGATTCAAGACGATGGCTTTGTTGACTACGATTTAGTTTGACAAAAAACCAGCCCATAACAGCACCTACAAGAAATTGGCGGTTCAGTGGTTAAATGAAGCTTTGTGCTTCGTATCAAGTTCAGTGCTGGCAGACAGTTTTCGTCTTCGAAATCGCCAACTTCTTGTAGCTGCAAAACGTTATCGGATATTTTGAGAACGCGCGTAGCAACATTTAAAGATGAATAATTTCAAACCACATAACAAATAATAGAAAACAAAAGCATATGAAGAAAATATTACTACAAATTACGTTGCTACTTATAGTAAGCAATTGCTCATTCGGACAAACAAACATTTACGACAGCATATATGTAGGTGGTCGTTGGCGGACATTTTTAACACATCTTCCAACTGGTTATATCGCATCAGGAAACTATCCGTTAGTTTTGGCTTTTCACGGAGGAAGTCCCTTGGGATATCAGTCCATTCAATATCAATCACGTTTATCAATAAAGGCAGACTCTTCTAGCTTTATAGTTGTATACCCTGAAGGCGTGAAGGTGGCAGGTAATAGAACTTGGAATGCAGGTGGTTGTTGTGCTCCTGCAACCTCACTAAATATTGACGATGTTGGATTTGTAAATTCATTATTGAATAACCTGTTTTCTAATAGACCTATTGATACGACACGTGTTTATGCAACTGGATTCTCAAATGGTTCATTACTTTGTTACAGACTTGCAAATCAATTGACAAACCGATTTGCTGCAATTGCACCCGTAGCAGGTGATTTAATGTATTATCCTTGGAATCCCACAAGAGCAATTCCAATAATTAGTTTTCATTCATATTTAGACCAAAATATTCAATATTATGGTGGAATAACAGTGGGGACAACAGGAACTTATTTCCCTCCTCAAGATAGTATATTTAATATAATCAGTTCAAATTATAATTGCACAGTATTGAAAGACACATTATATCATAATGTCAGTCAATACGACCACTTTTATTATTCAAATTGTACTTGCAACTCCGTTATAGAGCAGTATGTGAGTTATGATGGTGAACATTCTTGGCCTGGTGGACTTGCTGGAACTGGAGTAAACGTAAGTAGTCAGTTTAGTGCAACATATTTAATGTGGCAATTCTTTCAGAACTATACTACAACCTGCTTGACGACAGGAATTAATAGTATTAACGATAATGTAAACTTGAAAGTTTATCCTAATCCTATTAAGGATGAACTTAATGTTCTTTGCACTAATAACGAAGTATATGAATTCATTCTCCGCGACATTACTTCAAGAAAACTTTTACAACAAACCTTTACAAACACAACAACAATAAACACCGAACAACTTGCAAAAGGAATTTATCTTTACACAGTACGAAACAAAATCGGAATTATTAAGAACGGAAAAGTAATTAAACAATAACCCTTGAAATGCGCGACACGAAAGAAAAAACATCCGATAACATAAGATTTATGAAATAAAAAAAAGGGGGGGCGACCTGCCAGTATGAAGTTTCAAGCATTTAATAACGTTTGTCGCGGGGCGAAAGAGACGAGCTTTTAATCCCCCCTTTTTTTTACTT
>CANJYB010000049.1 GCA_947479085.1 Bacteroidota bacterium | reverse complement strand
AAACAACAGATTTACAGTCTGTCCCATTTGGCCACTCTGGTATCTCCCCTAAACAGTTTCAACAAAAAAAAGAGCCGATGGAGGGATTCGAACCCCCGACCAGCTGATTACAAATCAGCTGCTCTGGCCAACTGAGCTACATCGGCTTTATTCCGAAACACTATATTTTAAAGAACATTCAAGGTATTTATCGGCTCAAAATCTGCCTACCCCCTTAAAAAAGGATTGCAAAGCTAATAAACATTTACAGAGTAGCAATAAAAAAAATGATTTATTTTAAAAATTATTCCTCTGCCCCTTTTTTTGCGGGTGCAAATGTAGTTAATTATTAATACCAATGAAGATTTGTTTGAGATATTATTATTTATTAACAGCAAACACTGTATAAATAAATACAAAAGCCTTTACTCATTTTTTGCTCTCCGCATTCTTTCGCGCTCTTCGGGGGTTTGCACTGCATGTATAAACTTATTTGTTTTCTCAGTTAACTATAACCTTCCTGTTCACCACATTGGTTGGTGAGCCATCGGTTGTTGAGCCTGTCGAAACAATTCTGATAAAATACACCCCGGCATTCATTTCTCCTTTTTCTATCACGCATTGTTTTCCGGAAAAGTTTATGGTTTTTATTTCCCTGCCTATTACATCCATTATTTTTATTGTGTGATGGGTTGCTGAGCTTGTCGAAGCATCAGTAAAGTTAATGGTGGTTTGTTCTGTAAATGGATTAGGGTAAACACCTATTCCGTTTTCTATTATATCCTCTTCCATCCCCACCGTTGCCGACAGTTTCACTATCCAATAATCCCCAAATCCATGATTTCCTGTTACATCAAAATCATTCGACCAGGAAATACCCCCAACCAAATATCCCCCATCAGTTGTCTGTATTATTGAACTTGGAAACTCATCACCTGAACCTCCCAAATGCGTTTGCCACTGAGGAGTACCAACATTATTAACTTTCATTACAAAATAATCATTTAGACTATAATTTGCAACTGTAATGTCCCCGTCCGTGGACCAAGTATATCCAACTATTACATAACCCCCATCAGATGTTTGGGTAATCGAATTCACTTCATCATCACTGGTACCTCCTAATCTTTTTTGCCATTGCATTGTTCCTACACTATCAGTTTTCACAAGCCATATATGACCCATTGTACCAGTTACATCACCATCTGTAGAACCTGTTTCCCCAGCAAGAATAAATCCGTTGTCAGCTGTTTGTGTTACAGATATAATAATAAATCCGTTTGGCTGTTCTCCAGAGCTACCACCATAGCATTTCTGCCATTGTATAATACCTGTGCTATCCATTTTAACCATCCATAAATCGGATTGTCCATGGTTGCCAACAACATCTCCATCCGTTGAGGTTGTATAACCCCCAACTACACAACCTCCATCTGATGTTGTAACAAGAGAAAACATTTCATCAAAACCACTTCCACCTATTGCTTTTTGCCATAACAAATTACCACTACTGCTTAATTTGACTATCCAGCAATCTTGACCATGATTCCCGGTAACATCCCCATCATTGGATTCACTTCCTCCTGTAACATAATAACTGCCATCAGACGATTGCCCAACACCCCATGCTTTGTCGTTATCACTTCCGCCCAATGACTTCTGCCATTGCAGAGTACCAACGCTATCAATTTTTACTACCCAATAATCTTCTTGCCCATGATTTCCTGTAACATCGCCATCGTTACCTACGGAATAACCTGCAAGAATATAGCCTCCATCCGATGTTAGGCTCATTCCATTGCAAATTTCAATTGTTGTGCTCCCGTATGTTTTCTGCCACTGAATACCACCGTTTGCATTTAATTTAACAAACCAAAAGTCATGGGGACCATGGTTGAAAGTTACATCACCATTACCACTTCCGCTTGTACCTGCAACCGCATAACCACCATCAGGGGTCTGTTTTATTAATTTATCTCCATCCATGTGTTCTTCAAAACTGCCACCGAGGGATTTTTGCCATTGAATGGATTGTGCATTTGAAAATCCTATTGTTAAAAAAGCAATTACTAAAATAAAGCTCTGTTTTTTCATTGTTTAGTTATTATTTATAATTATTACTTTTTTTGACTTACATCCCAAATCATCACACATTTTCAATTCGTAAATACCTGGGGGCAATCCTGGACAAGAGATTTCCAAACCATTTACAGGTGTATTTTTAACCTGCAAAACAGTTTGTCCCATCATATTAATAAGAGTAAATGTGGAAGGGTTTTCTTTATTTGTTTTATCAAAAAATAAAATGAGTTTATCTGTTACCGGATTTACAACAGTAAAGTTTTCCTGTTTTGTCTGAACCTTTGTTTCTTCCTCCTCTTCATGAACTTGAACAAATCCACCTTGTGTCGTTGATTTGAAACTATTACCCGGATGGCTGCATCCATGAATAAACGCTCTGAAACTGCTATTTGTAGTTGCACTTGCATCAAAGGGAGGTTTTAAATCAATTTCGGTTTTAGCCCTTGTTGGTGTTCCTTTTTTCAACTTTGTATTTTGCAGAAACGATGCCTTTGCAGGTGTTTTTTCACCTGCAAACGCTGTTGGGTTCAAACTCATTCCTTTATTATTTTTCTGTTTACTATTCACTTGTCTGTTTTTACTTCGGCAAAATAAATCCCCCCATGCGAAGGCGTGTTTCGCCTGTGCCGATTATTAAGTGGCGTCCCGCCTCTACACATAATACTTCAAATTCATATTTTATTATTGTACCGCAAATATAACCTATTTCTATTTCCCTGTATCTTTTCCCCCATTTTCCGTTATTATTTAAAAATAATTACAAAAAAACGTAACCTGATTAAAAAACCAACGTATAAGCTAATAAACGCAGTAACAAAACAGTCCGCCAAGGCGGATGAAAATAACTTAAAACCAGAATCTGCATGAAACACGACTACCGCATTTAACAAAAATCTGAATTGTGGCGCTTTACTGCCACAACCAACCAAACTTCCGCACTGGCGGACAAATTAACCAACTTAATACGTTAGGGCCAAAACTTAAAAACGGCTAAAAGCACATACATTGCCCTGTAATCCTGTAAAAATTAAATTTTACATGTATGTCGGGCAAAAACAAGCTTAAAATAATTTTTGCTTCCATGCTTGCCAAACAAGGATGCTAAAAAAAAATTATAGTTACTTGTTTTACAAATTTGCTTCCAAAAAGGAGCATTTGAGAAGTATAAAATAATTTAAGGAACCAAAAATTAAAAATAGGCTCTCAAAAACTAATTTTAGGTTCCTTAAATAGTTTTAAGGAACCCAAAACTAAACTAAGGAACCAAAAAGGTGAAAGAAGTAACCAAAAATAAAAGAAAGTAACCAAAGAGGAGAAAGAAGTAACCATAAATAAAAAAAAGTAACCAAAAAAAAAATTATAGTCGTCAGTCCTATCGACTTTGAAACAGGGACAATAAAAAAGAATAGTGTTTAACCTTTAAAATCAATACTATATGGAGAAAAAAAAGAAAGAAAAATCAGTTTAAATCAGTTAATTAAATGAGTATTAACCGTTCTGCAAGTCATTATCCTTCATAGTAATATATGAAAAAGACGAGGCAGGGCATAAATCAAAAAAAATGATAGAAACAATTGTAGTGGTATTGTTGCTCTCAGGGCTAACATTACCGGAAGTATTAGTAAGAGTGAAGTTTATTGTTGAATCCATAGAGGCGAGTGCTTATTTCAGCACACCCAACCCGACTATGCTGGATGTGGAAGCTGCAAGAGTTGCATTATCCAATGCAATGACTGTGGCAAAGAAAAATCCATCAAGAGAGAACAAGAAAAAGGTGAAAGACAGGAAAAAAGAGTTGATGGAACTGTTGGAAAAGGTAAGGGAATATGTGCAGGGAATAGCAAGGGACAACCCCGTTTTTGCTGAAAACATTGCAGCAGCTGCAGGGTTAAATTTAAAAAACTTTCGCGGCAGAACCCCTCAAACCTACGGAGTGATGAACACTGGTGTACCGGGAACTGTGGCATTGGTAGCTGCTGTTCAGGAATCAGGAATTTATAACTGGCAAATGACGCTGACCCCTGCCAACGAGGACAGCTGGACCACCTTTGCTATTACCCGCAAAGCGGATGTAATGAAAGGTGGACTAACCAGTGTAAAGAAGTATTATTTCCGGGTTGGTAATGGAGGAGATGTGGAAACGGAAGTTTTCAGTGTTGTGTTCTCCATTGTGGTTCAGTAAACCGAGTGAGT
>CANJYB010000048.1 GCA_947479085.1 Bacteroidota bacterium | reverse complement strand
GGGCAAGCTAGACCAAAAGAATGATTTGAGCTTTATATGAAAGAAAAGAAGCAAACATTAAGGCAAAAAACAGATAAGGGATTACTCCCAGTGCATTCTCTTGATAATAATTCTAAGCAAATAAATATTTTACCGCTCGATCACAATAATCCCAACGATTTTAAAAGACAGCTATGAAAAAATTACAAAAGACTCTCACATTTCTGACGATTTGGTTATCGGTCACGTTCGCTAATGCACAAACCATTAACTGTAATGATTTCTCCATATTGGGATTTGGGACGGATCCATTCAATTCAGGGAACTCACTCATACACATCCTCTTGGAGGGTGACTCAATGGATTTCATCAGTTATCCTTACATCTCATTAGTTACTGATTGTAACGGAGATACAATCGCAACAGGCAGCCTGAGTTTCTTTGGGCAAATGGGCCAAACTGTGCAATCTTATCCAGTAACAGGTGACATTACCAACACTTGCCTACCAATTACATTTGAATTAGTATATGGCAACACTAATTTTGAAACAGATACATGTACATTTTCATTGAATTCATTACCAACAGCCCTAACATGTGGTGATTTCATTCCAATTGATATTGAAGTAGATCAATCCAACACACTGATTAACATCTCCATGCTAGGGACTGGAAATACCTACATCTCTAATCCACGCATATCGTTCGTGACTGATTGTTCAGGTGATACAATCGCCACGGGATTTATCAGTTCTTCAGGACAAATCGGACTAAGCACCCAAGGGTATCCAATCACTCCCCTAGGAAATACAGTTTGTTATCCTATCACAGTGGAGTTCATATATGGCAACACAAATTTTGAAACCGATACCTGTTTATTGACTTTGGATTCCACCACTGGAACTCCAGAAACTTCTATCATTGAAAGCGCCATTTCGATTTTTCCTAACCCAGCATCAAATGAAATCACTATCCAAACAAATAAAGCGATGCACGAAAAAAACTATCTTATTTATGACTATCAGGGAAAGTTAATTTTAACTGGAAAGCTTATTTCAGAAAATACTTTTGTGGATATTAGTAGCTTTTCAAATGGATTATATTTTCTTAAAATTGATGACCATTTAGGCGAAATATATAAAGTCTTAAAACAATAGCCAGCCCTTAACAGCGGTTTGGCAAAAGTGGCGGTTCAGTGTTCCGCAGACAGTTTTGGGGTTAATCAAACATTGGTTCTCCGCATCAAGTTCGGTGGTGAAAATCGCCACCTTCGCCAAGCCCGAAACCGTTAGGCGTAATGCTATGACGACCGTTAAACAAAATATTACCTTTGACAAAAAAGTAAAAACAAATAAATAATATGACAATGGATTTTAAAGACCAAATCAAACAACTCGGAGAAAGAGTTGCAAAACTGAAAGACCAAATTCAGACAGAAGAAGCTACAAAAAATGCTTTCATAATGCCTTTTATTCAAGCATTGGGGTATGACGTTTTTAATCCAACAGAAGTTGTTCCTGAATTTATTTCGGACATCGGACTTAAAAAAGGCGAGAAAATAGATTACGCAATTTTCAAGGACGGCTCACCGACCATTTTAATTGAGTGCAAGCATTGGGCACAAAATCTAAACATACACGATGGACAGCTTTTACGTTATTTCCACGTTTCAAAAGCCAAGTTCGGACTTTTGACAAATGGTATTGTTTACCGCTTTTATTCTGACTTGTTGGCAGCAAACAAAATGGACGAGAAACCATTTTTAGAATTTAACATCAATGAAATCAAAGACAATCAAGTTGAAGAATTAAAGAAATTTCATAAGACAGTTTTTGACGCTGAAAGCATTACAAATACTGCAAGTGAATTGAAATTTATGAATGAGTTAAAACAACTTATTCAACAAGAATTAATAAACCCAACTCCAGACTTTGTTAAACACTTCGCAAGACAAGTTTACCCAAGTGTTGTAACTGCAAAGGTTTTGGAACAGTTTACTAACTTGACAAAAAAATCTATTCAACAACATATTAGTGACCTAATCACGGAACGACTTAAAACTGCATTGACAAAGGAAGACGAAGAAACTAAGAAACAAGAAGCAGTTCAAGCATTGGAACAAGCAAAACTTGACGAAGTAAAAGTAGTTACGACAGACGAAGAACTTGAAGGTTTTATGATAGTTAAAACCATACTTCGACAAAAAATTAGTGCTACACGAATAACGCACAGAGACGCACAATCATATTTTGCAATCTTACTTGACGATAATAACCGCAAAACAATTTGCAGACTTTATTTAAACGGAAGTAAGAAGTTTTTCGTAACACTTGACGACCAAAAGAAAGAAGTAAAAAATGAAATAAATTCTTTAGACGACATCTTTAAACATTCTGAAACACTTTTAAAAATCGTTGACAATTACGACAAATCTAAAGACCCAGCGTAACCGAATGACAGAAGCACATACGCCTAACAGCACATTGGCAATAGGCGGGGTTTCGTCTCCGCTTGACAGTTTTGTGGTAGCCGAAAGTTCAGTTCTCCGAACAAACTTTTGTGCTGAAAAGCCCGCCCATCGCCAATCTGCAAACCGTTATGCGTCATGCATGGTCGTCCTGCGCACATTTGAAATAAATAATTTGTTTTACTTTTAAAAAAATTGCGTATTATAAATGAATTTTACAAAATTATTATGACTAAAATAATAACAAAGTTTGCGCTCATTTTCTTCTTGTGCTTACAAAGCACAAACTCAAAAGCACAATGTTGCAATTACAAATTGCTTATGCAGGATAGCTATGGTGATGGTTGGAATGGCGCTACACTTCAAGTATTAATAAATAACTTATCTGTTGGAACCTACAGCGCAAGCGGTGTCGGAAGCATGGCCTCTTTCTCGGTTTGTAACGGGGATAGTTTGGATTTAATTTATACCCCTGGCATGTATGAAAACGAAAATACATACCAATTGCAGGATTCATCATGGAATATTGTTTTTCAGGATGGCCCTACTCCTGCTTCAGGTGGCGTATTCTCATCTATCGGAGATTGTACTACTCCCCTTCTGCTAGGAAGCCATCCATGCACAGCAATTCCAATTGATACAGGTTTATGTATTTTTACAAATAATACTGGTTTTCCGGGAACCGGTTTGATTCCAAATTGCGGAAGCTATGCGGGTAGCGATATGTGGTTTAGCATGCAAGTTCCTGCTTCGGGCAATTTGAGTTTTGAAACCGATAGTGGTAGTATAAATGATACTGGCCTGGCTGTATGGACAGATAGCACATGCACTAATCCGTATATTATAGGCTGTGATGATGATGCAGGCAATGGATATTATTCTTTTCTTTTTTTATCTGACCTAACTCCCGGGCAAACTATTTATATACAAGTATGGAAGTACGGAGGAGGCACAGGTTCATTTGAACTTTGTGTAACTGATTTAGGAACTGTAGTGATTGACAGTTCAGAAATTCCCATAGTAATGATAAACACTTTAGGACAAACGATTATCGAGAACACAAAAGTGAACTGTGTTATGGATATTAAATACAATGGTGCGGGTAACATTACTTATGTAACCGATAGTGCAAATATTTATAGTGGCAATATTGGAATATCAATTAGAGGGCTCACTTCGGCTGGCTATCCGCAGCATCCTTATAGTGTTGAAACTCGCGATTCTGTGGGAGCTAATAATAATGTTTCGATTTTAGGTATGCCTGCAGAAAATGATTGGGTTTTGTTATCTAATTTCAACGATCGCTCACTTATCAAAAACCTAATCTCTCTCAAGATTTTTGGAGAAATGGGCAATTACAGTCCTCGAGCACAACTATGCGAAGTAATTATTGATAGCTCATACAAAGGTATTTATGTAATTGGAGAAAAAATTAAACGCGATGCCAATCGTGTTAATATTGCTAAATTAACCGCTGCTGATACAACTGGAGATGACTTAACAGGTGGTTACATCCTTCAACAAAATTATTGGAACGCAAGCAACAGTTTTCAGTCTAATTATTCTCCTATAGACCATCCCGGTTTTGATGTTCACTTTGTGTATGAATATCCTGATGCGGCTACCATTCTACCTGCACAAAAGACATACATTGCTTCCTATATTGACAGCCTTGAAACAGCACTTTACAGTACTAATTTTGCCGACCCCTTAAATGGATACCGAAAATATTTAGATGTAAATTCCTTTATTGATTATTTTCTTGTCAATGAGTTAGCGAGAAGTGCAGATGGGTTTAAAAAGAGTGTTTTTTTTCATAAAGATAAATATTCAAACGGTGGTAAACTTAAAGCAGGACCCGTGTGGGACTTCGATTGGGCATGGAAAAATATGGCTGGTGTTTGTTCCTACTTCGAAGGATATTCAGGAGCCGGTTGGGCGCATCAAATCAATGATTGCTTTACTGATAATTATTCAACAGGTTGGTATATTCGTTTGTTGCAAGATAGCACATTTAGCAACGAACTTCGCTGTAAGTATGAAAACTACAGACAAACGATGTTAGATACAACAAATCTTTTCTCATACATTGACAGCATAAGAACGCTTGTTCAAAATGCTCAGGCAAGACATTTTCAAAAATGGCCGATACTTGGAATGAGCGGACCCGCGCCCGATTTTGGACCTGTTGCCACCACTTATAATGCAGAATTAGATTCTCTAAAAGATTGGATTAGCATTAGATTGCAATGGCTTGATGCAAATATTCCCGGGCTTTGCACTACAACAGGTGTAACAGAGACGGATTTATCCACTACCTTGAATTGTTATCCTAATCCTGCAAATGATTATTTCAATATTAATTATTCCTTGCCATCAACAACGAAAATATCCGTTCGTTTGTTTAATTATTTAGGTTCAGAAGTTTTGTCAACCACGCCAATAATG
>CANJYB010000047.1 GCA_947479085.1 Bacteroidota bacterium | reverse complement strand
TAACGTGCCGCGCACAGGCGCACGTAACCCTGTGTTGCGCCTGCGGCAGGGTTATGGCGCTTGTGCGCTGTTATCAGCAGTAATTTCTTTTGCTCATAGTGCTTTCAGGTCAAGTTTATACATAGTTTTTCGTTACTTTTTTTCTTCTGTTGATTTTTACTTTTACACTTTATTCTACAATTGGTTTCTCTAGTGAGTATAATTATAATTAATTATTGATTTAACCAATCATTATATTGTTCGTCAGTATCAAATGCTTCACGATTTGAAATATCACGCCAAGACGGTTCATCTCGGTAATTTTCTGCATCCATTTCAATTTCTGCACACCAAGAACTATAAAGGGCAGATTTCACTAAATTAATTTCTATAGCTTTCAAAACATCTCCCTCACGATTTGAAATATTATCAAATAAAAGGTTTAATGACTTTGAAGAAAGAATAAAATCAATATCATTAATTATTTTATCTATTGCATGTTTAGGGTCACTTTTTATATAAGAAAGAATATTCTTGTTTTTTAAACATCTATCCCAATCGTTGCATAAATTATGTCTTTCTGTTCTATGCTTCTTTTCAAATTCCAAATAATATTTGTTTCCTTCAATTTCATCATTTCCAGTCCAATCTTCTTCATCACCCGATGAATCAATTTTAAAATTTGCATCTAACAATTTTAGTTTTAATTTAATAAAAAATTTATAATCTTCTTCAGGATTAATATTATTAAGTTTTAATATATCAGATGCCTTTGAATAATTGCCTTTGTAATATTGAATTTTAGCTTTTTCAAAAGGGAGTAATTTTTCATACTTTGCTAAATTGAGTTTTTCCTTAAGGTTTTCTAATAACTTAACAAACTCTGCATCTTTCAATATTCCTTCTAACAAAAGATAATTTGCCTTTTCCTTTTCTTTTTTAATTTTCTTGATTAAATTACTTATCTCAGTTCCACCTCCATTTTGTTGCCAAAAATCACCATCACTTTCTATTCTATATTCTTCCAAACTTTCTAATACTCCATCTAAATAATCTACAAAATAGCTTTCTCCAACATCAACTGCGCTATTATAATCATCCGAAGCACCTTTAAAATCATATATTTCTCTTTTCGCCATTGCTCGTTGAAGGTACAATTCCTCGTCATTAAAATGAGTTATTTTAATTGCCTCTGTTAAATCATCAATCGCTTCCTTGTAATTTTTTAATTTTATTTTTACATTGCCACGGTGCTGGTAATACCTACAATCTCCAATTTTGTCTTTGTCAATTGCTGTTGTATAATCGTCAATTGCACCAAGATAATCTTTTAATTCCGTCTTTGCTTGTGCTCTTTCGTAATAATAGTCAGGTGTATCATCTTCGTAAACATTGCTTTTCTTTGGAGATTTATTAATTGCATTGGTTAAATCTTCAATAGCCCCAGAATAATCTTGTAATTTTATTTTTAATTTACCCCTCCGATAATAAGTAGCAAAATCGTTTTGATTTTTGCCTAATATTTCATCACACTTTTCTATTTTGTTTTGAATGTTAAGTTGACTTTCTTCCATAATAATTAATTATTTAGGTCTGCGTTACGCTCGGTCGTATTATTGCTGATAACGTTTTCGGGCTTGGCGAAGGTGGCGATTTACACCACAAATGTTGATGCGGAGAACCAAACTTTGATTAACCACAAATGTGTCTGCGGAGCTCTGAACCGCCACTTTTGCCAAACCCGTGTTAGCTGCCGTTATTATTGTCATCCGGATTTGGTGGATTGTCAAACATAAGTTGTTGGTCTGTATGCTTATAGTTATTGATAAAATGAAAAGATTTTTCAAGCGTAACGTCACCAATGCCTTTCACGATTAATAGTCTACTCAATGACCGAATACTATCATTTTCTAAGGCAACTTTTACCTTTCTTACAAAGTCTATTCTTAGGCCTGATTTTTTAGATAATTCTTGTTCTGGAATTGAATTCCATAAGTTTTTAAAACTTAAAAAAAGGTCATCGTATGCTTCAGGGTCGTAGTAGTATATTTCAATGGGTATGTCACACCTTTCAAGATATTTTTTCATTAATTCAATTGACACACTTTCAGGAATACCACCATTGCTTGCACCGAGTAGTGGAAATGCAATTGATGTAACATCTTTTTCTTTGTAGGTGTCAAGAAACTTTTGAAGACCTTTTTCTAAATACTCGATTTTACTTTCATATTTCCAATGGTATTTTGTCGGAAAATTAAGTATCCATTTATCGTCATTTTTGAATAACCATAATGTGCCAATGTTAATAAGTTTTTCTTTACATAGCTCTGAATACCGTTCAAACATTTTAGGATAACGTAAACGACACTCATAAGCTATACCAGCACCCATAACGCCAACACAATTAATGGTATTTACAATACACTGACAATTACTACTAAAGATATTTCCTTTTATAATCTTTATCATGATCAAAAATAGTAGCTCTTATTTATGATTATTGGAATGTCATTATTTGAAAAAAGCCCGATCAAACTATTGTAGGTTGAACTATCATAAACGAATATTTCCTTAATGTAACTTGTGGATATTTTGTGTGGGACTAAAACTTCAGCGCATCTTATCCGTTTCCCATCATTATAGTCATTCCAAAATGTTCCATTGATACAGTCCCAATTTAATTTATCTAACTCTTTAAGTGATGTGTAATATTTAGTTGAGGCCGCTGCCGCATTACCATCCGAAAACATTGCCCCAGGTAAGAGCATTACTTTTTTATCAATTTTAAGAACCACCAAACTGCTTTTATTCGAAAATGTATAAGTCATCGGATTTAAAATATTAAAATAGAGAGGTACTTTATTGTGCACATGATTTCTTCTAGCTTGCACTAATTGATTCGAAATATCACTTTTATTAATCTTAAGTACATGTGCAACAGTATGAGACAACAGACCTTTTTCGAAAATATTTACTAAATTGCTAACATGAGTAATATGGTATAATCCTTTAATATTGTTCCATAATTGAGACTTGGGTTCAACTTGGATTATATCCTTACTTACTAATTCAGAATATATATATGGGCGTTCGTCAAAATCCACATTGTATGGACTTGAAAAGACAATGGCTCCATCTTTTCTATAAATGTAAAATTGTATACTTTCATGTATAAAATCAAAATAGTAGCAATAGTCAACATTATAAGTTACATCATAAGAGAAAAAAAATGCTTCATTAGCATTCGATAAAGCTGGAGTTAAACTTCGGTTTTCTATTAAACCAATAACTTGCCTTCTAGCAAAGTATTTGTCCGTAACTGATTGAAGATTTGAGTATGGCACTAATCCTTGTTGAACTATTGGGTCATCGTAAGTTCCTGAAACAATAAAAATTACATCTTCAACTTCAAGCGAGTTTGAAAAAGAATTCAACACTTGAATTCTAATATCAGCTATTGCTTCTATATTTAAACCCATAATTATTTTAATTTTGACATATCATAGTTGTCAATTACGATGTCATCAAAAGTTTTATTTTTTTCATCAATAAAAACTAATTTCTTCACTCCGAACATCTTACAATTTTCGAAAAACGACTTTCTAAGTATTAAAGCAGGATATGCATTTCTAAAATTAGGATCATCTAATCCATTTTTAAGCATTAGAATCACTTCATCTTGTTCACCTCCAATTTTTACGGTAACATTGTTTTTCAATTCAGGAAATGTTGAGTCGATCATGAACTCAATTGTTAGTTTTATTGCTTCTGGCTTTTTCATATATGTAGATTGTTTGAATACAAAATTTAACTTAGATTCTAGTTTACTGTCCAATAGACCAAGTCTTTCTAATAAAGAGGTCAAACTGTTTACCGGAATGGCTATTGTTGCTTTATTTAGTTCATTTTCAGCAGTTACCTCGGCTTGATTGTTGAATTGCCTTATTTCAACATTAATGTTTTTACTGTTTGATAGAGTTATTGTCTTATCTGCTGGCGATAAGCCCTCTATGTAGTTCGAATTTGCTAACTCCCATAGCAAAGCAGTTACAAATTCATATTTTTGATTTTCATTCATTTTATTTCAAATTTAATGGCAGCTAACGTTTGAAAGATTTATGAAGTAAAAAAAAGGGGGGATTAAAAGCTCGTCTCTTTCGCCCCGCGACAAACGTTATTAAATGCTTGAAACTTCATACTGGCAGGTCGCCCCCCCTTTTTTTTATTTAATAAATCTTATGTTATCGGATGGTTTTCTTTTTTGTTTTTCTGTCAATTGTTTGGATTACATCTACCACAAAGTCTAACTTCAAAACCAGTCGCTACTGCATTTTGATGAGCTATTCTAAATGTATTGTAAGGTCCATTCCATTCTCCATTTGCACCGCCCAAAATTACATTTTGAACACCTTGCCCGTTATTGCAAAAACGACATTCCGCTTTATGTATCATTACATAATTAATTGGTATATTTCTATAGTTGTAAAACATATTTTCTTTTATTTATTGTTTAACAAATTTTTCTGTTTTTATTATTCTTTGTTTTTCATCAATCAGTTGAATGAAATAAATTCCATTTTGTAATGATATAATATCAATTGTTTTTTTATTATCTGTTTCAAAAACCAACTGTCCAAAGGGGTTTACAATTTTTATGGATGAATATTTTACATTTGTATTTATTGTAATATTTGTATTTGCTGGATTAGGATAAACTGAAAATAAATTATCATGTGTAAATTCATTTATTCCTACATTGTTATTCACTGTAAGTATCGCAACATTAGAAGTATCTGTGCAAGAACCTGAAGAAACTATGCAACGAAATGGCTGATTGTTATTGCTCAATGTTGTATTTATAATTGTAAGTGTGTCATTCGCAGTACCACTATATTGTCCAACACTATTTAAATTTTGAAAACCAACACCAAGGTCTGTTTGCCATTGATAAGATGAGCTCGAATCTGATGATACAACAATAAATTGAGCGTTAGAATTGATATTAACATTTTGATTTGTTGGTTGTGTCGTTACTGAAATATTGCAATTTTGACACAAGTTCGATATTTCCAAATTCGTCAAAACTCTGTTCCAAACCCCAAAATTATCTAATGTACCCTGAAAGTAATTTGTAATTCCTGCTGAAACATGAAAGCCTCCGAAATAATTTGTTGGATATGGAGGCTGATTCCCACCTGATACCCATGAGTAATCCATAGCAGAGAAGCTTGTTGAACTTGTGGCAACTAAAAGTCCATCTAAATACAATTTAATAGTGGAACTTGAAAAAGTAATGGCGACACAATACCACTGATTAGGAACTATACTACCAAGAGGGGAAATGCCATCAAAATATGCACCTGAGCTTGCTCCATGAAACTGAATAGTTCCATCGGATTCTATATTAATCATCTTATGTCTCCAATAGCTTTGTTGACCAGAAATTGTACATGTAGTTCCTGATGGTGGCAGTTGATCAATTTTAAACTCCAAGAAGTAAGTCAAATCCGAGACGCTAGTGGATCCACCTAAGAAAAAGTTAGGAAGCGAAATATAGTCAGACGATCCATTAAAAGAATATGCGGAATTCGGATTTCCATTTCTATCCGATGTTAATGTAGCCCCATTAACTGTTCCATTATTCCCATTTCCACTTAAATCATTTGCATTTGCGTTAAAAGACCACCAACCATCTAAACCGCTTGTTGGAACATAGGTTGGAACTTGAGCATTAACATTTAATGTTAATACTAAACTTAAAAGTAAAATTGTTTTTTTCATTTGTTTTTTGTTTTGTTTGTTTATAATTATTTTTTCTTTCTTGCTTACTCTTTCGGTTTTCAGCTTTCCCCGTTGCGTTACTGGTTCGTTCGGGTTTCACCAAACTTGCCGATAAC
>CANJYB010000046.1 GCA_947479085.1 Bacteroidota bacterium | reverse complement strand
TTTGCTTTTGCCACCACACACAGGCAAACGCAGCAAAAGCAAAAGAGAGTGCAAGCAACCGCACCCGTTCACCGCAGACCAGACCGTAAATAACGTGGACAATTCAGTGTATATTCAACAACGACAACACTTCGGACAGACAGAAGGGCAGCTGATAACAGCGGTTTGGCAAAAGTGGCGGTTCTGTGCTTCGTAGGACAGTTTTTCGTAAATTTGAAGTGTGTGCTTCGTATGAAAGTTCAGTGGTAAAATCGCCACCTTCGCCAAGCCGCAAACCGTTATCGGATATTTTGAGAACGCTCCGAACGAACAACGTTAGCATAACACGCCTCGCAATAAATGGTGTGAAGTTCGGAATAAATAATTTGGTTTTTCGTTCCATATAAGTAGAAAATAGTTGTTACGCAACAGTAGAAAACAGAAATACATTGAAGAAACTTTTGACAATTTTACTTTTAATGACCTGCGGAATTTGTAGCGGACAAACCAACCTTGTTCCAAACCCTTCATTTGAAGATACTGTTCATTGTCCAGGAGGACTTCCTTATGGAATTAGTATTCTGAACACAACAGAATGGTGGAGAGCCGCAGTATCCCCAGACTATTATAATGCCTGTGCTAATTCAACCTATCCTTCGGCAGGTGTTCCCTCAAATACTTATGTGGGAGGATTTCAAAATGCTTATGATGGAAATGCCTATGCTGGATTTGCTATATTCGGAGGGACGGTTTTATACTCAATTCGGGAATATATTGAGGTGCAACTTATACAACCATTAACAATTGGAACAAAATACTATGTTTCGGGATACATTTCAAGAGCTGATTCCGTACCTTGTTCATCCAATAACTTTGGTTACAGGTTCTCAAATATTCAATATACTTATACTTCACCGCTAGTAGCAGATAATTTTTCTCACATATATTCAAATTCAATTATTACAGACAGTATTAACTGGACAAGAATTGCAGGTTCATTTATTGCCGACTCTGCTTATTCATATTTGTTAGTAGGTAATTTTTTTGATAATGCACATACTAATACAATACATTGTCCTTCTAATCCTCTCGCCTATTATTTTGTAGATGCTATTTGTGTTTCGACAGATTCTTTATATTGTTTAACAACAGAGAGTATTAACGAAGAACCTCTAATAGACTATTCTATCTATCCAAACCCTTTTACTGACAAACTGAATTTTCAAACCCACAATTACGAACAGTTAGAAATTATTATTTACGACATAACTTCAAGAAAACTTTTACAACAAACATTTACAAACACAACAACATTAAACACCGAACAACTTGCAAAAGGAATGTATCTTTACACAGTGCGAAACAAAAACGGAATTATTAAGAACGGAAAAGTAATTAAACAATAACCCTTGAAACACGCGACACGAAAGAAAAACATCCGATAACATAAGATTTATGAAATAAAAAAAAGGGGGGGCGACCTGCCAGTATGAAGTTTCAAGCATTTAATTACGCTTGTCGCGGGGCGAAAGAGACGAGCTTTTAATCCCCCCTTTTTTTTACTTCATAAATCTTTCAAACGTTAGCAGAAATTTTACGAACGAGCGTAACCGAACCGAAGAAATATTTTATGGACATTATTTGCGACACGAACATTTGGTACAACATCGGCAGTGGAAACATTGACACATCAACTGTTAGTTCAACGGACAAACTAATCGGCAACTATAATAATATAGACGAGTTTGCGGGCACAATAAATCTTCTCTACTCACCTGACAAGACAACGAAAGCAATTCAAGCTATGTATCAGTTTTCGCAAAATCATTTTTTATTAGACCCACCCTTTACTCACATAATTAAATTACATAAACCAAATTTCAATATTGATTTAAGCGAACATACAGATTTTATGATTGAATTTACAACAGCAATTGCAAATGGAAACACATTTCTTGACGAACAAAAAGAAGATGAATTCAAAACAATCTGTGAAGAAAGAAAACAAAAATTACAAAACTTAACAAATGTTTATAACAGCGAAGCGGAAAGAATTAGACAGGAAATAAAAGGCAAGAAAATTAAAAAAAAAGCCGACAGAATTCCAAGTATTAGAAATTTAATTTCAACCTTTGCATCCGAACAAAGAGGAGGAGAACATTTAGCACCTGAATATGATTGGACAAAGATTGAATTATTTGAAAATGCTTTTCTTGACTTTTTAATAAACCTTGAAAAAGGGGCAATTAAATCCACAGCAAATGATTGGTATGATTTATTTTTATTAGCATACGTTCAACCCGACAAAAAAGTTTGGACAAAAGAAAAAAAGTGGATTAACATTATCAACAATGCAGGGATGAGTAAATATTTGTACGATAATTAAACTATAACATAATTAAAAATGAAAATTATTAAACTATTATTAGTTACTCTAATTCTTAATTCTTGCGCTTTAAAGACAGGGTATTTAAAATTTGATAGAACTAAACAAGATGAAATTATTGCTACGGTTAATATAAAAAAGTTTATGGCTTCTCACCCGAACCCATCAATAGTATTAAGAGTTCCAGACGGTGGTGGTAGTATATTAGGAAATGATAACAATAGTTTAATTTATAACGCCATTGAGAAAGAGTTGATAATTGCAGGATTCAATGTTAAGGACAGAGGATTATTTAAAGCGGTAATGGACAAATCAAAAAGTTCCGATTATAGTCAAATAAACGAGGTAACTAAAACAGATTTAATTTTAGAATTAATTTTACCTGACACCAAACAACAATACAGAACAAACCGTTTTTATACGGAAGACGATGAAGAAATTATTTTTAACGATAGGGAATTTAATAGGGATGGATTAGAAATAGATTTTAAATTAATACTTGTAAAAGAAAATGAATATGGTGGCAGTTATTCTTTCTATTACGCACCTTGTGAAAAGAAAAATGAATTATGTGGTTGTAAAGTTGTCTATAAAAATTATACACCACCAAGAACATATCCTCAAGTAAACCCTTGTCGCGACAAAAACAATAATACTGCTTATTAAATCATTCCTCATAACGAAGCAGAAAAATGGGTAAGAGAAGGAGTTAAACAAATGGTAAGGGCAATTAATGATGGTGTTAGCGCAGACGAGAGAGCAAACGCACCTGAACCTAAAGCCGAAATCATATCAATATACAAGAAATGGAAATTAACTTCTTTAAACAATAGCACCGATTTTGATTATGATATGACAAAAGAATATTTTAAGGACGGAACTTATATCTCCATTAAAACATATCACAACAGGGCAACTAATAAAGAAGAAAAAGGTACAGGGAAATTTGAATTATCTGACGACTTTTCCGAAATGAAAGTAACTCCAGAAAGTGGTAAATCATATACAGCGAAAATTGAATTAACAAGCTCCACTTTGACAATTGGTACAGACAAAAACGATTATATATATGAAACAGAATAACCGAAACACGCGACACGAAAGGTAAAGAAAGACAAAACTTCTGCTAACATAAGATTTATGAAATAAAAAAAAGGGGGGGCGACCTGCCAGTATGAAGTTTCAAGCATTTAATTACGCTTGTCGCGGGGCGAAAGAGACGAGCTTTTAATCCCCCCTTTTTTTTACTTCATAAATCTTTCAAACGTTAGAGGAAATGCCCCGGACGAACGCAACCGGAAGGTTGAAGCCCGAAAAGAAGCGTGAAGAAATTAGTTTTTACGAACAGAACTTGACAAAAAGAAAATTAGTTAGCCGAACCGAATTTTACGACCAGTGTTTAGACAGAACTTAACCGAAAAAGCAGTTTATGAACAGAACCTTAAAACCTTTAGTTAACCAAAACTCAATTTGAATACCCAAAAACCAATTTTTACGACCTGAAATGGAATTATTAGCACTCAAAAATCACTTTACGACCACAGAATCCGAGAAACGCAAACCTTTTTTTGCCACTTCTCCCCTCGTAATCGGAACTTCTCCCCTTCCATTTGCCACTTCTCCCCTCGTAATTGGAACTTCTCCCCGACCATTTGGAACTTCTCCCATCGTAATCGGAACTTCTCCCCGACCATTTGGAACTTCTCCCATCGTAATCGGAACTTCTCCCCGACCGTTTGGAACTTCTACCTTGACAAAAATCACTTCATTTTTGTGCGGGCAGAACTTTATGAAAACAGAAAACGTAAGAAACCTGAAATTATTCGGCACGAAAAATTATACAGCCAACTCAACTTTAATACTAATTTTGACACGTGAAACGAAACAAAGGCACAGCCGCTAACATAAGATTTATGCAATAAGTATTGGGGGGGCGAATCGCTAACTTTAAAGTGTCTGCGGAAAATCCCCCCAATACTTACTGCATAAATCTTTCAAACGTTAGCTGTAATGCTGGGGGACGTGCTAACTTGACACAGACGAACACAAAACGAACAGACAGGAATTAGATAAATATGACCTTTGAAGAAAAATTAAAATACGGAACACAGCTTGCTAAAGAAGACAAGTATCTTGAAGCATTTGATATTTTTTGCGACTTGTCTTTTGAAAGACAAGATGATTTAGAACTTCAAAAAATAGCTTCATATTTATTTCATCAAATTGTTGAAGGGAATTATGATTTTGAACCTATCACAGCTAACCAATTTCTATTTAGAGGAATTTCCAAATGCCATAAAGGAGAATTTAATAATTCAAATGATGACTATGACAAAGCACTCTCTCTGAACCCAGAATTAGATATTGCCTATCGCAATAAAGGACTTAATTACGGACACTTAAAACAATTTGAATTGGGAATAAAAGAACTTGAAAAAGCTATTTCAATGAACCCGAACTGTGATTACTACAACGAATTGGCGCAACAATATTATGAATTGGGTAAGTTCAAAGAATGTTTTCAACACCACGAAACAGCAATTGCCAAAGCACCTTCAAACGCATTTTATTGGCATACTTACGGGGTTCACTTATCAAAAGCTGGACTTAATGCAAATGCGTTATTAAAATTACAAAGGGCGGTAGAACTTGAACCGAAATTTGAACCAGCCCAACGTGCATTAGCATATGTTATTAAAGAACTATCACAATATTAACAACAACACACTTGGACAAACAACACTTGAAACGACACGAACACATTGAAAACAAAGCACTACAGCTAACATAAGATTTATGAAATAAAAAAAAGGGGGGCTGAATCGCTTAATTGACAGCGTCTGCGGGAAACCCCCTTTTTTTTACTTCATAAATCTTTCAAACGTTAGCCGTCATTGTGAGAACGCGAGTAACGAACTTTAACGCAATGGACAAACTTAAAAACAGAATGAAAAAATATTTATTAATTTCAATTCTTACTTTATTAAGTTACGCTGGATTTTGTCAGGTAATAGCGGTTAACGATGTTGCAAATTGTTATGCGATATGCAACGATGGCAGAGTAATTATTTGGGGAAACAATGTTTTTGGTACACTTGGTAATGGAACAACAGGACCGCAAAGTGTTGTTCCTATTTATGTAAGTTTGTTGACACAAGTTAAAGCACTTGGTTTTGGTGACGATAACTGTCTTGCTTTAAAATCAGATAGTACTGTTTGGGCTTGGGGTTCTAATTATTATGGTTCACTCGGACTATGCGATAATATTGATAGAAATGTTCCCACACAAATTACTTCTCTTAATGGAATAACAAGCATTTCAGGTGGTGATAATTATGCTTATGCAATAAAATATGATGGAACACTTTGGGCGTGGGGATGGAGTTATGGGAATTGCCCAATCCAAATTACATTGATAAACGACATAAAAAAAATTCAAGCAGGCGGATGCACTACTGTTTTAAAGAATGATGGAACTGTTTGGACTTGGGGTAGTAATTCCTATGGACAACTTGGAAATGGAACTTTAAGTTATTCCGCAACCCCAGTTCAAGTTTTAGGTTTATCGGGAGTTGTAGATATTTCTGATGGAAGTGAGACTTGTTATGCTTTGAAAAGTGATGGCACAGTTTGGGCTTGGGGTAGAAATTGGGAAGGGCAAGTTGGTGACGGAACCTATATCAACAGGACTTTACCGGTTCAAGTTATCGGGCTGACAGATGTTAGAGATATTTCATCAGGAATGGAAACAGGTTTTGCATTAAAAAATGATAGTACAGTATGGGCTTGGGGTAGAAATAGCGAAGGTGAAGTTGGTGATGGAACGTTAACCACAACAGCTTTGCCAGTTCAAGTAGCTGGGTTATCACAAATTACGGAAGTAACAGAAGGAAATACAGTTTTGAGTATGGCTTTAAAAATTGATGGGAGTTTATGGACTTGGGGTGCTTGGAGTTACCCAGGCAATGGCAGTACATATGGTATTAATGCTACACCTGTACAAGCTAATTATCTATGTACTGTTACAGCCCCTTCAACTCTCCCTCCTCCTCTAATTGAACCTATTTGTGACCAATCTTCTTTTATTATTTACCCCAACCCCTCTTCTGGTGAATTTTCCATAACAACGAGTGGTTGCAAATCGGAAGAAATAAAAATATTTAATGCACTAGGACAGCTAGTTAAAGAAGTAGAATTAATTAATACAACACAATGTGAAGTTGATATGATGGGAATTGTAAAGGGGATTTATTTTGTGCATATAACAGAAGACCAAAAAGATGTTAGGAACGCGAAAATAATAATACAATAGTGCAGAAAAAAAAACAACGAACGGCTAACATAAGATTTATGAAATAAAAAAAAGGGGGGGCGACCTGCCAGTATGAAGATTCAAGCATTTAATAACGTTTGTCGCGGGGCGAAAGAGACGAGCTTTTAATCCCCCCTTTTTTTTACTTCATAAATCTTTCAAACGTTATGGGCAAGTTAAACAAGAATAAAAACAAGACGTTCTTCGAAATACAAAGGGCTGACCCCCCAATGTGACAGAAAAATAGTATCACTGAATTTTAAAAGTGGAGACCGGAACCCACTCTAAAAAACGGGGCGTATTCCGAAAAGCCTTATGATTAGGAAATTTAAATTTGACAATTATGAATAATAGAGAATTTTTTAAAACTTGCCTTGTAAATGAACTAGCGGCAACTACTGCAGTAATAGATGCTTTACCAAATGAAAATCTTAATTACAGACCTCATCCTAACAGTAGGAGTGCCTATGAAATAGCGGAGCACATTATCGCTCATGCTTTTGATCTTAATATAATTTTAACTGAAGAAAAATGTGATGAATGCCTCGTGATGCCATTCAAGGATACTAAGGAAGGATCAAAAG
>CANJYB010000045.1 GCA_947479085.1 Bacteroidota bacterium | reverse complement strand
TGAATAATGACACACTTACAATATCAAGTGTAACATTGTCTAATACCAATCAGCCATTCCAATGCATTGTTACATTAGGTTCGTGCAGTTCTACTTCTGCCATTGCATATTTATATGTTAACAGTAGCGTTGGAATCAGTGAAATCACTTCACAGCAGTTAAGCGTATATCCAAATCCTGTAAGCAGCAATATCACTGTTACAGTTAATCCTGTACTAGTAGGTTCAATTTATACTATCACTGATTTATTGGGCAATACTGTACTTTCCGGAAAACTTCAGAATGAAACATCGGAGGTTAATCTGGATGAAGTAGCTGCTGGCATGTATATGTTGAAACTTGATGCAGATGCTGTGCGTACTATTAAATTGATAAAACAATAAAACAGAATTCAGATATCAGAATATAATCTAAGAGAAAATATATTAACTCAAATTTAAAAACTCCCTGCCCCAAAAGCAGGGAGTTTTTTTTATGTTTTTTTCTTCCTCGCAGTCGCGAAAGTGTTTCACTTCTAGTAAATATTAGGTGGAGTCTGGATACCCGACATAATACTTAAATAATCCAACTCATATTTATGCTTCAGGAGGAACATTTACAATAACTTTAACTGGAACATCCACCTCATTTGGATGTATTGACAGCACAACCCAAACATTTACTGTAAATTCTTTACCAGTACCCAATATTTCATCCAATGTGATTTTTGGATGTTTGGCATTGGTGGTGAATTTTGCAAATTCAACTACAAATGCTAATTTCTACAACTGGGATTTTGGGGACGGCAATAATTCAGTTCAAGCAAACCCTGTTCATATATACACGTCAACTGGAATTTATATTGTAAACATGGTTGCTCAAAACCTCAACGGTTGCAGCGATTCCATGCAAATGCAAATTAATGTTTATCCGCACCCAACAGCTAATTTTACGCTGTCATCGCTATATTCCTGCTCATTGCCTTCAACTGTTAATTTTACAAACAGTTCAACTGGAGCAACCAGTTATTTATGGGATTTCGGAAACACCATTACATCTACTCTAGTAAATCCATCCGCAACATACACTGCCAATACACCTTACACTATTACTCTGATTGCTACTAATACTTTTAATTGTTCAGACACTTCAACAAATTTTTATACCGTTTATCAACCTCCTTTGGCTGCTTTTGTGCCTAGTGTTACCAGTGGATGTCAGCCGTTAGAAGTAACATTTAATAATCAAACATTAAACGGAACTGATTATATCTGGAGCTTTGGAGATAATGGCAATTCAACAGATGCAAGCCCATCACATATTTATGTGAATCAAGGAACATATTCTGTAACACTTATTGCTTCCAATTCTTCTCCTTGCTCAGATACTATAACAATAAACAGTGCTGTTACGGTTCATCCAAAACCAATTGCTGATTTTACATTTAGTCAAATTTATGTTGATGGATTACCAAACGGCACTATTGATTTTCAAAATTTATCAGTTGGCGCAAATTCTTTTATTTGGAATTTTGGAGATGGTGAAGGAAGCATTTTAACAGACCCTCAACATCAATATTATGGAGTAGGAAATTATGAAGTTATTTTAATTGCGAGTAACCAATTTAATTGTAAAGATACAGCTCAACATCTTGTTGTTCCTGATTATTTTTCTGGATTGTTTGTTCCGAATGCCATGATGCCAATAAGCGGAATTGGTGACTCCCAATTATTTTTACCAAAAGGAAAATCACTAGCTACCTATCATTTGCAAATATTTGATACATGGGGTGCTATGCTATTCGAAACTTATGCCCTTGATAAGGGAGGAAGTCCTTCCGAAGGATGGGATGGAACTTATAATGGGGTGCTTTGTCAGCAGGATGTATATGTTTGGAAAATAGATGCAACATTTATGGATGGTACAATTTGGCTGGGAAAACTATATGAGGATGGTAAAACAAAACAAACGGGTTCTTTAACTTTGATAAAATAGATGAAGAACATTCTATTTATATTCTTTTTACTTATTGAACTAAAACTCTCTGCTCAAGACCCTGCTTCGTCTCAGTTTTTTTCTAATCCACTATATTTGAACCCAGCATTTGCAGGAATTAGATACGATGCCCGTTTAGGTGCTGATTACAGAAATCAATGGAATGCAATACCAGGCAAATTTGTTACTTACAATGCTTGGGCTGATATTTTTAATCCCTTTTTAAAAGGTGGATTTGGTTTACTTGCATTGCAAGATGTATCAGGAGAAGGAGCTTTAAAAACTACCAGTTTTGGAATTATTCAATCTTTTGAAGAATTTATTCCACACATAATAAGGTTTCGAGCAGGTTACAACGTCACTGTTACCAACAAGCGTATTGATTGGAGCAAGTTGGTTTTTAGCGACCAACTAGATGCTGTACAAGGACAGGTAAACTCCACTTCTGCTCCAATAGGCAATTCAGATGGAAAAACATTTGTTGATTTTTCTGCAGGGGGGATGATAGATGTTCCTGCCTATAAAAAAATTCACAATGTAATTATTACTGCTACAATTGGCTACTCAGCGAATCATCTAACTCAACCGAACGATGCATTAAGTGGTTCCGAGTATGGGGTTTTGCCACGTAAACACACAGTACATGGAACTTTAACCATTGAATTTTTAAATTATATTAAAGATAAAAAACCATTTTATATTTCACCAAACGTCATTTACGAGAAGCAGGCAAAATTCACCACTACAAACGTAGGCTTTTACGCTATGCGAAAACCAATGATTGCAGGACTTTTTTATCGTAAACGAACTTTCACGAGTTTCAAAGATCAGGATTCTTTTATACTTTTTGTTGGTCTTTGTCATGATATAAAAAAGAATAGAATATTCCGAATGGGTTATAGTTATGATTTCACAATAAACCACCTAGCCACTAACACAATGGGTTCACATGAAATAAGTCTTTCTATGGAATTCATGAATAAAAAACTCTTTGCTAAAAATGCTAGGATTAAGAAACGGAACAAAAGGGCGGTAGAATGTACTGACTTTGGTGACAGGTCGTTTATATTTTAAGTAAAATTTATGCTTTTGGTATTATTGATATAGATAAGTTTCGCACTTTCTAATTTACCTTCTTCGTTTCGACTTCCCTTTTTATTATCAGTTGAATTGTTAACACTGGGTTTTTTTTTTCGGGTTAGTTCGGGTGCGGTTGGTGTGCGGTCGGGCAAAAATAAATGTGGTGTTTTTTTGCGTTGAATTGTGCGGTCGGAAAAAAACACCTCTTTTATTTTTGCAGAAGCGTTTGCCGTGCGTTTCTTTTTTCGGGTTCTGTCGTAAAACTTCAAAGTTCGCAGACACGTTTGTTCGGAGCTCGTAGGATTTCCTCTAACGTTTGAAAGATTTATGAAGTAAAAAAAAGGGGGGATTAAAAGCTCGTCTCTTTCGCCCCGCGACAAGCGTTATTAAATGCTTGAAACTTCATACTGGCAGGTCGCCCCCCCTTTTTTTTATTTCATAAATCTTATGTTATCGGCTGTGAATCTTTTGTTGTCATTGGCTTTCGTCAAGTTTACAATGTTCTAAATGTTCGTTCAAAACACTATGAAAAGGTCTAAATTCATCATCGCATATTTATACTATAACAAAGTCAAAAGAGTTGTCGGGCAATATCGGTGTCATATTTTTTCTGATGCGCGGTTGTTCTTTTGTAGCGATAATTTTAAACTTGCCTTCTAGATAATTTACTGTTACCAGGTCATTGACTTTAAATTCTTTTTCCATTTGTTTGTTTTTTGTAACAGATTACTTCTTTTTATTTTTTTCTAATTCTTTTATTGTGTCTTCAAGTTTTTTAAGATTATTATCAAACTCCTCTCTGTAGTTATTTGAGTTTCTCTCTGTTGTATTTTGTATGTTCTCTGGTTCGTTTTCGCTATTAGAGGATGATTTCATTACTTGTTTTGGATTATTATTACTAACAACTAAATTTTGTTCAAGTAGTCCGCCACCATTAAGTTTCTTAATACTACCAATAATAATTAATGCTAATGCAGGTGATATAAAACCGAATAACCCCCAAGCTCCTTTATTTCTGTTTTGCCTTTTAGCAATCACACCAACCCATATTATTCCCACTATTCTAGTAACTAAAGTAAATGAACTATAAAATTTAATAGCGGCATCAACGTCAATATTGTTTAATATAATAATTATTCTAGCAAACATAATGCTAAGAATACCAAAACTCATTAATATAATACCGACAACTCTTGCACCAATTGCCTTTTTATATGTTAAATCATATTTTGGTATTAAAACCTCTTTTGGTAATGCAACATTTTCTTCTGTATTCCTTTCTTCAGTATCTTTGACTGTTCTTACAGCCCATTTAAGAATATAATAAAGAATTCTAATCGGATAAACACAAAACCAAAGAATTGCAAAAAGAATAAATGGAAATTGCTCAATATCTCTTAATTGATTTCTTGCTTTTTCCTGTATCCTTAAAGCTTCCTTGTCTGCTTCTATTTCTTGCGGACTATATTTGGAGTTATAATAGTAACCATCGTAACTAGATGAATTAATACTGTTATACTTTAATTCGTTTTGGTGAGATTCATAAAATTGATTAGAAGAGTATAGACACAATAAATATATTATACCTGTTAATGTACCTGTACAAGCCAAAATTAGTATTTCTTTCGCAAGAAATCTTTTAAGTTTCTTAATCATTATAAAGTTAATTTAATTCGTGTTAAAGTTTCACTCGGTAGCACTTTCATTGCCGATAACGTTTGAAAGATTTATGCAATAAGTATTGGGGGGTTGTCCGCAGACACTGTCAATTAAGCGATTCCGCCCCCCCAATACTTATTGCATAAATCTTATGTTATCGGTTAGTGCCTTCTTTCGTGCGTTTCGTGTTACTCCTGTTCGCACGAAACTTGTCTAAACTTATTTGTCAAAGTTCAGGTTAGTAGGTTCTGGTTGTACATAACTTTCCTTACTTACATCTTTCGCACTTGTCGTTTTTGTTGAAGCATCAACAACTTCAAAAGTTATGTTGTTAAACCATACTTGTCCTGTCCCTGCTAGTAAAGTTCCATAAGCAAGTATAGAAGCGTTTGCAGGTACGTCAAGGACAATTTCGTACTTCTTCCAATCAGTAGTTCCCTTAATTGCTCTGTCTTGCATATTGTCAAATGCAAGTGGTATTTGTGAACCAGCTTGGTCAACACGAAGCCAAAGTCCTGCCCAGTCAGTAACATTTGATGATTTCACCATACCTGTCATTTTAATTTTCTTTCCCAAATACTTGTCCGCTTTGCATTCTTGCATTAGTGTTCCAAAGCCACTAATTTTTTTGTCAATGGATTTGATAGTTGCAGCGTTTTTACCACCTTGTCCTGCACCTTTGTCAATGCCCATATCATACTTTGTAGGAGAATCACCTGCCACAATCCAACCTTTAGGAAGGTCGAAAGAAACCAATGCCACTGTTACCATAACAAGTAGCAAACCTGTAAATAAACTTTTGTTTTTCATTGTATAATTATTTTTTGTTGTGCTTACTTTGTTTGTCGGTGTTCAGCTTGTCCGAATATTATTAATTGTTTGTCTGTTTCAAGTTAGTACGTCTCTCGGCATTACCGATAACGTTTGAAAGATTTATGAAGTAAAAAAAAGGGGGGATTAAAAGCTCGTCTCTTTCGCCACGCGACAAGCGTAATTAAATGCTTGAAACTTAATACTGGCAGGTCGCCCCCCCTTTTTTTTATTTAATAAATCTTATGTTATCAGTAGTTTTTATTTTTCTTCCGTTTCGCTACACACCTGAAACCTAACCACGCTTCTTGTTTAGTGTAGTTGTTGTTGATTCCTTTTTTGCTTTCTGTTGCATACTGATAATAACTACCACCTTTCGCAATGCCTTTAATACTTGTCATTTCAGAAGCGTTACCTTGCATATTTATTGTTGATGGTTTCCAACCCGTATGATTTATTGAACTAAAAAAAATCCATTCATTCAGTTGGTGTCCACATTCTTTGTTCTTAACAATTTCTTTTTTACTGTCGGAATACTTTGCGTTTTTATAATTATAGCTTGCAATAATACCTTTTTTATTTGCAATACTATCTTGATTAGGATTTAGTCTGTCAAATTCTTCAGGTGTCGGTAAACTAAATATAAAACTTTCACCGTGCCCGACTGAAACGTAAATATAACCATAGTCTTTTTCTTTGGGAGGTTGTCCGTAACGCAAACTGTCAACAATTGTTCGCCACTCGCAAAACTTCGTTGCTTGTTCGTAAGTGATTCCTGTTATAGGAGTATTAAGATATTTAACTAATCGGGTTTTACTTTCCTTGTTTTTTAAACTATCAGCGTCAAATGGAAGTTCGGCTTTAGAAGATACAGAGGAGAAAGTAATTAGTTCGCAGTTCTTGCACCCATTGAAAATATATGAAGCAGAAATGTTTTTTAAAACACCAATGTCGGGAAGAAGTGATGATTCAATCTTTTGTGCTTTTATTTTTTCCATTTCTGTTTCGGAAAGTTTCTTACATCTTACATAGTTCGGGTAGTCGTATGGATTATGATAGTAAACATAGTCTAACCACTCTCCAACTTTTATTTCTGTTTCGTCAATAAAAATCGTGTCGCCATAATTTATTAGTCCCCACATTCCATTTAGTACAGGAGATTTTTTGTCCTGCCCATTTGTTGTCAAATGAGTTAGGAATAGAATGGTAAAAATGTATAGTACTCGTCTCATTCGTGCGGTTCCTAAAATTACTGATAACGTTTTGCAGATTTGCGATGGGCGGGCTTTTAGCACAAATGTTTATGCGGAGCACAAAACTTTCGGCTACCATTAAACTGTCTGCGGAGCACGAAACCCCGCCTATTGCAAATGTGCTGTTAGCGGTTCGTTTTTATTTTCATTCGTTGCTGCCAAATATTTTCTAAACATTGTCTTGTTCCAATTGTAAATAATGGCTAAACAACCGATTATTAAAATGCTATAAATTAATGTCGCACTATGTATAGTTTGATAGTAGTCTGAATTGTTTATAAGTAACCACATAATTGTCGAGACTAAACCTGCGAAAACAAGCCCTTGTGTCAAATTGTGTCCCATCCAGTGATTAAATCTATTTAAGTCTTTTGGCAGCTTGTAAAATATTGCAGTCCAATTGTCCTTACGTCCTAAATATGTGAAGGCTACGAATTCACTAAAACTATAACCTTTTTCTGTAGGGAGAAGGTCTTTGGGTTTGAACACGCTTATGTAATAAGCATAAATTAAATAGATTGTCAGAAGTCCAAGTGTAATTAAAAGTGGTGTCCAAGTCATGCCCAGAATAGAAACAAGTGGGTTACTTTCTTTGCTTAGGTCTGGTGTCAATTGGTTTGTGCAATATGCGTCATAACTTCTAGTCAAAAGTATCCACGCAGTCGTGATTGTAAATTTTGTTTTTTTAGTCATTGTTTGTCTTTTTATTGTTTGTTAATTATTTAATTTATTTAGGTTTCTGTTCTGTCGTAAAATGACCGCTAAC
>CANJYB010000044.1 GCA_947479085.1 Bacteroidota bacterium | reverse complement strand
TTGAAACAAAAAGTAACAAAAAATTCAAGAAAAGGTCATCGGCTCACGCACAGGCTGACTCAGCCCCCGCTACCTTTTCTGCCCTACACACCTTTCTAAAAATATTTTTAGCAAATTGAAAATAAAATAGGAATTGTCCTTTATTATTGGGAACTTTCAAAACTTAATTGACTGTCGTTAAATACAAAGAAGATGTCTTTCCCTCCGAGTCATTTGAGTTTTGAAAGTGATTCATTATAAATCCGCTGCTTTTTTTTTATTTAATTTTTCGCATTTCCCCATACGCTGTTGCTTTAGGAACTAAAATTGATGTCCGGAATTTTGTTGATCTCGGTTCGATACGCTCTTTTCTGAATACCGTTCGTCACAATTGAATTAGCTTCTCAAACACAGAAATCTGGTAGCCGTCAGCTTGTCAAAATATACAGTTCGTAAGGTCTAAAATTAGTTTCTCACTGTTAGAGATGTTTTATTTGGCTTCCTGAACGCATCTGTTTACAATGTGTTTATCTTTTATTGCATTGCAACTAACGTTTTGCGGGTTTAAGAAGTTGGCGATTTCGGAGCACAAAAATGTCAACCTGCACAAATGTTTGATTGAAAAACTGAACTTGATTTAACCACTGAACCGCCAATTTCTTAAACCCGCTGTTACCGGATGCCCTTCTGTCTGTCCGAAGTGGTGAAGTGTCAAGACCGCACACACTTTTTCCGAAGCGATTTACATTCAAGGCGGTGTCTGTCTGTGGTAGCACTGTGCGTTGGGGTTTATTAATATTTTTTGGGTTGGATAAATATTTTAATTCAATTTTTACTTGGGGGGCGAAAAAAACACTCTCTTAAAAAAATCGCCATTAGCTTTGGATTTCAGCGTTTTTAAAGAGTGTGTTTTTTGTGGGTGGTCTTTGTATTCTCACTTTAAAGCAATTTTTCTATTAAATAAAAATTCTTTCAATTGTCCAATATAAAGCAATGCTACCGATAGCACATGAAATAGGAAAAACAATTCTTGCCTGATACCAACCATATTTACTGAACCATTTACTTATTAAAAAATAGGCAAGTAATATGATAGTAATTTGCCCGAACTCAACTCCGATGTTAAATGAAAATATGGCACTTAAAAAATTGTGTGATGGCAAGCCAATTTCGTTTAATGCACTGGCAAAACCCATTCCGTGTATCAATCCGAAAATGAAAATAATTAATAAACGGTAAGCATCTATTTTGGTTTTAACAATATTTCCAATGGAAGTAAACAAAATTGACATTGCAATTAAAGGCTCAATAATTATTGCAGAATACAAGAGCTGTAATTATTTTTTTCATTTTCGTTATTTTATTAAAATCATTTTACCTGATTTGTTTCCACTAAATCCTCCTTTTAAGCTATAGTAATAAACTCCGTTAGGTTCCTCATTCCCAGCATAATTTTTCCCATCCCAAATTACCTGATATTTAACATCAGGAACCAAACTTCCTGTAATTAATTTTCTTACTAATTGCCCATTTTCATTATAAATAGACAGGTCAATTCGTTCAGATTTACTTAATGAAAATTCGATTTTTGTTTCTGTTGAAAATGGATTTGGATAAACTATTTCATCAGCATAGTTACTATTCCAAAGCACTGGTACTCCGGTAGTAAGTGAATCGTAACAATTAATAACACCAATAAAATAGGTGGCAGAAACATCCTTATTGTGCCGGGTAGCAGTTTCATTTTGAGGTAAATAAGCCCTAACATAATCGACCTGCACACCGCTTGAATCAACTGTAACCCTGAGATGCCCAGATTGTGGTAAAATTTGCCCACTTAAATATCCATAAGTAGCTGCATAATTTACATTTGAAAAGTTGGGATGGCTGGGTTGCGGTGTTTCTTGATAAATCATACAATCCTTTTCTTGTTTACCAAAAAAATGGTCATGCCCATGAAAAAATATATTTACACGATTTTCCGTTAATAAGTTTTTTATTGGTTTATACCAACCAGGTCTATTTGCCGCAAATCCAGCAGTACCATCTAAATTATCCCCACCCCATTCATATCTATTTGCAAATTCAACACCTCCTCTACCATCAGGGTCGCCACCTATTATTTGATGTGAAAAGACAAACTTGAAAGTAGCTGTTGAGTTCTCAAGTGTAGTTTTAAGCCAATTGTATTGTGTTTGTCCAAGTGTCCATCTCCAACCATGCAACGAATCGGGTTTGGGTGATGTGTACCAATAAGGGTCAAGAACTATAAATAAAGCATCTCCCCATTGCCATGCGTAATAATTTTCCCTTTGACCAACATAATTGTGATTAATAGTGTCTCCAGAATAAAACCCGTTTGGGGAAGGATTCAAAAAATATTTTTGCCGTTCTTGTGTGCCCCATACTGCAATATTGTTGGGCGTGCCATTCAAATTCCAGCCTGACTCACCTTCATGATTGCCCAAGGCAATGAATAACGGTACTGAATGACAAGATTTTTCATAATAAGAACGTAATAAATTGCAGCGAAAAGGAATGGTGTCATGAGGCACCACATTGGAGCTGTTTTTTAATTTATCTGTCATTAAAAAGTCACCAAGGTCAATCATAAAATCAGGAGAAACATCTAACTGATTTTGTAAACAAAGTCTATACAATGCAGTATCGCTTTGGCTATCTAAATGGGGGTCTGCTTGAACTACGAATGAAAAAGAACTACCCGGCAATCGTTGCGTATGAAAAGTATATTCTGGTCTTGAAGTAAATCCGCTTGTATTTGGATGTCGGTAATTTACTCGATAATAATATTTTGTGTTGGCTTGTAAACCAGAAACAATTATTTCGGCAGGAACACTATCAACAAATGTTTGCCAAGCGGTTTGGTTGGAATACACTCCACTTGTTGTACCATATTGAATACTAACTTCTGCAGAATCAGAAAATATCAATTGTATTGTAATACTATTAGCAGTTGGTCTGCCCAATAATTCACTACGCTGAATTGATTGTGATTTACTTTCAATATTAAATAAAAAAATAATTGATACGATAAAAATAAATTGCTTCATGTTTTTAAATTTAAGATTCATTTGTTGGATTTAATTAATGATTAACAACTACTTTTTTAACGATGTGGTTCGTGTCCGAATCAATACTAATAAAATATATTCCGTTAGGAACGGAGCTTATATCAATTACATTTGATTGGGAAATTAAGAGTGTTTGCCCATATGCATTATGCATCTTAATTATAAGTGATTTATTGTTATTAGTAAATTGAATTGTCAAATTATCATTCGCAGGATTTGGAAATATATTTACAAAATCTTTTTGTAAAGTTTCAGTTATGCCTGTTGTTGAACAATTACCGATTGTGTACGAAAAGGCAACTTCACCATTGTCATGAACACCACTTACCGTATCTGCCGGTAAATAGGCTCTTATATAATCCACCTTCACACATGAAGGAGAAACGGTTACTCTTATATGTCCTGTGCCATCTAAGGTGTCAGCAGTGTAAGCCCCAGCATTGGCAAGTTTTCCGATTTCATAAGTTGAATCAGCTGCCATTGGTACTGCTTGATATGTTACACTATCCAATATTTCATGAGCAAAAACATGGTCGTGTCCTTGAAAGAAAATATTTACTCCATTGTCTTTAAATAACTGATGAATAGGTTTAGCCCATCCTTGCCGTTTATTTGGGAAATTATAATTAGTACCTCCATTACCGTCATATCCACCCCATTCAAATAATTTGGCATTTGTAATACCCCCTCTGCCTTGACCACGAATATGATGAGCAAAAACAAATTTATATTGAGCAGTACTATTTTCTAAAGTGCTTTTTAGCCAAGTATATTGAGGCAAACCCAATGTCCAATTCCATCCGCCAGGTTTGGCAGAAGTGTCACATTGGTCGCGGTATACGTCTAAAACCACAAACAAGGCATTTCCCCAATTCCAAGCGTAATAGTTTTCTGGATTTCCAATCCCATAAGGCTCGTTAACTGTGTTGCCACTGTAAAACCCGTTTGGATAAGGATTAGGGTAATAGAATTTTCGCCATTGAGTACCCCAAACACATAAATTATTTGGAGGTGTAAAAGAATTGTAATAGTCATTTTCCCCCTCATGGTTGCCCAAGCAAACATAAAAGGGTACAGAATGGCAAATTTTTCCAAGAAATGGTCTGTAATCTCTGTGTAATGAATCTAATGCCCCTGATGTTATGGTAAATGGTTCATGGTCATCACCAAATATATCACCTAAGGATAGCATAAAGTCTGGATTGTCAGCTGCTTGATTTGCAAGTGTAATATCATACATATTCTTTACCCCCTTTTTATCGTACAAATGTTCATCGGCTTCAATAGTAAAGGTAAATGTGCTTCCTGCAGCCCTTTGAGTATGAAAAGAATATTCAGGTGTTATAGTATAAGAACCTGATCCAACCAAACGAAACTGCATTCTGTAAAAATATTTTGTGTTAGAAGTAAGGTTAGTGAGGTCAACCTCTTCTGGCGTATTTACAACAGTTGTAAAAGTCGTTGTTGTACTTGAATAAACCCCTGTTTGGGTTCCATACTCTAAATAAAATTGAACATTCTGGTCAAACATAATACTTGCTGTAATTGAAGTATCTGTTGGTCTGCCAAGAATGATGGAGTGAGTTTGTGCTTGCAAAATGTTACTGAAACTAATAATGAATAAAAAGGCAATTATTGCTTTTCGAAAAATTACTTTCCTTGGTTGGTTTGAGAAAATTTGCTTCATTTCCAATTTGATTATTTGTGATTAATTTTTATATGACTGATTTTATAGAAGAAAGTTTAATTGAGAATATGCTTATTTTATAAAGTTTCCAAAAAGCACAAAATAAGGGAATGGAAAAACACTCTTTCATTTTTTTTAGGGGTGGTTTGTGCGTCTGCAAAAAAATGAAAGTGTGTTTTGTGCTGTGACATAGAATTTTTTGTGCGTTGGCAATTTTTTTGTTTTTTTTCGAAGCGTCTGCCATTCAAAGCGGTGTCGGTTGTTGTCAAAATGTTCATTTTTTGTCTGTCAGTTTAATGTTTGCAGTGTCGTCTTAGGGTTTCCGGTAACGGTTTCGGGATTGGCGAAGGTGGCGATTTTCACAACAAATGTTGATACGGAGAACCAAACTTTGATTAACCACAAATGTGTCTGCGGAGCACTGAACCGCCACTTTTGCCAAACCCGTGTTAGCAGAAGTTTTACTTCGTCTGTGATTGTAACCACTTTAATATTTCAGTCAAAGCTATTGGTGAAAAAGTTTGTTCTATTGTTGCATATTCGTCTGGCGAACCTGTTTTACATTCTTGAAATAAATGATTTAGGTTCAGAAGTTCTTTTGTCGTTACACTTTTATTTCCACCTTTTGCTAACGCTTTATTTATTGCTTCCAAGTTTTCTTTTGGAGGAACTTGTAAATCTTTTTCACCGTTAACCGCTAAAACAGGGCATTTTACTTTTTCCAATGCTGGTGCAGGATTGTACTTAATAACATATTGCATCCAAGGGCTTGCTATTTGTTTGACTTGTAATTTTACGAAGTCGTCATCACTCATTTCTGCTGGTTTTTGAGTGTTTGGATTGTCTTTTAATAGTTGTTTAAAATAAATTGTCAAGTCAGAATTAAGTTGTTCAAGACTAGTTGATTTATTTACAATATCAAAAACATTTCTGTTTGATAATTGACCTTTTTGTATATCTTCTTTACTAATTCCTGATGCTTCTTCGATTAATTTCTTTTGTAATAAAAGTAAACTGTCTCCTTGAATTCCTGTACCTGCTAATAAAACAATAAATGCTACATCTTTTGATTTGCTGGCAACCATTGGTGCAATTAATCCACCTTCACTGTGTCCTATTAAACCAATTTTATTTTTATTTATTTCTTTTCTTGTTTTTAAATATGCAATTGCACTTTCTACATCTGTTGCAAAGTCGGCAGAAGTTGCGGTCTTAAAATCTCCTTTTGACATTGCAATTCCTCTGTCGTCATAACGCAAAACAGCAATTCCGTTTTTTGTTAAAAAGTCTGATAAAACAAGGAAAGGTTTGTGTCCTAATAGTTCTTCATCTCTGTTTTGTGGTCCGCTACCGCTAATTAAAATTACCACAGGAAAAACGCCTTCTTTGTTTGGTAATGTCAATGTTCCTGCTAAATTTATTCCAGCTTTTTTGTTTTCAAAAGTTATATCTTCTGAATAATATGGAAATGGTTTTATAGGTTCTTGCGGTCTTACAAGTTTTTCTTTTTCGATTTTCTCTTTTGATAAGTTCATTGGGAAAGATTGTCCACCTTGCTTAAATGTCCCAACAATAATATTGTCTTGTCCTAGTGTTCCTTCATATTCAATTTTCGCATTGGCAATTGTAATTTTCAAAATTGAATTCTCAAAACTTGTAGTTGTTGTCGGAATTCCTTTCGCTTTTTGGTCTGGACTGTCCATAGTTGAACTAAAACCATTATCGCTTTGGGTTACGTTAAAAACAAGTCTCATTTGTGTTCCTTGAATTTTTAATGCTCCATTCCATTGTCCTGTAATGTCTTGACCGTAAATTGTCAAAGAAAACAGGCTTGTTAATATTACTAATGTTAAATTTTTCATTTTATAGTGATTTTAAATATTTTGATATAATTACTAAAAATGTGGTTATTGCAACTAACGAAATTATTGAAATTGGATTTGCAAAATTTACTGTCCAACCCAAATATTTATTTCTCTTTGGTGGAAATATTCTTTTATCATCTTTATTGAAATAAAAAATTCCCCATTTCCAATTATTTTGGTCTTTATGCCAATTCTCTAATGTTTCTTTTGTTGGTTTTTCGTTTGTTGTCATATTTCTGTTTGTTGTCATAATTCTGATTGTTGTTTGTCGGTTCGGTAAAATTTCTGCTAACGTTTGAAAGATTTATGAAGTAAAAAAAAGGGGGGATTAAAAGCTCGTCTCTTTCGCCCCGCGACAAACGTTATTAAATGCTTGAAACTTCATACTGGCAGGTCGCCCCCCCTTTTTTTTATTTCATAAATCTTATGTTATCAGTAGTGCTTTCTTTTCGTGTCAAGTGTTTCAAGCGTTATTGTATTATTATTTTCTTGTTCGTTACGTTCTTCTTTTCGTCTGTTGTCTGAACGAAATAAATACCTGCTTTCATTTCTGCTTTCTCTATTACAAGTTGTCTGCCTGTAAAGTTTATTGTTTTTATTTCTTCGCCTAATATGTCAACTATTTTTATGCTTGTGTTTCTTTGTTCTTCACCAAAAGTAATTATTGTTTGAGATGAAAAAGGATTTGGTGAAATAGTTATGTTGCTAATTTTTTCAGTGTGTTGAATTCCTGTAGGAGCACATAAATATAATAAATTCGCCACTGCTGTATCTGTAGTGCAGTTTTGCAATTTCATATTGATAATAAAATTATCAATGCCACTTTGCATTTGCGAAGCGGTTACAATTGGTGAACCATAAGTTGCCCATAACATTGTATTGTTCCAGTCAGGATGATTTGTTGCATAAAGATAATGAGGATTAGAAAAAGGGTTTGGCGATGTTTTCCAAGTCCAAAAAGCTGTGCCACTAACGTTATAAACGGGTTTCCTTATAGTATCCAATTGATTTTGCAATCCTGCAATATTGGCTTCACCCCACTCGCCACACCAAACGGGAGCATTTAAAGTGTTACCAACTGAAACAAGATTATTCATAACGGGAATGCCAAAGAGCGTATAATAATGAAACTGGAAGCATACATTTGGGTCGGGCAAAGAAGAAAATGGTGTAAAATCTGTAGCATAGTTATTTCCTTCAAGCATTATCATATGGTTATTGTCCACAGTCCGAATATTAGTTGTAATGCTATCATATAAATTAACTAAATCGGGCCACCACCAAATATTTGGCTCGTTTAATAAGTCGTAAGCGGCAATGATTCCACGGTTTTGATACCTATTCGCAATTGCTTTCCATAGTTGGATTGTTCTGTTTTTATTGGAAGTGGATTGCCATAAATTTACTGAATCGGGGTCGGCTGTAAATAAAGTTGATTGTCCTCCGGGTGCTGAATGCAAATCCAAAACAGCATAAACATTATAGTCTTCGCACCATTTTAAAGCACTATCCAAAATTTTCCATCCACTTGCTTTGTAAACTAAGGGATTGGAATCATCTTCGAGTATGGTATGATTAAATGGAATACGAACAACATTAAAGCATTGCTCTGAAATTCTTTTTAAATCGGCTCGAGTTATATAATTTTTATAAACTGAATCTCTAAAAGCATTCACAGCAGCAGGTCCGATTATTGTTTCCATTTTAGTGGTAATGTCTTTTTCTGAGAGTGTTCCTCCCGACCACATCAATCCTTCCCACAACAACCAAGAGCCAAGATTTACTCCATCAAGTGTTATCGCATTATTTTGTCCATTAAAAATTTGTTGGTTGTTGCGATGAACAAATGAAGTGTTATTCCAAATGGCTTGTGCTTCACTGTTAGAAATAGATGTTATAAAGAATAAGAGTAAAATTATTTTTTTCATTATGTTTTTGTTTTTAGTTGTTCGTTAAAGTTTAATTCGTTGCGTCAAAGTTAGCACGTCCCCAAGCATTACTGATAACGTTTGAAAGATTTATGAAGTAAAAAAAAGGGGGGATTAAAAGCTCGTCTCTTTCGCCCCGCGACAAGCGTAATTAAATGCTTGAAACTTCATACTGGCAGGTCGCCCCCCCTTTTTTTTATTTCATAAATCTTATGTTATGCGTTCGTTGTTTCTTTCGTGTCAATGTTGTCAATGGTTTCAGGTCGTAAAGAAAATTATTTCTTTGTGTACTTTTTTAAATCAGCAATAATTTCATCAAGATTTTTAAGGTTCTTGTCTATTTCATTTTTTGAATCATTAGTTGTTGATTTCGGATAACTGTCAACCTTATTGCTCTCGTCTTTTTTGTTTTGTTTCTCCAATTCCCGTATTACGTCCTGTGTGCTTTTAAGATTTTCATTAAACTTTACTGTCGGTTTTTGTTGTTCGTAATTGTTGCTAATGGATGATTGCTTTGAATTGTTTGTTTGTGTTCCATTATAACGTTTCTTTAGACTGCCTACAATAATTAATAGTATTGCAGGAGAAATAAAAGTTAATACTCCCAATCCTCCAGCATCTCTATTTTGTCGTTTTGCAATTCCAACAACCCAAATAGTTGCAAGTATTCTTACAATAACCGTAAATGCACTATAAAATTTAATTGCATCATCTACATCAATATTATTTAATTTAATTACTACTGGTCCAAAAATGAAATTAAGAACAAGAAAAATTATTAAGATAATACCAACCGTTCTTGCGCCTGTTTCCTTTTGATAAGTCAAATCATACTTTGGCACAATTTCCTTTTTTACTATTTCCTCTTTCTTTTCTGTTTTCTTCTCTTCTATTGGTTTAATAGGTGTTTCGTTCCTAATTACCCTTTCTGAAGTTTCACGTTTTATTTCAGGTGAAACAGTCGTAATATTATGTCTTGTTCCGCAAAAGGAACAAAACTTACTGTCGTCATCAATTTGTTTTCCGCAAGATTTACAATACATTTTTATTTGGTTTTAATATCAGAAAACAATTTTCGGAATCCTTCTTCAATTATTTCATAATCTCTGAAATGATTTTTTTCTCCTTTAGAAATACTTTTGCCAAAAGATAAAAACCGTTTCGCCTTATCAAATTCTTTTTGTGCATTTTCTTCTGTTGTGATACGTGGAGTTGAAATAATTTCAGCTTGCTCTCCTATTGCAACATATAAAGAACGTTGCTTTAATTTATCAAATTTCTTGTTGAATACTTTCTTTGCATCGGAGTCGTATTTATAATCGTCTGCCCAAATCCAATTATTAGATTCCCATTTCTTAATTATTTCATTGCGCAGAATATTAATCGCATCCTTAACTTTTTTTGTAACTGGTGTTTTGTTGTTGCACCAAATAACAAACGTGTCAAAGTCTGGTTCAAGGTAATCTATAACAATTCCAACTAATTGTTTACATATATGGCTATTCATTGCCCGTAAAATAAATTCGTTCCAAGGTATTATTTTAACTTTAACAAGATATAATAAAAAGGCTTTTGCAGATTCTTCTTGTGAAATAATTGCGAAATAATATTTTGAAGAAGGAGGTTTTTCAAATTCAAGTGTCTGCGCATCTTCAATAAGTCTTTCCGCATTTAGTAAACAAGCACTAATGCTTTTATTAATTGTAGTTTCTGATATTTCTCGTTTCTTCATTGCGTTTAAGTTTCGTTACGCGCGTTCTCACAATGACGCATAACAATTCCCTTTACGCAACTCCTTGCATATTATCGGTCTTTTTGAGATATATACGAAACCGGTTTCGTATATATCGGAATTAGTCGAAGCTAGGGAAAGGTTCAAATTTGATTCTGAAAAATTATATTTTATGCTTTTTCCTTCTTTCACTTATTTTTTTCTTTTGTTATTTTAAACGTTAGGATTTAGTAAATGTAAACTATTCCTAAAAGATATCCAACTTATCAATAGGGCTTTTTATCTGGTCAAAGCCCTTTGTTGTAATATGCGTGTAAATTTCTGTCGTTTTGCTGCTTTCGTGCCCTAATAAGCTCTGAATATATCTTAAATCTGTACCTCCTTCTAATAGATGCGTTGCGAAACTGTGACGAAGTGAATGGACGCTTACTTTCTTTTTGATTCCAGCCTTTTTAGTGGATTCTTTCATGATTAATTGAATACTTCGTGCTGCATATTGGTCACCCTTTTGCCCTTCAAATAGCCACATTTTGGGCTTATATGATTTAAAATAAATCCGTAGAACATTTAATAAATTGGGCGACAAAATCGAATACCGGTCTTTCTTTCCTTTTGCTTGTGCAATTCGAATTTGCATTCTTTCGCTATCTATATCTTTTAATTTGACATTAACCAACTCACTCAATCGCAATCCTGCAGAGTATGAAAGCATCAGAATAGCTTTATGTTTAATATTTACCGTC
>CANJYB010000043.1 GCA_947479085.1 Bacteroidota bacterium | reverse complement strand
ATTGTTGGTTGCCATTCATAACCTACCCCTTCATAGTTATTTACTCCTAACTGAGCAGTATCATTTGTGCATATAGTAGTATCATTTCCTGCATTTCCACTTGGTATTTCAGATATACTTACATCGTCTATGTAGTAATAAGCATCAGGTGGTAAAGTAGAGTCTATTATTTGCAGTGTTGTGTTACTATCATTTTGAAAATTACCTATTGTTAAATAATCTTCACCGCCTGTTGCTTGATAAACTCCATAGACCTTTGTCCAATTTATAGTATCACTTATTACAGGGTTCCCAGGCAACAATATTTGTGGAGTTAAATTATAGGGTAGCTGATAAGGTGATACCACTGCTGTTGTTGAAATATATGCCCCGATATTGTTAATTGCATATTCGCTTCTATTTGTATGGTTAGTATAGTATTCTACATAGTAGCATTTATTAGGGAGTAAGGGATTTAATAGTTGCTGCTGAATATACTCCCTATAATTATAACCAGGATGATAAAATAACTCCAAAGCAACGTAACCTAACCCAGAATGCGGATACTGATAATATTGACAAGATAATCCTTGACAAGGTACTCCAATTCCTATTCCTAAACTGTTAGCACACGCGTGATAATAATCGGAAGAAGAATTGTTTGGGTCGTACCAAGGCACAGCTCTATTTACTTGTGCAACAGAGCTTGGGCAACTGGAAAAATTTTCAAATCCTCCATTAGTGATTAGGTTTTGTGAATTTAAGTTCACAAAATCTAACAGGATGGCAATTATAATAAAGTACTTTTTCATTGTTTGTAAAGAACCTCAAAGTGTGTTGCAAATTGAGGTTCTTTTAATTACTTAATAATTACAATTTTATTTGCTTCCTTTAACGCACTGTTTACCATAATGCTATAAAGGTAAGTTCCAGCTTCCAGTTCATACGCATTAACATTTATCTGTGTTTCATCTGTTTTTAATTCATATTTCTTTAAAAGCCTTCCTGTAATATCATAAATGCATAGTTGAGCATCCTCCTTTTCACTTATATGGTATTTCAAAATAAAATTACCATTATTAGGATTAGGATACAAATCAAATACAGGAGGAATGACAGTAGAATTGTAGTTAATTAAATGTGAGCGGGTGCTATGGTATCCATCGTCATAAACTTCTATAAACATCATAGTACGTGCCTGATATACTGCATTGCCTCCCAATAATGGATTTTGAATTGCAACATCAAATAACAATACAGAATCATAAGAAGCATAAATATATTGTTTACCAATGTTAACTTTTTCATATCGCAATTTATTTAGGTAAATGCTATTTACTATTTTTTTATTTAACTCTATTTGCCTTTGCGAAATAATAATTGAATTTGTGTCGGATGCAGCTTGGGTGGAGGTATTTGATGTGTCTTTAATCAATTTCTCTACCTTCTCGAACTTTCCAATATTTTCATTTTTGCAGAAATTGTAAAAATCAATATAAATTCTATCATCTGTATTGATATGCATCCAGGTGGTATCTTCGCTAAATTTATGAAAAACATAAATACTATCTTTAAGTAAAAACTCATGGCTTAACGTGTCATATTGCCTTGTCCCTCTCACAGTTTCTCCAAAATATTTTTCTCGCTCTGTTCCCGTATGCGTAACTATTGGCGGAGGAGTAGTCAAGTTACAAACTAATGGGTTTCCTGTCGCTTGCGGATATGCGATACCATCCACACCATAAGATTCTACTATTACACTTCCATCTGATAATAATGAAATGGCTTCATTGCTGCTATGTGTAACACCTGAGACAGGGTTGATTGGTAAGTTAAATAAAGGTGTCCATGAGCCTTGTTGGGCTTTAATTACACTAGTTGACAAAATAAGCAGGATTGCTAATAGCAGTAATTTCCCAGTTCCAAAAGCAAATATATTTGAAATGATTTTGACATTAGCCGTTTTTGTTTGCATGTTTTTGAGTTTTGGTTTATATTAATTAGGTTAGAAATTTAAAATAGACATAAAAAAACTTTCAGGTATCTCCAGAAAGTTTATTTTTTAAATTAAGGAAGGTGTTAAATGTGCTTATTATACAGGCATTACAAAGACTTATTAAATAAGAGAACGAAACATTCTTTGTAATCATGAATAATTATTATTAGTAAATCACAAAACAAATATAGTAATTTAGATTTATCTTAAAAGTAAATCTTTTAATTTGTTTCCCGGTTAGTATTAATTTCTTTGCACTCCATTTTTGTTTTAGATGATAAAACAGGCTACCCCAAATTACAAAACAACCCAACCAATAAAAACGTGTTTATATCGACCTAAATTATATTTAGGTGCTAAAAAGCAGTAATGCTTTTTTTTAGTATCTGTTACTTCGCACCATGTTTTCGGAGAGAGAAAAATATTACAGAAGAATTTCATACGGGGAGGTGCTTAAATTTTTGCGTGAAAAAGCAGATTATAAGAAACAATACCAATTTGCAAAAGAGCTGGGAATAGAACAATCGCTATACAGCAGCTATTAAAATGGCGCTAATATAACAAGGGATCAACTGGAAAAAATACTTGATTTCTTATGTGTAACCTTGGGAGAGTACGGAACGTTAGTAGATAACTTAACAAAGGCAAAACTGGAGAAGGAGGAAAAAGAAAAGAACATAACTATAACCAATGAACCCATTCAACTTAACTAAATTACTGGTTTTCAGCGTACGCCAGCAGGTTTTGAACATACGCTCACAAGTGGCAGGCTTACGTCAGCAAGTTGGTAGCTTACGCTACCTGGTTCCTGTCGTGGGTGGTGAACTTGTAAACGTAAGTTGGGAAGAGGATAGCATACGGCAGCAAGTTCCTGCCGAGGGTTGGGCACTTGAAAACAAAGGACAGCATGTTGCGGGCGTACGCCCGATAACACTCAGCGTGAGTTGAAAACGACAAAAAATAAAATACAAATTGAATATCAATACATTAACTCAGTAGAATTCCTGTTTGCTATGGAGTTAAGCAATTAAAAAAAGGAATAGGTAAACAATTAAATAAAAATTAAAATCATGACTAGAATTCCACAAACATTAGCAAGTTTTGATGGTTACATCAAATCGGTAGTACCTTATTTGCAAGCTACATCGGGAGCCACCACCAACGGGGCCAGGCTGCTGCTTACACCGGCAGAAATAACGGCAACGGCCGCTTATCTCACACAATGGTACACAGGGTTACCGGCCAGCCCGGGAGCGTATGAAAAACATACCAACCCCTTAACCAAAACCAAAGCCACCCGCCTGGCAGTAGAAACCATTATGTTAAACTTTTCCGTTTTTTTCACTCCTTTATTGGTGCGTATGAGCGGAAGTCCGGCCGTTACCACGGACGACCGTTTGATTCTGAATATTGCAGAACCCAACCATTCGCACCGTATTCCTCAATCGCAAATTAAAGATGCCATTTTTGCATTAATAATGGCCAATGGTGGAGGAAACATTAATATTGCCTGCCGCACAGAGCATGATGCAAGTCGCCCCAGCCTGCCTAGGGATGCAGATGGAGTGGAGATAGCATTTTCTATTTCCACACAACCTCCAACTCCGGATGATGCTCAGTACAAAAAACAGTTTTCGAAATCTAAATTTACTATTTCGGGTGGCATGGCAAACATTGGGAAACAGATGTATATTTATGTAAGATGGATAAACAGTAAACATCCTGCAATAGCTGGAGATTGGAGTATGGTTTATATTGTTATGATAGTGTAACGGGGAATTATAAATTATGAATTATAAATTAAATCCTGCTTCGGAATTCGGAGCAGGATTTTTTTATGTTCTTATATTCTCTTTTTATTTACTCCTGCAATCCGAAATCTAAAATCCATAATTACTTTATCCCCTTCCGTTCTCTCCACACCTGGTTAAACGATTTTTGTGCTACCTGTGGCAATTCTCTCCGTTCCCCCCAGCTTTTCTTGAAAAACTGTTTCAACATAAAGTTCTTTACTTTCGCTCCCCCCTTATCCATTTTGCTTCTTTTTAACATGGCTCCTTTCCAGAAAAACCATACCCAGTTTTCTGTTTTGGTCGACATTCCTTTTTCAATGGATTCTTTTCTGTTCAATAGTAATAATTTATGAATATCTATTTTAACAGGGCAGACTTCCGTACACTTTCCACACAAAGTAGAAGCATAACTTAAATGTTTAAACTCCTCCATGCCTTTAAAGTGTGGAGTAATAATGGAGCCAATTGGCCCGCTATAAGTTGTTCCGTATGCATGCCCTCCTATAGTTTGATAAACAGGGCAGGCGTTTAAACAGGCTCCGCACCTGATGCATGACAATGCTCTTCTTTGTTCCGTTTCTTCTAATAGGGTAGACCTGCCATTGTCCAGCAATATCACATACATCTCGTCCGGTCCGTCAGTTTCTCCTGCCTGTTTTGGTCCGGTGTAAATGGTGTTATATGCTGATAGTTGCTGCCCTGTGCCATAAGTGGAGAGTAAAGGAAAAAATAAATCCAGGTCCATGATAGAAGGGATTATTTTTTCTATTCCAATAATTGCAATTTGTATTTTAGGGAAAGCCATTGTCATCAATCCATTGCCTTCGTTTTCAGTAACTGCTATGGCTCCTACATCTGCAATTAAAAAGTTTCCTCCGCTCACCCCTACCTCCGCTTTGCTGTATCTGTTGCGCAATTCCATTCTCACAAAGTTGGTTATTTGTTCCGGTGAAAAATCTTTTGGTGTTCCTTTTTTCTCATTAAATGTGGTGGCCACTTCTTCTTTCGAGAGGTGCATTGCCGGTGTCACTATATGGTAAGGGGGTTCTTTTCTCAGCTGAACAATGTATTCGCCAAGGTCCGTTTCTATGCTTTCTATTCCGTTTTTTTCCAGCAATTCGTTAAAGTGAATTTCTTCTGTTGCCATGGACTTTGCTTTCACCACTGTTTTCGCCTCTGCCTTTTTCATTATTTGCAGGGCCTCTCTCACCGCTTCTTCTCCATCCTGCGCCCATATTACTTTCCCTCCTCGTTTAATAAACGCTGCTTCAAATTCTATTAAGTATTTTTCAAGGTTGTCTATCGACTTTTGCTTAATGGATGCTGCGCGGGTTTTGGCAAGTTCCAGGTTAGAGTATTGCTCTTTTCCTTCTATTACCTTTTTATCATATTGGGCTACATTGTGTTTTAAGGTAGTACGATGCACCACATCAAATGCCTTTTTTTCTGACGCCTGTATAAATAAATCTGCTTCTTTTGACATCTTATTAATTGTTTAATTGTTACATTGTTAAATGGTTGTATTGAACAACGAATTTTCTCTCTTCGCAAATTCGTTATTCGTTAGATTTCGCTATTCGTTGTTTTATTTCTTATCCGAATCCACCACTATTCGTTCCTTCCTGTTGGCCAGTTCCCATGCAGTAAAAAAAACAAGCCGGGTTATTTTTTCCATTTTATCAAAGTTTATTTTCTCTACTTCGTCTGTTTCCCTGTGATAGTCAGCATGCACACCGTTAAAATAAAAGATTACCGGTATTCCGTTCTTTGCAAAGTTATAATGATCTGAGCGATAATAAAAACGATTTTTATCATTTACATCATTATAGGTATAATCCATTTCCAGTTTTGAATAGGTTTTATTTGCATTTTCACTAATGGCGTGCAATTGCGAACTAAGCTTATCGGACCCGATTACATAAACATAATTCGGGTTACCTTTGTGTTTCTCATCCTGGCGACCAATCATGTCTATATTCAAATCACAAACTGTATTTGCCAAAGGAAATTCCGGATGTTGAACATAGTATGATGAACCCAATAAACCCTTTTCTTCTCCGGCCACAGTCATAAACAACATGCTTCTTCTTGCTCCGTAACCCTGTTTTTTTGCTGTTTCAAATGCTTTAGCCAATTCCACAACTGCTGTTGTCCCCGAACCATCATCATCTGCTCCGTTATATATTTTGTTTCCATCCTTACCCAGATGGTCGTAATGAGCGGTAACAACTATTAATTCGTTTTTAAGCTCTTTGCCTTCTATATAACCCAATACATTTTCCGAATATATTTTTTCCACCTTGTTTTTTATCTCTATTACCATCTTTGTTTTTATCACTGCATGGTGTGGTTTTCCGGAGAGGGCAATTTTTTCCTGTATTGAATGAATGGTTTGTTTTTTCAAAATCTCATTTGCCATTTGTATGGAAATATAAACTATCGGCATTTCTGTTTTATCCGACTCCAGCTTCATTGATTCGGTTTCCAACGGGTGTTTATTCGTTTGTAAATCTTTCGCCACATCGTCAACCACTATAAGGATTGCTCTCGCCCCCTTTTCCCTGGCTGTCTCCAGTTTCGCTCTGTAGTTAGTAGACCATGAAGAAGATATCTTTGTCCCTGTAATTCTTGATATCGAATCTTTTCCACAAGGCTCTCCTGACATTATCATTACCACCTTATTTTTTACCTCCGTTTCTTTATAATCGCTGTATTTCGCATCGTCTATTCCATACCCAGCAAACATAAGCTTTGAAACCTCTATTCGCTGCTCCGATTGCCCGGGATAGCTGTAAAAGTCTTTGTTTCCTTCGTATTGTTTTCCGTTAACCTTCACTTCTGCAGGCATTGGTTTCACAATATTTAATGGAAACTCCTGGTAATAGCTGGTATCTTTATAAGGTGGTATCCCCATTTCTTTAAACTGTTTCGAAATGTATGTTGCCGCCATCTTTTGCCCCCTTTTTCCGGTTTCTCTTCCTTCGTATTCATCCGATGCCAATACATGAAGGTTTTTACTCATCCCTTCTGCCGTAATGAATTTCGAAAACCTCATTGCCACCGTATCTTTTTCCTGTCCAAAAAGAACCAAGGGAAATAACCCTACAACGACAAGCTTTTTAATCACACTTTGTTTCTTTATTCCTAAACTCAATCTGAAATCCAAAATCAATAATCCGAAATTTTTCTAACTCTGTCTGCATGTCTTCCCCCTTCAAACGCAGTAGTATAAAATACATCCACACATTTTTTTGCCTCTTCTTCAGTTATAAACCTTGCAGGAAGGGTTAGTATATTTGCATCATTATGCAAACGGGCCAGGCTTGCTATTTCTGAGTTCCAGCAAAGTGCAGCTCTTATCCCTGCGTGTTTATTTGCAGTCATATTAATTCCGTTTCCGCTACCACACATTAATAACCCATAATCAAATTCTTTGTTTTCAACAGCGCTTGCTACCGGGTGAGCAAAATCCGGATAGTCTGCCCGCTCTTCCGAATAACAACCAAAATCTTTTATCTCATACCCAAGGGTCTGTAAATATACTTTTAGTTTTTCCTTTAATTGAAATCCGGCATGATCTGCTCCTATTGCTATTTTCATTGTCTTTTTTGGTTTTTCCTGGTGGTTATGAACAACTTTTTTCTCTTTTTAACACGTTTGTAAAATTGAAAAATAAACCATTGATAATTAGCCCCTTGTTTTTTATTTTATCAACACTCTCTTTGTTCATAAAATTAAATATTGTTACTAACATTTACAATATTTCTCTTGCATTATTCGGTTCTCTTTTTCCGTGTAATAATTTCTGAACTGACAATAAAAAACTTATTATTTTATTAGAGCAAAAATGAACAACTTAATAACAATTCTTTTGTCTGCTTTTTACCTTTATTTATTAGCAATTCACCTTATCAACACATTGTTTATAAAACTGAAATTTTCTTTCTGTCAATCGTTTATAAAATGATAACTTGTTTATTGCAGTTCATTATCTGTTAAAACTGAAAACTGCAAGTGTTTTTCTCTTTTTTTTTACACCTTACTAACCGACCAATAACAACAACAAATTTTTTAAATTTAAAATAAAATATATTATTGATAGTGTTCTGCTAAAACAGAAAAATAAATAAAACCCCGAGAAAGAATACCTTTGTCCTGTTATCACAAACAAACCACGAACCTATAAAACAAACTATTTTCTTCAGCCAATGCCCACAGCCTTTTCATTTGCAATTTTTTAATTGTTTAAAAAAGGTTGATAAAATTATGAATCTCTTTTTCGGTTCTTCTTTATTTGCTATAATTTAGCCCTTCGATAAAAACAAGAATGTGAATAAATCAGAGGAAGAAAAAACGTTTACTAACCAAGGTACCGAAAACCATAACCACTCTCCCGGTCTTGATTTTAATCTTGGCGAAAACCGTGCAGCTGTTCTCGAAAAACATTTAAATAAAAACAAAGCAACCGGCCCATCCGAAAAAGAACTGGAGATAAAACGGATAAAGGAAGAAATTAATAAACTTAAAAAGTCTTTTCCTGAAACCAATCATCAAGCTGAAGAAACCAATTCAGATGAATATGCCCGGCTTGTTCAAAAAGTTTTATTTGAATTCAGAAATGAAATAAACTCCCCGATAAATTCAATCGAATATTCATCAGAAAGTTTAAAACTGGAGTACGAAAGAGTAATAAATTATTTCACCCTTTTAGCTGATTCTGCATATCCTACAGAAGCTTTAGGTAGGACCATTGATTATGTAAATACCATGGTAAATCTGCCCGATGATTCATTGGAAGCTGTTGAACTTAGGGAACGGAAAAAGGTATTTGTAGCATTGCTGCAGGAATATGAATTCAGAAATGCCAATAAAGCTGCCGATTACTTTATTTCCGCAGGCATATATTACATTGACGATGAATTATACTGGATATTTTCTCAACCTAAAGCAGAAGTTTTATTCGACCTGATGATTTCCATTCTTTCCATCAGGCAATCATTTGAGGTATTAAATTCCGCAAAATCAAGAACACGGTTTCTTACTGCTAATCTTATTATTCCTTCCGACAAAGGATTCATAAATCCATTGTCCGAAGAAAGCCAGGAAGATGAAAAGGAAGGCGATATTAAATTGAAACGACAATTTATAAGCGATGAACTGAAGCCGGTAATAAAAATGATTATCATTTTATTAAATTTATTTGTTATTTTTAAAATACTTTTTCACTTCTAAGGTACGATATTACAAGCGGTTCATCTTTATAATTACTAATCCTTACTTCCTACTTTTTCACCATTGTTAAAAACCTCGTTGATAACATTAATCCCTACCTCTCAAAATACTTTTATATTAACTATAATTTTGGTCGAGTACTAAAATATGTATCATGAGTGAACTTACCGATAGAGAAAAGCAAATAGCAGAAAATAAAAAAACATCGTCTGCTGATTCGCTGGAGAATACAAGCCTGCAAAACAGGCGGGCGGCTATTTTAGAAAAACACCTTAAAATAAATAACGAAGAACCTGCGGCTAATAATAATTTCATCAGCAACGCACCTGTTAATTCAATTGAAACAGAAAAGGAGCTCGAAAAAGAACTTGAATTATTAAACCTTAAATCAGAACTATACAACCTTAAAAGTGCACAGTTAAATAAAAACACTGAATCGCACGATAAAGAATTTACCAAAGTACTAGATAAATTATTACCCGATTTTCTTCACGAAATTTCTTCCCCTGTTTCTTCGGTAGAGTATTCATCCGACAACCTGCAGGTGGAATATCAAAAGTTAATTACATCATTTATAGCCATTGCCGATGCTGACGGACCGGCTGAAGCGTTTCAGAAAGTGGTTAGTTATGTATCTTCACTCGAAACAAATAGTTTAGCCTCTTTTGATGCAAAAGAACTTCGCGATAAGAAAAAGAAATTTGTTGCAGACTTAACACATTATCAAATCAAACATCCGCAACGCGCAGCAGAATTTTTAATGTCATCCGGTGTGTATGGTATCAACGAAAAACTACATTGGATAATAAAACAACCTCAGGGACATTTATTGTTCGATATGTTAATTTCATTGTTATCCATCAAGCAGTCTTTTGCAGTGCTGGATGCAGCAAAAAGCAGGAGCCGCTACCTGGTGTCCACTTTAAAAAATTACACCAACAAACTGCCAGATACTACTTCTGAAATATTCGATTTAAAAACTTCTATCGAAACAGCCATTGTATTGGTTAAACAACGTTTGAAATCATGCAACTTTTCGTTTCAGTACGATGCAGAATGTTTTATAGATGGCAACATACAACACATTGTACATGTATGGATAAATTTATTATCCAATGCAGTAGAAGCAACAAACGGTACCGGTACCATTGCTGTAAATGTTTTTAAAGAAAACAAAGATGTAGTGGTTACCATACAGGACAATGGGCCCGGCATACCTGCAGAAATTATTTCAAAGATATTTACACCTTATTTCACCACCAAGAAAAACCAGGGCGGAACAGGCATCGGGCTGGACATTTGCAAAAACGTAATTTTTTCCATCGGGGGAATCATCTCTGTTTCATCACAACCGGGCAAAACCATCTTTACAGTAAGAATACTAAAGTATGCAGCAAGCAATAAATAATTTCATCAGGGAAACCACTGTCTCTGTTGATACAAAACCTACAGAACACTGTATTTTAATAATTGATGACGACCAGAACCTGGTACTCACCATCAAAGAAAAATTATACAATGTCGAAGAGTTTTCGTTTACCGTTGAAACCGCCACCGACCCCTTAATGGCCCTGGAACTTATGAAAGTGCTGAAACAGGAAGGAGTGGAAATTTCATTAATCATTTCCGATTTATCCATGCCCGGTATGCAGGGAAATGAGCTGCTCGAAGAATCAATGAAATATTATCCCGAATCAAAAAAAATATTGATGTCCGGAAATCCAACTCTGGATGCGGTGATACATTCATTGAACACCGCTCACCTATATCGGATGTTAACCAAACCCATCGAGGACCTCGATTTTCAGACTACTATCAAGCAGGCTATTGGTGCAGTGGAAACAGAACGCGAACTAAAGGTAACCAACCAGAAACTGACCCATGTAAACGAAAACCTGGAGAAGATAGTAGAGGAAAAAATATACGAGATAAGAAACAAAAACAAACAGCTTACTGATAGTATTCACTATGCCGGATTGATACAAAAATCAGTACTTTCCTGCGAAACAGAGTTTGCTAACGATATACACAATGCCTTTACTCTTATTCTACCAAAAGACATTGTAAGCGGAGACTTTTTCTGGTACCACAATGATGAAAACCAGCTATCCTATTGCATAGCCGACTCCACAGGCCATGGAGTTCCCGGGGCATTTGTTTCCCTGTTGGCGTTTGGTTCTCTTCGCGAATCCTTCGAAAGAACAAAATTAAAAAACGATGTAAACAGTATTATCTGTAAGGCAAACAATCAGTTCAAAAAAACACTGAACAACAATGCCAACCAGGATTCAGTGGAATTAGGATACTTTATACTGGATAAAAAAACAAACAATATTAAATTCTGCGGGTTCAAAATATCTCTTTACATAGTCCGCAAATCCCAGTTAATAGAGCTAAACGGAAGTAAATTAATTTTCGGCAGCGATGCAATAGACGAACTAAGCGAGGGAATGATTCAATCATTTGATCTTCAGAAAGGCGACACCATATTCATGTCTTCCGATGGTTTCATGGACCAGTTTGGAGGAAAAGACAACAAAAAATTCTCCAGCAAACGATTCAAAATGCTCATCTCCATCATCGGCTCACACCACCCGGATAATCACCGTGATGCCCTCTTAAAGGAGTTCCAGGGATGGAAAGGAAATAACGAACAAACAGATGATGTAAGTGTTTTTGGGTTGACAATTGCGTAAGAGGAAAGGTTAGCTTGTCAAAAGGGTGTTCCATTCATAAAATAAGTTAATTAACATGAAAGTAAATTATATTGATTAATTTCGCATTCATAAATGAACAAAGAAAGAGAACTTTTTAATAATAATAAAATCACAGAGGCTCTTTGCCAATTCACATTTACCCAGCATCTCGATAGCGATTTTTACATAAAATTTGCCGAAAGAATAAAGAGCAGATATTTTGATGTTCAGGAAATACCGTTATTACATTTTAATTTTAATCTTTTGAACCAAGCACCAGAAAAAGTTGAATTGAAAGGATATAGGATTTCAAATGAAAAAAAGGACAAGATAGTTCAAGTCTTTACGGACAATCTTTCAATCCACCAAGTAGGCAAATATCAGCAATGGGAGTCATTCAGAGAAGATATTTATTATATACTTGCAGAATTTCAGAAGGAAACAAATATTCAAATTGGGAGGATTGATTTAAGAACAATTAATGTTTTTGAGTTTGAAAAAGAATTTAATGCAAATGAGTATTTTAATGTTGCATTAAATTATCCTTCTGAATTTATTCAAAATTCAAACTATCAATTTAATCAAGAGCAGATATTTGAAAAGGGGAAAAAAGCAGGAGTAATTAGGGGAAATTATATTAAAGAAAACGATAAATGGAAATTTATTTTAGATTTAAGTTACATAAATTGGTTATTAGACGAAAATGTGAGTAGTAATAATACGGAAAAAATAAAAGCGTCACTAGAAGACGGTCATTTAAAGCTTTATAACTTATTTATTCAAACGGTAACAGAAAAAACAAAAAAACTAATAACTGGTTAATATGGACTATCCTGTATCAAAAGAACCCAAAATTAAAATCGAGTACTCGATTGCTAATGAGAAAAATGTACCCATTAGTATGAACCCTGTTGTAATTGATAATGATAATTCTTTGTGTACTGAACAACATATTGAGTTGAATCACAACACCAGGAGATTTCTTAACGAAAGCATTACCTCTCCCTCAAGAAAAATGTTTTTAAATGAGAATTATAATAAAATAAAGTTAATTTATTTGGACTTGAATTATAAAAATCCTGAAGTTTTGGAAACGGCATTTAATATTTTGCAAAGTTGTATTTTAAATAATATAACAGACATTAATGTTTCAAAAACTGGAGACAAGGAAATTTTAATTTACAGAAATAAGAATGGAGAATTTTCAAATTTGTTAATCGATGAAGACGGAGATGTTTCTTTTATGTTTATTGGTAAAAATGCAGGAACAGAAAGAACTTATTTTTTCCCTAAATCACAAGGGTTTGATTATACTCAATTTACATCTCTTTTATAATAACTATGGGATGTTCTATTGATGGTATTCCAAAATATTTATATTTTTCAACAAATAAAAAAGTTTACAAGCCAAAGAATTTCAGGTTCTATCATTTGCTATTTATTACAGGTTTTAAGGAAAGACACAATCCAATTGAATTTCCATATACCCTAACTGCAATTTCGGTTTGTTGGTCAAAATTAATTTTCTCTGGACACGTCTTGTCTGTTGTAAAAGCCTTAGCATCTAATCCAGATAGTAGAGGAGATCATGTTTTTTTCGGTAGGGTTAAGCGAATTAAGAAGTTTAATGTTGAGGGGGTTTGTGATTCCATAGAATGCAAAGGAAGGCATACACTTACTACAGAAATTATTCATACTCCGATTGAATGTAATTATTCTCATTCAGAAATTTTAATAAAGCATGTATATCTGGCTGGTAATAAAACGAATGTTGAAATTGTGAGTAAAGAACAATTTGATAAAAAAAAATGTTTGCTACGGAAAAATGCGCACAAAGATTTTTTTAAACCATTGCTTCTTCAGTATCGCGCAAAAATGGCAACCGCTTTGAATGCTGATATTGATGAATTAAATATCCCTTGGCATTTAAGAATTCTACCCAAGAATTTTATTGTTAGCCTCTCCTTGTGGAGAGTTATGACATACAAAAGTAGATAATTAATCCCCAAATCAAACGGTTTCTATTGCATTACTGCCCCCGCAGGTGCAGGCGCAATGTCATTAAGTTAAGGAATTAGAAAGCATGCTTAAAGTTCTTTGTTAACGGAGGTTTCTTTCGGTTTCGATACTTCGATGTATTTCGTTCAAAACTCCTTTTTGGTCTTATCGGAATAACATTTTTCACAAACAACTTT
>CANJYB010000042.1 GCA_947479085.1 Bacteroidota bacterium | reverse complement strand
TACTAAACTTAAAAGTAAAATTGTTTTTTTCATTTGTTTTTTGTTTTGTTTGTTTATAATTATTTTTTCTTTCTTGCTTACTCTTTCGGTTTTCAGCTTTCCCCGTTGCGTTACTGGTTCGTTCGGGTTTCACCAAACTTGCCGATAACGTTTGAAAGATTTATGCAGTAATTATTGGGGGGATTTTCCGCAGACTCTTCAAATTAAGCGATTCGCCCCCCCAATAATTATTGCATAAATCTTATGTTATCTGCTGTCGTTTCTTTCGTGTCGCGTGTTTCGTCAAGTTGTGTTCGGTTAAACTTTATATGTTTTATACTTTAATAATGGAACAAAACCTTCTGACTTTTTAGTAAGTTCTTCAAGTTCTGTTTTATTGTTTGCACCTAAAACATCAAGATTTTTTAGTTTTATTGCTGTTCCAACTGCTGTAACCATAAGTAGTTCTTTTGTCCCGCCTGCTGTTGAATAGTTAATGTCAACACCAATAACAGCGTTACCACCAAGTTGAAGTGCTCTCAACCTAATTTGATTTAAACAGGTCATTTCCCCTGTTAGAATTTTTTGATTATAGTCGCTTGATTGTCCACCTGTAAGATTAGCAAATGTTGAAGATAAGTCGCCCATTAATCCCATTCCAATTGTTATTTGTCCTGAAACAATTCCCAAAGAATCATAATCCCAATTTAGAGGTGATGGCAATGTTAGAGTTGGAATTATCATTATCTTTTTCTTAAAATAAGATTCCCAACCACCTTTTTCTTTAGTCAGTTTTTCCATACTGTCTAAATATTTACTTTTACTACATTTAATACAATATCCAGTTGCTGTACCACCTGTATATTTATTAATTAATTCAACTGCGTCTTCAGGAAATATTTCATTTTCGTTGACGCTTTTACTACAATTTAGACACTCTGCCATAATTATTTGTTTTTATTTATTTGTCCGTTTTTAAAGTGGTTTCTGTCTCCACGTTTATTTTACTTTGTTGTTATAAGTTATGTTCGTGTCTGCCTGCACGCGCGTATTTTTTTTCATACGATTGCAGATAACGTTTGAAAGATTTATGCAGTAAGTATTGGGGGGTTTTCCGCAGACACTTCAAAGTTAGCGATTCCGCCCCCCCAATACTTATTGCATAAATCTTATGTTAGTTGCAGTTGTTTTTCTTTCGTGTCAAGTGTTTCAGCTAATAGTTATTAGAATATTTTGCTTGTTTTCCATTGTGATTTTTTACAACAATGATTAAATTTCTTACCAAGGACACAAACCTGTACCGTACAAGTTTTGTTTTTAGGTACTATTGCAAATGTAGAAAAACTCGTTGTTTCGGATGCAGACAGATTTATATTTGGAACGCTCGTACTAATTTTTTCCCAATTTATTTTCTGTCCTTTGAATGATTGCCTCTTTATTCCAATGAAGGTGTAAATTTCTTTTTCTTCATTTATTTTTGCGCTGATGTCGTAAATTGTTAAGCTACCGCTTTCACCTTTTTTAAGTTCTAAATTCAAAATTAAAATATCTTTTTCTGAATCATATTCTTTCCTTTCGCCTTTTAATTCCAACGAAAGATTTACATTATGATAGCCAGAATTAAACTTGTAAATAAAGAACCAAGCTGCACAAATAAATGCGCCAATTTCAAATAATGTTTTTAATTGTTCTAATGATATAAAATTACAAATGATAGTCATTTTCTATTTCTATTTTAGATAACCTGTTATTTCAGTTAAGTTAGCACTTACTGAATACAGTACAGTACCAGCAGGAAAAATCACTACCTCTGTAATCTCGTTTGTGTTACCAGTATACATACCGCCTGTTCCAGGAATATCAGCACGATAAGTCTCTACACCATTATAGGTAAGATTTTCATAGCTTTTTAAGTAAAAGGTTTTGCCAGTAGGAACAGTATAAGTTGTAGTAGCTGATACTTGTGTAACTACAATTTGAACTCCTGCAATTTGATTAACTAAAATACCTGAAAGCAAATGATGATATGTCAATGATAAAGTAGTTCCGGCAGGATAAACAGCATATCCATTTGTAAGTACATATTGTCCGGTGCACCAATGATTTGTTAAATACAAATTTTTACCCGCAGGAACTGTATAAGAAATAGGTGATGAAAAATCAAAAATTGTTAAAGGAGTTCCGTTTTCCCCTTCAGGAAATTTCAATGACTTTGTAGAGTTAATGTATATTGTGTTCCCTTGTGAAATTGAAATTGAATCATTGGAAATACTTAATGTTTGAATTTCGTTTGTCGCAGAACTGTCGGGCAATTGAATAGAGTTACCATTTGAAATACTAATTGTTCCTTGATTAATGTTTAGGTTTTGAAATTCGTTTGTTGCTGAACTGTCGGGCAATTGAATTGAATTACCATTTGAAATACTAATTGTTCCTTGATTAATGTTTAGGTTTTGCAATTCGTTTGTTGCTGAACTGTCGGGCAATTGAATTGAATTACCATTTGAAATACTAATTGTTCCTTGATTAATGTTTAGGTTTTGCAATTCGTTTGTTGCTGAACTGTCGGGCAATTGAATTGAATTACCATTTGAAATACTAACTGTGCCTTGATTAATGGTTAAGTTTTGTAATTCGTTTGTTGCGCTTGTGTCGTGGTCTAATACGCTGTAACCTGCATTTTCAGAATACAAAGCATAAGGCACACTTAACAGTTGATTTGTTCCTGTTATTGTATAAGCTGTTCCGCCTAATGGGTCGGTTTCTGTCTTAATATAATAAGCACCGTTACCCCAATCTATTCCTGCAATAGAACCTGAAACTACTGTTCCGTTTCCTACTTGCAAACTAACTAAACCGTTTGCATTTGTCATTGGCGTTTGTGTTTCTACATAAACTGCTGTTCCACTTGCTGAACCTTGCAGAATAGATATTTGCATACCAACTGTTGTACTGGTAATTAACATTCCTCCGCTGTTTCTTATTACTGCTTGGTAGCTCATTAATTGCGGTGCTTGAGCAAATGCACTTGTAGTAATTAATACTACTGCTAAAATTGTAATTAGTTTTTTCATTTTGTTTTTGTTTTAATTGTTTGTTTAATTTTTAATTATTTTAATTGTTTGTAGTTCTTTGTTGTTGTCAATTATTTTCAAGAAATAATTTGCATTTGCAAATTCGCCCATTGTTATATGAGTTTCGTTGCTTGTTATTTTTTCTCTTAATAATTGTTTTCCGTTAATGTCAAAAAGTTGAAAAGAAAGATTGTCTAAACTTTGGTTTTCAATTTTCAGATTAACAGTTGATGCGGTTGGGTTAGGATAAACAGAATAGGAAAGTGAAAGTCCTTTAATGTTGTTTGTTCCTACTGTCAGAAATTCGTAAGGTTGTTGTACTCCTTCATTCAAATCTCCGTTCGTGCCACCTAATGAAGAATAGAATACTTGTCCTAATGAATAACTTTGTGTTCCTCCGCTTCCCGAAGCATCACCGCCTGTGGCGGTGGTGTTTTCTTGTGCTTGTATTCCTGTCAATGCAAACAGGAATAAAAACAATGTAATTGTTTTTGTTTTTGTTTTTTTCATTTTGTTTTTGTTTTTGTTATTAGTTAAAGTTTTGTTTAGCGTTAATGTTCGTTCGGAGCGTTCTCACAATTGCAACTAACGTTTGAAGGATTTATGCAGTAAGTATTGGGGGGATTTTCCGCAGACACTTCAAAGTTAGCGATTCTGCCCCCCCAATACTTATTGCATAAATCCTATGTTATGCGTTCGTCCTTTCTTTTTCCATTGGTTATTCTTCGCCAAAGTAGTCGCTGTCAATTTTCTTAAGCTCGTATGTTTGTTGTGTCGTGCAACCAAGATTATAGTCAATCATTAGTTGAGTTAACTGTTCCCCGTCTATGCGAACAATTTTAGTTTCATTCTTCGGTGTGTAGTCCAACGCATCTTTTGTAAAACTAGAAGTCGTAATGAAGATTCCTTTCTTTGCGCCTTGTCCTGCTAATGCACCAACAAATTTATGAAGTTCAGGTCGTCCAACTACATTGCCTGGCTTCCAACGTTTCGCCTGAATGTAAATGATGTCAAGCCCTAACTTATCTTCTTTTATTGTTCCGTCTATTCCTTCGTCCCCGCTTTTACCAATTGCTTTCCCTGCATCTTTAATTGAACCTCCGTAACCCATTTTAACTAATAGTTCAACCACAAGTCGTTCAAAAAATATTGGTGATAGTTCAACAACTTTGTTAAGTAATTCAGATGCTAATGATTTTCTAATTCCTTGATATGCTTTGTCAAGGTTTTCTTCAGGTGTTTGTTCACTCGCTTCTTGAACAACTATTTCTTCTCCGCTTACGTTGTCAGGAAGATTAGCATTTTGGAATTTAAGAAATGAAGGAAACTGTCTTAAATACTTTGCATCAATTCGCTTTGGATTTTTCTTTAGTGTTTGAAGTCCAATTTCTGTGATTACAAATGTTGCTCGTTTTGGAGAGTCAAGAAGTCCTGCTTTCTTTAGATATGTTTTCGCCCAACCAACTCTGTTGTCAAAGATTGCTTGAAGTCCACTTGCTAAAAGTTCTTTCCGTTCTTCGTCCGTAACTTTAAACTCTGTCGCCAAGTTTTCAATTAGGTCTCTGTACTTATGTTCCTTTCTGTCCGATACAAGTCGTAACATAGGAAGCATTATTGTTTGGTAATCTGGTATCATATTTCTTTCGTTTTAAAAATGTTGTTTCAATGTTGCACGTTCGCACGTTTCGCAGGATGACGCATAACGTTTGAAAGATTTATGAAGTAAAAAAAAGGGGGGATTAAAAGCTCGTCTCTTTCGCCCCGCGACAAACGTTATTAAATGCTTGAAACTTCATACTGGCAGGTCGCCCCCCCCCTTTTTTTTATTTCATAAATCTTATGTTATATGCCGTTGTTCTTCTGTCCACAAGGGTTTTCGTGTTGTTAAAAAAACACACACTCATAACATTCCTTGTTTTCAACTGTTGGCTGAATTATTATTGTTGAATCATTATTTATAAATTTGAATTTCCAAAACGCATTAGCTCCTTCTGAACAAAGAAAGTAACGAATACTTTGGTCTTTATTATTCTCAAGGTCTGATATAATTGAATTAATATTTTTAGAAACATTTTCTAAACAAAATTTCCTGCTGGTGTCATTGGTGGTTAATACTCTATCTAAACGGTCTTTTAAATAATCAATATCTTTTAATTTTAATTCTTTCATTACTAATAACGAATCCGTTAATAGAGATACAAAAGTATTTAATTCTTTTATCCGTGAGGGTTTGTTAAGTTCTAACTTGCTTGTTATATAATTTAATTGTGTGAAAAAATTCCAATGTTGTTTGAACATATATTGCACTACCTCATTATTTTCTTTTTTAAGCCCATTTAAATCATAATAGTATTCGTCAAGAAAAGGAAAGGCATATTCAAAATCTTTCCCATTGGAAACATAAATAATAAAATTAGGAAATGATTGTCCTCCGTCATAAGTCCATTCGTGAAGTCGTAGTGTTATTCCCAATTTAGTATCACTAACCTCTTTTTTTCTTAAAACTAATTCTTTAACACGCTTAAACCATTTCTCGTCAATCCTAGTTTGATATTTGTTTGATAAAAATTCGGGGGTACACATTGCAATATTTAAAATCAAATTATTATATCTTGTAGAATCTATATTTGAAGAAGGTTGTTTCTTCTCTTCTTGTTGCTTACAAGTTGAAAATAATAGAATAGTAAAAAGTGTGAATGCTTGTTTCATTATTCCTATGTTACTGGCACTTTATTTTTTATTATCAGTTCTACAATATAGTTTGCAAAATGTGATAATAAATAGCTACAAAATAATATTCCCAAAGTTACCAATAGAAAACCTTGAATTGTATTATTGTTATTTTCTTTTTTTACATTTAGAATAATTGCACTAAAAATAAGAATTGTAATAAATGTCAAAATGATTGTTAGAATGTCAAGCATTTCATAACCTTTCCCAATTATTTTCATTCTAACAGTTTCCGTTATATTCAAACCTGCGTCAACGACTATTCCGACTGCAAAATACAATTTATAAAGTTTAGCAGTTTCGTTAGTTTTGGTTCTAGAATATTCTTCCATTAACAATTTTCTGATTTCAGGTTACTCATAGTTTCTGGTCGGTTCGGTTCTTTTAATGGCATAAATGCAGTAATAAGATTATTAAAGGATAAATTACTACGAGAGAAAGCCCTACAATTAAATATGATTTAGCGTTTGATAAATTGCTTCTTCTAATATTCTTTTGTATTCCTACTGAAGTTATTAAAACCCCAAAGAATAAAGGAAACCATACCATAATTAAGTCAGTACGATAATTGTTCGTAGCACTATCGCCAAATGTCAACCAATATATTACTGGCATAACAAATACAAATAAGAGGAATGTTAGAAGCCAAATATATAATAGTCTCCAAATAAGGTGTTCGTATTTCGTCTCCGAAGCTAGAATAGTTTTGATTTTTGTCATTCAACAGTCTCCTTAATGTTGTCGTTTTGTCGTCAGGTTTGTTCGGTTACGTTCGGGTCTCACAATGGCATATAACGTTTGAAGGATTTATGCAGTAAGTATTGGGGGGTTTTCCGCAGACACTTTAAAGTTAGCGATTCTGCCCCCCCAATACTTATTGCATAAATCCTATGTTAGCGGCAGTGATTTTTTTTCGTTAGTCTTTCTTTGTTTCATTTAACATTTCGTTTCTTCTATATTCAACCACATCAATAAATAGTCTTGGCTTGCTGTGAAGTTCATTGTTCAGTTTGTCTGAATAACCTAAATGTACCCAGGGATTTCTTTTATAAATTATTTTAAGAAAATAGTCTGCTTCATTCTGGTCATAAGAGATTGCAATGTATTTAATTTCTTTTAGAAATATTTTGATTTTATAAGTACTTCCTGTTGGTATCCAATTTACGGAATGTTTAGTATGTACTTTATATAACCAAATTAGCGAATTGTTGTGAATATAATCTGTCTTAAAAAAGCGCGGTATAACAAGCCAACTCTTTGATAGGTGCGCTTTTGGTATTTTTAGATATTGGTCTTGATTATGAAATTCATTTATTATAGAACTTTCAATTTGTGAAATGTCCCCGAATTGTTTCAAGGATTTATGTATGGGATGTTTTGCTGGATTCTCTAATCTAAATATTGCATTTTGAATGTTCCATAAACTTAAAAGAAATAAAGGGATTAAAATTATAAGTCCGAAATATCCACTTGCTTTGAAACGACTTGTATATATCATAAAAGGTAAGAATTTATCGTCTGCAAATTCTTTTCTTAAATCATTAGGTTTATAATCCAAATACCCTGTAAGTGTTGTTGAATGTTCAGGATATTCAGAATGAACTAACAATGATTTATCATCTAAATCAAGTAAGTCATAAGAAGCAACTTTCCTTTCAGACTTAACTGCTTTAGAATATTTGTCAAGTGTTTGTTCAATTTGATAGTAGCCAGAGTCGTAGATTGAATCGCCTTTTATTGTAATATAATATTCTTGTCTTGCAGACGGGTCTTTAATTGAAATTAGTTCTTGTTTAGAAATATTAAATGGTCCTTCAAAAAAATTCTTGTAGTATCTCAAATTGGAGAAGAATACTAAAAGACAAAAAATAAGTATTCCTAAATTTGTTAATAGTAGGTTCCTACTTGTTCTGCGAATTTCTGATTCAATTATGTTTTCCATTTGTTTTTTCTTTTGCTTTCTTTGATATTTGCTTTAATATTTTGATGTTTTTATTAGCGATAATAAGACGATAAATAATAAAGGTCAAGATAATTAAAGATGCAGAAATTATTATTATGTTTTGCATTATAGTTGTTCATTATTAGTTGAAAGTTCTTTTATATCATTTTCTAAATTTCTAATTATGCCTTTAATGCCATTACTTAATCTTTCTTTTCCGTCCCAGAAATAATGGTCGTCTTTTTGTTTTAATTTACTTGCACTGTATCTTTCAAGGTCTTCTAAACCGTCCGTTACATTTATTTCATTAAATTGATTTCGCCTATAATGATTAACACTTAAAGGATGATTAACTGAAAACATATGATTGAAAGTTCCAATGAAAGAACGTAAATCACTTGCGTTTTGTTTAGAAATTCGTGTCGTGTCAATTTTAGATAAAACTGCTTTTAGCTGTTTAATCTCATTATTTATTTGTTCTACTTTGTCCATAATCTATTAGTTTTAGTTATTAAAAATTGTTTCGATGTTACAGGTCTGGTTACGTAGCGCATCATTGCCGCTAACATATATATCTACGCAACAAAGCTAAACATAATTCCCTCATTATCAAATGAGATATAAAAAAACGCATTGCGTAAATACAATTTCATCATTATTATCTTTTTACTTGTTTTCATCCCTTTTAAGCTTTAATTTATCCAGGGGACTTGTAATTTTACTTATATCTTTTTTGCTCACATGCGTATATCGTTCTGTGGTTTTTATACTCGTATGCCCAAGCAAATCTTTCAAATATTTAATATCTACACCTTGCTCGTGAAGGTGGGTGGCATAGCTATGCCGCAAACTATGTATCCCTGCTTTTTTTAACAATCCTGCTTTCTTTTTTGCATCCTGAAATATCTGTTGAATTGTTCGGATGCTAATGGCTTCATGTGTCAGATCATTTTCAAATACATGTACTTTAGGTTTATATTTTTTGTAATATTCTCTTAAAAATTCAAGGGCGGTTTCCGATAAATTTACAATTCTATCTTTTTTTCCTTTCCCGGCCTTTATATGTATTTGCATCCTTTTACTGTCAATATCCGCCAGTTTTAAATCTGCCACTTCGCTCACCCTCATGCCATGTGCATAAGCCACAATAAACATTGTTTGGTGCTTCAGGTTTCCTATCACACCAAGCATCTTAATTACATCTGTTTCGGCCCATACAGCCGGCAACTGATGTCCTCTTTTTGGCCTTGGCAAGTCAAACAACATTCTGTTGCGGTCTAAAATATATTCATAATAAAATTTAATAGCATTTATGTGGGAGTTCTGATAACTTTCACTATAGGTATTATTACTTTGTCTCCATATCAAATAACGTTCAATTTCGTCTTTTGTAATTTCATCTATCTCTTTTTTATTTATAAACACTTTTAAAAACTCAGTAAAATGTGAAACATAATTTCTTACTGTATTTTCACTATATCCTTTTAATTTAGCTTTGTCTGTTAATTTTTTAACAAATGGTATAATTCGTTCATCTTTTATTATTTCATTCTTATTCTCCGGAATAGGGGTTGCATTTTCTTCTTTCGTCAAAGGTTCCTTCTTTTCAAAAGGTGGAACCTTTAGCAGGTTAAACCGTTTCCTGTTCTCTTCCGTATCGGGCAAGTGCCAGCACTTCAAAGTCGCGCTCCATCTGGCTCCGGGTAGCAATTTAAAACGGGCTATCAGCTCCTTATTATTTTCGAACTGCACCGCTATGCGGGGTTCTGTTCGGTGGGTTATTAAGTTTGCAGTGTAGTTCATGAGGTTACATTTTGCTTGTGTAAATATACTCAACTTTAATATAAGTATCCATTCAAACCAAAAAAAAAATCCCGCCCGGTTTCCCGAGGCAGGATCTTTTTTTAACTAACATACTCTCCTCTATTCTATTCCGGAGTAATGCCTAACGGTGCGCACCATGCGCTGAGCCCTCCCTTGGTGGTGCGGGTGCGTTTGCGGAAAATGGTAGGAATATTTACCAGCATACCGGTAGCAGTGGTATTAGCCACTTGGGTTTCTTCCAGATTTTCCCAGGTTTTACCATTGTCTATACTGAACTGCCAGTAATAAGTAGTACTTACATAATGGCCATCAATTTTAACTGCTTTTGAAGTAAGGTCAATGTTTCCTGTACCGTTACCTTGTTTTACTTCAAAATCGGGCTTTTCAAATTTACCTGATTTAGCCACTTCCATCTTAGCGCCTGTTATAATTTCAACCGCGAAAGTTTGATTATTACGGCAAATTTTATTTACATAAATCAACGCATCGTCCAGCGTTTCTTTCAGCAAACCTTTTGCAGCTGTTTTTGCGCCTTCGTCTCCCAGTACAAAACCCATATTGTCTATGGCCTCTTCAAAATCATCAATTCGGGTATCCAACAGTGGCATGTCAGCAAATGCCGGAGAATAATAGCCTCCGGTATTCAAGTCCAGCGCATCGTAAATGTTCCTGGATTTTACAAGAAACGAAGTATCAGGTGTATTAATATCAAAGCCTAATTTGCCTTTGATTTTTTTGGGCCTCCGGGTAACGGCCAGTAATATTATAAAGTTGTTGTTCAACTTTTTTAACGAAGAGCCTCGCTGCTTCATTAATTGTTTCCGCTCACTCCGGCTGGGCGAAAAATTTAAAAATGCTTTTCTCATTTTTTATAATTTAGATTAATATTGAATTGTTTTGAGTTCTTTCTTTAAAATCCCGAACTCACGGGATTATAATTGTTGGTTTACTATTGCTTTGGCCCTCAGGTTTGCGGCAACGGAAGATTGTAACGCAATGATAATGAGCCCCGAACAGGTACTTTAGCAGGTGTTCGGTTAACAAGCACGCTTGTTAAGTGAACAAAGACGCTTGTTAAACGAACAAGCATGCTTGTTAAGTGAACCAAAGGTTTTGTTAGGTGAACAAAGGCGCTTGTTAACCGAACAAGCACGCTTGTTAACCGAACAAGGACGCTTGTTAAGTGAACAAAAGGTTTTGTTAAGTGAACAAAGGCGCTTGTTAACCGAACAAGAACGCTTGTTAAGTGAACAAAAGGTTTTGTCAGGTGAACAAAGGCGCTTGTTAAGTGAACAAGCACGCTTGTTAACCGAACAAGGACGCTTGTTAACCGAACAAAAGGTTTTGTTAAGTGAACACCTGATTTTGCTGCCTTTTTGGTAAGTAATAATAAGAAGTAAATAGCTTTCATTTGTACTGTCTGTAGCCTTATTGGCTAACTGACGGCACAAAGGTGGGGAGGTTAGGTGGAAAAGGGCCTAAACGTTCCGTTGATATTTCCGTTGATATTTGTTGAGAGGTTATTTCCCGTTCATCGGAAATTCCTTTTTTACATAATCGGGGAATGTTTTCAGGCGATAGGTTTCTATTTCTTCATAATAATAGAGTAAGTACTCTGCATCGGTGCAGATAGTAATATGTCTTAGTTGTTTATCCGTCCACACTCCTATCTTACCTGCAATATGATGAAAATGCGTTCGTAATGTGCTATCGGAAATACATAATTTATCTGCAATCTCTTTTCGCGACAAGCCATTACAGTTATGCAAAGCTATTTCCTCTTCCTTTTCGGTAAGGTCCAGAAAACGACATCGTTTTGTTATACTTTCGGGTCTTATTACCTTTGGAGCATCATCCGTTATAATGGTTATTTCCATTTCCCGGATGCCTTCTCTGGTACAAAACCAAAGTAATGCACGTAACATACTGTTTTCGTCTTTCAACTCATCCTGTATGTCTTGCTGAGTTTGGGCAATAATTAGAATCTTAATCAGAGGTTTACCATCTTTAATAACCTCTGTAATGCTTATTTGCTGAATCATGATTACTTAATTTAAGTCCTCATTTCGCTCTGCAAACGCTTTATTTATTTACACTTTATCGGTATCGCTTACAGGGCATTAATTGCACGGCAGGCCGGGCAACAGTAAAGCTGAATAACAATGTTCCTGAAGCATAGGCCATAAGCTTTGCTGCAGCGTGTACGTTAAAAAAACGTGACGGAACAAAATAAAAAACAATTAAGTAAGTTTTTATCATGTAAAAGGGGTATTTAGTTTGTAATATGTTTTAACAGATGCCCTCATGATGATTGTGCCAAAGACATCCTTTTACATACATAGATGCAATTGGGGGCCAAAAGGTTGCATGAAGTTTGATTTATTTATTGTTAAAAAACTTAAAATGAGGATAAAGAGATGCATTTTAATTAACAGGAGCAGACTTTTTTGCAATTTCATCCTTGAACTCCACATGCTGAAACTGCTGTATTTAATGATGGAAAAAGAACATAAGAATAAGCGTAAATTCGTAGCCCTCATTGCTTCTAATTTTTTCAGGTAATACCATTTCTTAGAGGTAATGTTATCTATAAAATTAAATTATTCTATCTTTGACGTCCCATAATAAAAAAAGGAGAATGGAAAATACAAATGAATTGTCCGGATTGCAGGAAGAAAATAAGGCAATGGATGAACAGATAGTAAAAGAAACAGCAGTAGCTATGGAAGAAATAACTCCTTCTGAAGTTACAGTTACTGCTGAAACAAAGCAGGATGAACCGATTGCAGAAATTGTTATTGCAGAAGAGAAGGTGCAGGCGGAAACCCACGAATTTAAACCCCTTCCGGAAACTGAAGCGGAGTTAATTTCAGGGAATGAAGCACCTGTTCCTGTTAATGAAGAGCCAATTGAAGAATTGGAACCCATCGAAAATTTCAGCGCTTATTCAAAATCGGAGTTGACAGAGCGAATGGAAGCGCTCTGCATGGAAACTGATTTGAATTCCATAAAAAACAAAGTAAACCAGGCCCGCGAAGCATTTAACCAGATAGTTGTTCAGGAAAAAGCAACCGCTCTTTCCAAATACCTGGAAGAAGGAAACAATGCCGAGGAATTTGAACATTTTCCGGATGCTATGGAAGAGCGTTTCAGAAAAGCGTATTCCAAATACAGTAAACTGAAAGCGGACTTTATATTAGGTCAGGAAAAACTAAGAGAAGAGAACTTAAAAACCAAACTCGACATACTGGCAAAGATGAAAAATCTGATTCAGAACGAGGAAAATATGGGTAAGGCATTCAATGAGTTTCACGAATTGCAGGCACGCTGGAGAAATACCGGTGCGGTGCCACAGCAAAATGTGAGCGACCTATGGATGAATTATAAATTATACATCGACCGGTTTTATGATTTTATAAAAATAAACCGCGAATTGCAGGTGCTTGACCAGAAAAAAAACCTGGAAATGAAACTGCATTTATGCGAACTGGCTGAAGGGTTAATTCTGGAAACAAAAATTAATAAAGCTATTAATGAAGCTCAGGTGTTGCAAAACAAGTGGAAAGAAATTGGTTTTATTTCGCGCGAGCAGGGCAATGAATTATGGAGCCGATTCAGAACTGCACTGGACAAGGTGTATGAAAACAAAAAGCAATACCTTGATGAAATGCAGGCTAAACATACTGCTAATTATGAAGAGAAAGCAAAACTATGCGAACAGGCCGAAGCCATAGCATCGGGTGTGTATGAACAACACAGCCAATGGCAGGATGGAATGAAAAACATTATTGAGCTGCAAACGGTATGGCGCAAAATAGGCCCTGCTGATAAAGCAAGGAATGAAGAAATCTGGAAACGTTTCAGAGCAGCCACCGATGGATTTTTTAAACTGAATGATGAGTTTTATAAAAAAAGAAAACAGGAATATGCTGCCAACCTGCAAGGGAAAACTGAAATCTGTATTCAGGCCGAAGGCTTAAAAGAAAACTCGGACTGGAAAGCTACTACTGACGAATTGATAAGACTGCAACAGGAATGGAAAAAATTTGGTCATGTAGGTTCGAACGAAAAGAATAATAAAATATGGATGCGCTTTAAAGCGGCCTGTGATGTGTTCTTTGAACGTAAAAAAGCCAATTTTGCAAGTAAGGATGAAGAGTACGAACAAAACTATACTAAAAAAACTGACCTGATTGCGAGGGTAGAAAATTTTGCAGTTAATAAAGATAATGCAGCAGAAAGCCTGGAACAATTAAAATCGTTTCAGCGCGAATGGACCGAAATAGGCATGGTTCCTATTAAAAAGAAAGAAACCATCTGGGAAAAATTCCGCGATGCTATTAAAGTTCATTTTGATGCTTTGCAGATTCGCCCTGACTTCAGAGCCGGAGCTACTTACAGTACCGAAAAAACAGCTTATTCGTCCAAATCATCTTCAGGTGGTTCGGGAGCTTCGGGAGATGAACGCGACTTAACCAACAAAATGAATAAACTAAAAGAGGAAGTGATGCAACTGGAAAACAATATTGAGTTTTTTGCTAAAACAAAAAAACCAAATCTTATTAAACAGGAGTACGAGAAAAAAATTCAGGCCTCAAAAGATGAAATAGCTAAACTAAAAGCCAAGCTGAAAGAGATTAAAAGCGCTGAATAATTTCAATTAAACCTAAATAAAAAACCTTTTATGAAAGCTCACAAAAGGTTTTTTTTATTTCAAATACTTCATACCATTTAACATAGGATATTGCTTAAATAAAAAATCCCTCTCCGAATCGGAAAGGGATTTTTTATTTAAGTATCTCACCTAACACCCCCTCTCCTTTGGGGAGGGGATTAAGGGGAGGGGTGTTTATTGTTTAATCACCCTTTGTGTATAAATCACATTTGAATCAACATCTAACAATCTCACGAAATACATTCCGTTAGTGAAATCTTTGATGTCGGTTTTTATGGTATTGGTTCCATCTGCTAATTGATGTTTCGAATGAATCACTAAGTTACCCAATACATCATACACCTCAACAGTTACCTCCTGATTTTCGGTGGTTGAGCCTGCCGAAACCACATCAATAGTAAATTCTGACGATGCAGGGTTTGGATAAATGTTAGAGAATGTATTGCTGTTTGTTTCATTGTTGTTCATTGCTATTCCATCATGGCAATACGTTACTGCCATCGTTCTGAATGCACTGGTGTTTCCGCAAGTATTGGTGGAAGTTACTTTTACTAAACCCGATCCTGTAGTTCCTGTTGCCGGACCTGAAATGATAATACTATTTGTTCCATTTCCGGAAGTAATGCTCCAACCAGGTAAGGTCAAACTCCAGTTATAAGTATATCCTGTTCCTACTGGTGATACAGAATAAGTTGCCGAACTTACTCCGCATATATTAGTTGGACCGGCAATGGAGGCGGGCTGTATAGCTGCAACTGATAAGTTCAATGTTCTTGCTGCTCCGTTTCCGCATACATTGGTTGCTGCACAGGAAACAGTTCCGCCATTGGTTCCGTTCATCAATACAGTTACAGAAGTTCCATTTGGTGAACCCGAAATAGACATTCCGGTTCCTGTTACTGTCCATAAATATCCGGTTGCCCCTATTACCGGTGCAACAGAGTAAGTAGCTGATGTAATTCCACATACATTGGCCGGACCGGATACCGTTACTGGTTGCGAAGGAACATTACCTGTAACCAGCAATGAGGCACCCGGTACAAATCCGCAATTATTCACAGCAGATACTTTTACCTGTCCGATTACAAATGCAGAAGTCATACTTACGTTAATGTTAGTGGTTCCTTGTCCGGATACTATGCTCATTCCTGCCGGTACTGACCAGATATAAGAGGTAGCTGAGAATACAGGTGCAATTGAATATGCGGCTGCAGTTTGACCGCAGGTAGAAGTAGGACCGGTGATAGCATCAGGAACTCCTGGTTTTTTTGTAATCGAAATAGAACTTGAAGAACTGCTTCCGCAACTGTTAGATGCAACAACTGTTATTACAAATAAATTAAGATTACCTGTCGAAATGGCAACATTAATAGATGGGGTGCCTTGCCCGGAAACAATGCTTATCATAGCAGCACCGGTAGTAATGGTCCAGGTATAATTGGTAGCTTCAGGAATAGGAGCAATTGAGTAGGTTGCACTGGTTAGTCCGCAAATTGCGTTTGGTCCGGCAATGGCTCCAGGGTTGGCCGGTGCTGCTCCTACCGTTACATCTGCTGTAAAATCTGCACCTACACATCCGCCCGGTGCTATCGGAGTGATGGTATATTCTACCACTCCGTATACATTTCCGATATTGGTTAATACATCGGATATTGTGGTTGCACAATTAGAAGAACAGCTTCCGTTTCCTATTACTGCTCCAACAGTTACTGATGAAGTCCAGGTGAAGGTTGTTCCTGCTATGGTTGAACTCAAAGGTAAATTGGCTGCATCTCCATTACAGATTACTATGTTGGATGCTGAACCTACCGGGCTGGTATTTACTATTGTAGTAACTGATGATGAAGCGGTGCAACCGTTTGCTGCATCCGTTACTGTTACATCATAAGTAGCAGCAACAGTTACCGAAGGATTACTTAAAGTAGAAAAGAAAACACCGTTTTCGTTCCATACCTGGCTGGTGGTTCCTGTTACAGGCACCGACAATACTGTACTGCTTCCCTGGCAGAATGTTAAGCCCGGATTTGCTGTTATTGTTGCATCCGGAGCAGTAATGTTTTGTGTAATTACATAAGCACTGCTGGTTGCGCTACATCCGTTTGAAGCATCGGTTCCGGTTACTGTGTAGGAATTTGGTGTACTTACAGAAGTAGTGCTGGTATTATCTCCATTACTCCATAAGTATGAACTTGCTCCTGTTGCAGTTAATGTGATACTTGTAGTTGTACATGTTAACTCTGTAATGCCCGATGAAATGGCTATAGTTGGTGCGGTGTTATTTAAAGTAATAGTAACAAATGAAGTAGCGGTACATCCGCTTCCTGTATTAGTTACCGTTACTTCATACACGCCTGCTGATGTTACTGTTGGATTGGATGCTGATGAAAAGAATGCACCGTTCAGCGTCCAGCTCTGAGTAGTTCCTCCCGGTGTTGGTACTGATAAAACGGTAGAAGTAATTGAACAATTTAATGCCAAACCATTGCTCGCACTGATGGTTGCATCCGGCAAACCGGTAGCTGCTGTTACAGTTACGGAAGAAGTAGCGGTACATCCACTTAATGTATTTGTTACCGTTACTTCATACACGCCTGCAGTTGTTACTGTTGGATTGGATGCCGATGAAAAGAATGCACCGTTTAATGTCCAGCTCTGAGTAGTTCCTCCGGGTGTAGGTACTGATAAAACAGTGGAAGAAACCGAACAACTTAGCGCTAAACCATTGCTTGCGCTGATGGTTGCGTCAGGCAAACCGGTAGCTGCTGTTACAGTTACGGAAGAAGTAGCAGTACACCCACTTAATGTATTAGTGACTGTTACTTCATAAACTCCCGCTGATGTTACTGTTGGATTGGATGCTGAAGAAAAGAATGCTCCATTCAACGTCCAGCTCTGAGTAGTTCCCCCCGGTGTTAGTACTGATAATACTGTTGAAGTAACCGAACAGGTTAGAGCCAAACCATTGCTTGCAGTAATGGTTGCATCAGGAGTAGTTATGTTTTGTGTAATGACATAAGCACTGCTGGTTGCGCTGCATCCGTTAGATGCATCGGTTCCGGTTACTGTGTAGGAATTTGGTGTACTTACAGAAGTAGTGCTGGTATTATCTCCATTACTCCATAGGTATGAACTTGCTCCCGATGCAGTTAATGTAATACTTGTAGTTGTACACGTTAACTCTGTAGCTCCTGATGAAATAGTTACAGTTGGTGGGGTATTATTTAAAGTAATAGTAACTGATGAAGTAGCGGTACATCCGCTTCCTGTATTTGTTACAGTTACTTCATACACTCCTGCTGATGTTACTGTTGGATTGGATGCTGATGAAAAGAATGCTCCATTCAACGTCCAGCTCTGTGTAGTTCCTCCAGGTATTGGTACTGATAATACTGTTGAAGTAACCGAACAGGTTAGAGCCAAACCATTGCTTGCAGTGATGGTTGCATCCGGCAAACCGGTGGCCGCTGTTACTGTGACGGAAGAAGTAGCTGTACATCCGCTTAATGTATTTGTTACAGTTACTTCATACACCCCGGCTGAAGTTACTGTTGGATTAGATGCTGATGAAAAGAATGCTCCGTTCAGCGTCCAGCTCTGAGTAGTTCCTCCTGGTGTGGGTACTGATAAAACTGTAGAAGAAACTGCACAACTTAGCGCTAAACCATTACTTGCAGTTATGGTAGCATTAGGTGCTGTGGTATTCGATGTGATTACTGCACTTGCTCCTGCTGTACATCCGTTAGCACCTGTCACAGTTACCGAATAGGTTCCTGCGGTAGTTGCTGAAATAGTTGGTGACGTTGAGTTTCCTCCTTGCGCATTCCACAGATATGTTCCACCTCCACTTGCGGTCAATCCTATAGATGTAGTAGTACAGGTTAAGGTTCCTGAGGTTGGTGTTACTGCTGCTGATGGTGGTGTAGTGTTAGATGTGATTACCGCACTGGCTCCTGCTGTACATCCGTTAGCACCTGTTACAGTTACCGAATAGGTTCCTGCGGTAGTTGCTGAAATAGTTGGAGATGTTGAGTTTCCTCCCTGCGCATTCCATAGATAGGTCCCACCTCCACTTGCTGTTAATCCGATGGATGTGGTGGTACAGGTTAATATTCCTGAGGTTGGTGTTACTGCTGCTGATGGTG
>CANJYB010000041.1 GCA_947479085.1 Bacteroidota bacterium | reverse complement strand
TCATTATTCACACCATTGTATTGTCCGAAATTAGAAAGGTTTTGCCAGCCAAACCCTACATTGGTTTGCCATTGGTAAGTAGCTCCTGCTTGAGACGATACATAATACATTACATTGGTACCAGCAACCACAGTTTGATTTCCGGCCTGGGCAGTGATTGTTGGTTGCGGATTTACAGTAACTGTGGTACTTGCGGTATTAGTACAACTATTTAAATCAGTACCTGTAACGGTGTACGTATTGGTAGCTGAAGGGATAAAAGATACGGCATCTGTCACACTTCCTGTCCAAGAGTATGAATTTGCACCTCCGCCAGAAAGTGTAACTGAGGAACCTGCGCAAATCGCAGAAGCAGTTGAATTAGCAGTTACAGAAGGAAGAGCATACACAGTCATATTAATAGTAGCAGTAGAAGTACATCCTCCGCCACCTGCATTATATGAATATACAGCAGGGTGAACACCCGCACCGGCAACTGAAGGAGAGAATGAATTTCCGCTAACACCTGCGCCTGACCAGGTTCCTCCGGAAGGTAATGAAAGGAAAGTAACACTAGCATCATTGAGACAGAAAACCGAATCGGCTGTGGTAACCATCAGAGCAGGCCCTGTGTTTACAGTAATTGTAATAGTTGCAGTATTGGTGCAGCCGCTGCCTGCGGTTCCTGTAACGGTGTATGTGGCAGAGGAAGCCGGAAAAAAAGAAACACCATTAGTAACCCCACCCGACCAGGTATACGAAACTCCACCGCCACCGGTTAATGTAACAGGCAACCCTGCACATACACTAGAAGAAGTAGAGTTAGCTGTAATGGGTGGAGCAGGAGTAACAAACACTGTGGTGGTTGCCGATGCGCTGCATCCTGCACCATCAGTGCCGGTTACAGTGTAGGTATTGGTGGCTGTTGGATAATTCGGAACACCATTAGTAACACCTGATGACCAGAAGTAAGTTAATCCTCCCCCACCGGTGAACACTACCGGTGAACCTGAGCACACTGTATTGGTTGAGTAATTGGCTGTAATAGTTGGAAGCGGATTTACATTTACCTGAGTGGTGGCTGTGCTGCTGCATCCGATATTATCTGTTCCTGTTACGGTGTAGGTATTAGTAGAAAAAGGTATAAAAGGTACTCCATTAGTTACACCACCCGACCAATTATAGAATAAAGCACCACCGCCTGTAAATATCACCGGATTTCCTGAACATACTGTGGAAGCAGATGCACTGGCTGTTACCACAGGAAGTGAGTGAACAACAATGGTAACTGTGTCGGTGGAATTGCATAGACCCGAACCTATACCCGTTAAAGTATACAAGGTGGTGGTGGTAGGAAAGAAGGCAACCCCGGTGGTTACTCCGCCCGACCAGGAATAGGAAGTAGCAGTACCACTTGTGGTAAGAGTTACCGAACTGCCCAAACAAACATAAGTAGAGCTTGCTATTGCATTAACTGCAGGAGCCGGATTAACCGTAACAGTAATTACATCTGTTGCGGTACAACCGCCCGCATTGGTTGCTGTTACGGTGTATGTATCTGTACTTGTAGGAATAAAAGGAACTCCGTTGGTAATACTAATCGGGCTGGTACCTTGCCAGGTATAGGCAGTGGCATTGCCTGTGCCGGTGAGTGTAATACTGCTGCCCGCACAAATAGTGGTGGTGGATGCGGTGGCTGTTACAGTTGGAGGAGCACTGTTCGCTACCAATGTAAAGTCGGAGTTGTTCCAAATTAGATTATCTAAAAAGCTGAAATTAACTTCCGATGCAGGGTCTCCGTTTATTAAATTGGTGTACACGCCAGCCATTTTATACTGGTTATTGCTTGGCTGAAGCACTTCGGCAGCTATTTTAGGATAAATAATAAGATTGTTTGTATTTGGATTGCATGAGGTAAATTCCCGAACATTGGTCCATGTATTATTGCTTACATTGAAACCTTTTGAATACAGGTTAGGATAATCATTAGCCACACCGATGCCAAATAAATTAGGGTCCGAATCGGTCCAGTTAAAGAATAGTTTAGTACCATCGGCTGTTCTGGCTATCGTGGGGTGCCAGTCCCAATTATACCCATTGATACCTGTGCTGTAAGTTGAATTAATGTTTGCAATGTCGTTAGCTAGCCAGGTGGAGTTGCTGGTTTTATAAGTAATATCATACATATGGTGCCAAGCCCCGCCAATGTATATAGCATAAGTACCATCTCCGTCCGAAACACATGTCATCAGATGGGGGTCTCCATTTACATCCACTGTTAAATCAGAAGCATACGCAGTGCTAGCTATGCCTAATAAACCGCTGTTAAGATTTGCTGTAAGACAAGGAAAATTAGCCGAATTGCTCAGGTTTACTTCAATAGGACCTGTCCAGGTAATACCGCCATTAACTGTTTTGTAGAAAACAGGGTAGATTGAATTTAAACCCGGACCGGTGGATAAATCGGTTAACACCGAAATCCATCCTTTTTGACCTGAAGGATCAAAGGCGATGTGGTAATCACCCATGTGAGCGGCTCCATCATAGGTGGTGCTAAATGAAGGAGTGATTGTGGTATTGGTGCTCCACACAAAATCACTGGACCCATTCCACACTCCTTTGTAAACCTGGTATCCGCTAATTACTGTTCCATCCCATATAGCATCGATAGCCCAGTTAACACCCTGAGCTCCTTTGCACATCGAATTTGGAATTAAGGTGGACCCCGCAGATGCCTGATTATAATTCTCGGTATTGCCGGTGCCGTTTAATCTTCTCACTCCACTCACTGTCCCGTTCCATATTACACTGGTAGCGTCAATGGTGGCAGCCAGATACGACAGATACGCATTATTAGGATTGGTGTTTCCTGTAGGATTATAAATTAATGCCTGAGGATAGCGTCCATTCATGGTGGTAAGAGGATTGAGTACCCCAAGTTCATTGGTCCAGGTGGTGCCGCCATCAGTTGATAAATCATACCTCAACTGTCCTGATGTTCCTCCGAAGATATTAATATCGTTTCGGTGAATAAACACAATTGAATTTAAGTTTTTGTCAACGGAAAGACATTTGGTATCGTTCCGGATAATGGTGTTTGCATTGGTAGCAGCACCAAGTGCAGCTGTGGTTACACATTGTGCATTTCCAAGATTAGCTGTACCCAAAAAGGCGAACATTATAAGTGTAATTGGTTTTTTCATATTTTATTTTTTATTAGTTTGGTTTAAAAACGCGGCAAATATACCATAAAATATACTTTATCTAAGTTTTTTTCGGTGAGTTTTTTTGAGGGCAATTTTATGTTTTTTTGAAGAAAAAAGCCATAAAAAAACTCCCTGCTTTTGGGGCAGGGAGTTTTTTATTAGAAGTGAAATAACTTACTCTTTCACTATTTTTTTGTTCACCACATTTTTGTTTTCATCTTCTATTCTTACAAAATAAATTCCTTTTGCAAATGAACTTAAATCAAGAGTAAATTGTTTGTTATTAGTTGTTAGTTGTTGGATGCATTCGCCAAGCACATTCATTACTTTTACGGAAGTGTTTTTTTGTTCGTTAGCAAAGGTAATGGTGGTGGAATTTGTAAACGGATTGGGCGAAATGCTTACCGCATTATTTTGTTCTAATTCTGAAACAGAAACTGATGTGCCCAGGTGAATAACATTAGAATGGGTAGTGGTTACGGTTCGTGTTGGGTTGCACGAAATGTTCCAGGTAACATCCACGCGATAGCGGGCATTGGGGTAACTGGCATAATTGATATCGGTATAGCTATTGTTTCCGCCCGGTATGGTTGAACTTATTGGCAGGAAGTTGCCTGTGCCCGTATCGTCACGACTGATGATGTAAAAGTTAACAGGGTTGGCAGCATTTTCAATTTGGTATAGCGACCAAGCCAGATTTCCAAATCCGAGGTATTGAAGATGGATAGAATTATGATAATCGCTTAAAGCAACTGCTGTATCATTACAAATATCAATTGCTCCCAGTTTATATTTGTAGGATGTTACATTGGGATTGGCACCGTAATCGTGAAATTCGCTGAGCGAATCCATCGAAACTGAACCAATATGAGTATATACATTGGTCATTGTTTCGCGGTATATTCTGAAGCTGTCGATAGTGGATGGCAAACCTGTTTTTTCCCATACTATTATATTGTGTGCTGATGAACTATCAACGGTTACCATACACAATGGGATTGTATTAATTAGATTTGTGCCTACTGTTAAAATAGGGGAAGTTACGACACATCCGTTTGCATCTGTAACTACTACTGAGTAATTACCCACGGGTAAATTTTGATTGAAATTGGTCGTGTCGCCATTGCTCCATAAATAATTATAATTTAATGTACCACCCGATGGAAAAACACTTATGCTGCCTAGGGATGTTCCACATGAAGTATTTATTATGTACGAGTAATCTATAGATAAGGCAACCGATGGTTGTGTTATTGTTACCGTTGCTGTTTCACTGCAACTATTATTATCCGTTATAGTAACAGTATATGTCCCGGCAGATAAATTAGTAGCTGTAGAATCGGTACCGCCATAAGGTTGCCAGTTATAGGTTAATGTTCCTGTGCCACCTGTTGCTGATACCGTGGCGGAACCATTAATGCCACCTAAACATCCTACATTTGAATGTGATAAAACTGGGGCAATAGCCGTAGGCTGTATAATTGTAACGCCCTGAGATGGGGTAACACAACCATTCGTGTCTTTTACAGCAATTTGATAAGTACCTGCATACAAGCTATTAAAGATATTTGAGCTTTGATAGGAATTGCCTCCATTAATTGAATATTGGTATGGTAATGTCCCCCCTGCCGCAGTAGCCGTTATAATTCCTGTATTAGCGCCATTGCATGTAATTATATTTGTTGAAGTGTAGGTAAAACTTGGTAAGCTGGCAGGTTCTGTAATAAAAACGGTTTGAGCTGGTGCAACGCAATTATTTGCATCTTTTACTATTATTTGATAGCTACCTGCAAAAAGTCCATTAAAAACATTGGATGTTTGATATGAAACACCACCATTTTGCGAATATTGTTTTGTTCCGGTACCTCCGGTGGCTGTAACCGTTATGCTTCCTGTATTCGCTCCATTGCAAAGTGCATTTGTAGAAGTATATGTAAACGAAGGAAGTGAAGCGGGTTGAGTAATTGTAACTGTTTGAGCAGTTGTTACACAATTATTTGCATCTTTTACAACTATAGCATAAGTGCCACTTCCAAGCCCAGTAAATACATTGGATGATTGATAGGTAATACCACCATCCTTTGAATATTGGCAAGTTCCATTAGCGCCATATACATTTACTGTAATACTGCCAGTAATACCTCCATAGCATAACACATTTGTTTGTGCCAATATTATTGCAAAAGGTTCTACTTTAGCAATAAAAATATTTTCATTACCATTATTCGTTAAGGTGGTTGCTCCAAATGTGATGGCAGGACTAGTAAAAGTACCTGTTATATATGCATTCCCTGCGGCATCTGTTGCAATACTATTACTCCCCGCTGAATACCATCCACCAGCAGATTTAGCCCAGATCACATTTCCATTGGCATCGTATTTAACAATAAAAATATCATAGTTACTAACACTACTACTATTCGTTAAGGTGGTTGCTCCAAAGGTAATAGTAGGGCTGCTAAAACTGCCCGTCATAAATACATTGCCACTTGCATCTGTTGCAATACTATTACCCCAGTCGTCAACAGGTCCACCAACAGATTTAGCCCATAACACATTTCCATTGCTATCGTATTTAGCAATAAAAATATTGCCAATGCCATAATTAGTTAAGCTGGTGGTTCCAAATGTGATGGTAGAACTATAAAATGCGCCTGTTATATATGCATTCCCTGCTGCATCTGTTGCAACAGAACATCCCCATTCATAATCAGCTCCACCAGCAGATTTAGCCCATAATGCATTTCCATTGGCATCGTATTTAACAATAAAAATATCAGAGTTACCAACACTACTACTATTCGTTAAGGTAGTTGCTCCAAAAGTGATGGTAGAGCTCGCAAATTCGCCTGTTATATAGGCATTGCCTGCGACATCTGTAACAATACCTATTCCGCCATCGGCATCCGTTCCTCCTGCTGATTTTGCCCATATTACATTTCCATTGGTATCGTATTTTGCAATAAAAATATCGTAATCACCACTATTCGTTAATGTGGTTGTTCCAAAAGTGATGGCAGGGCTAGAAAAACCACCTGTTATATATGCATTCCCTGCCGCATCTGTTGCAATACTGTTACCCACATCATCCCAAGTTCCACCAGCAGATTTAGCCCATAATGCATTTCCATTGGCATCGTATTTAACAATAAAAATATCAGAGTTACCAACACTACTACTATTCGTTAAGGTGGTTGCTCCAAAAGTGATGGTAGAGCTCGCAAATGCGCCTGTTATATAGGTATTCCCTGCCGCATCTGTTGCAACAGAATATCCCCATTCATTATCAGCTCCACCAGCAGATTTAGCCCATAATGCATTTCCATTGGCATCGTATTTAACAATAAAAATATCGTTATTACCATTATTCGTTAAGGTGGTTGTTCCAAAGGTAATAGTAGGGCTGCTAAAACTGCCCGTCATAAATACATTGCCACTTGCATCTGTTGCAATACTGTTACCCCTATCATCCCAAGTTCCACCAGCAGATTTAGCCCATGCCCAGTTTGGAGCTTGTGCATTTGCCACATTGCTCCAGCCAATAAAGGCGAGCATAATAATTGTAAGTAATTGTTTTTTCATTTGTTTTTTGTTTTTAAAGGTTAATTGTTGTTTTGCCACAAAGGCAAAAAGACGCGAAGAAAAAACACTTTGCTAAACTTAGTGCCTTCGTGTCTTTGTGGCATTTTTTTATTGAATAATTATTTTTCTGTTTACAATTCCCTGTTCGCTATTTACAGATATAAAATAAATACCCGCATTCAGTTCTCTTTTTTCTAAAATGTATTGTTTGCCCGAAAAATTGGTTAATTTTATTTCTTTGCCCAACACATCGGTTATTTTAATAATGATATTTTTTTGTTCGTTAGCAAAGGTAATGGTGGTGGAATTTGTAAACGGATTGGGCGAAATACTTACCGCATTATTTTGTTCTACTTCCGAAACAGAAACTGATGTGCCCAGGTGAATAACATTAGAATGGGTAGTGGTTACGGTTCGTGTTGGGTTGCACGAAATGTTCCAGGTAACATCCACGCGATAGCGGGCATTGGGGTAACTTGCATAGTTTACATCTGTATAACTATTGTTACCTCCCGGTATGGTTGAACTTATTGGCAGGAAGTTGCCTGTGCCCGTATCGTCACGACTGATGATATAAAAGTTAACAGGGTTGGCAGCATTTTCAATGCCATACAACGACCACAATAAATTACCATTACCTAAATATTGTAAATGGATGGTGTTGTGGTAATCGCTCATAGGGCTGATGGAGCCGCAAGAATCTAACACCGCAATTTTGTATTTATAAGAAGTAACATTGGGATTGGCACCGTAATCGTGAAACTCGCTTAACGAATCATAGGCAACTGAGCCAATATTAGAATACACATTGGTAGTTACTTCGCGGTATATTTTGAAACTATCTACAGCTACAGTCAATCCTGTTTTTTCCCAAACCACCACATTATGATTGGAAAGCGAATCGACAGAAACCATACACAACGGCACATATGCAAAAAGAGGGTCAACACTTACTGTAAGTGCAGGCGAAGTAACCGTACATCCATTGTTATCGGTTACTGTTAATGAATAATTACCTGCGGGTAAGTTCTGAGTATAATACAGGGTGTCTCCGTTGCTCCATAGATAAGAATAAGGAGAAGTGCCGCCCGAAACATAAGCAGAAGCACTACCGGTTGAAGTTCCGCAAGTCGTATTTCCGCTGTAGGCATTAAGAGATAGGGCAGGTGGGCTGGTGATTACAATGTTTTGAACAAAGGAAAGCACATTATTAGCGTCCATAACCACAAGATGGTAAAGTCCGGTTGATAGTCCGCTGAACAGAGTGGAAGATTGATACGTTACCCCACCGTCTATCGAATATTGATAAGGACCAGTGCCAAATGTAACTCCTGTAACAGTTATGCTTCCTGCGTTATTGCAATTTACAACAGTATAGGAAACTTGATTAAACGAATTACCGCAATTACAAACATGGGTGTGAAGATTGCTCCATGTGTTATTTGGAAGGGAATCCCACTCCGCAGTAACAATAAATTCGGGAGAAGGATTAACCGTTACTCCGGTGGTAACCGATGACTTACGAATTAAAGTATGATCTTTTGTCCACCATGCGCCAGCACTTCCATCGTAAGGAAATTGGTCGCTCCAACTAGTACTTGTTACCATAGCTGCATCTCCCATCATTCCGAAAATATCTATATAATTCCAGGTTGTTCCTCCATCAGTTGTTTTTTGCAACGACATAGCATCGTTTCCATTAAAATACATTACAGAATTTGTTACATAACTTGGACAAAGAAACGTGTCGGCAATTGCCTGTAATGCCAAATCAACGGGGATATTACTACCTGTGCCCAGCGGGTCGCGTTGGTCGAGCACAATAACCCATGTGCTATGAGGTTGGATTACATGTGTACCGAGGTTAATAACTGTTTGAGGGTTTGATTCGGCTGACGCGGCAACCGAACCATTAGAATATCTCACCATTCGGTAATTATTGTTGAGGGCTATAGCACTGGCCGAAGGGTTATACAATTCAATGGCTTTATTATTGGCAGTGCCTTCTACATATTCCGAAATAAAAATTTCGTTGCATTGTGCTTTTGCGCTCAAGCCAGCAAAGGCGAGCAGAATAATTGTAAGTAATTGTTTTTTCATTTGTTTTTTGTTTTTCATTGTTTTTTTCTTGCTTATTTAATCACCATTAATTTTTTCCCGCCACTCATTCCTTTGCTTGTTTGCAGTTGATAATAATAAGTGCCTGCTGCCAAATCGGCATTTGAAATCTGCAAATCTTTAAAGGTTCTATCCACCATAAATCCTTTTACATAATTTCCCATAATATCGTAGAAAGCTATTTTGCCTTGGTTTATGCCTTCGGGTAATTCGTAGTTGATTGTTGTTTTATCATTTGTTGGATTTGGATAGGGATTTGAAATCATTTCTTTACTTCCATCTGAATTATGCACCGGAATGCCAACCGTACCTCCGCACAAATCACAAGGTAATGTGCCCGGCAAACCATAAACATTATATTTTGATGAAACAGAATCATAAGCCACTAATTTAAAATTCGTCCCGTCATTTATTATTTTTGGATACTTAGCATAGCTGGACTCGAGCTGAAAAAGAATACTTCCGGTTTCGTTTATTACATATGTACGTCCTGTCATACCTGAGGAATTAATCAAATATAACACTTCTATTAAAGTGTCTGAATTAAAAAGCTGGTCGCTCACACTCCATTCATCATACATATTATACCAACCGGCAGGAATAACAAGATTTATCGTTTTCCATAACGAGTGATTTAAATTGTATAATCGGGTTGTATCCCCTATGATACAATATTTATACCCAGAGGAGGATAAATGAATTACTTTCGGCATAGAAGTATAAGAACTTTCCAACGTAATTTGTGCATTAGCTGTAATGGTAGCTATGCTGATTGCTAAAATGGTAATTAGTTTTTTCATTGTTTTTTGTGTGATATAAATTAAGTTTAATTAGTATGGCGCAATGTAATACAAATAGAAACTAAAGCAGTGTTTTTTCGATGAGTTTTTAGATAGGATTTTGAAAGACGAAAAGAATAAAATGGGTGAGTGGTTGCGCAAAGAGCGTATTAATCGTTCTCGTCAACTGTCTTCCTCAATTCACTGAAATTTATTTTGCCTGAAGAGGGTTGGTTGGTAATAGGGTAAGTGGGGTCCAGTTTATGCCACCATTGGTACTTTTGGTAACATTTACAAAACCGGAATAGATTGTACCCGGATGATTATAATCAGCAGTAAGTGGTGTTGTCCATTCGCCAGGCTCACCCAGCGGATTGTTATTCATCGTTGTGGAGGTAACTCCTCCATTTACTGAATACCTGAAATAGCCATACTGTGAAGAACCGATAAGTTTATTCGTATTTATTGGGTCAAGGTAATTATCCATTCCATCTCCACCGATTATTGTACTCCACGAAGTACCATCATAATAAAAAGTAGAATTATCCTGAGCTCCTGCCATTATTCTTCCATCAGTAGATTTAGAACTGGATATGCGGTAAAAAGAACTGATGTTCATTCCGTTTGTAAGGTCAGTCCATATCGTTGGCCAGGGAGTTCCTCCTGTTGCTGCTGCCCATGTCTGAGGAATAATGTTGGATGTTTTATACAGACCGCCATCTCCGCAAACAAAAATATTTGAAGTTCCGGGTTGTGTGGTCATGTTATGAAAATCACAGTGCAAGGAAGGACCGTATGCAGAGGTCCAATACATAACCGGATTAAAAGTTACTGCACCATCTGTGGATGCCCACATATTTACAGCTCCTACATACAAAATATTTTTATCAGCCGCATTAACGGTTGCCAATAAGGTATAGGTAGCTTGACCACCCGCAGCTGTGCCTGTTCCACCATCAAATAAATTTGTTCCGGGGTAATTAAATGTCCATGTTGCACCGGCATCTGTCGTTTTATATATTCCATAACATCCGGCCTGGTTATCCACACAGGCGGCATAAATATAATTTCCATCCGAAGGCGCAATGGCCAGTTTTATTCGTTGCACAGAGCCTGTTGGCGGAATGCCCGTATTCAGCAATGTCCAGGTATTCCCGAAATCAATACTTTTATAAATACCTGCTGTTCCTATGTTTGCATATACCAGCCAGCCGGTAGCTGCATACAATATGTTAGGATTAGAAGGGTCCTGAACCATATCCCAGAATAAGGAATCGAGTGTATGTGTCCATGTAGTACCGGCATCAGCAGAAGTGTACATTCCGCTAACTCCACATGCTACCAGTTGATTACTGTTTGCCGGATTAATCAACACCTTTTTAATTAAGGATGCTTCTCCATCGGCTAGCTGAAAGCTTAACCCGGTTGGATTCCAGGTTAATCCTCCATCAGAAGTTTTATAAATACCTAATCCGAAATGAGTATTTCTCTTTTTACCATCGTAATGCAATCCCCAGTCAAGGTATTCGTAATCGCAAACCGAAATATACATAACATTTGCATTGTTCGGGTCGATAGTAATATCACTGATGCGCTCAATGGGCAGGTTATCAGTTATTGGTGTCCAGCTGGCTCCGTTATTGGAGGTTTTCCACACTCCTCCCTGTCCCACCCCGATAAAATAAGTATTGGTATCGGTGGTGCTGAAAGCAATGCAATTAACCCGCCCCATTCCGTTTGGTGAATAGGAAACAAGGTTGGCAGGCAAATCGAAAGGCCCTAATGGTGACCAGGAAGAACGCAAAAACTTTTCCGAATGATTCGCGTTTTTTTCGTTTGCCACGCGTATTGCCGCATCAATGTATGCCGATGGGTCGCCTGGCTCTCCTTTACCATCTGTATGCATTACCATATCCGCTTCCCACCGTTTGTAATATTTCCAACCTTTTGTTTTTTTCAAATCTGTGTGCTTTGCCCATTCATCAAACTGAAGTTGAATTTCCTTTAAACTTTGTTTGTTACCTGTTTTACTTTTAAGGAATGCCTGTGCCTGTATAGTTGATATGCTATACGTTAATAAGATAAAGAATAATGCAGCTTTTTTCATTTTTTATTTTTTAGAGAGTTAATAGATATTAAAATACAAATCAAAAGTAATAGTTACCTGAATAAATACTTTCAGTAATCTTGTAAACAGCAGGTTTTTTCTTGTCAATGCACCTTTTTACCATCGATTTACATTTCTTATTTTATTTCAAAGAAACGAACAAGTGACCTTTATTTTTACAAAATGTTACAAACGTATTCAAACAAGTTACAAAAGCTTAGAAATATGCTACGAAAGAATTTGAATTATTTTTGAAATAAAAAAGTAAAAAAAACACAAAATTAATTATCTCTTTCGCTACCCTGTTTAAAATCCGTACTTTTGGGGTGATGAAAAAAGGATTGTTGTTTCTGTTTACCTGCTCTTCCTTACTTTCGTTTGCCCAAACTGACAGCGAACTAAAGGTTTTCAGTTCTTTCCAGGATTCCCTGCTTTCCATTTGTAAAAAACTATACGCTTCTAAAACGGATGCTGATAAGCAAATTCAGAATGGTCTGCTATTAAGTACACTTGAAAATGCATTGAATACCCCAAACTCTTTTGATTTTCCATTCGATTCACTTTCTCATTATAAGTTTGTAAGCCTGCTAACTCCGGAGGATAAAAAATTCAGAATCATTACCTGGAACATAACTAAGGACGATGGTACTCACGAATACTATGGGTTTATACAGGAAAAATATTTACAAACTGCAAAAAAAGGGAAATCGAAAACAGAGATAATACAATTGTACCCCCTGACAGATAAATCGGCTGAGATAAAAAATCCTGATAATGCCATTACTGACAATAAAAAATGGTTTGGTATGTGGTACTACAAGATTATTGAAAAGAAATGGAAAGGAAAACCTATTTATACCTTGCTTGCCTGGGACGGAAATGATAAGTTTTCGAGCAAAAAAATTATTGATGTATTGTCGTTTGATGCCAATGGTACTCCCCGCTTTGGAGCTGATATATTTACCATCGAAAAAAAATACCCTAAACGTATTATATTTGAATATTCTGCGAAGTGTACCATGTCGTTAAAATACAGCAGCAAAAAAGACTCTATTGTTTTTGATCACCTCGCTCCTACTTCACCACAATTGGAGGGACAATACCAATACTATTGCAACGACATGAGCTATGATGGTTTCGGTTTTAAAAAGGGAAAATGGTATTACGGGACCGACCTGAATGCTATAAACGATAAGGATGAAAAAGATAAATTGTATCACAATCCTCACGATGCCTCTCCCGGCCATGATGAAAGTAATAATTACAGAGAAGTGTTTGACAAAAACGCTCCAACAGGAAACGGAAACAAAGTGAAGAAACAGGAGAAGAAGAAAAAAAAATAGTTATGAATTATGAGTTATGAATTATTAGTTTTAGAACAATGAATAACAGATACTATAAACTCTTAACCGGAAACTTAATTTTACTAAATTTGCCAACCACAACAACAAATAACTAACAACTAATAACTAAACTGTTATATGACAAAAGTTCACAATTTTAGCGCAGGTCCGGGAATATTGCCTGCGGAAGTATTACAAGAGGCTGCTGAGGCTTGTATTAATTTTGATAACCTTAACCTTTCCTTGCTTGAAATTTCGCACCGAAGCAAAAACTACGAACGAGTAATGGACGAATCGCGTGCATTGGTAAAAGAACTGCTGGGACTAAATGATAATTACAAAGTTTTATTTTTAGGCGGTGGTGCCAGTTTGCAGTTTGCTATGGTTCCCTATAATTTATTACGCACTGAGGGAACTGCCGGTTATATCAACACAGGAGTATGGGCAAGCAAAGCTATTAAGGAGGCAAAAATGATTGGCAACACTTTGGTGGTAGCTTCATCTGAAGATAAAAAATATACCTATATCCCTAAAGGGTATGATATACCTTCTACACTGGATTACCTGCACATTACTTCCAACAATACCATTTACGGAACACAGATGATGGAGTTTCCTAAAACCACCGTTCCATTGGTTTGCGACATGAGCAGTGATATTTTCAGCCGAAAGGTAAACGGAAATGATTTTGAACTGATATATGCAGGCGCACAGAAAAATATGGGCCCTGCCGGTGCTACCATGATAGCCGTTGACGAACGTGCATTGGGTAAAACAGGAAGAAAAATGCTTTCCATGCTGGATTACCAGGTGCACATAAAAGGAGATAGTATGTATAATACCCCTCCGGTATTCCCTATTTATGTTTCCATGCTCACCATGAAATGGTTGAAAAAGAACGGAGGGATTGAATGGATTGAAAAAGTAAATAATGAGAAAGCAGCTACTTTATATACCGAGATTGATAGAAACTCTTTATTTAAAGGAACAACTGCGGTGGAAGACCGTTCTAAAATGAACGTCACCTTTGTGATGCACAAACCCGAACTGGAACCTGAATTTGATAAGATGACAAAAGAAGCTAACCTGAGTGGTTTGCGTGGACATAGGGATGTGGGTGGTTATCGTGCTTCCTTATACAATGCTCTTCCGCTGGAAAGCGTAAAAGCTCTTGTGGAAGTTATGCAAGCCTTTGAAAAGAAATTTGCTTAGTATTTTAGTTGATTGAATTAACTTTTAAACCTGACATCATGAAAAAAATTATTACCCTTTCCATTTTTGCTTTACTAAGCAATGTCCTTTTCTCGCAGGCAGGCGGTCAGGCGTTTACAACTTCCGGCAGTTTTACTGTTCCTTCAGGTGTTACTTCTATTACTATAGAAGTAGTGGGAGGTGGTGGTGCTGGTGGTGGTAACGGAGCCGGAGGTGGAGGCGGTGGCGGTTATGCTTCAGGGGTTTACACGGTTATCCCTCTTAGTGTACTTCCTGTTACCATTGGTGATAATGGAAATGGTTCTGTTGCAGGTACCACCTCTGTGGGTTCATTGATTTCTGCTACAGGTGGAAGTAACGGAACTTCAATAGCAAATCCTAATATTGGCGGTGGAGGAACAGGAGGAATAGGAATGAATGGAACATTAACTAATAATGCAGGTGGAAATGGAGGTGGTGGTTATTACACCTACTTTGGCGGTGGCGGTGGCGGTGCTGCCGGTCCTGCGGGTAGTGGTTCTAACGGAGGAAATACTATAGTTTGGACAGGTAATAATTGTTTAACCCCGGGAGGAACAGGTGGCGCAACGGGTGGTGCTCCGGGTGGTGCAGGTGGCAAAGGTGCCGGCTTTACTGACAATAATTGTAATGTTACTAACCCTTCCGGCAATGGTTTAACGTATGGTGGCGGTGGCGGTGGCGCGAACGGCAATGGTGGCGGGGCCGGCACAGGGAGTCCCGGATATGCTTATATTTCATGGGGAACCACTGGTGTTATTAATACTTTACTTACTGAAAATATTTCTGTTTTCCCTAACCCCTTTACCGGAAAAATTAATCTTCGTAATAACAAAGGTGACGAGAATTTTGAATTGTTTAATGCAATCGGTAAGGTAATATGGAGTGGCAAACATATTGAACAAAGAGATTTTTCTGAATTGCCTATAGGTTTATATTTCCTTAAAATACAGGCGCTGAATTCTAATCAAACCATACGGTTGATAAAGCAATAATCCGGTTTTAAAACTTTCCTGTCTGTTTCACTAAGGATAAAATGATGAAAAAAATAATCCCTTTCTTTGTTTTTACACTCCTTGAGTTTTGTGTTCTTTTTCCAGCCACTGCCGGAAAAGATTCCCTAACATTTATTGAAGAAATAAAAGCCTTTGCATTTAAGGATATGGGAGTGGAATTAAAAGGTGACTTTTTTACTAAAAGCATGGAACAGGACAAACCCTACCTTTATGTTTATGTCTCCCTTCCTGATAAAGTGGAATGCCCGAAAGGATGTGACGATTTGTTTTTCTGCAATACCAACGAAGAACTGGCAAAGAAGAAAAGTGACACCTTAAATTCAAAAGGATACGAAACCTTTTGTTATAAAACCTATGCCAACTCGGCAGCCATGCTGAACAAAAGGTTATTATCGTATCCAAAGGAAGCGGAATCGTTTATTATCTTTCATGAACTTACACATAATTACCTATCGCAATTGGGAATAAAAATACCTTATGATTTTAATGAAGCGCTCTGCGATGTTATTGGTAACTATGGTACACGCGATTTATACAACTCCTCCCCCACCCTTGATAAAAATGCCGCTAAAATTCAACTTGATAATAACGAAAAGATATACTGGTGCATTAATAAATACATTTCTAAAATAAATGCCCGGCCATCCAAAGCCAAAGAATTAAACCATCAATGCGATAAGATGATGAAAACACTTTTGGCAGAATGTAATATGTTTCAGAACGACCGGTTTAATTTTACTATAAACAATGCTTACCTGTTAAAAAACCAATATTATTCTAAAAACTATTTTTTATTGAAAAAAGTACTGCTGAAACAAAAATCGATGAAAGATTTTTTGGAACTCATAAAGTCTGTTCCTTCGGAAAGTATGGAATGCGAGCGTTATCTCCTGAAGTTTACCTGAAGAAATTTGCAACATCTGAAAAATATGATTACAATTGTAAAATAAATAATCCTGTTTAATAGTCTTCTCTATGAAAAAAATTCTGTTTTTACTGGCCATGGTATTTGGCGTTAATGTTCTTTCCTCTCAAAACATTTGCAATCCTTCAGGTAACCTGATGATGTATACCTGCTATGATGGCGGACATCTGAATATTAATGTGGATGCAAACATCCCTAATTTAAAAATAGGCATTGTAAGTTACGAAGCCATGACCATTACATTAAGTGGTGCTTATGTAAATAACGTTACAGCTATTACGTATGCAGGCTTTAACAGTGCCAATAGTTCCAATTGCGGTACTGTCATACCTACCACCACCATTACCGGAGCTCCTTCGGGAGTAATACCCTCCATTGTCAACATGCCTACTTCTCCTGTTTCAAATGCAAACGGATACCCGATGATTATCTGTGGTTATTCCTGCGACACTCATACCAGCCAGGGAGGGTGCAATACCATTGATCAGATAGAAGGTTATTTTACCAATCTTTTTCCGGGAAGTATATTGTATGCGCATAATGTACAGTATGCCTGCTGGACCGGCACACAAAACATTTCAGCGGGTGGTACTTGCTGTACTTCCACTTCGGTAGGCATTTCTGAATCAGCTGCTACCGGTGAATTTTCTGTTTATCCAAATCCTGCCTCAGAATATATAAATGTAAAAACAAACAAAACATTTATTGGTTCTGTTTATTCGGTTGTTGACGTTAACGGTAGAACAGTGTTAAGTGGAAAATTAAGCAATGAAAATACAACAATTAAAACAAGTGAACTTTCAGCAGGCATTTATTCTATACGAATTGGAGAAAAAAGTAAACAGAATTTCAGTGTAATTAAAAAGTAACTTCACAATAATAAAATCAAATATTAAACATCAGCTAAATCATAAAACAATGAAAAAACAATTATCCATTTTATCCCTTTTACTATTCAGTATAGGAGGATTTGCGCAAACTAAACCAACATACGATTCTAAAATCCCCTTAGACCCAAAGGTTATAACAGGAGTTTTGCCAAACGGAATGACTTATTATGTAATGCACAATACTAAGCCCGAACACCGTGCGGAGTTAAGACTTGCTGTTAATGTTGGCTCTACTCAGGAAGAAGACAATCAACAAGGGTTGGCTCACTTTACAGAACACATGGCCTTTAACGGAAGCAAGAATTTTAAGAAGAATGAACTGGTGGATTACATCGAATCGATGGGAATTAAATTTGGAGCTGATTTGAATGCTTATACCAGTTTTGACGAAACGGTGTACATGTTGCAAATTCCAACCGATAATCAACAGATTATAGACAAAGGATTCCTGGTACTGGAAGACTGGGCACATAACCTTTCGATGGACGCCACAGAAATAGATAAAGAAAGAGGTGTGGTGACGGAAGAATGGAGATTAGGACAGGGAGCAGATGAACGAATGAGAAGAAAATACTGGCCGGTGATGTTTCAAGGTTCACGCTATGCCGAACGTTTACCAATTGGTAAAACAGAAGTGCTTCATAACTGTAAATACGAAACATTACGTTCGTTTTACCAGGATTGGTACCGCCCCGAAAATATGGCAATAATTGTAATCGGAGACATTGATGTTGATAAAACAATTGCCACTATAAAATCTCAATTTGGCAGTATTCCTAAAAAGGAAAATTCAAAAAAAATACAATCCTTCCCGGTGCCGGATACCAAAGGCATTCTGATAGCAACTGCAAAAGATAAGGAAGCTACTTATACCAGCATTCAAATGATTTATAAACTGCCAAAAGAAAATGAAATAACCCTGGCTGATTACAGAAAACAAATACTTGCTGATTTATACAATACCATGTTAAACAGCCGCCTCAGCGAACTTCAGCAATCCGCCACTCCCCCATTTGTTTTTGCAAATAGTAGCTATCAGGAACTGGTGAGAACAAAAAATGCGTTCGCTTCGTTTGCGGTGGTAAAAGACGGAGGCATTGAAACCGGTATAGAAGCATTGGTTACAGAAAATCAACGGGTAAAAAAATTCGGTTTTACCAAAACGGAATTTGAAAGAGCTAAAAAAGAATTACTTCGCAGCAAGGAAAGGGAATACAATGAACGCGAAAAAACAGAATCGCGCAACTTTACCTATGGTTTGGTGGCCAATTTCCTTTCGCAGGAACCTTGCCCGGGTATTGAATTCGAGTTCAGTTTTTACAAAGAAAACCTGCCCGGAATTGATATTGGAGAAGTAAACAAACTGGCAAGAATGTGGATTAATGATGAAAATCCGGTAGTAATTATTACTGCGCCTGATAAAGCGAATGTTATTCCTTCTGACGATAAAATAAAAGCCCTGCTAACCGATGTGCTAAAAAAAGATATTAAGCCTTACGTGGATAACGTTATTGATAAACCATTGCTGGCAAAAAAGCCTGAACCTGGAAAGGTGGTGGACGAACAAACAAATCCTGATTTAGGCATAACCACCTGGAGATTGTCGAACGGAGCAACTGTAATTATTAAGCCTACGGATTTTAAAAATGACGAAATACAATTTAACGGGTTTAGTTTTGGTGGAACTTCTCTTTACGGAGATGGAGATTATCTGAATGCTTCGCAATGTGCCAACATTGTTGACAATTGTGGTCTGGGTGAATTTAATTCCATCGATCTTCAAAAGCTTTTATCAGGAAAAGTGGCCAATGTATCCCCATATATTTCTTCCGTTCGCCAGGGGTTCAATGGCACTTGTTCTCCGCAGGACGCAGAAACCATGATGCAGATGCTCTACCTTTATATTACTGCACCCGGTAAAGACAAGACCGACTTTACAGCCTTCATTGAAAAGCAAAGAGGATTTTTGCAAAACAGAAGTTCCAGCCCCGAAGCTGCCTTTCAGGATACCATAGCTGCTGTAATGGGAAAGTACAATTACCGTTCTCTGCCAATGACTGAAGATAAACTTGGGAAAATAAATTTCGAAAAAGCGTTGGGAATTTACAAAGAACGCTTTTCCAACCCCGGTAATTTTACGTTTACATTTGTAGGTAACCTCACCCCGGATAATTTCAGACCGCTGGTGGAACAATACATCGGAGGTATTCCTTCCGTTCAAAGAAACGAAACCTTTAAAAATTTAAACCTGAAAACACCTGAAGGTACCTTAAGCCGCACCGTAAAAAAAGGAATAGAACCTAAAAGTTCGGTTACCATTAAACTAACCGGCCCCTTTATGTACGACCGCAGAAACCGCAATAACCTGAACATGCTGATGAACCTGGTAAGCATTAAACTAAGAGAACAAATGCGCGAGGAAAAAGGTGGAGTATATGGTGTAGGCGCGTATCCGGTAATGACCCACTACCCTGACCAAACTTACGAAATTAACTTCCGCTGGGGATGTGCTCCCGAAAATGTGGATATGCTGATTAAAACCATGTGGACCGAAATAGACAAAATAAAAGAGAACGGATGTGATGAGAAAGATTTGCAGAAAATAAAAGAAACAGCCATCCGCGAGCGCGAAACCTACCTGAAAGACAACCGCTTTTGGTTAAGCGCCATTAGCAACAGTGCCATGGACGGTGAAAAAATTGACGAAATACTGGATTATACTAATTATGTGAATGCTTTAACACCGGAGGTATTAAAACGCTTTGCCAATCAATACCTTGTTAAAAACAATGTAGCAACATTTATACTTAATCCGGTTAAATAACATTTGTTGAAATTCTTATCAGATACCTGATAACCCCCAAAACTCCTCCGAACTGTCGGGGGAGTTTTTTTTTGTCCAATTAATAAAAGTAAAAAAAATTACTGATTTTCAATATTTTATGCCTTTTTAGTTTAAGAGATACCTACCCCTGGACGAAGTGAAGCACATCATGGACTGAGTTCACGATGTGCTCCACTGAGTTTACGATGTACTCCACTGAGTTCAAGATGTGCTCTGCTGAGTTCATGATGTGCTGCGCTGAGTTCATGATGTCTCCACTGAGTTCACGATGTACTCCGCTGAGTTCACGATGCGCTCCACTGAGTTCACGATGTGCTCCACTGAGTTCACGATGTGCTCCGCTGAGTTCATGATGTACTCCACTAAGTTCACGATGTGCTCCACTGAGTTCATGATGTGCTCCACAGAACTTTTTTGCCTTAAAACTTGCAGGAGATTGGTTTGATTTTTTTTATATTAATAGTTCATTTCCTTTAAGTAATGGTTTGTTTCCTTTAAGTAATGATGCACTTCCCTTAAGTAATAGTTCATTTCCTTTAAGTAATGGTTCATTTCCTTTAAGTAATAGTTCATTTCCTTTAAGTAATGGTTCATTTCCTTTAAGTAATGGTTCATTTCCTTTAAGTAATGCTTCATTTCCTTTAAGTAATGGTTCATTTCTTTTAAGTAATGCTTCATTTCCTTTAAGTAACGATTCATTTCCTTTAAGTAATGTTTCATTTCCTTTAGGTAACGATTCATTTCCTTTAAGTAATGTTTCATTTCCTTTAAGTAATAGTTCATTTCTTTTAAGTAATGCTTCATTTCCTTTAAGTAATGGTTCGTTTCCTTTAAGTAATGATTTGCTTACATACCGTTTCATTTTGGTTGCATAATGTTTCATTTTAGTTTCAAAACGTTTCATTTTGGTTTCAAAACGTTTCATTTTGGTTTCAAAACGTTTCGTTTTGGTTTAAAAACGTTTCATTCTGGTTTCAAAACGTTTCGTTTTGGTTTCAAAACGTTTCGTTCTGGTTTCAAAATGTTTCATTTTGGTTTCAAAACGTTTCATTTTGGTTTCAAAACGCTTCGTTTTGGTTTCAAAACGTTTCGTTTTGGTTTCAAAACGTTTCATTTTGGTTTCAAAACGTTTCGTTTTGGTTTCAAAACGTTTCATTTTGGTTTCATAATGTTTCGTTTTGGTTTCAAAATGATACCTTTTTTTTATACCGAAAGGTAGTTTTTATAGCCACTTTTTCCAGGGTTGCCTCATTGTTAATAACTTATTTGTTTTTTATTCTGAATTTTTAAAACTACATTCGCTTTGGGTTTCGATTAAAGGGTAGATAAAACTAATACATTTCTATATGAAAATAGTTAACTCACTTTTATATTTATTCATCTCTTTCTCTTTTAACAGAGTTCCCAAAACCCTTGTAAACAAAGCAACAAAACCATGCCCAAACCATAACTACATTATAAACCGCCACCGCACTTTGCGATGGCGTTTCTGCTGAATTATTTCCTGAAATAGAAAGCAAATTTTTAATTCAAAAGCTTGTTTTTCTATCTTAATTTTATCAAAAAACTTAATTTTATTAATTCTAACCTAAAAAATAAAAATATGAAAAAAATTAAATATATACTATCTGCCGTGGTAATAGCTATGGCAGCAATGCTTCCCGGGCAGATGAAAGCACAAAGTGCGGGCACATTAGAATTTGCTTTAAGTGCAGACAGTGTTGCTATTGGCGACCTTTTAACAATTACAAATAATTCTTCAGGATTTGCATCTAATGCGATATACTTCTGGAGTTTTGGTGATATTTGCTTTATTTCATCGGGGTCAGGAGTAAAACCCGATTCTGCTTTTAGTTGTAAAGATTCCACCACAGGTACCAGCCTG
>CANJYB010000040.1 GCA_947479085.1 Bacteroidota bacterium | reverse complement strand
ACATAAGATTTATGAAATAAAAAAAAGGGGGGGCGACCTGCCAGTATGAAGTTTCAAGCATTTAATTACGTTTGTCGCGGGGCGAAAGAGACGAGCTTTTAATCCCCCCTTTTTTTTACTTCATAAATCTTTCAAACGTTATCTGCAATCGTACGACAGTGCGTAACGATAGCGACACGACAACAAAAAAGAGAATTGTTCAGCGACCAGACGACAGAAGAAAATACGAAACTTGAAAAATAAATTAACTTGACCAGTACTAAAAGTAAAAAACTAAATTAAATACTATGAAAAAATTATACTATGTTTTAGCAATTGTTTTGTTAGCCTCTTGTGCTACTGTAAATAAAATGACGCTTCCATTTCTGTCTGGTAAAATAGGGTGGGAAGTTGAAGTCCCTATTAGTAATAAAAGTTTGACATATCAAAAAATAATTCAGTACGTCTCTCTAAAATACATTCCGCGCAAAATAAGAACGCAGGACAAGGACAACGGAATTATTACTGTCGTTGACAATTCAGACTATTTATATAAAGGAAAAAAAAGAAATATGAATTATACTTTATATTTTATTATTAAAGAAAATACTTGTTTTATCAGGGTTTCCGATATATTTATCAGACATCACGACTTAGAATTACTCTACACTCAATATCAGGAAAAGAGAAAAGAGATAAAAAAATTGTCAGAGGCTTTTGAATCTATCAAAGAACAATCGAAAATAATACTAGATACAATGCAAAAAGAAATTTTTGAGGGAGAATAAAAAAAGAAAAATCGTTTTAATGGCACTAAATAAACAAAGGAAAAATAACCTTACCTATATAGCATCAACTTAACAAACCGAATAATTAATAACTTTACCGACCGAAGCACGAAACAAACGACAGCAGATAACATAAGATTTATGAAATAAAAAAAAGGGGGGGCGACCTGCCAGTATGAAGTTTCAAGCATTTAATAACGGTTGTCGCGGGGCGAAAGAGACGAGCTTTTAATCCCCCCTTTTTTTTACTTCATAAATCTTTCAAACGTTATCAGATATTTTGAGAACGCTCCGAACGAACATTTCAACTTTATTAACAGACACCGACAGAATTAAAAACATTACCTTTGACCCGACAAAAATAAATCGTGAGAAAAACACTTAACATATTTCTTTTAGCATTTTATTCTTTTGGAACTTTCTGTTTACCATTAGGCGACTTCTCTATACTTGCCGACCTACCTCAAATGTATCACCATTGCAAGACAACAGAAGACAAGGATATGACACCCATAGACTTTATCACAGACCATTTAGTAAACATTGACGGAATGTTTGACGAACATCAAAACGGAGACGAACAGAAACCGCATCAACCTATTCAAAACAATCATCACACTCAAACAGTTTTTTCATTCATTACAACTTATAATATATCTTCTACAGTAATTATCCCGAACCAAACTAAACCTACTATTTACAAAACAAGTTTTACAACTTCGGAATACATTACTAAAATATTCCGCCCTCCAATACTTGCTTAACTTGTTTACAAATGCTTTTTAACAAAGCAACAATTTAAGTTTTCAATAATATTTAATTAATAAAATAAAACAATGAAAAAAATAATTTTCGTTGCTATGGTGCTTATATGTGCCTATGCAACAAGTTTTGCACAAAGCAAAACACCAGTAGCTGCAACAACAGCGTTTAGTAAAAAGTTTCCTGATGCCACAAACGTAAAGTGGGGTAAAGAAAACCCTCACAATTACGAAGCAGAATTTCAATCAAAAGGTATAACCTATTCTGCGAACTTCTCTGACACAGGCGAATGGTTGGAAACAGAAAGTCCATCAACTTTTAATCAACTTCCCGAAAAAGTACAACAAGCTTTTAATCTTGCCCACAAAGGCGCAACAGTAAAAGCAGTTGCACAAATTGAAACCTCAAAACAAGGAACAATCTATGAGGTGGAAATGAAACAAGGAGTTAAAACAATTGAGGTTTTTTACAAACCTGATGGAACAGAAACAAAAGAGTAAACAAAAAAGCAGAACGCCAAAGGCGTTCTGCTTTTTTTAATCTTTATAAATATGACAACAAAAACATTAAATATAAAAATACCAGACATAGGAATCCATTATTGGACACTTATGATATTGGCTACAACAATTGGCGAAATTGTTGGTAATCTAATTTCAAGAAATTTAGGTTTAGGTTACAGCACAGGTTCTATAATTCTTATCAGTTCATACATTGTTTCAATATTCGCAATAGTTATTTCGGGTAAAGAAAATGCAGTTGTATATTGGATATTAATTGTATTAGGAAACATAGCAGGAACAAATTGTGCGGACTTTATTACAATAGCACCGTTACAACTTGGAACAATTTGGGGTTCACTTTTAGTAATGGGAATCTTAACATCAATATTAATTGTTTGGAAATTAGTTGCTCCGAAATCTACTATTGACAGCGGTTTAAACCGAACTACATTTTTTCTATATTGGTTTGCAATTTTAGTTTCAAGTACATTCGGAACAACATCAGGCGACTTTCTTTCAAACGATACTTCATTAGGTGCAGGTGGCGGTACAATATTATTAATACTAATTCTATTAGTAATTGCTTTACTAAATCGCTTTACAAAAGTTTCAAAAGAACTTTGTTATTGGTTAGCTTTAGTTGCAGTTCACCCTATTGGTGCGACAATTGGTAACTATATTTCAAAACCAGCAGGACTTAACTTCGGCAACATTTGGACAAGTATAGTTCTTGTGACACTGTTTCTACTTATCTTTACGCTGAAAAAAAAGTACACGAAAAAAGAAAAACATCTGATAACATAAGATTTATGAAATAAAAAAAAGGGGGGGCGACCTGCCAGTATGAAGTTTCAAGCATTTAATAACGTTTGTCGCGGGGCGAAAGAGCCGAGCTTTTAATCCCCCCTTTTTTTTACTTCATAAATCTTTCAAACGTTATAGGCAATAGTGCGAACCGAACGTAACGCAAATTAACGACAACTAAAAGTGAAGACCAGTCATCACATTAAAAACGGGGCGACACCGAAAAGCCAAACGAGTAGGAAAAAATAAATACAAATAATAAAATGGAAACGAAAAGTTTAAAAGAAATCTCAAAAACGAACAGTTCTGATTTAGCTGTTGTAATCTATTATTGGACGACCTATGACCCAAAATATGTATTGTGTGCCTACGCTGAATTGAAAAGAAGGAAGTATGCAATCCCTGAAAGTAAGGCATCTAGAATACCTGAATTTTGTGCACACTACAAACATCCAGACATTGAAACTTTCTTGGAAGTTTATTTAAAAGAAAATGGATTTAGTAGTTATCAGGAATGTTATGAAAATGAAATTGTAGCTGAAAAAAAAATAGAACAAGCAAAAGCAACCATTAACAATTCTATTTTAGCAATTAATCCGACTAACATTATTTCAGCAGGCAGGAACATAAAAAGCGTTGTGTATGTTGTTTTAGTAATGATTGTATTCGCAGTCATTGCCGTTCTGACTGTAAACTCCTCAAGAAACCTTGATACGATTAAAAACACATATCTTTTTCTCGGAGTTGTAAGTCTAATTTGCAACATAATAATTTTATTTCAGCTTCATTCAGCTGGCGACAATTTAGAAAAATCAGTAATTGAAAAACAATAATTCAATCGAATAACGCATGGCAAAACATTTTATGATTTACTACAAAATAGGAACAGGAACTTTTATAGTAACTGAACCTCTTCCTTGGGCAAGAGAAAACCAACATTTTTTTCCAAACTATAATTTTCAGGATGGGAATGTTCCAACGACAGACTTTGTTGAAGCTTGGTTAATTGCAAATATGAATTTTGTAAGAGTGGTTAACAATGGTGATGTATCACTAATTCAAAATGTCAACCCAAATTTAAATTTATAGAGCAATGAAGAAAATAATTTTTCTACTATCTGTATCGTTTGCATTAGCAGATATTGCAGGAGCACAAAAATTAAAAAGCGCAACAGGCAATACTATTGGTTTTATTGAGAATGGAAAGGTTAAGAGTTCAAAGGGAAACACCATTGGGTATATTGAAGAAGACCGTATAAAAAATTCGACAGGTAACACCATTGGGTTTTATAAAGACGGCAGGATACAAAATTCAAAAGGTAACACAATTGGCTTCTATAAAGAGGGCAGAGTGCAAAACTCAAATGGTAACACTATTGGTTTTGTAGCAAATGGCAGAGTAAAAAACTCAAAAGGAAATACAATTGGATTGTATGAGGGTGTTGCGGAATTTCATGTATCATTATATTTTTTTTTCTTCTTTCATTGAACAGAAGAACGGAAGATGAAGCAGCACTGCCCATAACAATAAGATTAAAAGAAATTTAAAAAAGAAGGGCAGCATCGGTTAGGATAGATTGAATAAGTAACAAACATTATCGTTGATGCAAAAAATGCGAACTACTATATGGAGAAAATTCTATCTATCTGTTCGCATTTTTTGCGGACAGAGTACAGCTATCAATCCCTTCTTTTTTAAACTTCTTTAATCCCTGATGCGTTATCGGCAATAGCAGGAGCGCGCGTAACGAACTTTGTAGCGAAAACAGAATAGTATAAACAGACAACACAACTTTTAACAAAATGAAAAATATTATTTACTTGACAACCTTCCTACTGATAACATTTTCAGTAAGTATTAGTGTGGCGCAAACTGCTTACATAACGAATGAGTTTAGTAATACTGTTTCGGTTATTGATGTTCCAACAAATACTGTTACAGATACAATTGCAGTTGGTTCTCATCCTTCAGGTGTGTCTGTAAGCCTTGATGGAACAAAAGTATATATTACGAATTGGGGTGCTAATACGGTAAGTGTAATAAACACTGCCACAAATATTGTTTCAACTACTATTCCTGTTGGTTCTCACCCTTATGGTTTATTTGTGAACCCAACGGGAAATAAGTTATATGTCGCGAATAACTCTGATAATACAGTTAGTGTAATAAACACAGCTACGAATTCTGTTTCAGCTACTATTCCTGTTGGTTCATATCCGAATAGTTTATCTGTAACTCCCGATGGGAGTAAGTTATATGTTGCTAATTATGGTGCTAACACAGTAAGTGTAATAAATACAACTACGAATACAGTTTCAACTTCTATTACCGTAGGTTCACATCCAGTCGGTTTATGCGTTAGCCCTGATGGAAATAATGTATATGTTACGAATCAAAGTTCGGGAACGGTAAGTGTAGTAAATACAGTTTCTGATACTGTTTCGGATAGTATTACCGTTGGTACAAATCCATTTGGCATTTCTATTAGTCCCGATGGAAGTAAATTATATGTTGCGAATAGTGGTTCAAATAATGTAAGTGTAATATTTATCCCAGGAAATATCTTATGGGTTAATGCGCCTGTTGGTAATTTCCCTAACGGTTTATCTGTTAGCCCTGATGGCATTAATATATATGTTACGAACTATTTGTCTAATACTGTAAGTGTAATAAACTATTTTACAAATACTGTTTATGCAACAATTCCCGTTAGTTCTCATCCTATTGCATTTGGCAATTCTATTTCAACTTATCCATCCATTGCAGGTATTACTTCACAGAACATTGAACCTGTAAGTATGACAATATATCCCAACCCGACAAGTGGACAGTTTACAATTTCACTTTCAACAGACAACGCAACAATTAACGTTACAAACATACTTGGACAAAAAATATTAAAGATGCAAACAACACAAAAGACAACGAACTTACAACTTGACAACAATGGAGTTTACTTTGTTTGCGTTAAGACAAAAGAAGGAACAGCAACACGAAAACTAATTGTAAACCACTAACAGAAGAAAGAGCTACAGCCGATAACATAAGATTTATGAAATAAAAAAAAGGGGGGGGGCGACCTGCCAGTATGAAGTTTCAAGCATTTAATAACGTTTGTCGCGGGGCGAAAGAGACGAGCTTTTAATCCCCCCTTTTTTTTACTTCATAAATCTTTCAAACGTTATCAGCAAGCATAAGACCGAGCGTAACGAAAGCGACACGACAACAGAAAAGTGAAACAACCAGACAACAAAACGACAGTTATCCGAACCGAACTTAACAGACCGAAACGAGAAATGAAAACAGAATTTGAATTTTTGTTGGGAGACAGAGTACTCGTGGCACCTGTTATTGAAGAAGTGATTCCAAAAACGCAATCGGATATGAGTATCGCTCGCGATTCGAACAAAGTATATTTGCCCGAAGGAAATTGGTTTCATTACTGGAGCAATGCAAAATTTGCAGGAAAAAAAACATACAAAGTATTTGCTAAACCCGGCTTTCTGCCTTTATTTATAAAAGAAGGAACTATCTTGCCATTGTTCGACAAACCCGTTGATACGTTTGTGGAAAATGTGGAAGATGACAGAATAAACGATTTTGAAAAAGTAAATCAATCCATTGAAATCAGATTTTATGGTTATGGTAAAAACAAACTCACCCTATGGGATGGTACAGAAATAGAATGCAGTCGTGAAAGAGGAAAAGCGGGGGAAATGAAAGTAATTAATGAACACGGAAGGGTTTACAAATCAGTATTCATAGATTAATTGAACAGAAAGATGAATACGATATTCAAACACCCTATATTGCTAATATTGATTTGCATCCTTTCTTCCACTTTTATTTATGGTCAGCAGAAAGACAGTATCGAAAGCAGACGAAAAACAATAGTCAAACTGAAACTGCCCATAACACTTGGCATAACTGGTGCAACATTTCCTTTAATGACTTCAGCAAAAGATTCGAATCAATATGGATTTTCGATAGCAAACTTAAATCTTAATATTCCCATTTTCTTTCATCTTAAATTAGGCGATTTAAGAAATCCGATTAAGTACAGTACTTTATTTTTCAGCAGTTCTTCGGGCTATGGACAACTTGCCCCATCAGCAGGACTTCCCGGCAACCCTGTGTATTCTCAGATGCTAGGACTTACTTACTTAAAAGGCGAAATAAAAAACAATTACATTGCAGGATTGTATGCCTTCGAAAATGCTGATGAAAAAAGATTTCTGGATGCTCCTCCCGGTATTGCTGGATTGTTTCTATACTCACATACTGCACGTAACAAAAATACAATCATTGCCGGTGCCGGATTGTTAGTTAGCAACGGAACAGTTATTGGTTGCCCAGTAATCGGGTATTTAGGAAAGATAAGTTCTAAATGGTCTTACCTTATCGTACTCCCGGCATTAGCTTCAATTAATTATAAGCCCAATAAGAAAAACAGCATTAGTATGTTACTTGCTCCGCAGGGAAATTACTTTAAACTAACAAACAATTCTGATTCGGTTTCAATTGCTGATACCACAGTAAAAGTCAAAAACTTTACACTTCAAACGGGTTCTATAAAACAGGATTTTCGTGGACACGAAAACTTGCAACCCGATTTGAATTATATACCGAAGCAGGATTTTTAATAGGCAACAGTATGTCTGTTTTTAATGAAGATTTAAGGTTGAAAGAAGACCTTGGAATGTCACCCTACTTTCAAATTGGAATTACAATAAACCTGACAAATACCAAAGTAAAACAAAGTGGAGGCAATAAAGACAGTTCAAACCCTCTGAACAAACAGCATTTTACTCCATCAATGTATAATATCGAAAGGATATTTTTGGATTAGATAATATGAAAACCATATTTTCGGAATGAGTTTTATTTGCATCGGTTAATAGGAAGGAGGAAGAAAAATATTTTTAAAGAGTCGTAAAATACTAAGAAACAGAAATGATAAAACTAATAAGATAAATACTTTGGAGAACAAACACCGGTGGTTAAGTCGATAGAGCCTGACCATATAACATTACCGCTAACTGCATCCTTAAAAACGTATTCAATAGTTTTCGATTTATTATTGCCCATTTGCTCAGTAATAGTTAAGGAATTGGACTGACCGCAGGTAGGTGCGCTATTGAAATAGGAACCCGGTTGAGTGGAACCAACTTCTGCACCATCAATTGTACATTTTATATTGGAATAGCCTGAAGAAATCAGGTGGTTGGCAGTAGTTTGATTGAACCAGAAAACCATGTAGGATACATAATTGCAACTGCCATCGTCTTCCTGAGCATCTGCATTGTAATTGGTAGCATCTTTGTCTGTACAGCCTTTGTTTTTTTTACAACTTAAAGAACTGATAACAATAAGAAACGAAATGAAAAGGCCAACTGGTTTGATTTTACTCATGCTGCTATTTTTTACAAAATTAGATATTATTTTCAAAGTATTTACAGAACAATAATCCTTGGGAAAAAGACAATCAAACCAATGGCAACTGCTGCAATAGAAGCCATTAAAACTGCACCGGCCGAAATGTCTTTTATCTTTTTAATGGCAGGATTTATTCCCGGAGAAACCAGGTCGCATAAAACTTCAAGGGCAGTATTTATCATTTCGGTAATCAAAACCATTGCAATGGCAATGATTAACCAGCACCATTCGTTAACAGTTACCTTTAAAACAAACCCTGCAATAATAACAACAGTTGCTGCAACACAATGAATCCATGCATTGTGTTCAGTTTTAAAGAAAGAAAGGATTCCTTCGATAGCAAATTTGAAACTTCTTATTCTATCGCCAAAGCGAAATGGTTTATTATTTGTCATGGTGTTTATGATTTATCAATGTATTTAATGTCCAGTAACTGACCATCAAAAATAAGGAAAAGAAAAATGTGACCCCTATCATTCTTGTATTATGAAATGGATGAATGACTGAATTGAAAATAAAAGAAAGTAAATCTATCGGATTGGTTATTATATCCCAGCTGTTCCATCGCGGATAGCGCCCTAAGTAAATGCCAAAACTGCAAAGTATCATAAGTATACCTACAAAACAATTAACTGTAAAGTTGGATAATCGGGCTTTCATAAAATGTTGAATTTCGAACAAGGAAGCATAGCCCAATAATAAGCCATTCCATGCAAAGGAAAGAATAAAAATCAAATCGAACCACAAAGGAACTTCAGCACGAAGATGCAAGTGAAATAAATCGGTTAATATATAGGGCGAGTTGGGAAAAAATAAAAGCCAACCTCCAAACAGCATTATCTTTTTTAACCGGGAAGAACAAGCTGCATTATTTTTGGTTAATGAAATTGCAAACAGGAAAGGAATCCATGCTAGAAATAAATTCCAGATAAGAAATACACCAAAGAAGCTACCGCTCCATTGCATTCGGAACAAAAACAACATCACGCTAATAGCGGAAGATATTGCCATTACTTTAATTAGTTTAGTTGTCATAATTTTATTGTTTTTTTAATCTTAAATAAATGAATACAATTGCAAGTAAAATAATTCCTTCTCCGATTCCGAACAAAGACCAATTAAAGCTTTGAGGAACGTAATTTTTTACCTCATCAAACATGTTTTTATTACTTGAAAGTGTCCATACTCCTTTATCATTACCATACTTTGAAATGTAAATGATGTAATCCCATATAAAGGAAACAATGCAGGTAATGCTTCCAAAGATGAAAAGAAATCCCTCAAAAAAGGTGATGTGAACATACCTTCCTTTTTCCTGGAAGTAAATTAGGATATAAGTAAGTAGTGTCATTGACAAGGAAATGATACAAGGAGCTATAACAGGACCAACCCATGGAACAGGAATTAAAAACAAAATATCCCAAGTAAAAAGAGATTCGGGCCAGTTGAGCAATACTTTTAAAAACGCATAATAGAATAAGTCCCATATTGCGAAACTATATAGAAAGAAGACAAGGCGTTGTATTTTGTTGTTCCCGGCTAACACACCTGCACCAATAAGCATAATAATAGTTGCTACTTCCCTGAAAAATTCGGTGGTGGCAATGTCTCTTGAAACCGGAATTAATGGAAATTTGAATCCGTCAGGGTAATAAATCTTGCGCAAATAAACCACAACGGAATTTTCAAGGAATCCCATTGCTATACTAAAAACGGTGAGCCAGAGAATGGTTTTAATTATTGGTTTCATAATTTTATCTGTATGGAATTATTACGTTTGCATCAATTTTAACATCAGGGAATGTTTTCTTTAAAGAATCTAAACCAGCAGGAGTTATATTGCCAATGATTAAATGTTTCAGTTTCTTTAAGGCAATTAATGGAGCATAACTCGAAGGATTATTGTAACCGGAAATATTTAAAGTCTCCAGGTTTCTCAAATATATAAGTGGTGAAATATCATGCAGATTATTATTTGACAAATCTAAATCCCTTAGGTAAACAAGGTGAGGCAGTTTTTTTAAAGTATCCAGTTGACATGTATTCATGGTCAGTTTCTCCAGTTTAGGGAAATACTTTAATTCATCCATATTAAGGTTATAATTATTACTCAGCTCAAGAGAACGAAGGTTACTGAATAATTGTATCGGTTTCAGGCTTTGGATATAACCATACTGAAAACGAAGAGTATCTACTTTATTTCTCATTTCGAAAATTTCATTATACACTCTTTTCTTTTCAACGCAGAATGAAGGCCAATCCATGTTATTATAATCCTGCATAAAATCATAGAGTTTTTTGGATAATCCTGTTTTAAAGTTTGTATAATAAGTGCCCCTTGAAAAGTTATAGTAATCCCGCGCATGAATATCCTCTGTATTTGAAACAGTATCAGATAGCGATATTAATTGAGGAAGGTTTTTATAGCTTATGTCAAGTAAAAAATACTTCTCCAGTTTTTTATGTTCTACATCATGTTTCTTTATGTTAAAATCAGTAATAATTATGTCCCAATTGAATGCACAGGAAAACACCAGAAGATAAAAACAGACTGCAGCATTCACCCGGAACAGGTACCAGTTGGTTTTAATTTTCCATACTTTAATAAAAGTGGTGATTAAACCGATTAGCGTAAGAAGTAGATAAACATATACCCCTATTTTTTTGTAGGAAAGACCTGATTCATCAATGTACATTTGATTTCTGTAAGCAGTTGAAAATATCATGAATGCGTTTTGGATTATCCATAGATAAGCCATTATTTTAATCCATTTACTTTTATTGTAAAAATTAAGTTCTCCCCTGAAGTAGAAAAGAAGAATCAGGATGGCAACAATTATGGAAGTAATTAATGTGCCAATTCCGTCATGAACAAAAGCCTTGTGGTCAATTCCTTTTGGTAGTTTTCCGTCAAACCACAAAAAATGAATATCTAGGACATTAACCAACAATAATAAAATATTTAACATTGAAAATAAAACAACACCGGAAATAGTTTCAGTGTCTAAACGCATTAAGCCATTCAGAAAGTTTTTTCGGGAAGCAATTGCAGGGGTAAGTATTAAAGAAGCGTTTACATCCATGTCGCCTATATATTTCAATTTCTCGTTATGAAAAAAGCCATACATTAAAAGCAAGCCTCCTATTGTGAAGCATATCCAGGAAAAAGAAATGAAATCAAGATTGATGTCTTTTGTGAGATTGTAGAATAAAGGGTTAGCTGTTTGATAAAAAAAGAAAAATACAAGAGCGATTAATAGTGGAATAATGATTAAAAAGAGTTTAACATAGAAAGGTCGTTTGTAAACCCCTTCTGTTTTTTTTGTTTTTCTTTCTATCCAGTCGATAAACATAAAAACACAGGAAGCGGCAGTAGAGCAAAGGGTAAGAAAAATACTTGTAAGAAAAGAAGTGCGCGTATCTATGCTCATTGCTGAAAGTATAAATAATGAAAACAGGTTAGCAACAATTGCCAATGCACTTCCGAATTGAAAAATAAAGAAAGAGGAAACAAGAGCGCTTAATGCAACCGATAACCACACTGTGCTTTTAAGCAAAGATTTATTTCGGTAAAGTAACAACGCAATTATTGTAATATTAAAAATAAGAAAGTTAATTCCAGCAGTTTGTTTATAAAACAAGATGCTATACAGCAAAACGGAAATAATGATGGACCAATCGTTTTTTTTCATTTTTTTAGTTTTTTTTAAGTTAATAGTTCAAAAGATTACATATATATAACGCAGGAATTGTCATTTTATTGTGTGAATTCTAATTTTTTTATTTTTTTATAACAGATATACAAAGGAATAATCCCAATTAACCCAAATGAACAATCTATCATTTGCCAGAAAAATGGAATATGTCGAATGGGACCAGCTACTAGTGCTAAGGGAAATACCATTACACAGGCTATCATGCCGAATTGAATTACCCAGATATTCTTCACCGGGTCTTTTAGCGGGCCGATAAAAGCCACAGCGATAATAATATGAGCGAATGCCAACCAATCAGTACCGTAAGATAAATATGGGTAATGAGTATTTGTTTCTTTAACAGAAGAATAAATGGTTAATAACCATTTTTGCATTAACAATGGCAGATTGGAAGATGCGTTAGTAAGGAAAGAAAGTTCTGTTTCAATAGGGAATGCCGTAATTCCACTCAGAATTAAAAACAGGATAAATAATAATATCCATCTTTTTATTGATTGTTTTAGTCTAATAGTATCTGAGGCTATCATTTTTTATTTGTTTTAAATTGTTTTCTTAAATCATTGGTATTCATTAAAATTATTTGGTTAAAATCGACATTGTCGAATGTTGTGGCATGCTTTCCTTTTTTATATTCTTTATAAAAATTTCTCCATTGTTCCGGCATCAGGAAAAAACAAATAAAGACAGTGCTTACAACCGGTAAAGAATAATGTCGGTTTCCAAAAAAATAAAACTGCATGCATGCTTCACCTTTTTCATCCATTTCATATTGTAAAATGATATGTTTACAATCATGACGTTCATACCCTTTTATCAACTTAAACTCCTTTTTTTGAAGGTACAGAACAAGATCTTTTCCTAAGGTTCCTTCAGGAAATTGAAGTAAGTCTTCCATCGAATATGGGAAAGGGGTAGTTTTTCTGAATCGGGCAATGATTGGTAGAGCAAATTTATGTGTCAATAATTCAAGCAATTTTGAACGAAGTCTTTTTATTGTAGTTATCATTTGTATATAGAATTAATTGTTGGAGAAGATAAAACCTTGTGAATGAGTAAATACTTTAACTAATGCGTCAATGTCCTGACCACAGCCATATGCTATTAAAACCTGGATAAGTAAGAGCGCAAAAGCCGGAATGATATAAATGACGAATCGTTTGAAAAGGGGTAATTTAAAAAGTTGATAAGAGAGTGGAATAAATCCTAATTCATTTCTATATGGTAATTGTTCTGAAAAATCAATGGTTACTTTGTTGTAAAAATAGATTTCCCGAATGAGAAACAATAGGGCAATTAATGGGGATAATAACTCAAAACCGAGCCATGGGTATATAATTCCTAAGGGCATAAAAGGTATGAAATGAATAGTGGTAATAAAGCAAAGTAATATTCCTTGTATTAGTCCAATGGAACATAATATTCTGACAATAAGGTTAGAAGTTTTATGAGTAAACCTTGCCAACCAAAATGAGGTGGAAGAGGTTAATACAACCAATAATAGTACTGGTAAATGCTGTTTTGAAAATGGGATATCCGGTTGAAATTTGTCGAACCGAAGAAAACCAATTATAGGTCCTGCAATGGTGAATACAATTTCGGAAAAAATTAATAGCCATTCTGAGAATAAATTTCTACACTTTTTTTCTCCTCTTGAAATAGTCATCAGGATAGTAATAATTACGAAAATCAAATATGCCATGTAAAGACCTGCTAATAAAATAAATAGTTCCATGTTGTTTATTGTTTAAGTTTATATTAAAAGTACTTTGTAATTCAAAGTAAATAGATAAAAAAAATCAAATCTCTTTAGTTAGTTTTTTCACAAGTATTTGAAGCCACCCAATGACGGATTGTGAAAAAAGAAACTGCATACGGAAGGAAATTCCAAAGGGTATCGCTTGCCGAATGAGAGTGTTTGTCAACGACATAAAATACCCATGTACATATTAAAAAAGTAAAAGCTGTAATCAGCCAGCCGGCTATACTTATCGGGGCATATACCCATCCCATTTTTTTGAACCATTCCATATTTATCATATATTTAAATTATTAATCCCTGTTTTTTAAAATCTTTTCCAATGTGTCTAAATGCTGATTGAAAGCTTTCTTGCCCAATTTGGTAACTGCATACATGGTATTTGGTTTTTTTCCAATAAACTGTTTCCGCACTTCCACGTATTCCAATTTTTCCAGTGCAGAAATATGAGAAGCTAGGTTACCATCTGTAATTTCAAGCATTTCTTTAAGTGAGCCAAATTCAACCCAATCGTTTACCATAAGAATGGACATAATACCCAAACGTATGCGGTTTTCAAAAGCTTTATTTAAAAGTTGTATGTAATTTTTCAATTCCTTATTCCTTGCTATTTATAATGTATTACTGCAATTTAAGAAGAAACAATCAGTTTCTTTCATACTTAAAGTACATTACTGCTCCATAAACAATATGAAGTAAACCAAACCCTGCAGCCCAGAAAAACAAACCAAAACCAACATAAAGGGATGCACACAAACCTAACACTATTTCGCAAATTCCAAGGTAGCGTATATCATTATAAGTGTACTTACTTGCATTGATTAATGCAAGCCCGTAAAAAATTAAGGTTGCAGGAGCAACCAAACCTATTATTCCATGATATAATAATACCAGACAAAACAAACCACCGGTAATTAATGGAATAAAAAGATTAATTAATAAACGTTTGGAAGTATTATCCCAGGTTTTTACGCCTTTCTTTTTTGAATTACGAATGGTTAAAAGAATACCAACACTTAATGATGCAATGAGAACTAAAGCGGCATCCACCATTAAATAAATAATTACATCTATAAAAGAATTTTCTTCGAGGTTACGGTAATTAATGTTCAGTGAATTAAGTTTTAAGTAGGCTATGTATGCACCCGCTAAAGCAAATATTCCTGCAAATATTCCTGATAATCCGCTTAACGAAATAAACCGGGAAGAACGTTCCATCATGGAGCGTATATCGGATAGGGCCTGTAAGTGTTCTTTTTCTTCTGTCATTTTAGGATGTATTAAAAGTACTTTGAGCTGCAAAGTAAATACTTATTTTTAACGTGACCAAATTTATTTTTGAAAAAATGTTAAAAATAAATTAACAGGGTAAGACTATTTTAAAAAACACTATACTTGTAGTATGATAAATTTACTTCTCCCGCTATTTATTACTGTTCGCTGGATTGATGTGGTGGATATACTGCTTGTTGCAACCCTTATCTACCAACTATATTACCTTGTTAAAGGCACTGTGGCTATTAATATTTTTATCGGGATTATTCTTTTTTACTTGTTGTGGCTGGTGGTTAAGGCGCTTGATATGCCTTTGTTTGGAAGTATATTGAGTAAATTTATAGATGTTGGATTTATTGCCCTGCTTATCGTGTTTCAGCAGGAGTTAAGACGCTTCTTGTTGTTTATAGGTACTTCAGATATATTCAGCAAAGGAAAAATAAGTAAAAGTCTTTTTGACTTTAAATGGCAGGGCGGTAAAGTTCAGTTGCTAGACATTAACGCTATTATTAAGTCGTGCAAAAATATGAGTGAAAGCAAAACAGGGGCTATCATTATAATTACCAAAAACAATGAATTAAAATTTTACGCCAATACAGGAGATGTTATAGATGCTAAGGTTTCCGTTCGAATGCTGGAAAGTATTTTTTATAAAAACTCACCCTTGCACGATGGAGCTGTAATTATTTCAGGTAATACCATAGTTGCAGCTCGCTGTGTTTTACCTGTTACAGAACATGCTGATTTTCCTGCACACCTTGGAATGCGTCACAGAGCTGCAGTGGGAATTACTGAAAATACTGATGCAATAGCTATTGTTGTTTCGGAACAAACCGGAGAAATTTCTTTTTCAAAAGAAGGGGAATTAAAACATGCCTTAACTACTGAACGACTAAAGGAAATTCTGGAAAAGGAGTTTCACTAAATCGAATAATTACTTCTGTCCGTTTTTCTTTTTAAACTCTTCTATCAGCTGTTCATCAGATTTACCGAGGTTATTGATAGCAGCTTTCGCATCCGTGGCATAATTGCTGCCAGGGTATTTTGCAATTACTTCTTCGTAAATTGTTTTTGCCTTTGCATCATCATTCAGGTAATTATCCAACAGCACCCCCTGCATGTATAAACTAACATCAACAAGTTTATACTTTGGATATTTTGCAGTAATATTTTGATAATACATTAACGATTGGGGATATTGTTTGGTGGCAGTTGTAATCTCTCCGGCTTTAAATAAAAAATCAGGAGCCAGGGAATCATCAGGAAACATCTTTACAAAGTTGTCGTAAGCAGTTACCGCCAACCCTGCTGTAACATCGTTCAGTTGCATTGATTTGTGCATTTCTGCTTCCAGTTTTTTTATACGTTCAATGTATTCCGGGCGTCCTTCTGATAAACCGGAATTTTCGGATGTTCCTGTTTTGTTATCATTTCCGCAGGAAGCAAATAATAAGCAAAGTGATGAAATAAGAAGAAAGGTTTTGTTCATTGATGATTTATTTATTTGGAAATTTCATTCGATACGTAATTTTAACTTTCCCTTTTGAAATGTCATTTAATTTCCCCTGCAGCAATCTTCTTCTTAAAGGACTTATTCTGTCGGTAAATAATTTACCTTCTATATGGTCATATTCGTGCTGAATAACACGGGCTGCAAGACCTGTATAGGTTTCGTCAAAGAAATTGAAATTTTCATCATAATACTGAATGCGCACTTTGGGCTTCCTCAAAACGTCTTCTCTTATTTTGGGAATACTTAAACAACCTTCGTTGTATTTCCATTCCTCTCCTTCTTCCTCCAGTATTCTCGCATTGATAAATATTTTTCTGAAATGTTCCAGTTGCTTTCTTTCTTCCGGTGTAAATTCATCATCTTCGTCCTCATCGTCTTCATCACGTTCGGTGAAGGGTTTGGTATCAATAACAAAGAGGCGAATGGATTTACCAACCTGTGGTGCAGCTAATCCTACTCCCAATGCATTGTGCATGGTATCAAACATGTTGGCAATAAGGTCCTCTAACCCGGGATAGTCTTTTGTTATCTCGTCTCCTGCTTTCCTTAAAACAGAATCGCCATAAGCTATAATTGGTAATACCATATATTTTTGAAATTCTAAATTCTAATTTATTTTTTTCGTTCCATATAACTTTGCAGAATGATGGTAGCACTTATTTCGTCAACCAATTCTTTGTTCTGCCTGTCTTTCTTTTTCAGTCCACTGTCTATCATGGTTTGAAATGCCATTTTAGAAGTAAAGCGTTCGTCCATTCTTTCCACTTTTATGTTCGGAAAGGTTCGTTTTAAATGAACCACAAAGGGATCAATAAAACGGGCAGATTCGGACGGTGTGTTATTCATTTGTTTAGGCTCGCCCACCACAATGCATTCCACTTCTTCCTTTTCTACATATTTCCGGATGAAATCAATCACCTCTTTTGAATGAACGGTGGTTAGCCCGGTTGCAATTATCTGGAAAGCATCAGTCACTGCTATTCCCACCCGTTTACTACCATAATCAATTGCCATTATCCGAGCCATTGTGCAAAAGTAATAAAAAAACAAAAGCCTCTCTCCTTAATCCTCTCTCCAAAAGCAATAGGGGTGAACTTAAAAAAGAATATATTTGCAAATAAAAATAGCCGCAAACCGCAAAAGAAAGAACACAATGCAACAACTGATAGAAGCCGCCTGGGAAAACCGCGAATTATTAAAAGATACTACAACTCAAAATGCCATACGTGAAGTAATTGAATTACTTGATAAGGGTAAACTACGCGTGGCGGAGCTGATTAAAGAGGAAGGAAACACTGACGGAATGTGGCAGGTAAACGAATGGGTAAAAAAGGCGGTGATACTTTATTTTCCGATACAAAAAATGGAAACATTGGAATCGGGTATTTTTGAATACCACGATAAAATGAAATTAAAAACCGGTTACGAGGCATTGGGTGTAAGAGTTGTTCCTAATGCAGTAGCCCGTTATGGTGCATACCTGGCCAAAGGTGTTATTATGATGCCAAGTTATGTAAATATTGGTGCTTATGTGGATAGCGGAACAATGGTGGATACGTGGGCTACCGTGGGGTCTTGTGCACAGATAGGTAAGGATGTTCACCTGAGTGGTGGAGTGGGTATAGGCGGTGTGCTGGAGCCTGTGCAGGCTGCCCCGGTAATTATTGAAGATGGATGTTTTATCGGTTCGCGCTGTATAGTGGTGGAAGGAGTAAGGGTAATGAAGGAAGCTGTGCTGGGTGCCAATGTGGTGCTTACCAAATCAACAAAAATAATAGATGTAACAGGCAATGCACCTAAGGAATACAAAGGAATTGTGCCGGCACGTTCGGTGGTTATTCCCGGAGCGTATACCAAAAAATTTCCGGCAGGAGATTACCAGGTGCCTTGTGCATTAATCATCGGGGAGCGAAAAGAAAGTACAGATTTAAAAACTTCTCTTAATAATGCTTTAAGGGAATATGATGTAGCAGTATAGTTTATTGGTCATTGATTTTAATAATTAACAGTGTAACGTAATACCCCTGTCAGGGTTCTGAACCCTGACAGGGGTAACCAAATAAAAAATTGAAAAAATTCCTTGTCATACAAACAGCATTCATAGGCGATGTAATATTGGCTACTTCGGTGGTTGAAAAATTACATCAATTTTATCCGGATGCAGAAATAGATTTTGTATTGCGAAAAGGCAATGAAGCGTTACTGGCCCATCATCCTTTTATAAAGACTGTTTTTGTCTGGGATAAAAAGAAAAACAAAACAAAGAATTTATTTTCTCTCCTTAAAAGTATTAAAGCCAATAAATACGATTATGCTGTTTCCATTCACCGCTTTGCAAGTTCCGGTTTGCTGGTGGCTTTGAGTGGAGCAACAGAACGCGTAGGGTTTGATAAAAATCCGGTTTCGTTTTTATTTACAAAAAAAATAAAACATGTGATAGGGGACCTGCCTGCCCGACAGGCAGGTGGGAGGCATGAAGTGGAGCGCAACCAACTGTTGATAGAAAGTATAACGGATGCTTCATTTGCAAAACCCAAATTGTATCCGACAAAAGAAAATTTTGAAAGAGTAAGTACATATAAATCTTCGGGCTATTATTGCCTTGCGCCTACCTCAGTATGGTTTACAAAACAATTTCCGAAAGAAAAGTGGATTGAATTAATAAATGCCTTGCCTTATAAAATGATTTACCTGCTGGGCGCACCTTCAGATTATGATTTTTGTGATGAATTGATTTCGAAAGTAAACAGCGAAAAAAAGGAGCATTGTGTAAACCTTGCCGGGAAATTAAATTTTCTTGAATCGGCTGCATTGATGCAGGATGCCGAAATGAATTACGTAAACGATTCAGCGCCCATGCACATTGCTTCGGCCATGAATGCCCCTGTGACAGCCATTTATTGTTCCACCGTTCCGGCTTTTGGTTTCGGACCTTTGAGCGATAATTCAAGAATAGTAGAAATAAAAGAACAGCTGGAATGCCGTCCCTGCGGGTTGCACGGGCATAAGGAATGTCCTAAGGGGCATTTTAAATGTGGCTTTAACATTGAAATTAAACAATTGACTAATTGATTAATGACTAATGATGAATGACCATTTACTACTTAGCAAGTCATTGAGAGGCACGAAGCAATCTTTATGAAGTTCTATTTAACGGATTGCTTCGCGAAAACCTCGCAATGACGTAAGTGCATACAAATGACTATTGACAAATGACAAATGACTAACATACCATGGAAGAAGAACTAAAAAAAGCATTGGCGGTATTGCATGCCGGGGGTACTATTCTCTATCCTACCGATACGGTATGGGGAATCGGTTGTGATGCAAGAAACAAAGAGGCAGTAAACAAAATTTTTAAGATAAAACAACGGGCCGAATACAAAAGCATGGTGGTGCTGGTATGTGACGAAAAAATGCTGAACCGCTATGTAAAGGAAGTACCTGCTGTGGCCTGGGACCTGATAGAAGCAGCTGACCACCCGCTTACTATTATTTACCCCGAAGGAAGAGGACTGGCTGAAAATGTGATAGCAGCCGATGATAGTGTGGGGATACGAATAGTGAAAGATGATTTTTGCAGAGACCTGATTCATAAATTTGGTAAACCCATTGTTTCCACTTCGGCCAATATAAGTGGCGAACCTACTCCCGATTCGTTCGGACAGATATCAAAGGAGGTAATGAGTAAGGTAGATTATTTAGTAAACTGGCGACAAAACGAAACCAATAATACCCGCCCTTCCAGCATTATTAAAGTATCAATGAATGGAGAAATAAAAATTTTCAGGAAATAATAGTTTCTTTTTTTTATATCAACTTCTAACTTAGAGATTGCTTCGTTCCTCGCAATGACGGGCGGTGATTCGTCATTGCGAATTCTGCCCCTTCGCAGGTGAAGCAATCTCACAAGCTGAGGGATTGCCTCATGCTATGCGCATATTTGGGATTATTCACCTTTTTGCCCTGTTTAGAACCTGTTTTTATTTCATATCGGTTTTTTTTATTCTTGTTTATAAATTCTAAAATAAACAAAATGAAAAACAAACAAGAAGTAAAGAAAAAGGGCGGAAACAAGCCACTGGTGTTTCCAGACCCTCAAAAAGAAAAAATGGTGAACTACATGAAAGCCGGAGACATGGCAGGTTTGCAGGCGGAAAATGAAAAACATCCGCAAACAGTGGCCAGCCTTCTGAAGTATAACCAAATGATGGAGTGTTATAAACATCACCCCCACATTGATGTTTTAAGAGTAGCCCGCTGGCTAAAACTGGGTGAAAAAACGGCAAGAAGATGGTACAGCGTATTCGACACCTTACCTGCGAAGCCATAAAAAAGGTTGCAGTGTAAAAGAATTCGGACATTAATTGAATTTTTGTCCGGATTCTTTTTTCATCCTCATTTTTTTTCTGAAATAATCTATTACTTCGTGCCATGAAAATTTTTAATACTAACCAATAAAACAAAAAAAGAACATGAGCGAATTCCCAAAATTTGAAGTAGTGGTGAAAATGCCGGAGGATGTGCCTAACCAGATTGTAAAAGCAAATACAATTAAAGCAGGAGTAGGCAGCAGCACTTTTTACCCAACACCGGACCCAACAACTACTGTTTTTGGTAACCACATTAAAGCGGCTACCGATGCCGAAGCAGGCACCAAATCAAAGCCTCCCACTGTTACCATTGCCAACCGCGACACTGCCGTAAACACCATGTTACTGGATGTGGAAGCCTACCGCCTGGCCTGTCAGGGACTGGTGGATGAAGCCACTGACGAAGCAAATGCCCAGGCCATTGCACAAAGCTTTGGTATGGAACTTAAGGTGAACGCTACGCATGGTGTGCGCCTGGACAAAATTGAACAAGGCACCGAAGCGGGCACTGTTATTTACTCTATGAAAGGTGAAGGACCTCACATGCTTCAAATCAGCTACGATGCCGGTGCTACTCATGAAGTTTTAGACCCTACACGGTCCGGAAAAACCACCCTGACCGGCTTGCCGGCAAACAAAAACTTCTGGCTAAGAAACCGTCAGATTCTTACCAAAGGACGATACTCAGAATGGACTGACTGGAAAAAATTCTCCATCCGGGATATCGGGTAATTATTCGGGTTAAGTTTTAATGCCGCACGTGCGGCATTAAATTACTGTAATTTCAATAAAGAGGCTTCTTAAATTAAAAGAGAAAGCCTCTTTTTTTTGTTTCAACCTCTGGCTTAGCAGGCATTTTATTTCTCATTTCGGGAATCGGAGACGACTTTTGATGAAAGTCGTCTCCGACACCACAAATGGGAGAGGACTTTTGATGAAAGTCGTCTCCGACATCACAAATGGAAGAGGACTTTTGATAAAAGTCGTCTCCGACATCACAAATGGGAGAGGACTTTTGATAAAAATCGTCTCCGACATCACAAATGGGAGAGGACTTTTGATAAAAGTCGTCTCCGACATGACAAATGGGAGAGGACTTTTGATGAAAATCGTCTCCGACTTCACAAATTTGGTCTCCGATTCCCGAAACAGGCTTTTTTGCCTTAAAAATGGACAAGTATCGGGTTGAAATTTGTAATGCCAATGCCGGAGAAAAGGTTTAAAATGACTGGCTCAATAAATTTTGGGGAGGGGGCAGTTATTATGAGAGTGAACTGCAATTGATAAATCTAGCTTTTATAAACTTGATTAATCCTGCCAACAAAGTGCGTTAATTTTTTGGGGATGCTGGTAATGAATAATTTGGTATTATTGCAAGTGCGGATATATATATGTTAGCCGTAATTTTACGAACGCTCCGAACGAACTCTATAACGAAACAAATTTGAAAAAAAACAAATGAAAAAAATATTAATAGTACTATTACCTTTTATTTTCTCTTGTGACCAGGAAAAAAAAGAACGACCAAACACTTTTGCACCAAAGATTATTGAATCAAAAGGTTATGCTGTACCGAAAGACAGTGTAATAGAGCCAAAGGTTATACTTGCCGGTAAACCGGCAGTTGTAAAAGCCGGCAATCCCAAAGTGGTTCAGACAAATACGAATATTGTAAGTGTAGGAAAACCGAAAATTATTTTCGAAGGAAAAGCAAGAGTAATTACTCCCGGACAAGACACTTTTCTCATTCCTAAAACAATGCCCGCCATCGACAGCCCTTTTGTAGCCGGAACCCCTGAAGTAGTAATTGCAAAAGACGCTTATGTAAAAGACCAAAATCCAGAATGTTTTTCTTCCTTCAGTAAGCTGCAAGGTTTAAAACATGACGTGATACGTTGCATGCTTCAAGACAAAAGCGGAAATCTTTGGTTCGGCACGTATGGCGGTGGAGTAAGCAAGTATGATGGGAAATCCTTTACGCATTTTACAGAGAAAGAAGGCTTGAGCAATACTACTGTTTTGTCGATGTTAGAAGACAAAAGCGGAAATCTTT
>CANJYB010000039.1 GCA_947479085.1 Bacteroidota bacterium | reverse complement strand
TAACATATATATCTACGCAACAAAGCTAAACATAATATCCTCATTATCAAATGAGATATAAAAAAACGCATTGCGTAAATACAACTTTTTCCCCATCCTTAGTGTTCATTTAAATTTTCAGAAACGATGCCTTTGCGCTATCACACATTCTGGCTCCAATCCCGCACGTTCGGTATTGGTGAAAAACACCAACAAAGGCAAAAATGGCCTGAAATTTCTTTTGATTTTTCGGGCGGTTTTTCTGTTCATTAAAGTCTGCTTTTTTATCTTTTTTTGGAGTTCTTTTCGGGAACAAAAAAGACTAAAATAGCAGGAAAGATATATATCTAACTATGTTAGATACATATGTTGCATCGTTGGATATATATATTTCTGAGTAATACATATATCTAACTATGTTGGATATGTATTAAACTTATCCGGACATATATCCGGATAGCTTTTATATGTGTAAAACTATGCCGGATATGTATAAAACTAAGTGGGACATACATCTAACGATGTCTGATATGTATAAAACTAAGTTGGATATGTATCTAACTTAGTTGGATATGTATATTTCATGAATTTTTTGAAGTGTCTCGTAAACGTGAATTTTGAAAAAACAGTCAAAAGAACCGTTATTATTGAATTGCAATAACTATTGAAAAACACGAAAAGATAATTCCACTTTAAAAATGGTAAATTTTGAGTCATCGATTTATTTTCCTTTCGTTCGTTTGTTGGTGAAAAACACCAACAAAGGCTGAAATAAAAAAATGACCTGAAAATTCTTTTCATTTTTCGGGCGGTTTTTCTGTTCAATAAAGTCTGCTTTTTTATCTTTTTGGGGTCCTTTTTGGGAACAAAAAGTGACACATTTCTCAGGAAAAGTATATAATAAACTAAGTTGGTGAGACTCATTACTATGTTTCCTATATAAGAAACGTTGTAAGTTATATAACAAACTTAGTTACTTATATAATAAACTCTGTTACCTATATAAGAAACTATGCTACTTATATAAGTAGCCATGAAACTTATATAATAAACTGAGTTACTTATATAATAAACTATGTAACATATATAAGAAACTATGTTACTTATGTAATAAACTCTGTAACTTATATAAGTTCCCTGAATTTTGGCAAGTGTCTCGTAAACGTGAATTTTGAAAAAACAGCTAAATGTGCCGTTATTATTGAGTTGAAAGGATTATTAAAAAGACACAAAAAATAATTTCACTTAAAAAAACGGTAAATTTTGGTCATTTCGTTATCTCATTGGTGGAGTTTAAAAACGCTGTTTTCTGCCAACTAAAAACATAGTTTTACTAAGTGGCAAAAATGATAGAAAAGAGTAGGAGGGAAGGTTTATTTTGTGGTTTTGCTCCCCATTTGTTTGCCCATTTTTTCATATTCCACATCGTTTGGCTCCCATAGTTCTATTTTGTTTTGTTCCAGGTCCATAATGTGAACAAACTTACCATAATCAGCCGTTTCTATGGTGTCGGTTATGGTTACTCCTTCTTTTTTAAGTTCATTCACCAGTGCTTTCAGGTTGTTTACCCGGTAGTTTATCATAAAGTCTTTGGCCGAAGGTTCAAAATATTTGGTGGTTTCCTTAAACGGGCTCCATTGCAAAAAGCCTTTTTTGGTGCTGTCTGCCCCCTGGTACCATTCAAAAACAGCTCCATATTGGTTGGTATTTATACCCAAGTGGGTTTGGTACCATTCCCGCAACTTTTTGGTATCCTTGCATTTAAAAAATATGCCCCCTATACCGGTCACTCTTTTCAGTGTAGCTTGTTCGTCAGGCTGTTTGGTAATAATAGTTTTGAAGGCAAAGCCAAAACAAAAGGAAGTGGCAATGGCTAATAATAGTAAGGTTGTTTTTTTCATTGGGTAAAGGTTTTAAGGTTTAGTAATAAAATGGAAACACATAGAAACATCGTTTTCATCTTTACAGTTGAACTATTCCTTTATAAACTTATAATTATAAGTGTTTTCGCCCTGTTTCACATTTATTAAATACACACCGGAACTTAAACCTGACACATCAATTTTGGTTTTGTTCCTTGCTTTTATAAGTACATCTCCAATAATATTCGTTATTTCAATTTCTGAACTTACGGTACTTGATGTAACGATATTCAATTCGTTAGTTGCAGGGTTTGGATAGAAACGGATAGATTCAGCGGATAATTTATTTACAGAAAGAGGATTGGAATGATTGTTAATTTCCACTTTATGATTGCCTGCAGCTAAGGTAATCATTGTTTCCAGCACGCCAACGGTATCGGAGTTAAGCGTGTTGACAATAGTATTATCCACCAATACATCATACAGTTCCGAAGGAATTAAATCGGCACCAAAAACTTTAATTGTTCTTCCTCCGGGAACACCGTTCATTACCTGATAAACCGCATTGGTATCTCCTGCAGCATTAAAAAAGAAAAGTGTATTGGTCCAGTCAACGCCTATGGTATAGTTGTTTTGCTGACTGGTACCACCAGCCACAGAAACATGGGTACTGTCGCCAATGGCAATAGTGTGAAGAAACACCAAACTATCTGTTACAGTTGTTGGCGAAACTTCTATTCGCCACCTGCCCGCTGTAGTATATATGCTGTCGGTTATTCCTGCTTCCGGATAGTTTATTCCGTTTACATAAAATTCATAACCATTCCCGCCAACCTTTGTGGTGGTGGTATTAACGGGCAACAATGTTCGTACCGCCACATTTCCATTTCCATTTGCCTGTAAAACATCGTGCCCGTTATACGTTACAATATGATTCGGAACAGCAGTGTTTACAATGTTTCCACTTATTACCGGTTGTTTCTGAAAATGTAAAATAAATTTAGCATCGCGCTGATGGGTGGCAGTATTCTTTAAATGCAGGTGGTCTAAAACGATTACCTGGTTTGGCTTGTAAAACAATACTCTTCTTCTGAACCTGTCTAATTTAGCGGTATCGTAACTTTGTTCGGCATCCGATATGGTATAGGAATAATCCATACCACTCCCGCATAATTTCCATTTACCTTTTTGTGCAGCAGGCGAAAAAATATCGCTGAAGTTATACAAGGTAGGTGATTCATTTTGCCCTCCATCATTGCTTACATTGGCTCCCCAGTTGGAATAATTGTCTGTACTATCAAACACACAAATGCCGTTAGTGGCAATGGTGCGCATGTAATAATTGGTATAATGAACATCACCGTAAGAATTGTAATAGCCGGAGTTATTTATTTGCGGAGCATTTTTATAAATGCAGAACGTATTATTATCCCGGTGTTCGTGTCCTGCTTTTTTTGTAGGTGCATCATATACCCATACCATGGTAGCAGTGTCATTCCATCCGGTGCGAGATACTGATAATCCTGTTTTATCGCTGAACCAATCGTGAGCAAGGTCGGGCTTGGTAACAGTGGGTGCAGTAAAATCTTTATACATTAATTTTTGATAGTTGGGCCAGGTCCAGGTAATATTTGCTGGTGATGAATAATACTGAGCCAACCATAAGCTTCTCGGGTCATTGTATATCTGTGCGTGACGATAAATTACTTTGTCTCCCTGTTCGTTGGTATATCCATCGCCCCAGTTAATGGTCCAACCATTGGGTTGAATAAAATACCAGTATTGATTAATGCTGTTTTGTATCCAGGGCAAATCAGCATAAAAATTCTTATCCGTACCGATACGCATATTTTCAAAAAACTGAAATTCATCCACCAGGCTCCACATGGCATAAGCTGCTGTCCAGTTCCAGCCACCATCATCATCGCGGTAATAACCGGCTGCAGGTAGTATTTCGTTCGCTGCTTTGTCGTACGACACATGATACCAGTCCCGCACGGTATCTAATTGAAGTGCAGTAAGTCCATCAGCCGAATCGAGCACCAATGCATATTGATTGGCATAATAAACATTCCAGATATTATGCCCTGTTACATAAGCTGTGCCTGCAGAGGAAAGAATGTAATTATTCATAAAATAACTATCTATCTTATATAAATTCTGAGCAAGGTGTTGCCTCATGGCAGGAGGAAGGTCATCGTAACACCAGTCGAACAACATACCTCCCACATCAGCTATGTTGCGGATAAGTGCTTCGTTGGTGTACCAATCGTAATAATTAAAATGAATGGTATCGAGTTTATTATTTATTTGTGTAATCAAAAAACGGCAGCGTTTTAATGCTGTGGAATCTACAGTAATTTTAAACAAAGAAGGTACAAACATTCCTTGGTCCTGTGCCCAGTTTGATGTAAAATCCCATGTCCAAAGGGTGGAATCTGTTCCGAGTAAATAGAGTTGAGGGTCGTTGTACCAGTTGCTGAACACTGCATTGTTAAAGGAAGTGAAGGTGGTACCACAATTGCCCGTACTCATATTGTTATGCAAATAAGCAAATCGGGCAGAATCAATATAAATTCTTGGTCGGCTGTAATGTATGGAAGGATAAATCTGTGCCTGAGCAAAAGCACCAATTATTAGAAATGCTAAAAGGAGTATCGTTTTTTTCATTTTGTTTTTATTTTTCTGTATGGTATGGTTTAATTCGTTTGTTTAAAGTTTATACATCTCTTGTGCTTGTCTATAAAGTTTAATAGGGTAGGGGAGAAGTTTATGAGTTCACCTCCCTACCATATCTATTGTTTAATGATTTTTGAACTTAGCTTTCCGGTTGCTGTTTCGAGCACCACAAAATAAACTCCTGTTGCCAAATCAGCACCAGGAATGGTGTAAGTGTATCGCCCTTTAATTTTCTTTCCGCTATCAATCACATGAAGGAGTTTGCCTGCCCGATCAAAAAGCGAAACGGTAATGGTTTGTTCATTTGTAAGTTCAAAAGCAAAATTCAGTTCTTCAGTGAACGGATTTGGAAAAAGGGAGGAAGGCAATGTCATCGCTGTGTTTTCATCAATGCCTGTTGTTAAATTACCTAAAAGTTCAATGTATGAACCCATGGATTGCACATCTAAATACTTTCCGTTAACAGCAGCCTGATTGATGTACCTGCCAAGCAAATCCCTGATTTGATTTCGTAATGTGGTTGAATATAAAGTGCTGTCGAGTAAATAAGCAGCAATAAGCCAACGGAAACCGGTGGCCGAACCGCAACTGTTGGAATAATTAACTAAATTTTGAATGGCCCTCACAGCCATGGTATCCAATTCGGTTTTGTAAGAACTTGCAGTGGGTATTAAATTAATAGTCGGGACACTATTGCAAATAATTATATTATGATAGCGCGAGTTGGCGTTGTGTCCATCCACCCAGCGACCATTCGCCAGTTGGCCCGGATAAAGGCCATAACGAAGGTTTAAAATGGCCCGATTCAGGTAATTGGTATCATTATTCAGTTGATAACCTCTTGTTAATGCCAGAGAAACAAAAGTGTTGTAATTATAATTGACATTCATTTTAAGTGGCATCATATAATTAGCAACCGACAAGGCTATGTTTTTATACTGAAGGTTGCCTGTGTAATGATAGGCTTCATAATAAGCATTGCCAATTACTCCTGCATCAAATTTAAATTCGCCTGTATTCCTGTCGTCTATAATCCAGCCGCCAACCAATACCAGGGAACTATCCGTCCCCAGCGAGTTTAAATAGTTTTGAATAATGGGAGTAAAAACAGGGTCTCCATATGTTCTAAGGTCTGGAAATGGAAATGCACCATTGGGCAATTGCATGGTTGCTAAACTATCTAACGTTCTGTTGGCCCATGATTGGTATAAGGCTTTTCTGGCAAGGTCTGTTTCCTTGTCAGCAATTTTTAAAAGCCCTGCTGCCATTTCGGCTGATGTTCTTAGTGCTATTGAATGTGGTTGGTATAAGGGAGGAGCCATTCCTTTCGCCAGTTTCCATAAATCAACATATTCTAAACTGTCTGCCGCAACAAGTTGTCTTGAAAGTAAAATGGAATTGGTTAAATTTAGCCAGCTGGTGTTACTCACCAAATTATAATAGGTTTCCACCGCATCCGGTTTCCCTCCTTCGGTGCTAAAAGTTGTTTTAATTAAACTGTTTAAACTATCTATGGCTGAAGTAGTTTCGTGAACTAAAGCCGTATCGAGTTGAATGCCTAATGCATTTATTTGAATCTGCTGAGAAGAGGTAAGCGATTGAACCGAACCACAAGGTTGACTCAAACAATTTGAAAATACAAGAGTCGCAAAAATAAAGCTAAAGAGTTTGATTTCTTTTTTCATTGACATTCTTTTTATAAAATGCTTTTCATAAACTTCAGGTTATAGCGCTGAAATTCAAAAGCAAACAACATAATAAATAAAATTAACCGACATGATTGCGGTTAATTCAATTATCTTATTTCTTTTTTGTGGCTTCTTTTTCAGCAATACTTCTGTCCACCAGTTCTTTCATTTTTGCCGGGTCGGTGGTGGTAGGTTCTATATTATGGGCTTTAGAAAGGTTATTACCAAAATCCTGGTTAGCATCCACCCCAAAACGCTGGTCCTGGTAAAATCTTCTTTTGGCAAGCACCCTGTAGGAAAATTCGATGTTGGAATGTCCACCGTTTTTTTCTTTTACTATAAATTTATCATTTTCTTTCACTACGTAAAGCCCGCTGCATTCACCATTTTCCTGAACAAAAACTTCCATCGGGTGGGCAGCGTCTATCAGTACCGTTTCCATAAACAGTTCGTCAAGGTTAACGGTCGCCAAACCGTTCATAAGTTTTGAATGACCAATATCTTCAAACCACATTTCGGGACTTTCCTGGCAATATACCAGCTGGTTACCCTTGGTGGTAGGCACTGATGATGATTTGGCCCCTGTAACAGCAAAATTTCCACTACAATATACTCCGTAAGCCGAACCTACAGTTAAATTAGAGTTTTTGCCATAGACACCTGTACCGGTAAAATAATTAACCGTACCAAACATCCCAAAATCCCTGGTGGTAGGCATATCCGTGTAAGCACCAGCCCAACCCAGTCCGAAAACACCGGCACCCCACAAGGAGTAATCACCAAGCACACCCATCTCATTGCTGCTGGAATTGGTGGATACACCACTTACCCCTGCTGATCCCAAACCGGTGGAAGAACATTCGCCACGCACACCGTAAGAAGAAGTACCCGCAGTGGTATTTGAATTAATACCATATATAACAGGAAGGTTGTTTTCGTCAGATAACACATGAAACCTGGTAACAGGAGTACTGGTTCCTACCCCAATGTAACCATTTGTTTTGGTAATATTAAAAGCATTCCATCCAACGGTACTAGTCCAGAAACCCAATTGTGAGGCACTTATATTTCCCATAAAACAATCGGTTAAGTCGCTAAGCCATATACCTCCCGAAGCACTGTTGGTCCATATTCTTCCGGTGGTACGAAGGTTAATATTGCCACCACCTGATCCTACATTGTCCAGCCGGTATGCAGGTGTTGTGGTACCAATTCCCATGTCTCCGGCATTTGTAATCACCGCTTTGTCGGTGTTTCCAATCCTGAAACCTATGTAACCAAGACCGGTGTTTTCTTTATTTACTAATGTATAATTTCCGTCAGATGATGCTAATAAAGCATATCCGGTGGTGGTGGCTTGCAAATAATGAGAGAAACCTGCCCAGTTTATACCATGACCCACATCGCCAATAAAGGCAATGTTTATTCGTGCATTACCTCCCTGCACATCCAGGCGCTGCAAGGGTGCCGCTATGCCAATACCCACATTGCCGGTGGATAACACACGCATTCTTTCTGTATTGGTGGTTTTAATAACCCAATCCACCGCATCGGTGGTGCCAATAAAATTGGTTCCGGCTACTGTTCCTGCATTTCCTGTAAGCGACCATCCGCCAGCAGTAAGAAAACTCCACAACGGTGTGGTGGTAAGGCTGGTGTTGTAATAAATACCTTCCAAACCATCTGTCTGATAGACCATAAGTCCTTGAGCAACGGCCGGCAAAGGATTCATTGCGGCTTTCTGTGCTGCTGTAACTCTTGGAATCAAAAGCCCTTTATTAAACGAACTACCGGAGGCAATATCAAGCATTGCGCTGGCGTTAGGAGAGGCTCCACTGGCATTTATTGCCACGTTTTGCGAACTTAGTATTTCGGATACTAATAACAATCCTCCACAGGCAATAGTTTTGATTATAGTTTTCATAAATAAAAGGTTTTATTTAAAAATTTACTTTGGTAAAAGAATGTGCAAACAAATGTAAAAAAATATTTAAATGTTTTACATAAATGGCTACATTTTAAATATCAACATTTCTGAAATGCGGGGAGAATAATCTTAATTGTAAAGTGATACGGAAGAATAATCTCATTGTTAGTCCAGTGGGCGCAGGCGTGTTTCGCCTGAGCCCATTATTAAGTGGCGTCTCGCCACTACACATAGTATTTCTAATTTCTCCACCGCAGGCAGGCTTTTACAGTGTTTAGCATCCATACCACTTTTGTGTCAAAGTTAATAAATAGGTATTTGACTAAATGAGGTGGCGGGAGGCCACCTCATCATTAGTCACAGGCGAAACACGCCTGCGCCAGCGGCATATTCAAATTAACGTAGAGAGCTAACCGTCTCCAATAACAAAGGGGGTAAACTTTTAAAAGTTTAACCCCTTTGTTACCTTCAACTTAAAAAATTAAATAACCCAGCTGATTAGTTATTCATTTTAACATCAAATACTTTTTTGATTCCTATTATCTCGCCTGTATTAGTCATTTTGCTAGTGCAAAGGGTAACATAAGATACTTTTTTGTTTATGGCGTAGCTCACCGTATCCAGCATTATGGTTTCATTAAATATTAATTGTGTTGTATTGCTTGCAGAAATTTCATACTTCATTGGCGCAGAAATCATCGTTCCTGGATTGTTCGGGTCTTCTACAGTATGAGTGGAATCCCATTGCACAAGAATAGCCTGCACCTCGTTTGCAGTCAATTCGCTTTCAGGGAAGTTCAGGTATGCTTTTAACTTGCCGGCCAATACAGCATCAATAAGGGAAGAAAATATCTTTTTTCTATCCATTTTATTATCTGCATTCAACTGGCTTGAAGTGCTCCAACCTTGTTCTGTTTCGAGAGGAAGCACCGTGTAGGCATTTTCTGCAAGGGTTAATGTGTTTTTGTTTGTTTCTTCCGCAGCAGGTTTGTTACAGGCGAACAGAGTAGTAGTAAGTGCAATGAGTACAATTATTTTTTTCATGTGTAAGGTGAGTGGTGCCTCCGCATTTAAAGTTAGTTTGATTTACTTGCACAAATATAATTATTTTTAAATAACTATTAGCAACTTAACTGATTAGCAATAAGCCAAGTGCTTTCCCAGAGGCGTTCCGATTGTTTCGGGGTGACTATTATTAAGTGGCTACCCGCCACTAAACTTTGTACTTCAAAATTCTCCACTGCTCAAAGCCTTTTTTAGTATTTAGCATCCATAACCTTTGTGACAAAGTTAATAAATATGTATTTGACTATAAATGAGGTGGCGGGACGCCACCAAATAATTTGTAACAGGCGAAACACGACTGCGCCAGCCGGGTTGCAACAACTGAAGACATAGCCCACATTGGCTGAACTTTTACTTTCTGAAAAGCCGGCCAGTTGGTTAACTGGACAAATACTAGAAGTAAATAATGGAATGTTATTTTTAAAAGTTTAAAATATTTAAACATAAATGACTAACAATTGTTATTAGAGTTGAATCTTAAAACCTAATAAAAAAATATTTGAAAAATATGTTTAAAAAATTTACAACCGCAGACAAACTGTTATTCGTTGCTGCACTATTATCATTAATATTTTCCGAGATACTATATTTTCAAGGAGAAAAGGCAGATGGAACTTTTATTGGTATATGGGTTCCTTCCATATTAGCATTTGGAATTTACCTTAAACTAATTAATAACTCAAAAAATGATTAATTTAATACCCTATTTTGCCGGACTAATTACGGTGCTCTTTGGAATCGGATTTGCACTTTCAATTAAAGAAGGTGAAAAAGATAAAAATAAGTAACAGCTTATAAGCCAAGGTTTAAATATTCAAAAAATCGTTTATAGAGTTAGTGATAAAGGGCAGAAAACAAACAAACCCTTCCAGAAATTTTTCTTTTTGATTGCCTGCATAACATTGCGGACACCAGCCTCCCCGCTTTACCAATAGAGGTGTGGCATCCCAGGTATGACCTTTGGCACACATCCAGGCAAGTTTTGTGTCCATATCCCAATACTCCTTACTCAGGCATTTGCCTGCATGGTCAGAGGCTAATAACTGCATATCTTTTATGGTATAGCGTTTGTGCATTTGTACAGAATAGTGAGGTTATTTAAAGTCTTCAAAATTATCTAAAAAAAATTCGCTGGCTGACCGGGATAAGTAATGTTGATGATTTAGTTTTTAACTAAACAAATTTAATTAAATAATTGACCGATAAACATGGAGTGGATTTTTTTTATGGGCAGGCGGAGTGATTGAAAAAATTATTAATTTTGCAATGTGTCATTACGGCTTGAGTAACCGTAAATTTTAGATTAATAAATGTAGCGATAGAAGGTAAAACTTCTGTCGCTTTTTTTATTCAGCAGCAGATAAAATAACACCTAAAAATGAAATAAAGAAGGTAAAGAAAAGCATTTGCTTATTTGTCCATTTGTGGTCTGGCAAGATGAGATTAAAGAAGTCTTTAAGGAGGTTTTTCATGGGGCAAAGGTAAGGAGAAAAAGGAGGGGAGGGGGTGTTAAACAGGACATAGGGGGACCCTACGCCCAACCGGGGAATTAAATAAGCCTATTTTATTGTTTTTGTTTTTTCGTTAAGCCATTATTTCATTTCATCATCACCAGCATGCCATTCTCCTTTTTCACCGGAAAGTTGCCAGCCATGTAAAATGCCTCGTGTAGTAATTCTCATCATTTCATTAATATGTTCTTCGGTACTCCTGTAATCAGGTTCTTCGGGCGCTATATTGTTTTCTAACCTGAATAAATAATCATCATATACGTTTTGAATTGCCAGGGCTACCATTGTTTGTTTATACCTTAATCCTGCCATTATCAGCCCCCACCGCCAGTCTTTATTTGCTTCTATGTTCCAGTTATCTCCGGCTTCTTCCAGCAGTTCCAAACAATCATCAAATAATCCCCAACCACCTCTGTTATGATTTAGTTCTTCTTTTACATTTTTAAAATCAATCATTCTTTTGTTGCCAAATTTATTCATAAAATTCTCAAAATGTTCGTCCTGGCTAAAGAATATACAAGGTCGGCTGTCGTAATCGGGTGCCGAAATAATTTGATGGTACCTTGCTCTTGATTCTTCGCGTTCGTATTCCTGGTATTTTTCTTCGCGGTCACCCCGTTTATCCGGCAATTGTAATTCGTGTTCACCATATTTATCATACCACCAGCGGTAATAGGAGGGCATTGCCTGTGCGTCTTTATAAGCGCCTGTTCCTTTTATTTCTTCGTATTGCTGATACCTGTCGAAGTAAAAAACATCTTCAGAATTTACCTGGTTGAGATAAACTATATAGTCATTTAGTTCAGCCTGTGTAAAGGGTTTGATTAATTTGCACTCATGAATTTTGTGTGACCAATAGTATTCGAAATGAGCCGTAAACTTAGCTTCGGGCAAATTTACCAAGCCTGCACGCCATTGGCATTGAAGGGTAAATAATTTTTTCTGTTGAATTTCCCACAGGCAATTTACTGCTGCATCATGGTAGAGAAGAAGATCTTCTTCTTCCATTTTTCTGAATGTTTGTTCATGAAATATGCAATTTGCCTTATACCTCGCAAATTCCTGTTTGAATTTAAGCACTGAATGAGGATGATATTTTTTGAAAAAGGCTTGGTATTTCGGCAAAGTTTCGAGTTCGTTCAAAATTTCTTCGTAAAACTGTTGTTCTTTTTCTACTCGTTCTTTTCCTTCCTTAATATGATTGGCAAGAAATTGGTTCGGGTCGTTTTCCATCCTATTAATAATTAAAATCTAATGGTTCGTTTAATAATTTTCTTCCCTCAAGTATCAATTCACGGTCAAATTTATTCTCTTTCTTTTTTTTCAGGATGTCATTTTTTTCAACCCTGGTAAGGAAGGGGGCTATACCACTTTCTATCCTGAATTTATATTGCTGATATGCAATGGGAATTTCTTTGGCAATGTTTTCTCTTTCAAATTTATTGGCAAGGTTAAGCACTGCCTGTCTCCAGTCATAATAAGCATCTATGGGATAATTGTCACCGGCATCTATTAGCAGTTGCATGGCTTGCTGCAACCTGTAATTATCAAATGGTTCACCCTTACGCTCTCTGTTATTAAGCCTTTGGCGAAGCTGGTGTATTGATTTTAATTTTTCATCTTCAAATTGATTTATAAAATCATTTATTTCATTATTAATTCCTCTACCCAGAAATGGGCGTTTGTCGTCCGGAGCAATTATTTTTTCGAATTGAAAAGGAGCAGGGTCGTCCTGGTCATATTCTTCGTTTTCATTTATGTGCAAGGCTGCATCTTCTTCCTTTTCTGACTCTGGTTCAGCAGTCCGTTTATGAGGAGAAACAGTTAACCTGTAATTAATAGCAACCTGCTGATAATGCTCTTCTTTTTTACCTCTTATGTCGGGCAATATCATTAATGCTTCGGTGCCCCGGTGCATGTTATAAAAATGGTACCATTCAGGCATGCTTAGCATTTCCTGGTCGCCTTTGTGCTCTTCGGCAAAGTCCTCATAGTTTTGCCAGTTGTAATTATTAAATAACGGTTTTTCGAAACTAAGGGAAGAAACGAACTGCTGAAGCAGTTCTGCTTCCTGTTCTGTAATTGGGTCAATGAATGGGCATCTTTTTATATCGGCACTCCAGTATGCAAAATCATCGCAAATTTTTATTTCTTTTATTTGTATCTGTTCGGCACGCCAAAGGCATTGCAAGTCGAATAATTTTTTTTGCTGTATATACCAAAGCATTTCTTCGGCTGTTTTGTGAAACTGAAGCTCTTTTATTTGTTTTTGTTTAAAATACTTGTCTGCACTTAGTTCGTATTCTGCTTTAAAATCAGCATACTCTTTCAGAAATACATTTTGAGTGTCTTCGCGATACGGTTTTAAATATTCGCGAAACTTTGTGTTTTTAATTGCTTCATTAAAATATTTCACTGTGAGTTGGTGTTTTTTCTCCAGTTTTTTATAATGCATTGCCTCCCATTCGGCATACATGGGTTTGTCTTCTTGTTCTTCTGCCATTTGTTTTTTTATTTTACACTTTACGCTTTCCTTTTAATAGTAGCTTCACGATTGCAGCACGTTACAACGGGCCTGATTGGGAATAACTATAGTCCTCGTCTTTCGGGATTTTTACGGGCTTCAACGTTTTTCCCCGTAAATAGGTATATAAAGCGGACTCCGACACACCTACCTTATAAGCTGCTGAAGCAACACTAGCAAATGTTTCTATTAATTTTCCATTCTTAAATTTATAAACAGGTTTTTTTGTTGATGCAGTATTTAACTTTGCCAGTATCACTTTTGCCATAGGTATTCGTTTCGTTTTGTTTTATATTTATTTAATGATTACGTAATTAAAGCAATGATTTAGTTTTCACTAAACAAATTTAATTAAATAATTGACCGATAAACAAGGTGTTGATTTTTTTTATGGGGAGGCGGAGTGATTGAAAAAGTTATTATATTTGCAATGAGTTTTTACGGCTTGAGTAACCGTAATTTTAGGATTAATAAATGTAGCGATGGAAGGTAAAACTTCTGTCGCTTTTTTTATTTGTTACTACACCACAGTATAACAGATACTAATAAAACACAATCTCTCTTCAAGACCCTTTATATTAGCTATATTTGCAAAAGAACTATTTTATTTAGCTATGAATAACATTTCTGAATTATTAAACAAACTTCTTATGCCAATGCTGGCACATAAGATTATCAGCAAAAAAGAATTTGATTTGCTTTATGACTATTATTGCACAGGCGAAGTTGTAAAACAAAACAAGCAAAATAATACCGGTACCAATCAAACTGAACTTGATGTGAAGGCTGCACAGGAGAAAGTAATATCAGCAATTAATAAAATGCTTGAAGAAAAACTGGATAATGAGGTAAGGAACGCTGAGATAGATGCATTATTTGCAAAATTAAAGCCCATGAATGAAACAATTAAAGTAACCCTGGAGTCAAGAGAAAAAATCACCTTTCCCCGGTTATATTCCAGTTATACACCTTTAATACCCCAACTTTTAACAAATATGGACATTAGTGTACGTGCATTAAATTGTATGTACTCTGCCGGAATTATAGATATAGTGCAATTGTACAACACTCCTAAAAGTGAACTGATGAAAATTAAAAACTTCGGAAAAACAACCTTGGTTGAAATAGAAAACCTTTTTAAAGGGTTGGGTATAGACTATTGAAGAAGGAGATTGAGATCTCGTTTTTTTTAGTTGTTTTTATTTTCACAAATGTAAGTATCCCGAATCGTTCCTCCCGGGACGAGACACTTACACAATTAATCCCGTAGGATATTATCCAACGGGATTAATTAAACACTAAGCCCTCACACACAAAAACCTTTGCTTCAGCTTAGCGCTTATGGGAGTAAATTTTTTTTATGGGCAGGCGGAGTAATTGAAAAAGTTATTATATTTGCAATGAGTTTTTACGGCTTGAGTAACCGTAAATTTTAGATTAAATAAATGTAGCGATAGAAGGTAAAACTTCTGTCGCTTTTTTTTATTCTTTAGCACCTAAAAGAACACCTAAAAACAAAATAAAGAAGGTAAAGAAAATCATTTGCTTATTTGTCCATTTGTGGTCTGGCAGGATGAGATTAAAGAAGTCTTGAATGAGGTTTTTCATGGGGTAAAGGTAAGAAGAAAAAGGAGGGGAGGGATTGTTAAAAAGGGCGTAGGGAGACCCTACGCCCAACTAGGGCCTGATTGGGAATAACTATAGTCCTCGTCTTTTGGGATTTTTACGGGCTTCATTGTTTTTCCCCGTAAATAGGTATATAAAGCGGACTCCGACACACCTACCTTATAAGCTGCTGAAGCAACACTAGCAAATGTTTCTATTAATTTTCCATTCTTAAATTTATAAACAGGTTTTTTTGTTGATGCAGTATTTAACTTTGCAAGTATCACTTTTGCCATAGGTATTCGTTTCGTTTTGTTTTATATTTATTTAATGATTACGTAATTAAAGCAATGATTTAGTTTTCACTAAACAAATTTAATTAAATAATTGACCGATAAACATGGAGTAAATTTTTTTTATGGGCAGGCGGATGAATTGAAAAAATTATTAATTTTGCAATGTGTCATTACGGCTTGAGTAACCGTAAATTTTAGATTAAATAAATGAGCGATAGAAGGTAAAACTTCTGTCGCTTTTTTTATTATCCCGAAGCACCCAAAATAACACCTAAAAACAAAATAAAGAAGGTAAAGAAAAGCATTTGCTTATTTGTCCATTTGTGGCCTGGCAGGATGAGATTAAAAAAGTCATGAATGAGGTTTTTCATGGGGCAAAGGTAAGGAGAAAAAGGAGGGGAGGGCATGTTAAACTGGACTTAGGGGGACCCTTCGCCCAACAGGGGGGAACTCTATACCGCCACCGGCCAGTCTTTAAACTGCCCCTCGGCTTGTTCCATTATCTCTTGTAATATTTTATTCAGTTCGTCAATGCTGACTTTATTGCGCAATTCTTTTTTCACTGCTAATCGAATAGATGCTTTTGCTTCTTCCTTTTTTGTCCAATCTATCTCTAGGTTATCTTTCACTGCTTTGCAAACAGCATGAACAATGTTTTGTATAGGACCTGCTTCCCTGATGATCTCTTTCTTTGCGTTAATAATATCATAAAAAGCCAACTCTTCATCCGTAATTCCTAATTCCTTCTGACGCTTTTCTTCTTCCTGCATTTCCTTAGCGCGTTGCACCAGTTCTAAAACAGTGGTGTAAGAATCAATTGCATTTTTATGGTAAAGGTCAATTACCTTTTCAATCTCCTCTTTTAGTGAAGTATATTTTTTAATATTTTTTCTCAAACGTAAAGCAATCTCACCTTTCAGGATGTTGCGCATCAGTTCAATTTTTAAGGCTAATCCACTTTTATCTTTTTTAGCACCTAATAAAAAGTCTTCGTTGAGGATGGATACATCCGGTCGTTCGATACCTGCCATAGCAAACACATCAATTATTTCATCCGATTCAATACTTTGAGAAATTAAATCACGTACTTTCTTCTGATTATCTTTTTTGCCAACAATGATTGATTTTGCTTTGCGTACAGCAGCAGAAACATGTTGTATATAAATAATGTCTAAAGCAAATTCAGCTACTTCTTCTCTGCTTTTTACAATACTTACCAAACCTGTCAGCTTCTTTTCATCCTTCATAAACTCATCGGCCAGCGTATCCGTTTTTAAAATGATGTTTGCGCCTTTGTTTATCAACATCATCTTATCTCCTGTGGTCAGTACTTTCCATCTGCTGTAATCCATATCAGCAGGGATATGTGCTTTGCATTTCTCAATTTGATTGTAGAACATTTCCAATGCCTGTTCAATATCAATTTTCGGCTGACCCATGCCACCCGCCTGTGTGTACTTCATCGTAGCCGCTTTCAACTGGTCGCCAATGCCGATGTAATCTACAATTACACCTGATTGTTTATCTGCAAACACACGATTTGCTCTTGCAATGGCTTGCATTAAATTATGCCCTGTCATTACTTTATCTACATACATGGTATTGATAACAGGCGCATCAAACCCTGTAAGCCACATATCACGTACTATCACTATCCGCAAAGGGTCATCAGGGTCTTTGAAACGTTTTTTAATGGATTCAAACTGGTCTTTGGTTCTTATATGGTCTTTCCACTCCGGTGGATCTTTAGAAATATTTGATGTAATGATAACGGCAATTTCAGGGCAACCCTCCAACTCCTTCAACGCATCATACATCTTCACACAATTCCTTCTGCTCATACACACCACCATTGCTTTGCCTTCCAGCGTTTGTGTTCGCTTGGTAAAGTGCTGTAGTATATCGGTTGCAATTTTTTCTACTCTGTCCAGCGAACCTGCTGCATCTTCTATGGCAGCCCATTTCAGGAAGTGGTCGTCACCACTTGCTTCGGTTAATTCATCCACATCCTCATCAATGTTCGCATTAGCTAAATGTAATTTTGCCAAACGGGGTTCGTAATAGATAGGCACTGTGGCACCATCTTCTACTGCCTGTTTGATGTCGTAGGTATGAATCACTTCTCCAAACAACGCCTCGGTATCAGCATCCTTTTTATCAACCGGTGTACCTGTAAACCCAATGAAGGAAGCATTTGGTAAGGCTGTTCTTAAATTGGCAGCATAACCATCCAGCAAACCATATTGTGTGCGGTGCGCTTCATCTGCAATTACAATAATGTTATCACGTTTTGATAAAACAGGGTGTGCCAGTTCAGCAGTATCTTTTTTTAAACGGAATTTTTCGATGGTGGTAAAAATTACTCCTCCCGCATCGGTATCTAATAATCGTCTTAATTCATCTGTGCTTTCGGCATGTTGCACTTCGCCCACAATATCTTTACACAACACAAAGTTTTCGTACAACTGCCAATCCAAATCATTTCTATCTACCTGTATTACTATGGTCGGATTTTTTAATTCCGGCAATTGGCGCAATATGCCTGTGTAAATAGCCATCGAAATACTTTTACCGGAACCTTGTGTATGCCATATAACACCTATGCGTCCATCACCAATAGGCTTGACAGCATGTTTTGTTTTTTCTATTGCGAAGTTCACACCAAAGTACTGGTGGTACTTAGCGCCTTTCTTAATGAGGGAACCATTATGGTCTTCAAAGAAAATAAAATATTTTAAATAGTTTAATAAGCGTTCTTTTACAAACAAACCATGCAGGAGGGAATGTAACTGAAAATCATTTTCATCTACAATATCTTTTCCGTTTATGGATTTCCAGGGAGCAAACCATTCCATGTTAGATGGGAACATGCCATGCTGTGCTGTTTTACCATCACTGATAATGGTGAGGGCATTGTATTCAAACAGCAAAGGAATATCCTGTTTGTAATGCTGTATTTGGTTGAATGCCTCGTTTTCTGTAGTGTTGTAATCAAACCAGTTTTTAAATTCAAATATGATTAATGGTAAACCATTGATGTATATGACTAAATCCGGTATCCTGCGGTTGCGACCAACAATTTCTAATTGGTTAATACAGGTAAACGTATTGTTCTCCGGGTATTCAAAATCTATGGGGTAAATGTGTAAAGCATTTTCTTTGCCTGTGCTGAGCGAAGTCGAAGCATCCTTTGTTTTCCAGCTGATATCAATTCCTTTGGTGAGTTTTAAATGAAAGTTGCGGTTGCGATAATCCAAATCAGCACCTGCATTATTTGTAAATTCCTTAGCTGCTTCTTTTACCATTTCTGCCGGAAGCTGTGGGTATTTATTAGTAATAAATTGTTGCAATTCATTTTCCAGAACCACTGTTCTTACATCACGGTTAAGCGCTGAACCATGTTTGTAAACATAACCCATTTGCTCCAACCATTCAATGGCGGCTTGTTCAATATGTAATTCCTTTAATTCTGTCATATCATTTCTTTCACAGTTTTTTCAGCATCTTTCACACGCACTTCTCCTGAAATTAATTTTGGTAATAAGTAATCGCGGGTTTGTGTAAGTGTTTGATTTTCTTTTGCATTTTCAAAGGTTTTCTCAAATAGAGATAAAACAATTTTATTGAATTCCTCGTGAATAATTTTAGGTGCAATTAAAACTGTAGTGTTTTTTATTCCTTCTGTTGACAAATTAACTTGAACACCACTGTTAGCTCTACTTCTCAGGTCATTCAAAAAAGGAACGCTATTACTGAGAATATATAGGTAAGGATAATCAATGCCAAGCTCTTTTTTCGCTCTTAACAACCCTACACGTTGATTTACTATATATTTATCATCTTCATCCATTATTGCGGTATGACCTAGTATTGAAACTTTATCCTTCATATCAGTCATACTCATTAATAAATCGCCTTTCTTTAAAATGAAATTTTCCAATTTATTGCATTTGCTTTTTTGGACAAAACTTCTAGTACCATCACTTTTTAAACCACCACCTTTTTTAATGTGTCCCATTTTGAAAACATGGTAACAATCACCAATATTGTCATCTAACAAATCTCCACTCTTAAATCCATAACCATTATAGAAATTTACTAAATCTCCTAATACTCCAATATCCCACCCTTCCGGTATCAACCCCAGTTCACTCTCCACAAACTTCCCATCTTTAAAAGGACCAAAATCCACAAACCAATGTTTGTATAAAGCATTAGCCATTTCTTCTAATGTTTTATTGGTTTGTAGATTTGATTCTATTTTATCATCTAATGATGAAAGGATTTCGGCAATTGCGATTGCTGTATTTGAATCTGGTACTTCTACACTAACATTGTTTAAATCATCTTTACCTATATTGGGAAATGTTGAACCAGTTGTTACATTTAACATTTGAGGTAAATGCATATCAATTAAATATTTTACGAATTTTGTTGGATATGAATTTTTTCCTCGAATTGCTGCTATTCCCCTGCCTATTGAATAAACTTTGTTTGAGAAATTCATTTTACCTGTAGTTGATCCCCTCACACAAAATAATAAATCACCAACTTCACTTTTTTTTCTACTATCTTTAGTATATTGAACAGGGGTTGGATAAGAGTAACCAAATTCTGTAGGCCCATTTAATAAAGGGAGTCCATCTGAAGGATTATTTGTGCATGAATCTCCTGAAGGACTTTGCCCCATAACAATTTCTGCTATATCATTAAGTTTATATTTTTTCCAATTGTTGGGCATTAGTTCACTCAAGTTGTTAGTACGTTTTAAATTAAATTCTGCTTCAAAGTCCCGTAGGGACAATCCTTTGGTAGCACCAAATACCTACCATTCATTTAGTCCTGTAAGGACGACCCTTTGGTAATAAAAGCAATTTCCGGGCTTTCATTAGTTCCGTAGGAACGACCTTTTAATGAAATATGTTTTTGAAAAAGAAAGGTCGTCCTTACAGGACTTTTGTTTCTTATTCAAATATAATGCTACCAAAAGGCCGTCCTTTCTGGACTTGTTTTCTATTATTTAATCTTTTATTTTCTACCAAAGGGTCGTCCCTCCGGGACTTGTTTTCTACTATTTATTCATTATTACTACCAAAAGGTCGTCCTTACAGGACTTTTGTTTCTTATTTAATTATAATTCTATGACATTCCATATATGTTTTCTTCTACCAAAGGGTTATCCCTCCGGGACTTGTTTTCTACCGTTTATTCATTATTACTACCAAAAGGTCGTCCTTACAGGACTTTTGTTTCTTATTTAATTATAATTCTACCAAAAGGTCGTCCTTACTGGACTTTAATTTCAATCATAAAATTCAAACACATATTCATCCTTATATTCTATTTCAAATTTTTTCAACAACTCCAGGTATTCTTCTTTAAACGATTTATTTTTATGATGTTTTTCCTGGTTCATAATATAATTTATTACATCATTTCTTTGTGAACGGGAATAAGAAAAAGCACCGTAGCCCTCCTGCCATTGGAATTTACCTGGTACTAATTTTTTATCATTAATATATTTTGATGAAGTGGCTTTTAGCATTCGCATCTGGTCAGAGATTTTCATTGTAACGTCAAGTTCAAAAAACACATGCACATGGTCGCTCCATCCACCCACAGCTAAAGGATAGGAACCATCGTTTTTTAAAATGCCAGACATGTATGAATGTAAATCATCCCGAAAATTTTTTGTTATAAAATTTTCTCTTCCTTTCACTGCAAAAACGCAATGGATATTAATTTGTGAATAGGTGTTTGCCATTATTTCTTTGAAAATTTAATTATATAAAAATAATTTTATTGTTAAAGTCCCATCGGGACAGCCCTTTGGTAGCACCAAACATCTACCTTTCATTTAGTCCTGTAAGGACGACCCTTTGGTAATAAAGGCAATTTCCGTGTTTTCATTAGTTCCGTTGGAACGACCCTTTAATAGACTTAGCTTTTAAAAGAACGGTCGTCCCTCCGGGACTTTCATTAATTATTTTTTCTTTTTCTACCAAAGGGTCGTCCCTACGGGACTATCCTGTAGTCCTATTTTAAAATTACAATTTGGTTAAATACTTTTTAAATTATTTTCAATCCTTTTTTGCAACTCATTACTTTTTGCAAACTGCTCTTTTAATGTAGCTTTCAACGCATCCATTTTTTCTTCAAAAGGCACAAGGTCTATTGCTGCATCTTCGCTTCCTACATATATACCCGGTGTAAGTTTGTAATCCTGTTTTATTATTTCTTCTAATGAGGAAGATTTGCAGAATGCCTGTATGTCTTGATAGGCGGTTGCTGAGCCTGTCGAGCTGGTGACTGAGCTTGTCGAAGTCCGCCAGTTATGGTATGCAGCAGAAACCTTTTCAATGTCCCCATCCGTTAACACCCGCAATTTTCGGCTCACCATTTCACCCAATTTGCTTGCATCTATAAACAATACTTCCTTCGCTCGCTCGCGGTGTGTTTTGTTTTTACCATCCCGTGTTTTACTCAAAAAGAATAAACAGGCAGGTATCCCGGTGGTCAGAAATAATTTATCGGGCAGCCGCACGATGCAATCCACCATGCTTTCGTTCAGCATGTGTTCGCGCACATTGCGCTCGCCTTTGTTATTGGAAGTCATAGCACCGTTTGCCATCACTATCCCGGCAGTTCCGTTATCACTCAAATGGCTCCATACTGTTTGAAACCACATATAGTTCGCGTTTCCATCTGTAACTACCGGGTCGTTACCTGCTACTTTAAATAAGCGGGGGTCGCTCTCCGGCAAGTCTTCGGGATGCCATTGGCTCACATTAAAAGGAGGATTCATTAAAATATAATCCGCTTTCAGTTCGGGCAATTTATCCTGTAATAACGAATCACCCAATTCCAATTGAAAAGGCAAATCGCGCAATGCCAAATTCATTTTTGCTAATCGCAAGGTCCCGTCATAGCGCTCCTGCCCGTATAAGGAAATGTCTTTTTTATTTCCTCCATGTGCATTGATGAATTTTAAGGATTGAACAAACATACCACCACTGCCACAGGCAAAATCAGCAATCTTTCCTTTTAACGGCTCCAGCATTTCTACCAGCAAACGAACTATGCAACCGGGAGTAAAGAACTGTCCTGCACCGGAGCCTTCAGCAATAGCAAAGCGCCCGATGTAGTATTCATAAATACGCCCCAGCACATCACTTTGGGGATTATACTTTTCAGAAAACTTAGGGTTAGAAAACAAATTTATTAATCCGCCCAACTGCCTTGCTGTTAACTGGCTTTTTACAAACAGGCGCGGTAAAATTCCTTTTAATTCGGGGCGGTATTGCGCAATGGTAGTTTCCAGTATTTCAAAGGCATCATCCACTTTTACTTTTATATCGTCCTGTTCGGCATTGTCCTGTATGTATTGCCAGGTAGCTTCCTGCGGAATGATATACGTGTTTTTAGAGATGTATTCATCGGGGTCGTTTACGATGGCTTCTATCTCTTTTTTGTTGCTGGTATAATAATTTGATTGAGTGTCGTTCACCATTCCCAGCAATTCATCTCTCCTCACTTCGTAGCGCTCGCTCATGTGTTTCAAGAAAATCAACGAAAGCACATAATCCTTGTATTGATTCTCTGCCACAGCGCCCCGCAACTCATTCGCCACATTCCACAAATCTTTTTCAAAATCAATGTCCGCTTTTGGTTTATATACTTCCTTGTTTTTTTTTGCCATAAATTTTTGAAAAGGTAGTTGTTGTTTTAAGAGTTATTATTTGTTCAAATGTACCATAATTTCCATTCACGAATAAAAAAACTTACTTCATACACCAATATTTAACATTAACCGAAAAACCCCTGCCCTAAAGCCACCAATCTATATTATAACGGTTTTATCCTTAAAAAAGCCTAACTAATTAACAACCATCGGTTAATAAAAAGCGGAATAAGGGTATTGCATAAAAAGGAAGAAAGCAGGAAATTTGTTTTATAAACTTGTAAAACTTATAACTTCATGAAAAAAGAAATAAGCATAGCAGTAATAGACAAACAAAATACGCCCGTACTATTTACCCAGGGCGCCACCGACCAAGAGGTGACAAAATTTATAGAATCGTTTTTAAAAAACGCAGCCACCCCCGAAACAGAAGATAAGGTAAACAACTGTAAGATATTTATACTTACTGTAAACACCGAAATGCCCAGCCCGGCACAGGCCAGCCTGCGGATGTATGTGTATGGTAAATGCCGCAAGGCCAACATAACAGGGCAGGATGCCGAACTGGTGTTTTTGAAATACCTTAAAAAAACCACCAATGAAATAGCCAACCTGATGTATATGACAGTGGGAGGAGTTAAAAAGCGTTTCTATCGGCTTTGCCTCAGCCGCTGCATTAAGGGAGGGTTCAAAAACCTGGCTCGTGCTATTGGCATTGTTAAGCAGTTCAGCATGTTTGAGGAGGAAAATTAAATTTCAATACTATAATGGAACGCAGATGACGCTGATTTTTATGATTAAAAGGATTCAACATATATTTTAAAAATCATTTTTTATCCCTTTTTCTGCGTTATCAGCGTTCCGTTTTTTTTTAAGTCTGAAGTTAATGGAATCGCGAAAAATGATGTTCAATTGCTATCTTTTTCAATTTTTACTGTCCACTTCCGAAACTGAAAAGTGGACAGGGGTAGACAGCATCCTGCCAAAATCCCTTGTTTTACAACCCATTCAGCCCCTGTTATTTGTCCACTTTTATGAACTTGCACTATTGATATATTTTGTAATTATGTATTGCGAATTGACGCTCTTTGACATCATTTAAAAACAAAACTTTTTGAATTAAAAAAGTGACGGATTGAATAGTATTCGAAACGTTTTTAGTTAACATCGGTACGTTGTTAATAGTAAACCAGAGGTTTTGAATTAAAAACCAGAGGTTGTTAATAGTAATCGAAACGTTTTTAGTTAACATCGGTACGTTGTTAATAGTAAACCAGAGGTTTTG
>CANJYB010000038.1 GCA_947479085.1 Bacteroidota bacterium | reverse complement strand
GTCACCATCAGAATTTTCGGATGGATGTATCCGGATTTTTAATTTATTAACTCTCAATTCAGGTATTTTCAGCGGCTTGCCTGTGGCAATGGGCGCTATAGATGCCATACCTCCCGGTGTTGCCGGAAATTTTGGTCCGATGATATTTCCCAGTTGGGCGTAGGGTCCCCCTACGTCCAGTTTTACCGGCCTCAGGCCGTTTTATTCTATGTGAATTCCTATGTACCTATGTGGTAAAAAAAAGAAAACCACACCTCTCAGAACTCCAAAACTACATTTTAGCACCCCAATTTTCACAAAATCACACTCAAAATCAAAGAAATCATAACCAAAAACCCATAAAATGGCAAAAATTTTCAAACCAAAACCCAACCCCGTAGGGGTTACATGTTGGTAGCCCCCGATGAAATCGGGGGTATAAGCAACACCGTCACACTCCGTCACCCCTCTCCTTCCTTCAAGGAGAGGGGCCGGGGGTGAGGTCTTGTTTTCTACCCCTTCCTTTTCTTAATTAACTGTATTTCATCATTTTGCAGTATAACTTCACGGTTTTTATACCAATTTCTGCCTTCCCACAGGTAGTTCAACACCATACCATATAAAGTTCCTGGCATACCAGCCATAGTAACGCACCATCCGGTATAAAGTTAAACGGCATAAAGTACAAAGTTATTGGCATACAAGGTAAAGTAAAGCGGCATACAAGGTAAAGTAAAACGGCATACAAGGTAAAGTTAAGAGCCATACGAGGTAAAGTAAACGGCATACAAGATAAAGTTAAGAGCCATACAAGGTAAAGTAAAGAGCCATACAAGTTAAAGCAGAAAGACATACAAGATAAAGTTAGCACCTCGCTGCAAAGGCAAAATACTCTAAGCTGTGCTACCTACTATAGCCTTTACAGGTTTTTTTTTACCTTTACAACCAACTAAGATTTCTATACCAACGAAAACAATAGTCAGCGTTTGTTGTTGAAAACACCAACAAAGGCAAACAACAAAGGCAAAGAAAACGGGGTAAGCTGAAAACCGAATAGAGTAAGCAAAAAAATTATACTATGAAAAAATTTATGATTGACATCCTTTTACAAGGAATAGACAATGAAACAAGAATGAGATTATTGCCCAGAGAACAGGAAATAATAAAAGAATGGGAAGACAATGGGACACTTTTGGGTAACTACATAAAAGCGGACACTGCTGGAATTTATTTGGTATTAATGGCTGAGGACAAAGAGGACGCAGATAAAAAACTCTCCACTTTGCCTTACTATCCATATATGAAAATTGAAATTATGACATTAAGGTAATACAAAAAAAGAAAGCAATACAGGGCGAAATAGTATGTTTAGCCCTATCCGTCTGCACCCGACCCGCGTGAGTATCCTTTTTTTGCCATTGCCCCGCAGGGAATAAAAAATATAAAAAAAGATACCGCGTGTGAGGGCGGGAAGACAGGTAAGAACGAAGCGGTGAACTGCCTGCCCCCAAAATTATCACCCCCAAAAACCAACTACTCAATTCCTTAAAAACCTACCTTTGAAAAAAATACAAATGAAAAAACTACTACTAATTTTAATTGCAAAAGCAATAACCATCAGCGCACAGATAACCCCTGCCAATAACATAATAGCCATAGATATTAACCAGCCCCAGAATGCCGCCTATACTTACGACAGTGCCTATAGCACCTGTTATAACCTCGGCATGCGCCAGGTAGGCTTGTCTTTTCCATGGCCCAACATCGAAACCTCCCCCAATGTATATAACCTAACATTGCTCGATATAGCCAACCTGTATTACCCTGCCAGCAATATGCCCGTGGACCTTACCCTGGCACCCATCAATACCAATATCAAATCCGTCCCATCCGACCTTGCAGCCCTCGCCTTTGACGACCCGGCAATGATTGCCCGCTTCAAAAAATTGATAGATAGTGTATTTGCCCACATCCCAAACCTGCAACTATCATCGCTGGTTATCGGTTCGGAAGTAGATATTTACCTGGGCAGCAATCCCTCTCTGTGGACACAATACATCAATTTTTATTCGCAGGTTTCCGCTTATGCCCGCACACTTCGCCCGTCATTAAAGGTGAGTTGCGAAGCCAAGCTGGAGGGCCTCACCACCACATCTATCACCTATCTGCAAACCCTCAATGCTTTTTCCGATTACATCGGGGTTTCGTATTACCCGCTGCACGCTGATTTTACAGTAGAACCCTTCACCACGGTAGCTTCCGATATAAATGCATTAGTCACAACTTATCCCACCAAGCCCATTTGTTTTTATCAATACGGTTTTCCTTCAGATGCTGTTTGTAACAGTTCAAACGCTTTGCAGGCACAGTTTATCACACAAACTTTTTCCAGTTGGGATGCCCATGCAGCCAATATCCGCATGATAGACTTCACCTGGATGCATGATTATTCGCCTGCAGCTGTATCAGCCGCAGCAGCCTATTACGGACTGTCATCTCCCGGCTTTTTGGGCTTTCTTGGTTCATTGGGTTTGCGTACCTATGCCGGCAATGGCAGTAATAAGCCCGCCTTTGATGAGTTAATCTGCCAGGCAAAGATGCATGGATACAATAATCTTCCCACCGTTTGTTCTTCCTCTGTAAATGACATCAGCTCTGAAACTCCTGCCATCAGTATCTTCCCGAACCCTGCCAGTTCAGTAGTAAATATTATCAGCGAAAACACAATGGATGAAATTAAAGTGGAAAATGCATTAGGGCAAATAATACAGCAGCTACAACCGAAACAAAAAACTATTTCATTGTCGCTCCCAAAGCCCGGTATTTATTTCATTTCCATAAAAACGGAGAAACAAACCCTAATACGAAAACGCATTATTAATCAATAGGGGAGGGGGATTACTTACTCAGTAATTCATTGGCCCTGCCAAGGGCATGATGAATATCCTACATCACATTTTCTGTACCTATACTATCAATAAATCCGCTGCGGGTCATTTCTGTCAATACTTCCGGCTGCACTCCCGATAGTATCATTTTAGTTCCCAATGCAGTCGATTGTTTATTCACCTGTTCCAGCGTATGTATGCCCGTAGCATCTATCACCGGCACATTACGCATACGTATAATCAGCACCTTGGGCGGGTTTTCAATAAACCGCATGGAGTCTTTAAACTTATAGGCTGCGCCAAAAAAGAAAGGACCATTTATTTCAAAAACTTCCACCTCTTTTGGCACCTTGTAATTATGTATCGCCATCGGGTCGTTCGCATCTTCCTGTTCATTCAGGGTAGTTGTTATTATATCCACCCCGCTCGATTTGGTCATCCGATGCATAAACAGGAAAGCAGCCATCACCATTCCCACTTCTATGGCCACAGTCAAGTCAACCAATACTGTCAACAAAAAAGTAGTAATCAAAATAGCTACATCATTCTTTGGTCCGCGCAGCATACCCGCAAACGATTTCCATTCGCTCATGTTATACGCCACCAGTACCAGTATTCCGGCAAGGCAGGAAAGAGGAATCAAGGTAGCCCATTTGCCGACAAACAGCATAATCACCAGCAAGGTCAGTGCATGAATAATTCCCGCTATTGGTGTTCTTCCCCCTGATTTAATATTGGTAGCTGTCCGGGCAATGGCACCTGTTGCAGGTATGCCGCCAAATATGGAGGAGAATATATTGGCAATTCCCTGTGCTATCAGCTCCGTATTGCTCCTATGGTTACTGCCCATCATACCATCCGCCACCACTGCCGACAGCAGCGATTCGATACTTCCAAGTATTGCTATGGTAAAGGCAGGTTTAATTAAATATTTTATGGTCGCCCAGTCGGGCAAATGAAAAGATGGAGTGGGGAGGGAGGAAGGAATACTTCCAAACCTGCTGCCAATGGTAGCTACCGGTAAATGAAAATAATAAACAGCCCCGGTAGCTATCAGTATCGCCACCAGCGAACCCGGTATTTTATGAGTAATCTTAGAAAAGTAAACAGCAATCAGTAACGTCCCCATTCCAATGGCAATGGCGTAAACATTCAGCGAAAAAAAGTGCTGCACATAAGCCTGCCATTTTTCAATAAATTCGGAAGGTACATTGCCCATGTCCAGTCCGAAAAAATCTTTCATCTGTGATGAAAAAATAATGAGCGCTATACCACTAGTAAAACCAACCACCAGCGAGTGAGGAACAAATTTGATAAACGAACCCAGCTTTGCAAAGCCCATTATCATTATAATAACACCGGCCATCAGGGTGGCCATGGTCAACCCATCTACTCCGTAGGTCTGAACTATTCCGTAAACAATAACAATGAAAGCACCCGTAGGGCCGCCAATCTGCACCTTACTGCCACCTAATGCTGAAATAATAAACCCAGCAATAATAGCAGTATAAAGTCCTTTTTCAGGCGACACACCCGAAGCAATGGCAAAAGCAATGGCAAGCGGAAGCGCCACAATACCTACTATTACTCCAGCAGTAAGGTCTTTAAAAAATTGTTCTTTCGAATAATCTTTAAGTGTAGAAAATAATTTTGGTTTGAACATATCATTGTTCGTCCCTTTTTTTTCTCTGTAAAGAGGATATCAGGGGGCGAGGATTATAAAATAAAAAATGCAGCAATAATCATAATAAGAATAATGATAAGGTATTGCCATACATCCGGGAAATAAACCTTAACATATTCCCAGGCATTTTTTGGCTTTGGTTTTTCTTCCATAATAAAAATCAGATAAAATATTTTTTTACTGCATTCAAAAACTCATCAAAACAGGCAGCATTTCCGGCTACTATTTCCTTCCCGAAAATATAATTTTCACCACCACTAAAGTCGGTAACCTTTCCGCCAGCCTGTTGCACTATAAAAGCACCTGCCGCCACATCCCATGGTTGCAGCGAGTATTCATAAAACCCTTCAAATCTTCCGCAGGCCACATAAGTCAGGTCCGTAGCAGCCGAACCCAGCCTCCTTAACCCATGAGTATGTTGCATAAAGTATTTGAATAGTTCCATGTATTCATTCATCCTGTGGTAATCATAATAAGGAAAGCCCGTGGCAAGCAAACTATCCGAAAGCTTTGCAGCAGGCGAAACGTTTATTTCTTTCTCATTGAGGTAAGCTTTGCTGTTTTCCCAGGCATAAAAACACTCATCAAAATTTATTTCATAAATCACTCCTGAAACTATTTTATCATCCCGCATCAGCGCAATACTTATGGCATAACAGGGAATACCATGAATAAAATTGGTAGTTCCGTCAAGCGGGTCTATAATCCAGTTGTACTTTATGCCTTTTTTGGAAGAGGTTCCTTCTTCGGCAATAAAGCCAGCTTCAGGTAAAATGTCGGTAAGAGAATGGATGAGTTTTTTTTCAGAGGTTTTATCTACATACGAAACAAAATCATTTTTACCTTTTGTTTCAACAGCACTGATTGAAAATTTAGTTTGCTCTTCCCTTATAAACGAGGCTGTTTCCTTGGCTATTCGGCATACTTCCCTCGTCAGAAATTGTAAATCAATGCTCATAAAATTATTTATGTTCAAAGTTACCATTTAAGTTTAATCGTATTGTTAGTTCTTTAAACAATTTTTTTTATATTTTTGGAAATTATATTATGGGGAGATTATTTAAAATAAGGTTTTTAATGAATAACGTAAAGGTAATACTGCTTGCCCTTGTGTTGTTTTTTGTCTCCCAAAATATATATGCCCAAAAGGAACCTACTTTTAGAATTAAAGTAAAACTCGATATTGAAAACGGAGATTTAAAAAGTTCTTTAATCACCATTACAAAGAACGGGGCTCCATTTAAAGTAATAGACCCTAATGGTGGTAAATATACTGTCGATTTGGAATTGGGAACGCAATATCAGGTAACCTGCACCAAAATGGGCTATATCAGTAAAAGTGTAATTATCGATTCCCACGTCCCTAGTGGAAGGGAAGAAGAAGATTTTGCATTGTTTAAGATTACTGTGGCTTTGCAACCACAGCCCAAAGATGAGATAGTTACCTATAGTCAACCGGTTGGAAGAATTCAATACACCATGGAAAAGATGGATTTTGATTATGACAAGGACTATACACAGTCAGCATTGGCCATGCAAAAGAAAGCGGAAGAAACAGCGGTGCCGGTTCCTAAACCACCAACCCCGGCTCCTAAACCACCACCACCACCACCACCACCACCGCCAGTTGTTGAAAAAAGCAAACCAATTCCTATAGTTGTAGAGCAACCTGTTTATACTCATGTAGAAGAAAAACCCTTGCCACATGGGGTGGAGGTGGTACCTTACACAGTTCCAATTGTCAGAGATGTTAAGAAAAAGCTGATAACAGAAGATAGAAAGAAAATAACTGTGGTCACTGTAAATATTAATGGAGAAGATATTATTTACCGAAGAGAAGAATATAACTGGGGAGGCGTATATTATTACAAAGGATTTACCATTATAACAGAAAGAACATTTGCAAAAGAAACAGAAGAATAGTTTTTAAACCAGTTCTTTCTCCATCAGGTAATGTTGAATTTCACCCCACATTAAAAATGATTTTTCAACCACTGAATATCCGCATTTTAAATAAAAAGGAACAGCATTTTCTCTTGATTGTAGAATCATTTTTTTTGCTCCCTTTTCTTTCGCTTTTCCTTCAAGGTAATCGATAAGTTTTTTACCTATTCCTTTCCCCTGTGCAAACTCAGCAACACCCATAAACCTCAATTGAGCTTCTTCGGTGGAATTGAATTGTAACCTGCAAACTCCAAAAACAAGATTCGTTTCATCAGTAGCCCATGCATGAATGCCGGTTTCTTCCATTTCATCCTTTTCGCTACCTAAAGGTTTGTTCCATGGTTTTCTTAATACCTTATAACGTAATAAATAATAAGCCTCAAACTCTTCAGGGCTTTGAGGCTCATTTATTTTAATTGAATTAAAATTCAAAAAAGGAATTTAGAATTTAGATTTAACCGAACGTCTTGTTCTTAATTTATAAGAAACGGTAATGTTCATAAACATATACGAATCTTTATGGGTTGGATCTCCCCGTTGTTCACCAGCTGCACTTTGCTTCAATCCTGTTGCATCACCACCCAATGAAATAGGGTAATTTGCTAAGGATGGGTCAGCTAAATCTGCTGCTGTGTTACCGTTCTGTTCCCTGATAATAGCATTATCGTAATAATCTCCACTTACATCATCAATATAGTCCGTAAACGTTTTTCTGATTCCTATTTCCAAACCAACACTCCAGTTTTTACCAATTCCTTCAGAAACACCTAAACCATAAGGGATGCAAATGCTAAAACGGCTATATTTTTTTGGACCATCAGGTAAACCTTGTCCTTCTGTACCTAAAGGTTGAAGCGCGACCCATTTACCACGGTATTGCGCTTTCGGATTAAAGTAAAAAACACCTACCCCTCCGAAAGCATAAGCCTGCAGTTTATAGCTTTTTCTTCCTTTTGCATTCTTAATACGATATAAATGTCCTTGTTGTTCTTTTGTAAAATATAATTCCCCCTGTATAGAAAGTTCAAAAATATTTGATTTAAAATTCAAATTACGATTTTGGCGGTATGGTTCGGCAGTGAGGTTATCATTTCCTTTTACAGCCAAATAATGAAACCCACCGCTTAAAGCAAATAACTGATTAAATTTATAACGGTATCCTAAAGCAGCAGAAGGTTTGGTGGTAGAGAATTCTAAATCTTTTACAAAAAATGTCCCAACCTGATTGGCTCCTCCCAATTCTCCCAAAAAATTAGATGCACCTATTCCAAAAGTAATTTGCTTTTGTGGACGGTTCTTTTTATTCACAAAACCATTGTCGCCTCTGTGTCTTATCTTGTTTCCATATTGAGCGGAAGCAAAAAAAGGAATAAAAAAAAGTAATAGAAGAAGTAGTTTTTTCTGCATATTTCCCGATTGTTAATCGATTGTGCGTCAAAAATAAATAAAATTATCTAATAAACAATACAATGGGTATTCTATTTTTAAGCTTTTTATTAAGAACCTTTCAACTTTTCATTTTAAAGACAACTGTTTTTACCCTTGAAGATGGTGTTTTTGTCTCATCAATTGACTCTAGTATGGAATTATTTAAATCAGCTGTTTCAAAAACTTCTTTAACCGATTTAACAACACCGGCAGCAATACCTTTGGAAATGAAATTCTTTATGATTTTTTCTGCCGAATATGTAATAAATTCAGATTGAATAATTTTAAAAAGTTCTGTTCTGTTTTTAACACGGTTTGTATTGGAGGAAAATCTGGGGTCAGAAGAAATAAACTTAATTTTCAAAAATACACACAATTCTTGAAATTGTTTATCAGTACCCACTGCCAAAACAATTTGTTTTGTATCCTTTGTAATAAAAAGTTCACCATATGGTGCAATGTTAGGGTGTAGTGAGCCAATAGGTTGTGGATTATGATTTGCCATTAACCAGTTACTTGCCTGATTGGCAAGAGAAGCTATCGCAGAATCGAATAATGAAACAGAAACCTTTGCCCCTTTTCCGGTTTTTAGTTTTTTGATTAAGGCTACAAGTATGCCTTCCTTTAATTGATGGGCTGCCATCAAATCAATAATGGCTACCGGCATTTTTAAAGGGCCACTATCAGGGGTTCCGTTCATATACATAAAACCTGTTTCTGCCTGTAATACCAAATCATAAGCAATCCGTTTATCCTTATCTCCAAATCCGCTGATGTGTCCATAAATAATTGTCGGGTTAATTTTTTTTATGGAAGCATAATCCATTCCCAGTTTTTTGTCATCTCCTTGTTTGTAATTTGAAATAACAATATCCGCTTTCTTAATTAAATCTAATACTTTTTTTCTGTCATTTATATTTGTCAAATCAAGGAAAATACTTTTTTTATTCCAGTTAACCGAAGAATAATAGGCAGAGTTTTTCGACTTTTTATCTTCTGAGGCCAGTTTCCAGCTGCGGGTCATGTCTCCGTTTGTTAATTTATTTTCAATCTTAATAACGTTTGCACCAAGTTCTGCAAAAAACATACCCACCGCAGGACCCGCCAAAACATTGGCTAATTCAATTACTTTTAAATCTTTAAAAACAGTATCCATCTTTTTTATTTTCCCCAAAGTTAATTTTTTTCAATTTACTTTTTTTTCATACTCTCATTATTCTTATGTTTACTGCATGATTTCCAAAAATAATTCGTTTAAAATAAAAACCATGCGCACCATGCTTATTTTTAGCATTGTACTTATGGCAATAAAATTTGCAGCCTATCTCCTCACACATTCCAACGCAATTTTAACAGATGCATTCGAGAGTATTATAAATGTTGTAGCCGGTGGTTTTGCATTGTTTAGTATTTATTATTCCACTTTGCCAAAGGACGAAAACCATCCTTATGGGCATGGTAAAGTGGAATATCTTTCAGTAGGTTTAGAGGGAGGATTAATAGTTTTGGCAGGTGGTGCCATTATTCTTAAATCGGTAATGGGCTTCTTTCATCCTTCCGAGATTCATTCTATTGATATAGGGTTGTATTTTTCTTTATTTGCAGGAGGTTGTAATTATGTGATGGGGAAATATTTAATAAGGCAGGGAAAGGTTCATCAATCTTCTTTAATGGTAGCTGATGGAAAACATCTTATTTCAGATACTGTTTCCAGTATCGGTTTGGTTGTTGGTCTTGTTATTATTTATTTCACCAAAATTTACTGGTTAGATAATTTGATTGCAATGCTGTTTGGTGGATTCATATTCTACACTGGGTTTAAATTGTTAAAAGAATCCGTTACTAATTTGCTCGATGAAGCGGATTACGAAAAACTCGATTTGGTGGTTTCTATTTTAAATAATCACAGGGAAGAAAAATGGATTGACATGCATAACCTTCGGGTTTTAAAATATGGTGCTCATTTGCATATCGATGCTCATATTACTTTGCCTTGGTATGATAACCTGGAGTTATCTCATAATGAAGTATCGAAAGTAGAATATTTGATAAAGGACAAACTCGAAGGAGAAGTGGAATTTTTTATTCATGCCGATCCTTGTCTTCCTGCTTCCTGTCCCATTTGTCCCATTCATGATTGCAAAGTAAGGAAACATGATTTTATTAAACGGCTCGACTGGACATTGGAAAACCTGTTACCCGACAAAAAACATATTTTGTAAATTGATTGAAAATCAGGTAATCTGATTCAAAATTTTACTACTTTAGCACTTCAGATTTTATAAACATCTAAATTTATTTGTTATGAAATTAACTTTCCAAACAGCCGAAGTAGTCGAAATTATTGACGAAGCTCCCAATGTAAAACGTTATGTATTTCGTATTCCTGAAATTCCATGGTGCGATTTTATACCCGGACAATTTACCATGCTCGATTTACCAATCGAATCTTCCCAAACCACCAGAGCTTATTCTATAGCATCTCCACCCAGTAAGACAAATAATACTTTTGAACTGGTAATTGTATTAAACCCTGAAGGGAAGGGAACACCTTATATATTCGAAAATTTTAAAATTGGGACCCGGGTTCCGGCTTCTTTGTTTATTGGTAAGTTTGGAAAACCAAGGCCTCCTGCGTTTGAAAAAGATTTATGTTTTATTTGCACTGGTACCGGCATTGCTCCATTCCGCTCCATGTTGCTAGACATAAAAAATTATAATATACCACATAAAAACATAACGCTTATTTTTGGTTGCAGGTACGTTCACGACATTCTTTATAGAAAAGAAATGGAAGAACTGCAAAATGAACTTTCCGATTTCTCCTTTATACCAGTGTGTTCCCGCGAAACTTCTCTTTCATGGCAGGGCACAGTCGGATATGTTCATCAGGTTTACAAGGAATTATTTTCACATAAACAGCCTACACAGTTTTACATTTGCGGCTGGAAAGCCATGATTATGGAAACCGTTGAAAACCTTAAAGTATTGGGGTATGAAAAAGGGGATATTAAATTTGAGTTATATGATTAATAGGTTCCTGTCTTCCTTTAACTTTAATGAAATTAATACTTTTATAAGAACCAACTTTTAATACCTTTGCCGCCAATATCTCCAGAAATAACACAGGTCCGGGTGGCGAAACTGGCAGACGCACCAGCTTGAGGGGCTGGCGAGAAATCGTGGGAGTTCGAATCTCCTCCCGGACACATTAAAAACCTATTCTGTTAATTCCACATCCAGGTTAATTGTAACATCATCGGCTAAAATCATACTACTGCTTCCGATTCCGTAATCCCTCCTGTTGATGGTGAAGTTTCCTTTCAGTTGGTTTTTTTCAGGAATTTTAATAAAAGAAAATGGTATCACCACTTCTTTAGTTATGTCTTTTATGGTCAGTTTAAATGTACCATTAAAAGTGATGGGCCCGGTTTTTTCTAATTTAACAGATTGAAGCGTAATGAGAGGATATTTTTCCACATCAAAATAATCCGGTTTGCGAAGGTGATTATCCCGTGATTCCATTTCAGTATTTACAGTTTTTGAATCTACCGATGCGAAAATGTTACTTTCCTGCAACTTTAGAGGGTCGAATTTTATCTCTGATTTTAATCCGTAAAATGCACCGTTAATGGTAACTCCCGCATTTTTTATCTGAAAGGAGATGGCCGATTTTTTTACCTTCCAAACTGTAATGTCCAGTACAAATACCGGTATTAATAAAAGGCAGGTCTTCAATAGGAATAGTTTCATAATATCAACATTAAGTTAGTTATATAAGAGTACATTATTTTGCTTCATAATTAACCTACCAAAAACCTTGCCTTTTTAAATGAGGAAGAAGTAAGAATCAGGAATTATTTATTTTTTTTAATAAATAATTTTGACCTACAAAAACTCCGCAGGTGCGAATTGCGCCCACTGTTACTCCCAATACACCATGCATATTCAGATTTTGGCCGGTAAAAAACAAGTTTGGAATTTTGGTAGTTGGAGAAATAAATGTTCTCAAAGGGTCTCGGTAATCTTTCGCAATACCATATAATCCTCCGTCTTTTGCACCGATGTAATCACGATAGGAAAGTGGGGTAGATGTGGTATAGGAATTAATATAACTCCTGATATTAGGAATCCTCGATTCTACCTTGTCCAATATTTGTTCGGTTTTTTTCTTTTTAAATTCTTCATACTCTTCGCCTCTCGAATCATTATGTTTGGGAACGGTCGCAAAGGTATCGGCCCATTGCTTTACCTGGTCGAATTTCATATAGGTAAGTATGGTCATGCTATCTGCATATTGTCCACCTTTCGATGATTTTGGAACAAAAATGCAAAAGGCATTAGTACCCATTTCTGGAGTAGCATTTACGGCACTCCACACATCATTTTCCCCGAAATGATAAATGTTATAATTAGTATATTTAAATGTTTGCGGTTTTAAAACAATATCAATAATAAATGCTGAAGAACAATTTTCCAAACCATTGATGCGGTTCCTATAGGCATTTTTTATTTTAGTTGATTCAAGCATTTCCATGGTGGTGGCAGGATGTATGTTGGAAATAAAATTTTTACCTTCTATTTTTTCCCCTGTTGAAAGTTCCACATGGGTTATTATACCATCCTTTTCTACAATTTTTTTTACCTCCGAATAATTCCTTATTTCACCACCGTTAGCTTTAATGTTTTTTGTAATCCATCGTTCTATTTGCGAACCTCCATCTATACACTTATAAGAACTTTCAATATAAGTATTTACTACCAATGCATGGACATACAAAGGAGTTTTTTCTCCGTCTCCGGCATACAAAGGATTGGAACCTGCCAGTACATTTTGCAAACGTACATCCGAAATTACTGAGGAAATAAAATCTTTGGCATTTACATCCAGGTATTTTGTTCCTAAAATCGGGGCATCGTCTTCTCTTAGTTGGTAAAGCGGAAAATAATTACAAACATCCTGAATCAGTTTGGTATAGGTTTTCAGTTCTTCACGCTGGTGTGGAAACTGAACAGCAAGTTGTTCTACAAAATTATCATATCCCTGGGCATGTTTGTATTCATTGCCAATATCATCTCCAAACGAAATCCTGTCAAAACCATCCTCATCCATTTTTATCAGGTTAAGTTTGTCCATTATTCCAAAATATTTAAAACACTGGTTCAGGTTCTGCCCTTCACTCAGCCCTCCTATGTAATGAATGCCTGTATCAAATATGGCTTTATCGCGAACAAATATCTGAAGGCTTCCGCCCAGTTGCCGGTTTTTTTCAAGCACCAGCACCTTGTAACCTTCCTTGCTTAAAATATAAGCACTCTCCAGTCCACCAAGCCCGCTGCCTATTATTACTACATCGTATTTCGACATGTTTCCTTTTTTAACTTTTCCTTACTACGTAAATTACGTTGGAAGTAAGTTTTGTATTATCTATTTTTTGAATGTTAAAGTTATGCTTTTTCACCACATCAATAATAAAACTGGCCGGAACAAATTCCAGTTTGTTTTTAGTTTTATTGAAACCAAAATTGGTAGAGAAAAATTCAGTGTACCGGGTACCCCAATGGCGTTTGCTCATGCTACTGTCGGCATCTCTTATAAGTAACATTCCACTTGGGTTAAGGTTGTTGATACATTTTACAATTAGTTTTTCCTGTTCAACAATTGGCAGGTAATGTAAAATATCACTCAGAATAAACGCATCACTTTTTGATAATTCACATTCTGTTGCATCTGCGGCAAAAAAAGAAATATTAGTTGTTTTAGAAAAACAATTATTTGCAACCGCTATTTTTTCTTCATCGTAATCTGTACCTATTATTATCCTGTCCTCGCTCATGAATGCCAGCATATAAGGCAAAAATCCATAACCACAACCCACATCGGTAATCGTACCTTTTTTAGGAAGCAATGATTCGAATAGCCTGTACTTATCTTCCAGTTTTACTTTTATGCGCATGTACCACTCCAAAAGCGGACCTTTGTAAATATAATTTTTTGTTAACCGATTATAAAAGTAATCCACAGTTTCTATTTCGGCCCGCATTTTATTGTATTCTGTTTTAAAATACCTGCTTATTTTTTTTGTGCGTTCTGCATAATTATCTCCGAATGATTTATCGTCAGCTTCAATGCGGGGTAAATATCGGATAGTTAGTCTGCCGTTTTTCAATAAAAAACTATCATCTTTTCCTTGTGCAAATGCACTTCCATGAAATATGATAGGAACAATATCCACGTTACAACGTTCTGCAATAAAAAATGCACCCTTATGAAAACGAGCTATTTTAGCTGTATCCGAACGTGCTCCTTCAGGAAATATCGCCAAAGAGTATCCTTCATTTAACAACTCTTTTATTTTATCAAGATTGTCTTCATAGCCAGCAGCTTTTGGAATAAAGCCACCAAGTCTCACAATTGGTCCCATCAACGGGTTATTCCAAACCCAATCCTTTACCATCAAAATCAACTTCGGATTCAACGATTGCATTAGTAAGGAATCTATAACAGAATGATGATTGGCTATTACCACTGCTGGTTTATCAAAACGTTCTTTCGATTCATTTATTATTTTCTTAGGCACATGGGGATGAACATGTATCATCGAAATGGCGCAATAATGTCTTAACTGATGAAATATTTTTAATCGTATCTTTTTAGGGATGGGTAATAATTTCACTACGATTAGCCCAAAAACAATCAAAATAGTGCAACCTAAGGCAAACCATGTAAAAGCAAAGACAGACTGAAGTAAACTTAAAAAAGTATAAGGAACACGTTTTTTATCTGTCCGCTTGGTAATAAAAAACTTGAACAATGCGGGTTGAATGGTATTGGAAATAATTAATACCGAAAACATTCCTATTATAGTTATTAGCCCGATTGACTTTAAAGCCGGGTGAGAAGCAAATACGAGTACTCCAATTCCTATCATGGTAGTAGTAGCAGAAATGAAAATACCTGTTTTATAAGATGCCAGATTCTTTTGTCCCGTTTTGTATTCGTTCATTAATGCATCGGTAATAAAAATACTGTAATCATCACCCAGTCCGAAAATAAAAGTGGAAACTATAATATTGATGATATTGAATTTTATACCGAAAGCACCCATCACTCCAAGTATGCAAAGCCAGCTAAGCACCATTGGTATATAAGTAACAAGGGCAAGTTCAAATCTTCCGTAAGAAATAATCAACATTATTAAAACCAACAATGAAGAGAAACCTAATATTAAATTAAAATTATTTTTTATGATTTCAATAAAACGGTTGGTCAGAAACTTCTTGTCAAATACCACCAGTTTTTTATTTTCACTGAAAGCATTGTACACCTTGTCTTCATTTTCCGCTGTCGCTTTTATTACAGTTACCACAGTTGTTTCATCCTTGTTTTCGCTGATGTAGTTATCCAACATGGTAGCTTTTAACCCGCTGAAAGCACTTGCATCAATCGGCTTAAAATCCTTATCCAGCATTTCATAAAATCCTGCAAAAGCATTTTCCTTAAATTTATAGGTAACCGATTTGTTTATTAATTCTTCTTTCAGTTTCTTCTTCTTTTCCTGTGTCCAGAAGTTATTCCATCTTGCTATTCTTTTTTGCTGTTCTGCCTTCGAAAGAAGAATGGTGGAAATGGAAGAATATTTTTTCAATACTTTATCTTTCTCCAGTTGGTTTAGTGCAGGTAAACTTTTTTCACTATTCGCGAGGGCTTCATCCAGGTCTTTTCCGCTTGCCACTAGGTAAATACTTTTTAATGACACATTGCTTATGGCGTTCAGGTTTTGTTCTGCTTTGGCAAGGTGAGCATCCACATAATTCATCTTCATCATGTCGGGCTCAAACTCTACCTTTTGTGATGTATAAACTGAAATACCGCAAACTATTATAATCAGCCAGATGAGGTATTTATTTTTTTCGAATTTATAGGAAGCTATTTTCTCTACCAGGTTTTGTTTATGTTCCAGGTGTTCGGTATGTTCTGCCACTTTTCTTTTTCTCATCAGGTGAGGAAATAAAATAAGTGTAAACAGAGCAGCACCCAGCAAACTGAAAGCAGCAAACATTCCAAAATCCTGCAATGCTTCTGATTTTATAAATGTCAATCCCAAAAATGCTCCTATAGTGGTAGTACTTCCAAGCGTTAAGGGGAAAGCCAGATCTTTAACCGTTTCCTCACCTGAATTAACATGTTTAAAATGGGTATAAAAGTGAATTGTATAATCCATTGCTATCCCAAGAACAATGGAACCTGCACCAATGGCAATCCCGGAAATAGAACCTTTGTATAAATAAAGTAATGCAAGCGAAAATGCCCCGCCAAACAAAACCGGTAGAAATATCAAAAAGAAAACTTCTATTCGTTTAAAGAAAAAACTAATAAATAAAAACAATCCTATTAAGGTAATACTAACCGTGAGCCTTACATCTTTCTTAATCTGCACAGCATTACCCACCGCCACTGCTGCAGTCCCAAAGTATTCAGCGTATAACTTGTTTTTAGTAAAAGCAATGTTTTTAGCTATTGCCTCATCCAGCGATGTAAGCAACAAAGTATTTTTAACGGTCTCCGATGCTTTCATTTTCGGAGTAATAAAAAACAACAAGTGTTTTTTATCCTTCGTAAAAATATAGCCATTTTCCAGTTCAAAATTATCATCAAACTGCAAACTCTGCATCCGTTTCAATGCATAAGGTGTAATGCCTATGGGATCTCTCAGAATATTTTTCTTTAGAACAAGGCTGGCAGGTGATAATAAAGTCTTGTAATCTTTCTCCAGCGTAGTATCCAGTTTTTCAGGAGTAATCAAATGATCAAGCGTGGTATAATCTTTTTCTTCAAGGAAAACAGGCAGGTTATCAATAAACGTGTTGTACACCTCATACATCACATCATCATTTACCTTGTAAGTTATTTCTTTTACGAGCGAAGTGTCAAATTTCTGAATGGATGAAACAAGGCTATCCGTAAAAGTAATCAGTTCATCCGGTTCCCCTTTCGCCATGCTGTCGGCCAGCGAAACGGTTATCACCAGTTTGTCCAGGAACTTTGAATTCTTAAAAACTTTATTCAGCCTTTCTACTTTAGCATCCGTGGGCATCATCTTGGTGATGTCCTCCTCCAGTTTTATTTTAGAAGCAAAAAATCCTGCAAAGGCCAGCGCACCCAAAAACAGAAGAAAGAAAACAACTCTTCTCCTTTTCAGAAAACGATAAATGTATGTAAAAATGGTACCCATTACTTTCTGCTTAATACTTCTTTAAAATCTTTTTCCCCGCTATCTTCAATAAAAAATACGAAGCCACCCCCAGCACAATTGCCATAATAACAGCAAATACAAAGCTGCCAATTACGTATTCAAATAAGTGTTGCTTCATTGTTTCAATAGTAAGCGGGCTATTAAAAATATTGTTCCTCACATCCGTTTGCAAAACTATCTGACCTGTCTTTAAACTCCCGTAAAGCAAAATCGGTATCATTGGCGGAACACTAATATTAGCAGCCAGCCCAACTATAGCCTTATTCATTTTCATAAAATGGGCAAGTATAAGTGCTGTCACAAACTGGTATCCCCATATCGGAATAATCCCCATAAACACACCAAAAGCCACAGCTACTGACTTTTTTAATATAGGCTCATTCGAATCAAGAAAATGCTTGTGCATAAATGCCTTGATATTTTCTCTTGTTAAACTTTTAAAAAAATGAATTGGCTTATACCAGGCCAGGGCTAATATTACCAGATAGGTATTCAATATACTAATCCTTGTAAAATCTTTAAATGGTCTGAAATGCGAAATCCGTTTTCCTTCCTCTGCATAAAAAACCTTTACAGGAACAGCTTCCACATTTATCCCTTTCCAGGCAGCTTTTACCATTACTTCTATTTCAAATTCATACTTTTTTGTAAAATACCGTGTTCCTTTCATTTTTTGCACCGGGTAAAGCCTATAGCCTGATTGTGTATCGGGGAGCTTAATCCCTGTTTGAAACCTGAACCAGAAATTCGAAAACTTGTTTCCAAATGTATTCTTTTTAGGCATATTCTCCTGCCTCAAATTCCTTGCACCTATCAATAACGAATCAGGTTCCTGTTCTATCTTGTAAATAAACCTTGGAATATCATCCGCATAATGTTGCCCGTCACTGTCAATAGTTATCGCATACCTGTAACCGTTCTCCTGCGCATACTTTATTCCCATTCTCAGCGCATACCCTTTCCCCTTATTTTTCGCATACCCCAGCACCACCACGTTTTTCAATCCCTTCAGCAAGTAAGCCGTTCCATCCGTACTCCCATCATTCACCACTACTATCCTGTCCGTAAATTCGCTAACATCAGTAATCACCTGCCCTATAGTCCCTGCATTATTATAAGTAGGAATAATAACACAACAATTGAGCTCAGCAAATTTCTTCCGGTACAGGTCTTTATCTATCTCAACTGGCATAAGTTAAAAAGCACTTTCATTTCTATTTTCTTTCCTCTTATAAGCAAAAAAACATCTGCCTACTATCTGTACATCAACAGATAAAACAGGTTAATGTTTTTAAAAAATTTTAAGGGGCACAAAAATAGCATTTTAATCGGTTGCATCGCAATTGGGATAGATAGAATAAGGTAATTAGGTTTGAAACTTTGTATAGATACATTTTCTGATAAGGTTACAAAAAGTACCTACAGCAAATAAGAGTAGAACCCAAGAAAAAAGTCCAAAGCAATCTGCTTTGGACTTTCTTTATTCTTATAAAATAACTAATCCTACTTTTTTACAGAGATAGGTTTAAAAATAGCTTTTTCTTTCGATTGCCCGTAAAGTTCAGGACGTAAATATTTGCCTTTATCTCTTGCCGTTTTAGCAGGCTCTATTTCTTTCGATTCAGGATGTTGCTGAACATACGCATCATTACGTTCCGCATACACCTGCCACGAAAATTCCATTCCCGGTGCGCCACCTCCAACAATAAATTTCCCGTTTGCCACTTTTTGTTTAATAAACAAAACAGCAGGCGCACCTATTGGAGTAAGGTTATACGAAAAGTTAATATTAATGGCAGAAAAATAATTTGGTAATGTAACCTCTGCTTCACCTTGCGCATTGCAGGTAGCATTTCCTCTGTACATGTTCAATACTTCGGGAGATTCAATAGTATAATGTTTTAAGTATTTATTTGCAGGGTCCATTGGATGATCGATGGTAAATGCTTTGGTACCAATAGCAGTGAAATTGCCAATGGCTAGCATATTATCCAAAGAAGCCACACCATATCCTGTTCCGTCCGATTGACCTTCCACTCCAACAAAACCACCTTGTCCTGCCACACCTGCCTCATCTCCTGAAACACCTCCTGTATGGGAGTTGCCACCATATACTCCATAACCAAGTTCCTGAGCCGACTGACCGGCAACACCAATATATCCAATACCTCCCACTCCAATACCACCAGCGGTGCGAAGGTTGTTTCCATAAACTGCAACATCGGCTGCGGCAGTACCTAAAACCTCACCTGTTATCCCTCTTGCCGCACCTGATGTTTGGCCGTATACCGCTGAATTGTTTGCTGTGCTGCTGTTTGTGGTTGCCTGTATAGTAGATGTAGTGTTTGCCGCATTGGTTGATGATGCATTAATAGCATTTCCTGTTCCAGTTAATAGTGCACCTATAGCAGCTGTTCCCGTTCCTGATTGATTTACCAACACTCCGATTCCGGGAGCACCTGTTCCGGCAGCATTAACAGTTACCGAACCTGAATTGGCATTAATTGTTCTTCCTGCACCTGCTCCGCCAAAATTATAAGCATTATCCAAGGTACCTCCGCCAACTCCTGTGGCACCTGTTGCACCAGTAAGTCCGTTTGTTCCGTTCGTTCCATTTGTACCGGCAGTACCTGTGCTCCCTGTAGCCCCGGTAGCACCATTTGCTCCGTTGGTACCATTGGTTCCGTTAGTACCATTAGTACCGTTTGTTCCGGCAGTACCTGTGGCACCTGTAGCTCCGTTAAGTCCGGAAGTACCTGTCGGACCCGCATTCCCTGTGGCTCCGGTTACACCGTCTATTCCATTTGTTCCGTTAGTTCCGTTGGTTCCATTATTACCGGTAGCTCCTGTTGCACCTGCAGCTCCCGCAGGAGAGTTGGCAGCATATAAAGCATAAGGCACGCTCATTAACTGCTGTGTACCCATGGTAACATAGGATGTTCCTCCGGTCGGATCCATACTTAACTCAATAAAATAAGGACCATTGCCCCAGTTAATAGCACTGAACGTACCAAATGTGGTGGTTCCTGTTCCTATCACCACATTCATTAATCCAATATTATTGGAAGTGGTGGAAAATGTTTCTGCATAAGCAAGTGTTCCGCTGGCACTCCCCTGAAAAATGGCAACTTTTAACCCTATCAGTTGATTGGTAATGGCAACACCGCCAGTGGTACGTGCTACGGCCTGGTAATTGAATCCCTGAGGAGATTGCGCTTTTAATGTTAAGCCCAAAGCCAAACAAAAGGATACTACAAGTAATGATTTTTTCATGATTTGATTTTTTTTGAATTTTGGTTAAACAAATAAATTGACTGATTTTTAAGCTGTATGTTTGTTGAAATGCCTAATAACAGAGGATAGGATAGCCGGAACTATTTTTTTCTCGACTCTACAAAATACATGTCTATTTCCCCTTTGTTTTTGGCATCTATTTTACCACGATAAGTACATTCAAAATCGTTTTTTACCAATTCGTAAGTAGCCCCTGAAATATTTATTTTTCCATGCACACTGGTTTGCTCCATACGTGCTGCTGTATTCACAGCGTCTCCCCATATATCGTAGGCAAATTTTTTCACCCCCACAATTCCTGCAATCACCGGTCCTGAATTAATACCAATCCTGATTTTAAACTTTCCGCCTTCTACTATTCGTTTATTAATAAACTCCATAATCTCTATTCCTGCCTGCACTGTTCTTTGTGCATGGTTTTCATCTTCGTTTGGCATACCGCATACTGCAAGGTAAGCGTCTCCTATGGTTTTTATTTTTTCCAACCCGTTGCGTTCTATTATCGCATCAAAGGCTGTAAAGCAGGAGTGAATCTCTTCCACCAGTTCGGATGGGGAAAGTTTTTCGCTGATGATGGTAAACCCTACAAAGTCAGTAAACAATACAGAAACGTGGTTATAATATTTAGCCTTGGCGGATCCGGTTTTTTTCAATTCTTCCGCTACTTCTTCGGGCAAAATGTTCAGCAATAGTTCATCACTTCTCTTTTTTTCCTTTGCAATATTATTTCGTTGGCGAAAAATAACAAGTGAAAACAGCAACATAATGGCAAACCCAACTATAAAGGTATTACGAATGATGGATTGCTGTCTGAGTTCATTGTTCTTTGCGGTATTTTCCAGTTCTTTCTTTTGTATTTCCAGTTCTTTGGTAGCCAGTTCTGCATCTTTTAATTGCTTGTCTTTTTCAAGCAGTGAAATGGCATTCTGCTTTAGCTGATTGTCCTTATCCAGTTTACTGATGGTGGTCGATTTTAAATCTATTTCCTGTTTAAACTCTTTTGCATTGGCATCTATTTGGTAAACTGCTGCATCGGCCATCAGAGTAGCTTTATCCAGCTTTGCTTTCGGGTCTTTACTTACAGCCAACACTTCATCATACAGTTGGTTGGCCATGTTAAAATATTTTACTTTTTCGCCATGCGAAGGGCTCTTTTTAAACAGCTTTTCATAAATACTGGCCAGGGCAAGTTTAAAGGAAATATCATTGTTTAATAAATCGGTGGCAGAAGCATCGGAGAGGTAATAGTATTTTTTAAAGAGGTCGAAGTTTCGTAAAGCTATGTTGTAATTGGCGGTATCCAAACCCTTGGTAACATCATTATATAAGGTGGTTGCCAGAAATTTTATGTTTTTCTTGTTTTCAACCACATTTTCAGCAGAAGGGTTGAGTTTTAAGGATTTTTTAAAAGATTCGAGAGCGGTGATACGGGCCGGAGATTCTTTGTTCGATTTTTCCTTGCTCGTGTAAATGGATTTATAAGTAAAACCTCTTAAGTACCAGTATTGCCCATCCGTATTATATTTAGAGTCGTTCAGTTTCGAGTCAATCAGTGCCCGGGCATCCTCATATTTGCCGGCCTGTATCAGTTCATTTGCTTTGTCATCTATGTCTGTCTGGGCCAAACCGGAGAGATGGAGAACAAAACCAAAAAAACTAAATAAACTAATAGTAACTAATTTGCAATTCATACCTAATGATTTTAAAAATCCAAAAGTAATAATTAATTTTAAAGTTTATGTTTTTAATAGAATTAGTAGCGAAATTTTTGTTTCATAACAATTTTCGCTTTTTTCTCTTCTGTTCTTGATGTAAATAAGAATTTTTTCATGACACAGAGTTTCACCGAGTAGACACAGAGAATCACAGAGTTTTTTTGTTAGTGATAGAGAAAGATAAAAAGTTCGCTCTTTTCATTCTTCTTTGGGAGTTTTTTTTCAGTTCAAACAAGGACATTTTTACCAATTTACATTGTAACTATTAGTTGTTTTATTAGGATAAAATACAGTATCTTTAAGATTTGAATAAATTCCGGATTTATATTTATCAATATTTATATAATACTTACCACTAATTATTTCATAATAGTTTTGCGATGAATAGCCAATATCTTTTATTTTAAATTTGTGATTCGTATAAACTGAATGCGTATATGTTACAGTCAAAGAATCACCGACATTATATGGGGGTGGGGGCAGGAAATAGGTATATAAATATGTTATTCCATCATATATTTGTATTGTAATATCATTGTCTTCTCCTTTCGTCAAACCATAAACATCTTTATTTATGTAGTAATCATATTTTTTATCTTTTCTTGCAGAAAAAGTTCCTAAATCAAAATATCCGTTTGCGTCAGTATCGCCTTCTTTTAAAACAGTATATTTATAATTATTTGAGCTCACACCTGCAATATAAATTGTATGGTCATTAAACCGTTCAATCAACTTGACATGAACACTGGGAGCATTTGCCAGGGCACTATTATCATATGCATGCCCTCTCACAGATGTTTCTTCTTCTTTTTTACAGGAAAACATTCCAATTAAAATAAGAAAAAGAAATATGAGATTTTTAGTTTTCATAGTTATAAATCGAACAATATTCTACTTGTTTTTCAATTCATTAATCTGTTTTTGCGAACCCGCCACTAGGTCATGCCTTTTTGGGAGTTTTTTTCAGTTTAAACAAGGACATTTTTACCAACTTACATTATATTCATAACTTGAATTTACATCGTAGAATACAGTATCTTTAATATTGGTATAAACGCCTGCCTTATATTTATCAATATTATAACAATAAGTACCGGAAATAAGGCCACCTGCTTCATAAGGATAATAGTTGGAACTTGTTAAAACAAGTCGAAGCATATTATTTGTAATTTCATAAAATTCAAGTCTCATAGAATCACTTCCGCTATAAGGCGGGGGAGGCACGAATCTCCTTTGCAATTTAAATCGTTCAGTTATCTTAAGGGTGACATTATTACTAGTCCCCTTATCTATTTCAATTTCACCTATATTTAATAAATTATCAGTTCTAACAGCATAATCATATTTATTGCTTTTATAGGTATCAAATTCCCCAAAATCTTTTTGTCCATTAGCATCAGTGTAACCTTCCAAAATTACAGAATATGCATCAGTTCCACTCCCAAGTGTTGTTTTATAATGTTTTTCCTCCAAATAAACTTTCCAGTTAGGAACAACTCTGTTCAAATCTGAATCCCAAACAGTAACCTTTACCGAAGTAGTTTCCTTTTTCTTACAGGAATAAATTCCCATAAGAAAAAGGAAAATGAATATAAGTTGAATCCTTTTCATCCCGCTATAGCGTCTTTGCTTATTTATTTTTTAATTGATTAATCTGTTTTTGCAAACCCTCCACTAAACATTGTATTTACTTTTCCATTAATGAACTACAAATATACTTTATTTCCATTTCCCTGTATCTTTTCCCCCATTTTCCGTTATTAATTAAAAATAATCCAAAATTCCATGCAACCTTTTCGCTTTTTCGTGTAAGATATATAAAGGGGACTAAAAATATTTTAAAAATAATTACATAAAAACGTAACCTTATTAAAAAACCAACGTAAAAGATATAAAAGCAGTTAACAAAATGTGCGCCCCGGGCGGATAAAAACAACTTAAAACCAGAATCTGCATGAAACACGACTACCGCATTTAACAAAAATCTGAATTGTGGCGCTTTACTGCCACAACCAACCAAACTTCCGCACTGGCGGACAAATTAACCAACTAACTATGTTAGGGCCAAAACTTAAAAACGGCCAAAAGCACATACATTGCCCTGTAATCATGTAAAAATTAATTTATACTTGTCTTTAAGGGAAAGAGACTTGTATAATTAATTTTTGGGTGCTCAAAAATAAATTATACTTCTCAAAAACTAAAAAAGACTTGTCTAAATCATTTTAGACATCTCAAAAGTACAAAGAGACAAGTATAAATTAGTTTAGACATCTCAAAAGCACAAATTGAGAAGTAAAAAAAATTTAGCGAAGTATAAATTATTTTAGACAAGTAAAAAAAAAATTATAGTCGTCAGTCCTATCGACTTTGAAACAGGGACAAAAGAAATAGAAAAGTAATGTTTAACCTTTAAAATCAATACTATATGGAGAAAAAAAAGAAAAAATCAATTAAAATCAGTTAGTTAAATGAGTATTAATCCGTTCTGCAAGTCATTATCCTTCATAGTAATATATGAAAAGAGACGAAGCAGGGCATAAAACAACAAAAATGATAGAAACTATTGTTGTGGTATTGTTGCTGGCCAGGCTGGCACTACCAGATTTGTTAGTAAGAGTGAAGTTTATTGTTGAATCCATACAGGGGAGTGCCTATTTTGTTACACCCAACCCTCCTATGTTGGATGTGGATGCCGCAAGAGTTGCATTGGCAGATGCAATAACAGTGGCAAAGAAAAATCCATCAAGAGAGAACAAGAAAAAGGTGAAAGACCGGAAGAAAGAGTTGATGGAGTTGATGGAAAAGGTAAGGGAATATGTGCAGGGAATAGCCAGAGCTAACCCCGTTTTTGCTGAAAATATTGCAGCAGCAGCAGGGTTATATTTGAAAAACTTTCCCGGCAAAAGCCCTCAAACCTACGGAGTGATGAACACCGGTGTACCGGGAACTGTGGCATTGATAGCTGCTGTTCAGGAATCGGGAATTTATAACTGGCAAATGACGCTGACCCCAACCAACGAGGACAGCTGGACTACCTTTGCTATTACCCGCAAAGCGGATGTAATGAAAGGTGGACTAACCAGTGTAAAGAAGTATTATTTCCGGGTTGGTAATGGAGGAGATGTGGAAACGGAAGTTTTCAGTGTTGTGTTCTCCATTGTGGTTCAGTAAACCGAGTGAGT
>CANJYB010000037.1 GCA_947479085.1 Bacteroidota bacterium | reverse complement strand
TTGTTTGTGAAAAATGTTATTCCGATAAGACCAAAAAGGAGTTTTGAACGAAATACATCGAAGTATCGAAACCGAAAGAAACCTCCGTTAACAAAGAACTTTAAGCATGCTTTCTAATTCCTTAACTTAATGACATTGGGCGCGAGCGTTCCGCTCGTGACCTCTATTCTGTGGCGTCCCGCCACATTTTCCCAATCCTCACTTCCATCCTTTTCCATAAACACCAAACAAACATAAGCAAAATAAATTTACCCAATTAAAATAAAAAAAATCCCGCCATGACAGCATGACTTTTTAAACTATAAACTATCCGGGTAACTTTTTTGCCTCTCTTTGACATTAAGGGGTGTAAAAGGATGTTTTTGCGGAGGGTTGGAAAAATAAAAAGCTGGTAACATTGTTTTTGGCAATTGGTCAGGAAAATGATAAGGCTGGTAACAGAAATAAGAAACCTGGTAACGGAAACTAAAAACGGGGTAACGGAAACCAAAAACCTGTTAAGGGAAATGAAAAACCTGGTAACGGAAACCAAAAACCTGGTAACGGAAACGAAAAATCTGGTAACGGAAATGCAAAACCTGGTAACGGAAACCAAAAACCTGTTAAGGGAAATGAAAAACCAGGTAACGGAAATGAAAAACCTGGTAAAGAAAATGCAAAACCTGGTAACGGAAGGCAAAAGACTGGTAAGAGTGTTAAAAAAGGTGGTTATGCCAGAATTTTAAAGTGAACAGATGATAAAACGAATCCCGAACCAACCCCCTCTCAACAAATATTCGATCGCTAATTCTACTGGCACCAACAACATGTTTTCTTCTTCAAATACCTTATTCCTTAATTCCAGCCAATAAATTCCTTCGGCAAACACTTTCCTTCTTTCGTCCAATTTCCCCCCTCTTCACATCAAAAAAGCATCTTAGCATAGAGATAAAAACAATAAACCTATAATTCACTCCACCCAATTAAAACTCCTTGCAGAAATGCAAAGAGTTTTTTTATTTTTAGTACAACACCATTCAAAGTAAATCAGGACAAAAAACAAAAAAATAACTTAAATGTCATCTTCCCGACATTTTATGGTTTCAAACCCAACTACCTTTGTTGACGTAAATAACTAATAAAATCTTAAAGACATGAAAAGTTCAATAAATCAATCGATACCAAATAAGGGTAGATTCAGAAAACAAGTATTCATTCTACTGTTGCTGTTGATATGCGGCATCAGCAATATCTCTTTTTCTCAAAACAGTAAAACAGCTGTTGCATCAAAAGCAGTTGTTAAGTTAGACACCGCTACCCTTGCCGAAGGATGTTTCTGGTGTACAGAGGCCATGTTCTCTGAACTGAATGGAGTGGTAAAAGTTACTTCCGGTTTTGCAGGTGGTAAAACACCCGACCCTTCTTATAAAAGCGTTTGTTCTGGTAATACCGGTTATGCGGAATGCTGCCAGATTATTTTTAACCCGCAGGTAATAACCTATGTGGATTTGCTGGAAGTGTTCTGGAAAACACATGACCCTACCACCCTGAACCGCCAGGGGCATGACGAAGGAACACAATACCGCTCGGCTGTTTTTTATCATAACGCCACACAAAAAATGCTGGCAGAGAAATATAAAAAAGAACTGGATGCCGCTAAAGCATTTGATAAACCGATAGTGACAGAGATAACCCATTATACCAATTTTTATAAAGCGGAGAATTATCACCAGGAATATTTTAAACTGAATGGCACAGAACCTTATTGCCAGATGGTGATTCAACCCAAGGTAGATAAATTTGAAAAAGTATTTAAAAACAAACTGAAGAAAAAATAAACAGTGTAAGAGGCAGGGAAAAGAATTTACATTCCCATATCTCCACCGCCACCATTATCCATGTCATTGCCGTCTCTTCGTTGTCTCAGTTTTTGTTTGTCGGCTGCTTTGCCAAAACGGTAACTGAAAGTAAGTGTGGCCACCCGCGATTCCCTGCGTCTCATCATGGTTTGTTCAAAGTTACTGCCTGATGATTCCCAATACATTCTCCTGGAATTGGTAAGGTCGGAAATGTTTAAACTAAGCGATGCATTCCTGAAGATTTCTTTTTTAATCCCGAAATCCATGCTGAACACTTCCCGTACATGTCCTTGTGCGGTTACCGAAGGACCCGAATAATTTGCAGTAAGCTGAACATCCATATTTTTAAGAAACTTCATATTCGAAATTAGTTTTAACTCATAACTGAAATTATTGTTCTGCAAATCTGCATCCACATTACTACCATCAATAACGGTTTCAAACAGATTGATACTTGCAGTTGTGTTCCACCATTTTGTTAAATCGTTTTTTGCTATCAGCTCGAATCCATAGGACGAAGAGGAGGTAAGGTTTTGGAATGTAATATAGGATAGTGTGGAGTCGCCAATGGTTTTTATTCTTGAAATTACTCCATCGGTTCTTCGGTAATATACACTGCCGGTGAGTACTGCTTTGTCCCAGTATTTCATATAACTTAATTCATAGGAGTTAATGTATTCGGGTTTCAGGAAAGGATTACCGACACGAATGTTATAAGGGTCGCTCACATCTTTAAATGGGTTTAAAGAGCGCATGCCCGGCCTGTTAATTCGCCTAGAATAACTTAATTGCAGTTCCTGCGATTTATTAATTTTATAAGAAAGATGAACGGAAGGAAAGAAATTAAAATAATTGTTCTCAAAACTTTCTCCCGTTGTTACAAGGTGAGAAGCAGTATTAGCCTGCTCTGCCCTTAAACCCAACTGATAACCGAACTTTTTTATTTGCCCCTGGAAAGTAGCATAGCCAGCATAAATATTCTCCTTGTATTGAAAATCATTGTTTAGTTTGGTGTCAAACAAAAAGTCGTTTATTGTATAATCATAGGATTGAGAAATAAATTTACTATCAATATTCCGCATGGTTGTTTTTGCGCCAGCTTCTATTTTCATTTGTTTTTTCAATGGTTGCGAATAATCCAGTTGAATATTGGTAACCCCGTTTAACGATTTGGTGGTGGTGGTTTGATGAAAAGGAAAATTGTTTTTCACCCCATATTTCCCTGTATAGTCGCGCTCCGAATAATCAGAAACGGAATTGCCGGAAGAATTGGAAAACGTAGCATCAAAAGACAATTCCTGTTTTGGTTTTTCAAATGTTCTCCTGTAATTTACATTGTAATCAATGCTTTTGGGTTCATCACCCGATTTCTCATCCCGGTAATAAGTGGCCGCAGTTTCGCTGTTTTTATTTGCTTCATTATAATAAGTGGTGCTTGTTCCTTTTTCTGTACCGCTATTTACCATCAACGAAAAGCCTAAGGTGTTTTTATCATCGAGGTAAAAATCAATTCCTGCTTTTGCATTGTTCGAGGTATTTCTGTTTAAGGAGGATGTTTCGGAATTAAGGTAATAGCTGGTATCTGAAAAAATATTCTGCCTGTTGCTCCAGCCGCCACCGGTGCGGGTATTATCCCTGTACCCGTAATTGGCAAACACATTCATTTTCTTATTTCGATAACTGATATTGGCCGAGCCACTGTATTTATCAAACGTTCCCACGCTTACACTCACACTGCCATTCAAACCTACCAGTTTGTTTTTCTTTAATACAATATTGATGATACCACTCATACCATCGGGATCGTATTTGGCCGAAGGGTTTGTAATCAATTCAATACTCTCTATACTGGATGCAGGTATTTGCTGAAGAATCTGTGCCTTATTGCTGGCTGTAATGCTGCTTGGTCTTCCATCGACCAAGACGGTTACATTCTGACTGCCTCTCAAACTCACATTGCCATCAATGTCTACAGAAACGCTTGGTATGTTCTTTAAAACATCAGATGCTGAACCGCCATCGCTGACTATACTTTTTTCTACATTAAATATTTTCCGGTCTATACCCAGTGTCATGGTACTTTTTTCTGTGGTCACTTCCACTTCATTCAGTTGTTCCGAGTTATTGTGTAGCAGGATACTTCCCATATTAATTTCCGTATGTTTCGGACGAATCATCAATGTATCGATAACCAGAACTTTATAACCAATGAAATTAATTTTCATGTAATAGCGTCCGAATTCGAGAGAAGGTATTTCAAATGCACCTTTACTATCCGCCACTGTACCGTTAACCAGCACAGAATCTTTTTTGCGGAACAAAGCAATGGTAGAAAACTCTACAGGAATTTTACTTTTGTTGTCGAGTACGGTTCCTTTTATTTTTCCAATGGCTGGTCGGGGAACATCGTCATGCGGTTGAGAAAAAACAAAGGATGAAAAGAAAAGAAAAAGAAAAAAAGCAATTGTTTTTTTTACCACTGAACCAATACGTATAAAAATTAAGAATGTAAAAGTAGTAAATATTATTTAACCCTGTCTGGGTTTGGAAGCCTGATGAAGGCATGGTATTGAATTATGCTCTATATTTGCGCCCCAATTAAAATGGTTAAAATTTGTACGCAGATTTGTTAAGTTAGAAACAGGATAAAAGATGATTTTTTTTTAGATTGGAATTATGATAAAAATAGATGTTTACCGGGAATCACATCATAATTGCCGAAGGCATTAATCATAAGTCGAATCATTTATCATTCTTTATCACTCCAAATCATTATAATCTGCGTACTGTTTTTTATAGAAATAATAATAAAGAAGATAGTTAATTATGAAAAGAGAAAAATCGGAAGCCTTATTTGCGAAAGCACAAACCTATTTTCCGGGAGGAGTAAATTCTCCTGTACGAGCATTTCGATCGGTCGGAGGCACTCCTTTATTTATTTCCAAAGGAAAAGGCTCGCACATTTGGGATGCGGACGGAAATGAGTTTATTGATTATTGCGCTTCATGGGGGCCGCTAATTTTAGGGCATGCCAATCAGCAGGTGATTAAAGCCATTCAGACATCAGTGGAAAACGGAAGTTCTTTCGGGGCACCTACTGCATTGGAAAATGAACTGGCAGAATTAATTTTATCAAACAATAAATACATAGAGAAAATACGTTTTGTAAGTTCAGGAACAGAAGCGGTTATGTCTGCAATCCGCCTGGCAAGAGGTTTTACAAAGAGAAATAAAATACTAAAGTTCGAAGGTTGTTACCATGGTCATTCAGATTCTTTACTGGTGAAAGCCGGTTCAGGATTGGTTACTTTCGGAAACACCTCCTCTGCTGGTGTTCCTGAAAGTGTGGTGAATGATACAATTGTAGTTTCGCTGAACAATGAAGAAGCAGTGAAACAGGCGTTTGCTGAATTTAAAAACCAGATTGCCTGTATTATTATAGAACCCGTTCCGGCAAACAATGGTTTGCTTTTGCAACGAAAAGAATACCTGCAGTTTCTTCGCGAGATATGTACCGAAAACAATACGCTCTTAATTTTTGATGAAGTAATAAGCGGTTTCAGGGTTGGTTTTACAGGTGCAGCCGGGTATTATGATGTACAGCCCGACATCATTACCTATGGAAAAATAATTGGAGGTGGTCTTCCCGTGGGAATGTACGGGGCAAGTGCAGCCATCATGAGTAATGTTTCTCCCGAAGGAAACGTATACCAGGCAGGGACATTAAGTGGTAACCCGGTGGCAATGGCTGCCGGAATAGCACAATTGACGGAATGTTTGAAACCGGGATTTTATGAAGAGTTAGAAAGAAAAACACAATTTTTAATTAAAAACATCCTTTCCAACATCGGACATCGGTCATCAAACATCCGACTGTTTTCCATTGGAAGTATTTTCTGGCTGGCATTTACTGACCAGAAAACCATACGAACAGCAGAAGAAATAAATCCTGATTCAATGAAACATTTCCGTGTGATTCACAAAGAACTGTTGGAAAGGGGCATTTACCTCGGACCGTCAGGTTACGAAGTAGGTTTTGTTTCGGAAGCACATACGGAGGCAGACTTAATTCAAACTGCGAAAATGTTCGGTGAAGCGATGGGAAAGATCTGATGTTCTTTATTCTTTCCCAAAAAACTTCTTTTTTGAACAACATTTCTTAAACTTTTTCTGCCATGCTAACCGATAGGGTATAAAATTCTGAACGGATTTTTACCCTCCAAGGTTATGAGGTATCTTTTTCTTTTCAATAAGGTATCATCTAATGTTATAAGGTACCAGTTTTTATAACTTTTTGAACCATCTAAACATCTAAGGTACTAAAAGCTATAGAAACATGCACCTTAGATGTGTTCATTTTCAGTTAATTAGTTTTTTTAAGCAAAAAAGCAGGGATTTTGGACAAAAAATGAAAGGAAAAAACTGCACTGGAAAAAGAGGGGTAGGTTTGTCCTTAATTTGGTATTCTTTTAATGTAAAAATGGAAGGGGAAATTTGTAAAACGAACTGAATTTATTGTGGCAAAAATGAAACAAACGCCAATAACACTCCCTGTAAAATCATCGTGCCATCTATTCCGGCTACGTAATAATACTCACTCCGCTTGCTGCTGCTGAATAAAACCAGCAAAAAAGTAGCTGCTGCTGCTATGAGCAGGGCAAAGAGGTGTGGGAAAGTTATTATTTGCTTTAAATACTCAATAGCCAAGAGAAAAACATAAACCAGTGTGAAAACAAGCGCCAGGTTACGTGTTTGCTTTTCTCCCAACTGTAGCGGAAGTGTATTCACATTTTCGGCAGCATCTATACCCACATCGCGGATATCGAAAGGAATGCAAATGGCCAGCATGAAACAAAAACGGGTGGAAAGGTGTAGAATAAATTTGAAATCAACAGGGGCATGAGCCAAAAGTAAGGGAACCATTGCGGTGGTTAACACCCAGACAGTGGCAAGTGTAAACAGTTTGAACCCTGCGCTTTTGCGTAATTTGATCCGGGGAATAAAATAAGCAAGGGAGAGTAACAGCAAAGGTGAAAGATAGAACATGATTTTATAATCATTGAAAAAAAAAGTAATGCCAACTCCCATAAACCCAATTAGAGTAAGGATTTTTATGGTGGTTTGATGAGTAAAAATCCATTTTCTTCGAATGGAATTCATACTCCTATCTTCCACTTTTTTATAAAATATCCGTTGGAGGTTATAAATAAAAAGTGTTGCAAAAAACACCAGCAAACTATACGTATAATTGAAGTTGATTATGCCAAGTTGTATAACGGTGCTTTGAATGAGACTGACAGCACCAATCGCTACAAAGATGTTCCCGAAGAGCAGGAAATCGAAAAAACGCCTGAAAAAACTCATTTTTGCGAATTACAAGTATAATAATTGCAAAGGTAGGGGTAATTTTAAAGAAGCCGCTGCAAGGGTAAGATAAATACAGTAATTTACTGATGTATAATACCATTTCCGGTACTGATCAGAATAATGGAGGCTCCTATGCCTCCCACCAGTCCGATACCGCCCCCGAGAAGAGACTTTGTTTTCCGTTTCCCCCTGGCTATATGCTCGTAGCCCATTATATAGGTATCGTGTTTTAGGCACTCTAGGTTAGAAACAGTGGAATGTTTTATTTTTACTTTAGTTAACCCGGATAATGCTGTGAATGCAAATGGAGGGATGGGGCATAAGAATGAACCGGTAGCACCTGAAAGCAGGCCGATTCCCATATTGGTCCAGAAGGCGCCCCGAGGCTTAAACCCTTTTTGAGCATCCTGTTCACCTTTTATGTAATAACGCATTTCTTCCACCGTTAAATCATTTTCTCCTGCCGAATCGCAAACATATTTTATTGATTCCCCTTTGCTGTTTCTAATAGAAAAAACATCAGAAGTTTCAATGGTTATAGGGTCCTGGTCGGCTTTCGGGTTTTTATAGGTAATATTTCCAAAAGTAGTATCGTACACCATGGAGATAATTTCGGTTCCGTTAAGTAATAGAATGGTATCATTTCCGGTTTGCGCATCCGCTTTTTGAGCAACAAGAAGAGAAAAAACGATTAATATATATGAAGAAAATCGGTTCATGTTTAAGAATAAAATTTTTCAAATATAAGTATTATAAAACATTCAAAGGATTTATTCTTTTTGCAGCAATTTATTCAATGATTTATATCAGCAAAATAATAATCCTATTCATTATTTCTTCATTTTATCGATTCTCTTATTTATTATCTTTGCATTCTTTTTATAAAAAAACAAAATGATTTCAACAGACAAATTTGTAAACCGCCACAATGGCCCGCGTGAAAACGATGTAACAGCAATGCTTCAGAGAATAGGAGCGAGTTCCCTTGATGAATTAATAGAGCAAACCATTCCTGCTGCTATTCGTTTAAAAAATCCGCTTAACCTTCCCGAAGGAATGACGGAGTATGCGTACCACAAGCATTTGCGTGGTATTGCGTCAAAAAACAAAGTATTTAAATCCTACATTGGGTTAGGATATTCCAATACTATCATTCCTCCGGTTATTCAACGAAATGTTCTTGAAAATCCGGGCTGGTATACCGCTTACACCCCTTACCAGGCAGAAATAGCACAGGGCCGGTTGGAAGCATTATTGAACTTTCAGACAATGGTGATGGATTTAACCGGAATGGAGATAGCAAATGCTTCCTTGCTGGATGAATCAACGGCTGCTGCTGAAGCAATGGCAATGTTGTTTAATAACCGTAACCGCGACCAGGTAAAAAACGGAGCAAATAAATTCTTTGTTTCTGATGAATGTTATCCGCAAACCATCGATTTATTAAAAACACGTTCTACCCCAATGGGAATAGAACTGGTGATAGGAGATTTTAAAACAACTACTATTGGAGCTGATATATATGGGGCATTGCTTCAATATCCAAGCGTGGATGGTAAAGTGCACGATTATGCTGAATTTGTAAAAAAGGCAAAAGCAAACGGAACTACTATAGCAGTTGCTGCCGATTTACTAAGTTTGGTTTTATTAACTCCTCCGGGAGAATGGGGGGCTGATGTGGTAGTAGGTAATTCACAACGCTTTGGCGTACCGATGGGTTATGGTGGTCCTCATGCTGCCTTTTTTGCCTGCCACGAAGATTTTAAGAGAATTATTCCCGGTCGTATCATTGGTGTTTCTGTGGATGCGCAGGGAAACCCTGCATTGCGTATGGCATTGCAAACCCGTGAACAACATATCCGTAGGGATAAAGCTACATCTAATATCTGCACTGCTCAGGCCCTGTTGGCTATTATGGCAAGTATGTATGCTGTATATCACGGACCGGAAGGAATAAAAGGAATTGCTCAGCAGGTACATTTATCCGCTGTAACATTAAGCAACGAGTTAAAAAAACTGGGTTATACCATTGAAAGCGATTCTTTTTTCGATACCATCAAAGTGGTTTTGCCTAAAGGAATTTCTGAAGGAATGATTCATAACCTTGCCATCAGTGCTCATATTAATTTCCGTTATGTGGATAACTGCTGTGTTTGCATTGCATTGGATCAAACCACCGATGCTTCGGATTTGAACACCATTATTGAAATATTTGCACATGCTGCCAATAAGCCTGCGGTAAAGGTTACCGAAGAACAGATTCATAACCAGCAACAGGTAATTGTTAATCGTAAATCGGAAATTCTTACACATCCGGTTTTCAATTCCTTTCATTCAGAATCGGAAATGATGCGTTACATAAAACGGTTGGAGAATAAAGATTTATCATTAACACATTCCATGATTTCGTTGGGTTCATGTACCATGAAATTAAACGCAGCATCCGAGTTGATGCCTATAACATGGCCGGAGTTTGCAAATATCCACCCTTTTGTGCCGGTAGAACAGGCAACTGGTTATCTTGAAATAATTGATGAATTAGACAAATCGTTGTGCGAAATCACAGGATTTGCAAAAATGAGTTTTCAGCCTAATAGCGGTGCTCAGGGAGAATATGCCGGGCTGCTTGTAATACAGGCTTATCACCAGTCGAGAGGTGAAGCTCACCGTAAAGTAGTTTTAATTCCAACTTCAGCGCATGGAACAAACCCTGCATCAGCTGCCATGTGTGGGCTAAAAATTGTATTGGTAAAATGTGATGAGGATGGAAACATAGATGTGGAGGACATGAGAGCAAAAGCAGTTTTGCATAAAGATGATTTATCCTGCTTAATGGTTACTTATCCAAGTACACATGGTGTATATGAAGAAAGTATTATAGAAATAACAAATATCATTCACGAAAATGGCGGGCAGGTATATATGGACGGAGCCAATATGAATGCCCAGGTAGGTTTAACCAGCCCAGGTAACATAGGTGCTGATGTTTGCCATTTGAATTTACATAAAACATTTGCCATTCCTCATGGTGGTGGAGGTCCCGGCATGGGGCCAATTGGTGTCGCTAAACAGTTAGCGCCATTTTTACCATCCCACTCTTTGGTAAAAACCGGGGGAGAAAAAGGAATACATGCAGTGTCTGGTGCACCTTTTGGTAGCGCATTGATTTTGTTGATTTCTTACGGATATATAAAAATGTTAGGTGGAAAGGGGGTTACAGAAGCAACCAAAGTAGCCATTTTAAATGCCAATTACATTAAGGAATTATTGAACGGGCATTACCCTGAATTATACAGTGGCAAAAACGGCCGTTGTGCACACGAAATGATTCTTGATTGTGTATCCTTTAAGCGTGAAGGGGGAGTGGAAGTGGGTGATATAGCCAAAAGACTTATGGACTATGGTTATCATGCTCCTACTGTTTCTTTTCCTGTACACGATACGTTAATGATTGAACCAACTGAAAGCGAATCGAAAGAAGAGCTGGACCGTTTTTGTTCTGCAATGATTTCCATTAAAAAAGAAATTGATGAGATTATTTCCGGCAAGGCGGACAAAGAAGATAATGTTCTTAAAAACGCACCTCATACTGCAAAAGCAGTAATTACAGACGACTGGAAACATTCTTATTCGCGCGAAAAGGCAGTTTACCCTTTAAAATGGGTAAAAGAATCAAAGTTCTGGCCAAGTGTTGCCCGTGTGGATAATGCTTATGGAGACAGAAATCTTATCTGTGCCTGTCCTCCTATAGAAAGTTATATGGAAGAAGAAGTTGTTTTGTAATTTTATTAAGAACTACCAACAAAAGAAAATTATTTTTCTTTTCCTAAGCAGTATTTCTTAATAGAATTAAGCCAATGCACCAATTTAATATGTTTTTTTATCTATTAAATTTTGATTTTAATAAATAAACATATACTTTTACCAACGAATTAAACTAAAATTATTAATAATAAACAAAATTCCTATGAAAAAACTTTACACATTATCTGCGGCATTAGCTTTCACTATTGCTGTAAATGCTCAAAACAGAGCACTAATGCCAGTTGCAAACACTGTTCACAGTCATTCTGTAAACATTCAAAAGCATCTATTATCTAATTCTAACCGAGCTAACGGAGATACATTATTATGGCTTCCTTTATTGGGTGCGTATGTTGCGGACAGTATAAACAATCTGAATTTTAAAATTTCGATTGAAGATATTGATGGATTACCAACAAACAATGTAGGGTATGATCCTGATTTTGGTATTTACTTTAGTGACGACACATCCGGAATGGCTGTTGGTCATCCTTGGGGAAGTAATTATTACCATCCTTACGAAAATCCGGTTTTAGCTGGAGGAACAGATTCAACTTTCTTTTGGCATGCAACCTCTTGGTTCAACCCTGCAGGACAAGCTAACAACTGGCTTATGTTTGGTCCATTAACAGTACCTGCGTCAGGATGTAGCATTAAATGGTATGACAAATGTAACCCGGCTTATCGCGATGGATATAAATTATTTGTTACTTCTACCACCAGTGCCGCTGATTCAGCTTCTTGGTTAGATTTTAACGACCCAGCTATCTATACAAAAACTGATGCTTATCCTGATCCAACTTACGCAACAGACACTACTTGGGTAATGCGTTCAGCTACTTTACCTGCTTCATATACAGGACAAACAGTTTGGTTTGGTTATAATCATAATGCAAATGACATGGATGTATTATATCTTGATGATTTTACTGTAATCGAAGGTCCTTTAGGTGTTAACGAAAATGAATTTGTGAATGGTGTTAGATTATCACAAAACAGCCCAAATCCATTTAATTCATTTTCTTTTATTAATTATGAGTTAAAGGAAAAAGCAATGGTTACTTTAACTGTGTTTGATCTTACTGGTAACAAGGTTTCTGAACAAGTTGAAGGAAATCAGTCTTCCGGAATGCATACTATTAAATATAATGCTTCTGGTTTATCTGCAGGAGTTTATTATTACTCATTAAATGTAGGTGGTAATTCTTCATCTGCTAAGAAAATGGTTGTTATTAAATAAATAACAATATCCTTTAAAAAAAACCCGAGCTGTTGGCTCGGGTTTTTTTTTGTCATATATTTTGTTTTGAATAAATAAAAATATACTTTTACCGATAATTAACTTAATAAGTCAAATCAAAAAATATTAACTATGAAAAAACTTTACTTAATTGCTACCGCATTTGTAATATCATTGACCGCTATGGCGCAATCAAATTCAAATGCATTCGAGGCTCCTCAAACGATAAAATATCAGATGAAGTCCTCACCAAAATTTAACCGAAGCCAGGCTAATCGCAGTTCAAACGGTTTATACATTAATTACGATTCTGCAGAATCGTATAATACAGCTACCCTTAATGGTTTGCCTTATCAAACCAATTACATTAAGAACATGAACATGAATTATAGTTGGCCTGCCGACAGTTTAACTGCCGGTTCTGACCCTATTCGTTATGGTGTAGTTGCTGTTGATAGCTTATTTGACCCATATAGCTATACTTCCTATACTAACGCTTCCTCTTCTGATATCCGTGTTGATTCAATTTTTATCATAGTGGGTCAACAAAACCTTTCCGGTAATCCTGATACCTTGGTAACAAACATTGTTAGTGTAGATCCATTAACAGGTTATCCAACAAATACTGTATTATGGACTGATATGACCATAATTCCTCCTACAGCCTCTCTTTCATTGGTTTCTTCCGGAACAAACAGTTGGTTGCAGGGAGCAATTCATACACTTAACCCTAACTATATAGTTATGGGCGCATCCCGTTTCGCTATTCAGGTAAAATATTATGGAAACAAATTAGATACTTTTGGAATGCAATATGGCTTCCCATATTTTTCTGCAGGTTGTGGAGCTCAGGCTGGTCCTTTTAAATTGGCTACACCAACAGTTTTCACATCTATGCCAACAGCAGGTGTTGCTAACTCTTTTGCTTACCATATCAACAGAGGTCTTGGAGGAGCTGCACTTACCGGTAAATTATTTCCAACAAATACAGGTGGTTATGTTTACTACAACTGTGATGGTGTTGCCGGATATACTGCCGGAGTAGATGGAAAAGATTATATGCAGGATTTTTCATTGATTACCTATGTTACTACCAACCCATTGGGAATTATGGAAAATGTAAATAAAGATTTTTCATTGGGTCAAAACGAACCAAATCCTTTCACAAATCATACAAAAATCAATTATACTTTGAAGAAATCAGCTTCTAACGTTGCTGTTCAGATTTATGATATACGTGGTGTGAAAATCTATGAAAAAGCAGAAAAGAATCTTAAATCAGGAAACTACTCTGTTGAAGTAAATGATTTCAATTTTGCTTCTGGTATGTATTTTTGTACCCTTGTTGTAGATGGAGAAAGAGTTACCAATAAAATGGTGAAACAATAGAATTAAGTTTTCAATAAATAGAAAATGCCAGTGGAATCCACTGGCATTTTTTATTTTAACAGGTTTGTGTTTTAATTTTAGAGGTCTTCTTATTCTCGTTTGTTCTGTTTTACCTGTTTTCTTATTAAATAAACCCCTACTTTTACCATCTGAAATAATGCATTAAATAAAAAGTAAATATGAAAAGATTTTTTTTGTTAATCGGTTTTTCAATTATTGCTATAGTAACAAATGCTCAGTCATTTGAACAGCCGCAGCAGTTCGTTTATAAAGCTGCCCCAGATTTTAATTCCATTGCATCTCTTCGGACCATTTCTTATCCTGACACTATAGGAATTGTTAATGATACAGATGATACTGACTTTTCTCCAACATTCGATCTTTCAACAGGACACCCCTCTCTCTATACTTTTTCGCAGGGAACTGTTGCCTCCGGATATGTGTACGGCAACAATGGTAGTCCAAACAACTTTACAGAAGTAGCACAAGGGTATCAAAACAATTATCATCAGGATATATCCATTGCAGGTGTATTATGCTGGTTTGGAGCAAAACAAAGTGATATGGGTAGCGATACAACTTCAAAAGTGGTTATTAAAATTTACAATATGGATGCCGCAATGGCTTATAATATAGATACCGGAGTATTTAATACCACTCATCTTAATTGGCCAGGACCAAGTGTACTAAGGGATTCTGCAGATTTATTGTTTTCGGCCATCGATACTTTCTCTTTTTTGTATGTGCCTTTTATAGACTCTACATGGATTTGGGCTTCTTCAGATTTTGCAATAGGATGTGACTTCACTCACCTTGCAGCAGGAGATACAGTTGGACTGATGTCGGATAAAAAAAACGATGCTTTAAATAAAGACTATGCATTCCATCATACAGCAAACGGAAAGTGGTTTGCTTCGGACGAGTTGTTTAGCGGAATAGCGGCTACCGGAGGGTTGGATAATGAAATAGCACTTTGGGCAGTAGTAACTCCAACTACAGGTGTAAATGAATTTTATAACGGGATGAAATTAACCGCTTACCCCAACCCATCTGTGGACAAAGCCACCATTGAATACAAGTTGGAAAAGGATTCAAAAAATGTAAGCTTGCTTGTAATAGATCCATCAGGTAAAAAAGTACAGGAAAATACATTTGGTAATCTTCCGGCCGGAAATTACTCTATGAATCTGCAGACCAACCATCTTGCTGCCGGGACCTATTTTTATCAACTCAGGGCTAACGGACAAATGGTTACTAAACAATTTATTGTTTCAAAATAGAATCTGCCGTAACGATACTTTTAGAATTGTAACCAGCTTACAAAAAGAACTCATTGTAAGAAACAGCACATAAACTGTTGATTTCTAAGCATTATTCATGCTTGCTGTACCTTTTATTCATGTTAAACCATTTTAAAATACCCTGTTTGTTTTAAAATAATACGTTTTTCCTCCATTTCAGTTCAAGAAGCAAACATTAACGTTAATGTTTGCTTCCTGAACGTTTGTGTTTGCTTCTTGAACGTTTGTGTTTGCTTCCTGAACGTTTGTGTTCATATCATTAAAGTTAAATGATGCATCATTTAACTTTAATGAATACTCATTTAACTTTAATGACCACTCATTTAACTTTTGTGACACCATCTTGAACGTTTATGTTTGCTTCATTAACGTTCAAGACTGCTTCATTAACGGAAAACATGGAAATTGGTGCCTTAGACGCACTTTTATTCAAACTATTAACCCAAAGAACAATACTATATTGTTTTGACTGAGCAAGATATAAAAGTAAAGATTGATTTTTAGATGCTAATTGTGTGGTAATTCTTTAAAAAGAAATCAATTCCAGGATGATTCGGACCTTGTGGATTTGTGGATTCAATTAAAACTTTGTTTTCAGCTCTTTCATAAATTTAGTGGCGTAAACAAAATCACAGACTTCTTTATTATCGGTTTTTAAAATCTCTTTTTTATCCCCTTCCCACCATTTTTCTCCTTTGTAAATAAAAAGAATGTGGTCCCCGATTTCAATTACTGAATTCATATCATGAGTAATAACCATGGTGGTAATATTATACTCTTCAGTTATTTCCTTTATTAAGTTATCAATTACAATAGAGGTTTTAGGGTCCAATCCTGAATTTGGTTCATCGCAAAACAAGTATTTAGGCTGAACAGCAATAGCTCTTGCAATGGCTACTCTTTTTTTCATTCCTCCACTTAACTCGGAAGGATATAGGTGATTCGCGTTTTCAAGATTTACTCTTTGCAAACAGAAATTAGCCCTATCTCTTTTTTCGCTAACACTTAAATCGGTAAACATGGAAATAGGGAAGACCACATTTTCTTCTACTGTTTTTGAATCAAACAGAGCTCCACCCTGAAATAGCATTCCGATTTCTTTTCTTATTTCTTTCTTTCCGTTGAAATCTAAATTATAAAAATTTCTTCCGTCAAATAATACTTCCCCAGCATCAATATCATTTAATCCAACAATACATTTTAAAATGGTGGTTTTCCCCGAACCGCTTTCACCTATAATCATATTGGTTTTGCCGGGTTCGCAATTAAAGGAGATGTTTTTTAAAATACTTCTTCCGGAAAAGGATTTTGATATGTTATTGATTTGTATCAAGTTAATAAAAGTTTCGTTAAAATTAAATCGAAAGCAAGAATGAGGACACTGCTGTAAACAACACCTTTGGTACTCGAACGCCCTACTTCCAATGCCCCGCCATTGGTATAATAACCATGATAAGCCGGAACGGAAGCAATGATAAAAGCAAATACTCCTGATTTTATTAATGCGTATATAACATTAAAGGGACGGAAATCATAAGTAATTCCATAGATGAATTGATGCGAACTTACCACACCTGACATTACTCCAATGGCATATCCACCAGCTATTCCAAGAAACATGGAGAAAATAATAAGGATGGGATTGAAAAAAACAGAAGCAATAATTTTTGGAAATATTAAATAGCCGGAAGAATTTATTCCCATTATTTCAAGTGCATCTATTTGTTCCGTAACCCGCATGGTACCTATTTCGGAAGCGATACTTGAACCAACTTTACCTGCAAGAATCAAACTGACAATAGCAGGAGAAAATTCCAAAATCATAGAATCGCGCACCGCAACACCTACAGCATAAAAAGGGAGAAGCGGGCTTTCGAAGTTAAATGCGGTTTGTATAGTAATTACCGCTCCCATAAAAATAGAGATAATTGCGACAATTCCGAGAGAGCCAATTCCGAGAATATAGATCTCTTCAAAAATCCGATCTACGTAAATTGAAAACTTTTCAGGTCTGGCAAATGCCCTTTTGATGAGGATGAAATAACGACCGAAATGAAAAAAGATATTCATAAATATGCCTGAAATTTTTTGTTAAAAATAAGAATAATTGACAACAATAAAGATGTTTTGTTTTGCTTATATTTGTTGCTCTTAAAAAAACCAATATGAAATTGATTCCAAAGCTATCGAAAAAAATCCTTTTAATCATTGCTATTAGTTCCTGTTTATCAGCATGTGCTGGTCATAAAAAAAGCAAATGTAATGATTGCCCGAAATGGAGTAAGGTGGAAATTATTCAATCAAAGATAATAACTATCTGATTGAGAGTAAATATCCGGGCTCCTTGGTATTCCTGACTATTCCTGACTTTTAAAAAATACCTACTTTTAGGTATAGGTATTTTTATGATGCCGGAAAAATAAGAAGTACTTTTGCGATACAAAATGAAAAACCAAAAAACCTTGAAAAAATTATCACAATTAAAGATAGGAGAAAGCGGAGTGATTGATTCTTTTACAGATAAAGAAATGTCTCTTAAACTTTTGGAGATGGGGTGTACCCCCGGAGAATTGGTAACACTTGATAAAATAGCTCCCATGGGAGATCCTATAGCAATAAAAGTTTCAGGATATTTATTAAGTTTGAGAAAAGAAGAAGCATCTACTGTGCTTGTTTCAATGATGAATAAAAATTAATTCCTTTTATTGAAGGTGGAGGCGAATCATTCATTTGTAAATTTCTCTGAAACATCTTCTATTAAAGTAGCCCTGGTAGGAAATCCCAACAGCGGCAAATCCACTCTATTTAATGCACTTACGGGTTTGCACCAGAAAACAGGTAATTTTCCGGGTGTAACCGTAGATAAAAAATCAGGGACTGCAAAACTTAGTTCATTGGTTAATGCTGAATTTGTTGACTTGCCGGGTACCTATAGTTTATATCCTAAATCACTGGACGAACGGGTAACCTTTGAAGTACTTTGTAACCCCGAAAATGCAGATCATCCGGACATTACCATTGTGGTGGCAGATGCCAGTAATCTCAAACGAAATTTATTTTTGGTTTCCCAGATTATTGATTTAAAAATTCCTGTAATCCTTGCCCTTAATATGATAGACCTTGTAGAAAAGGTTGGTGATACAATTGATGCAGTAAGGTTATCAGAAAAACTGGGAGTAAAGGTTGTAGCTATCAGCGCCAGGAAAAAGGAAGGCATAGAAGAACTAAGGCAGGCTATATTGCAACCCTTGCCTGTTCCGCAATATGATTTTATTGATGTAAAGAAATTTGCCGGTGATTTAATTGATAAAATAAAATCAGTAATAAAGGTAAACAGTGATTTTGCTGCCTTTCAGATTATCAATAACTATTCAGAGATTCACTACTTCGAGAAAAAATCGGACAAAACAAATAAAGTAGAGGCTATTCTTAAGTCGGCTGAGGTGGACAGGAATAAACTTCAGTCGCAGGAAAGTGTAGAAAGGTACCGCATCATTAATCGTATCGCTTCAGAATGCATTACTCAGAAATCTGCAATTAAAACAGAAACATTTACCCATAAGCTTGACAATATTCTTACTCATAAAATTTATGGCTATGCTATTTTTCTCCTGATTCTTTTTTTCATTTTTCAAACCATATTTTTTCTTGCGAAATACCCAATGGAATGGATACAGGATTTGTTTGTAATGCTTAGTCAATGGGCTGAACATACCTTTCCTGCAGGGGAATTAACCAATTTATTTGTAAACGGGATATTAGCAGGCCTCAGCGGTGTAGTGGTGTTTGTTCCTCAAATTGCACTGCTCTTTGCTTTCATTGCCATTCTGGAAGATACCGGTTACATGGCAAGAGTTAGCTTTATAATGGACAAGCTAATGCGCAGATTCGGATTAAATGGTCGGTCTGTAATTCCTTTAGTAAGTGGAGTGGCATGTGCTGTACCTGCAATTATGAGTACCCGCACCATCAGTAGCTGGAAAGAAAGAATAATAACCATTATGGTAACACCACTGATGAGCTGCTCTGCCCGATTACCAGTTTATACATTATTAATTTCACTGGTAGTTCCACAGGATAAGGCAACTGGTTTTTTCAATTACCAGGGAGTGATATTAATGTGTCTTTACCTCATTGGTTTTATTGCAGCTATGGTGGCTGCCTGGATTTTTAAAATTATTCTGAAAGCAAAAGAGAAAAGTTATTTTATTATGGAGTTGCCGGTCTACCGCTCGCCTCAATGGAAGACTGTAGGTATTACTATTGTAGATAAAGTAAAAGTTTTTTTATTTGATGCAGGAAAAATTATTGTAGCCATTTCTGTCATACTTTGGTTTTTATCTTCTCATGCACCGGGGAGCAAGATGGAAGCGATTGAGAAAAAATATGCTACTGCAGAAATGATTCAGAAATATGATGCAAAAGAACTGGATGCCAGAATATCCTCCGAGAAACTGGAAGCATCCTATGCAGGTGTTCTTGGAAAAACAATAGAACCCGCCATTGCTCCTTTGGGATTTGATTGGAAAATTGGCATTGCATTGGTTACATCGTTTGCAGCCAGAGAAGTATTTGTAGGCACCATGGCTACTATATACAGTGCAGGAAACAAAGACAATTCTCAAACGGTAAGAGATAAAATGCAAAACGAAACCAACCCTACAACCGGCTTGCCTGTTTTTACTTTAGCGGTAAGCTTTTCTTTACTTATATTTTATGCCTTTGCCATGCAATGCATGAGTACGCTTGCAGTAGTATATCGCGAAACAAAAAACTGGAAATGGCCTGCCCTGCAATTCCTTTTTATGAGTGCGCTGGCATATATTTCCAGTTTTATAGTATATCATATTCTAAAATAATTTCAGATTGCAAATTTCAAATTGTAAATTTGTAACCAATCGTAATTTGGAATTTATAACGTGACCCAACTCGAAAGAAACAAAATCATCCTTAGTAAATACATCCCCGAAAAGGCGGTGGAGACAATTGCGGAATGGATTTATATTTATGATTTTAAATTAAAGGTTAAAAAAAGCAGGGCAACCAAACTTGGGGATTATCGTGCACCACATAGTGGGAAAAACCATGAAATTACCATTAACCACGATTTGAATAAATATGCTTTCCTGATTACATTGGTTCACGAAATAGCACATCTTACCAACTGGAACAAAAATAAGGATAAGGTAAAACCTCATGGCGAAGAATGGAAACTGCACTATAAATTATTAATGGGTCGTTTCCTGGTTCCTGAAATATTTCCGGATGATATTATTTATTCATTACGCAAATACATGAGTAATCCGGCTGCTGCCAGTTGCACCGACATTAATTTATTACGTGTTTTGAAAAGGTACGATACCAATGACGATACTGTGTTACTTGAAGATTTGCCACTCGGTGCAAAATTTTCGTACAACGATACCCGCCATTTTATTAAAGGAGAACAAAACCGCAAACGAATAAGGTGTGTAGAAGTTCATAGCGACAGGGTGTACTTATTTCATCCCATCGTAGAGGTTAGACATCTTGGCAAAGAGGAATAAATCAATTGAATTGAAAATAAATAAGTATTGACAATTCAGGTTTCGTTATCATAGATTGAATGTTTTTGACTGGAGTTAATTCATTATAGCTGATTTTATCCTTTTGAGAATTCCCCGCATTGCCCAACAAACAGCTTATCTTAATAATTTCTTTTAAATAGTAGTTAACATGACCCACATCCATTCTTATTGCAGGTTAAAATAAGAGACGGTTGACATAATGAAATTATATAACTTTGCAGTTATGTTAAATGTGTCAAAAAGGTCACGACCTTTGTTTTGGTTTCATGTCCTTGTTTTTTATGTGGTGTTGCAGTTTGCCTGGTGGAGTTACCTGATGGTGGAGCAGAATTACGAAATATATCACCTGAAGTCGGAAATAAATGTGTTGAAAGGCGAATCGCTGGATGAAGTGGTAAAAAACGGAAACGAACTGAATGCAAAACTCCATACCAAATGGATAATGATAGCGGGCGAAGGCACTGTTTTTATTGGTTTACTTATTGCCGGGATATTTCAAATCAGGAAAACATTTAATAAGGAATCGATGCTGGCGCACCAGCAAAAAAACTTTTTGCTTTCGGTTACTCATGAATTAAAATCGCCCATTGCTTCCACCAAATTGCAATTGCAGACATTGCTGAAACATGAACTCGAAAGGGAGAAACAAAAAGAAATAATTACCAACGCCATAAGCGATACCGAACGGCTGAATAACCTGGTGGAAAACATTTTGCTTGCGGCAAAGATTGAAAACAGTGTGTTTACCACCCATAAAGAGAAATATAATTTATCAGAATACATTAGTGAAGGAATGAAACAGACCATTCAATCATTTAATTACAAACAAAAAGTAGAATTGAATATTGAACCAAATATATTTATGGAAATAGACCGAACCAGTTTTCCTTCCATCATATTAAATTTAGTTGAAAATGCAGTAAAATATTCGCCTGATGATTCAACTATTACATTGGTATTGAAAAAGCAAAACGGAAAAATAATTTTATCCGTAACTGATGAAGGATTGGGAATTTCGGATGAAGAAAAGAAAAATATATTTCAAAAATTTTATAGAATAGGTAATGAAGATACACGCAAAACAAAAGGAACGGGGTTGGGTTTGTTTATTGTAAATTATTTGGTTCAGCAACATAATGGACTTGTTTCGGTAAAAAACAATACACCGAAAGGAAGTGTATTTGAAGTAGTGTTTAATAGTTAGTAGTTTAAGTATTACCCCTGTCAGGGTTTAGAACCCTGACAGGGGTAGGAATACACAATATTAATTTGTAAAATTTTAAAAATGAAAAAAGTAGCGTTAATAATTTTAGATGGTTGGGGAATAGGAGATGGTTCCAAGTCGGATGCAATAGCCAATGCAACTACTCCGTTTGTAGATAGTTTGTTTAAAAATTATCCGCACAGTACCTTGCGTACTTCGGGAGATAATGTTGGTTTACCTGATGGGCAGATGGGAAACAGCGAAGTAGGCCATCTCAATATCGGTGCCGGTCGTATAGTTTACCAGGACCTTGCATTGATTAATAAAGCCATCAGGGAAAAAACAATTGATACCAACACCACGCTAATGGAAGCATTTGAATATGCCAATAAAAATAAAAAAGCAGTTCACTTTATCGGGTTGGTTTCCGAAGGAGGAGTGCATTCCTCGCAGGCCCATTTACATTATTTATTGGATATGGCTAAAACCAATAAGGTGGAGAATGTATTTGTTCATGCATTTACCGATGGAAGAGATACAGACCCGAAAAGCGGGTTAGGTTATTTAAAGAATTTACAGGAACACATAAGTAACACCTCCTCCCCTTCGGGGAGGTCGGGAGGGGTGGCAATTGCAAGTGTAATAGGTCGCTATTATGCTATGGATAGAGATAAAAGATGGGAACGGGTAAAGTTTGCTTATGATTTACTGGTCAAAGGTGAAGGAAAAAAGACAGATAATATTTTAACTGCTGTGGAAGAATCGTATAAGGAAAATGTCACAGATGAATTTATGAAACCGATTGTGGCAACAGATGCTTCGGGTAATCCGGTAGGAGTGTTAAAACAAAATGATGTAGTTATTTGTTTTAATTTCAGAACAGACAGATGCAGGGAAATTACACATGTGTTGACTCAGCAAGATATGCCGGAACGGGGAATGAATACGCTGCATTTGTGCTATGTTACAATGACCAATTATGACCATACTTTTAAGAATGTACATTTGGTTTATGATAAGGATGATTTAAAAAATACTCTGGGGGAAGTTCTTGAAAAGGCAGGCAAAACACAGATACGAATTGCAGAAACAGAAAAATATCCTCACGTTACTTTCTTTTTTTCGGGTGGAAGAGAAAAAGAATTTACGGGTGAAAAGCGAATAATGGTTGCTTCACAAAAGGTCGCTACTTATGATTTGAAGCCGGAAATGAGTGCCAACGAAGTAACAGATGCAATAGTTCCGGAACTTGAAAAGGGCAATACCGATTTTATTTGTCTCAATTTTGCAAACGCTGATATGGTAGGGCATACGGGAGATTATAAAGCGGTGACCAAAGCAGTGGAAACAGTGGATGCTTGTGCTAAACGAGTGATAGAAGCCGGTTTAAAAACAGGGTATTCATTTATTATTATTGCGGATCATGGAAACGCAGATTTTATGATTAATGCAGATGGAAGCCCGAATACAGCTCATACTACCAATCCGGTGCCTTGTATTTTAATAGATGCGGATTATAAAAAAGTAAAAGAAGGTAAGTTGGCTGATATTGCTCCAACTATATTAAAGATGATGAATATTGATATTCCGAAAGAAATGGACGGAGAAGTGTTAGTGTAAAATGAGATGGAGTTAACAATTTTTGTTAACGACAGCAATTGAGATGTAAATATCGAATCTTCAATCCAATAAATAATTTTATCTTTGTTACCAATTAAATGAATCCTTCAAAAAGTTAATGGAATTTAAAGCCGGTGTACTGCTCGATAAAATTGAATTTCCGGGCGATTTACGAAAATTAAAAGAAGAACAACTTCCACAAGTCAGTAATGAATTACGTCAGTTTATTATAGATGTTGTTTCAAAAAAAGGCGGACACTTTGGTGCAAGCCTTGGTGTTGTTGAACTTACCGTGGCTTTACATTATGTATTTAACACTCCTTACGATCAATTGGTATGGGATGTAGGACACCAGGCTTACGGACATAAAATACTTACAGGCAGAAGAAAAATATTTGATACCAATCGTATTTATAAAGGCATCAGCGGTTTCCCAAAACGTTCAGAAAGCGAATATGATACATTTGGTGTTGGACATTCTTCCACCTCTATAGGTGCAGCTCTGGGTATGGCGGTTGCCTCTCATTATAAAGGAGAAAAGCAAAGACAACACATTGCGGTAATTGGCGATGGTGCTATGACAGCCGGAATGGCATTTGAAGCATTAAACCATGCAGGTATTACTAATTCCAACTTATTAGTAGTACTGAATGATAACTGTATGAGTATTGACCCAAATGTTGGTGCTTTAAAAGAATACTTAACAGACATTACCACTTCGCATACCTATAACCGATTAAAAGACGATGTATGGAAATTGCTTGGAAAAATGAGCAAGTTCGGGCCAACCGCGCAGGACATTGTTTCCAAAATTGAGAATGGGATAAAAACATCTTTGCTACAGCAGTCTAATATGTTTGAATCGTTAAAGTTCCGTTATTTCGGGCCGGTTGATGGGCATGATGTGGAACGATTAACAAAAGTATTGCAGGACTTAAAAGATATCCCGGGACCAAAAATATTGCATTGCTTAACGCAAAAAGGAAAGGGATATAAATTTTCGGAAGAAGGAAACCAAACGGTATGGCATGCTCCGGGTTTATTTAATAAAGATACCGGAGAAATAATTAAGATTGTTCCTAAAGAACCACAACCTCCGAAATACCAGGATGTGTTTGGCTATACTATAGTAGAATTAGCTGAAAAGAATTCAAAGATAATGGGAATTACACCGGCAATGCCAAGTGGATGTTCGTTGAACATCATGATGAAAGCTATGCCGGACAGAGCTTTTGATGTGGGGATTGCCGAACAGCATGCCGTTACTTTTTCTGCCGGATTGGCTACACAGGGATTAGTTCCATTTTGCAATATTTATTCTTCCTTTATGCAACGGGCTTATGACCAGGTCGTACATGATGTTGCGTTGCAAAATTTACATGTTGTGTTTTGTCTGGATCGAGGTGGTTTTGCAGGAGCAGATGGTCCTACTCACCATGGAGCTTATGACTTAGCTTACTTCCGTTGTATTCCTAATATGATTGTTTCTGCCCCGATGAATGAGGAAGAGTTGCGTAATTTAATGTACACAGCTCAACTGGAAGAAAACAAAGGACCATTCTCTATTCGTTATCCGCGCGGAAATGGAGTAATGACGGATTGGAAAAAACCATTTACAAAAATCACCATAGGTAAAGGACAAAGAATACAGAATGGAGATGACATAGCCATTTTAACTATTGGTCATATCGGAAACTATGCCATTGCTGCCTGCAAACAATTAGAAGCAAAAGGAATTAAAGCGGCACATTACGATATGCGTTTTGTAAAACCGATTGATGAAGATTTGCTGCATGAAGTTTTCAGAAAACATACCAAAGTAATTACTGTGGAAGATGGCTGTGTGATGGGAGGAATGGGAAGTGCGGTTATTGAATTTATGGCAGATAATAATTATGCAGCCAAGGTAAGACGCTTAGGAATTCCCGATAAATACATTGAACATGGTGAACAACTCGAACTTCATAAGGAATGTGGTTTTGATACCGACAGTATTGCAGCAATTGCGGTTGAGATGGTGGGTGTTAAATCCAATTCAATGATTGGTTAATTTTCAGAATCTGTTTCTTTCTCTTTTGTTTTTTCCTTTTCACTTTCGTTACTGAATACATATCTTAATGTAAACGAAACCCAGATATTATCTCCCTTATTAAACGAATACCAGAAGTAACTATTAATGTATGTTGGATGCTCCACCACAGGGACAATGGAATTAGAATACCTGACATTTAAAGAAAGTTTATTGACTATCCTGTTCAGGTTATTTATAATTACAAAATTAGCAGTTTGTAAATAAAGGAGGAAGAATTAGTGTTAAAATAGGATGTTTTAACTTCATTTGTGAAACATTAAAAACCAATATTGTAAATTTTATAAAAATAATTATGGTTAAAATAATTATAATGTATTATATTTGGTCGCTAAAACTATAATCTTAAAAAATTATGACAGTCAACAGAAACAAAAAAACTCTGGTAAAAGCAATGTCAGCCTTGACAATTGCCGTAGCTCTCGTATCCTGCAACTCCGCAAATAATGAAAAATCGGATAGTACAGTAAGTGCAGACACCACCAAAACAATAAATAAAGAGAAAAGTTCGAAGGCAAAAAAAGTCTTTGCAACCATTCCTGAACCGGTTGAAACCACAAAATTGCTGAAAGATGCAGGAGCGAAATACAATGCTTCCTACCTTAATCCGGTTGAGAATGCTTCCAAGTATTCTTCCGTAAAAGCAAAAGCGCTTAACCTTGGTATTTATGGATCTGATTTAAGTTTTATCAGTCTGTATGATCAAACGCAGGAAGCATTATTGTATTTGAAATGCACCAATACCCTTGCTTCCGCTTTGGGAATAAATGGAGCATTTGATGAAAATACCACTACCCGTATTCAAAACAATATGGATAAAAAGGATTCATTAATGGCTATCATTTCTCAATCATATTGGACTGCGGATAGCTATTTGGTTGATAACGGACAACCGGGAGTATCTTCTATGATAGTTGCCGGTGGTTGGGTAGAAGGGTTATACATTGCAACCCGTGTGGCTTCTGCAACAAAAAATGAAGGAATTGTTGCCCAGATTGGTCAGCAAAAAACATCACTTACAAATTTGTTGGAATTATTAGACAATTCTAAAACAGAGAACGCAGGAGTTGTAGAGGTGATAAAAAGTTTAAATGATTTAAAGGCAGTTTTCGAATCGGCTGATGCTACAACGATGAAACTGGATGATGCACTTTTCAAAAAGATTTCGGATAAAACTAATGAAATAAGAAACAGTATCATTAAACCGTAAGGCATACATAAGTAAATTTAATGAAAGGAACCTCGCACTTGCGGGGTTTCGTTTTTTTAAGCAAATTTATTCTTTACTACAAAACATTTAAGTGTTTGCCTAAAACAATATGATGGTTGGAACTCATCTGAATCGTTGGAAAAAGGCTGGAAAGAACTTATTAAGGATAATGATACCGCTGCTTTAAAGTATTTCGAATCTGCACACGAAAAAGCAAAAGAAGAAAAGAATACAAAGAAATAATTGCACTTAGCAAGGATGCAATGGCTGGTTTCCTTCCAATAATGATACTACCGGATACCCTGGATTAATTTACAATAGTTTAGGCGATTCATACAGTCATTTAGATATAGACTATTCTCCAGCATATTATCACCGCCAGGCTTTGCAGGAACGACTGTTAGCCGGGAATTTTATTTACCTGCCAGGTTCTTATATAAATGTTTTATTGTAAGTAAGAAATAAAAAGAAGCAGTAGAAAAAGAATATTTAATTATCATAAGAACAGGTGCGTATAGTAGTATACGTACCTGTTTTTATTTATTGGAAGAAAAACTGGAAATAGCAATGATCTGTATTTTCCTTTCTACTGCCGCTGCCGGACTATAGATGGAGTTCTTGGTATCATAATAGTCATCGCTGACATTAGGTCTGGCTTTCAATTCTCCGATGTCCTCATCCTGGAAAGTAATACTTCCCTCACTTGCATTGGCATTATTTACATAATGTGCAAACACACCATTATTGTATTCCATAAAATAATTGCGTAGGGATGATATTCTGCGTTTGGCAAGGTTAATATTGTAATCGGTAGAAGCAAGCGGACTGCAATACCCCTTCATGGTTATGGTTACCTTTTCGCTGTCTTTTAATACTTTCATTAATAACACAGCAAACCTGTCGAGGTCCTGCATACCTGCTTCCACACTATCATCAAAAAAGAGGTCGATGTCATTCACCGCCCGGTCGTAATCTTTGTCTTTAGCACCTTTGCTGTATTCTTTTTTATACTGATCGCGCAAGGCTATATAATCATCATAGGTTTTTTTATAATTCTTGGTAGTGGTAATGGCTGTGGTTTTTTTATCCGGCTCATCGTTATGAAAATACAAAGTAAGCGGAACCAATAGTTTCATCTGTGTTACAAACACCTTTGCACTATCCACTTTTACAGGTGGTTCGTCTATCTTCGGAATTTTAAAAGAATAAATATCGTTGCAACAACTTTCCTTTTCTTCAAAGTAAGAACCTACACGGTTGGAAGAGATAAAGGCTTGTGTTTTTTTAGAATTGATGGTAAAATAAATATCATTATAACTGCTGTTGATAGGAACACCAAGATTTTTTGGCTCCCCAAAAGCATCTTCCTTGTATTCACTTTTAAATATATCGAACCCTCCTAAACCTTTGTGCCAAGTAGAACTAAAGAACAAATCCTGGCAGGGCTTGCAGTAATAAGGTGTTATTTCATCCTCTATGGAATTGACTTTCTTTCCTGCATTTACCGGTGGTCCGTATGTTCCATCCTTGTTTATTTTACTGTACCAGATATCCATCTTACCTTCTCCTCCGGGGCGATTGGAAGCAAAGAACAATACCTCCTCCTCACCCAGAAACCCTACGGCAGGTTGTGTATTGGTATATCCTGTTTTATTTATCTCGGCAGGTAGTTTCTTTAAATGGCTCCAATGCCCGTTTTTGAAATCGGACGAATAGATTTCGCACATAAAATCCTGTGCATTTTTTTGTTCACATCGTGTAATGTAAACTTTTGTAAAATCATTGTTAAACGAAGTGTTGGCGTTATGTATGCCTTCGCGATTAAAGACAGTATCCAGTTCTTTGGCTTTGTGCCAGCGGATGGAATCCTGGATGGCAGTAAATATTTTATTATAACTCTCGTTGTGTTTTTTATCACGGTCTTTTTTATCTCTCAACGAAGAAAAATATAAAACACTATCCACTTCCACCGGTGCATATTCCGAAACCTTACTGTTTACCATCGTGTCGAGGTGAATGATATGTATGGATTTGTCGGGGCTGGCCACCATCACTTCTGCAAGGTCGCAGGCAGCCACTTCCTGTATAGCTTTTTTTACAAAGTAATCGTCTTTCTTCTTTTTGTTCTTCTTGGCATATTTGTCGAACATCTTTTTCGCTTCCTTGTATTTGCCTTCATTCTTTTTAAGAGTAGCTATCCAAAAGGCACATTGCGGAAACAACTTTCCCTGCACATCTTTTTTATACACCTTGGCATAAAACCTGGCCGCAATTCCATAATCAAAGTTCAGGCGGCTGGCCTCGGCATATTTGTATTGAATGTTAATATCCGATGAATCCTGCAGAATTGCGCGATTGTAATAAATGGCAGCACCAAAAAAATCATTTTCTGCCATGGCCTTATCACCACTATCTATCAGGGTTTTTGTTTTTTGAGCAAAGAGAGGAGAATGAAATAAAGAAAAGGTGAAAAGCAGAAAGAAAAGTAAAACAGGTTTTGCTGACATCATTAATTACCAATTATTATTTGGATTCTACTTTAACTTATCCGGAAAAGAAAAAATGGTACGCAGATTTAACTTATAAGAAAGGATAAAAAATGATTTAAGATTGGAGTTATGATTTCTGCTCCGAGGTTGGCTCAAATCAACCTCCTGCTGCTCTATTCCTCCTGTTTGCCAATTATGACATGGGCTTTTGGGTAAACATCCATTTTTTATCATAATTCCAACCATAAAATTAAAAATCATTTTTAATCATCATTCAAAGCATATTAATCCGTGTACTATATTTTCACACCTAGTATTTAGCAGAACCTTTTTTATTAACCACAAAGTTCGTAAAGTTTAGGTAGTATAAAAACATTTCCTTTAAAAAAAAGGAATGTTTTAATCCTATTGCTCTTTCACTTTTACCATGGCGGCAATTTGCATTGCCCTTTCTTTTACTTTGGTTACATCACTTCCCACTTTGTCGTACGTCAGGGCTACACCCATTCTTCTGTAGGGCCGGGTGATGGGTTTCCCAAATATCCGGATGTCGCTTTGTTTTTCATTCATGGCCTTTTCCAATCCTTCGTAGGTGGGAGCTGTTCCTTCCCGTTCAGCAAGAATAACTGCCGAAGCACCTGTTCGTTCCAGTGTAATTTCCGGGATAGGTAGGCCCAAAACAGCCCTGGCATGTAATTCAAACTCCGAAAAGTTTTGTGTTCCTGCCAGGGTCACCATTCCTGTATCGTGCGGACGGGGCGAAAGTTCCGAAAAATAAACACCATCATCCGCCAGAAAAAACTCTACACCCCAGATGCCTTCACCGGTTAGCGCTTTGGTTACCTCAGCCGCCATCTTTTGTGCTTCCTGCAAATGTGCAGCATTCATTTCGGCCGGTTGCCAGCTTTCCTGATAGTCACCCCGTTCCTGCCTGTGACCAATAGGTGGGCAAAACAAGGTGTTTCCATTTTTTTGTGTTACAGTAAGTAACGTTATTTCTGAATTAAATTTTACAAATGCCTCGGCTATCACTTCTGTATAGTCTCCGCGTTTGCCTTTCTGTGCATATTCCCAGGCTTTCAGTATATCACTTTCTGTTTTTATTACGGATTGTCCCTTGCCCGAAGAACTCATCAATGGTTTTACTACACAGGGAATACCAACGGTTTTAACAGCAGCAGTTAATTCTTCCAGGCTGTTGGCATATTCATACTTCGCGGTTTTTAATCCAAGTTCTTTGGCTGCAAGGTCGCGTATGGCCTTTCTGTTCATGGTAAAATTAGCAGCCCTTGCCGATGGCACCACTTTTATTCCCTGCTTTTCATATCCATAAAACTGTTCGGTACGTATGGCTTCTATTTCCGGAACTATGATATCCGGTTGATGCTTTGCAACTATTCTATCCAACTCTGCTGCATCCAGCATATTTATTACTTCCCTTTCATCGGCCACCTGTTGCGCAGGTGCATCGTTATACGAATCTACTGCAATTACATATTGCCCCAAACGCTTTACTGCAATTACAAATTCTTTTCCCAGTTCACCGGAACCTAACAACATTATTTTTTTCATATTCACTACTCTTTATAACTGTTACAAATATAGTTTTTAATTAATATCCTAAAGGGTATATCTTGCAAACAGGAGGTAAACCACTATTACCCTATGTGAAGCAACCGCAGAGCAAACAGAGAAATAAAAACGCAGAGAGTCCCGCTCGTGCGGGACTCTCTGCGTTATCTCCTTTTATTCTGCGTTTAATTTTTTATTGCAATACTATTTTCCTGTTCACTACATTAGTTGTTGAGCCATCGGTTGTTGAGCCTGTCGAAACAATCCTCACAAAATATATCCCCTTAGCATACCCGCTCATATCTATTGTAGCACTCGTACTGTTAGCTGATAACTCTTCACTATTAACTATTCTTCCCATCACATCCATTACTCTTACTTCTTTTATTTTTGTTGCTACTGCACTTATTGTAAATACTCCATTTGAAGGATTAGGGAAAATATTCATATTATCAGAAAGAGGGCTTATTTCATTTACTCCAGTCAAACTACCACAAGTATCCGTATAATTTCCACCATTCCATTTTGTAATATAATTCATAGTATCTCCAAGTACAGTTCTGAAATACCCCCCTAAATATAAATCGTTATTATAAACAGCCAGAGTATTAACAGCAGTATTATTAGCATC
>CANJYB010000036.1 GCA_947479085.1 Bacteroidota bacterium | reverse complement strand
TTTTTAAATACTGAAATAAGTTGAGTATTGTTTTTTTTGCCATTTTTTATTTGTAAAATTCGGGCTTGTTTCCTCTTGAATTACCCAACTTCATTGTATCTTATTAAAACTATAATGTTAATTTCGTCTCCTTAACTTAATGACATTGACCATGGGCGAGCAGAGAAACGATTGACACCAAAGTATTGATTGTAAAAAGTAGAAGTACCTGTGGCACTACCCACAGGAGACTGGTCATGATTACCTACATTCATTGCGTAGGGTATTCCATCAGCAAGAGTGGTGGTTACAGGATTTTCGATAATACTCATAGCGGTATCGCATCGTTTCCATTCTATGTCATTACCACCGTTATCTCCATTTTGTACACAATCGCCAAAGTGGGCAACAAACGGAATATTGAGTGCTGTACGGTTAGCTACTATCCAGTTGGTTTGGGCCTTATACATTTGGTTTGTACCTCCATTTAGCAAAGCACAATAATGCTGTGTGTCGGGCAACCCAATGATGGTAAAAGGTGGAGGAGCAGGTATTCTTGGTCGTCCGTAAAAGTTGACGATTAAACTTGTATTGTCTTGGTCAGTGGCATTTACAGAAAGAGTTACACTGGTACTTTGGCACGAATCGCTGTTGGCAGGGTTTACTACCACCGGACTATCAGGCAATAAATTAATATCAAAAGGAACAGTAGTGTTTACCCATGTATAATTATTACCAATAATAGTACCTGTTGAAACTGCGCTGCCCCCGCTATAGATATTGGTACCACTGCCTTCGTCCATTGCCCAGTGGCTTACAAGATGTGGTAAAGGATAGGTAAGTTGGATATTAATGTTAGCAAGTATTTCGTACGAAGTAAGAGCAGTATCCCATATCCTTGCTTCGCTAATCATTCCATAAAAATAACCGGATGGCGCTCCTGTGCTGTTCAAAGCAGACCCTATAGACGCATGTTGTATACTCCCACTCTGAGGCATTACACCTGCGGCAACTGTATTTTCCAGCACTCCGTTCAGATACAATTTCCAAACTGCTCCATCATACGTTGCAGAGGCGTGATACCATATATTGTCAGCAATAGTAGTAATTCCCACAATGGGATGATTGAGTCCGGGGTTGGCAGAAGGAGTAATTTCTTCGAAATCGGCACACAACTGATTAGAAGCATTTATTCCCAAAAAATAATTCATATCCTGTGTAGTACCATCGGCTTCTCCTCTTCCTTTTGCAATAAGCGGAAGGGCTACCACTCCACCTGTACCTGTACTTGCAGTTACTCCTGCACCTTGTTTATTGAACCAACATTCCAACGTAAATTCGGGCAACCCAAGTTGTGGTGCTATGCCAAAAGTAACGTAAGCATTCGTTCCTCCAAATTGCAAAACCGACTGAGCATTGCAATTGATAATTAATAATTGACAATTGATAATGAAGAAAAGTGAAAGCAGGGTTAATTTTTTCATTGATTATTCAATTAGCATTTTCCTATTCACGTACTTACTGTCGGTTGTTTGTATGTTAATAAAATAGATTCCTTTAGGTTCTTTGCTGATGTCCACGCTTATTTCAGATTTCAGATTACAGATTTCAGATTCATAAACCGTTTGCCCAAGTAAGTTAGTTATCTCAATACTTTCTATCTGAAATTTCAAATTTGAAATCTGGAATTCTCCATTAGAAGGGTTCGGATAAATAGCTAATTCCTCCATTCCAAATTCGTTTACTCCCGTACAAGCATCTACAGTTATAGCAGAACCATCAGTACCTGAACAGCCATTGACATCGGTATATGTATATTGAATTCCGAAAGTACCTACACCTGCTTGTGTAGGGTCAAATACATTAGTAGTTATTGCTGTACCCACATAAGTACCACCTGCCGGGCTTCCTGCTGATAAAGCAAATGGTGCCCAGTTTTCGCAAACAAGAGAAGGGTTTTGTGAATATGTTACTGTGGGAGAAGTATGTATTACAAGGTTGATTAAAAGTGTACTGTCGCAACCATTGGCATTGGTTAGCACTTGGGTATAGAGTCCTGATGAAGTATAGGTTTGACTGTTCAAGGTATAACTATCGCAGGCAACGGGACCAAGGCTATTACCGGTTGCAGCATAAATGGTGAGATTGATAGAAAGCAAACTGTCGCAGCCGACACTGTTAGTAAGCGTTTGGGTGTAAATGCCAGAGGAAGTGTACGTTTGAGCATTCAGGGTATAGTTGATGCAGGCCGAAGCGGTGATGTTGCCGGCAGTGGTGCTTCCCACCGTAATAGTTACTGTGGAAGAGGAAGGTGTACATACTCCGTTACTGATGGTCCACTGGAATACATTGGAACCCACAGCCAACCCATTAACTCCTGTATTTGCACTGTTTGCATTTACAATCGTTCCGGTACCACTTACTAATGTCCAATGGCCGGTGCCTACTGTAGGGGAGTTCCCAGTAAGAGAAGCCGAGTTAGTGCAAACGTTTTGATTTGCGCCTGCAAACGAAGCTGTTGGTGGTTGCTGTATAGTAAGATTAGTAGTAACTACACTATCGCACCCGCCAAAAGCCGGATACGTATCGCTATATACGCCTGATGTGGTTTGTACACCCCCTCCTGCAAAATAACTTTGGCAAGCAGTAACAATACTGTTTTGAACCACATTGCTGCAAGCATAACAGTTGGTGCTGGGTGTTAAGACGTAACCGTAATAAGCGAGGGTGTATCCTGTAAAGGTAAAGGTACGGCCACTGTGAGTAACACCGGGCGAAAATGCAGCAGCATAATTACCCGATTGAACAGTTAAATCAACTACAGTACAACTGGTAGTACCTGCATTATCCGTTTGAACAAGATATGCACCACTGTTACCTGCATTGCCTGCAAGCAAATAATTACTTCCGCTTGGTATGACATCGTTAAAAACATCGTAAGTTGCAGGCAGGCCAAATAGCTTATTGAACACAAGTGCTCCGGCAGTATCTATTTTCGAAAACCAGGCAGAATATTCGGTGCCGTTATAATAATGCTGTCCGGCAAGCAGAACTGCATTGGCTGATTCATCAAAACGTATCTTGGTTACACTCTCGTTTTGAGCCGTACCAAACGATTTGCTCCATGCCAATGAGCCGTTGGAATTTAATTTTTGTACCACCACATCGGCATTGCCGTACACAGTAGAAGCATTACTTAAAGCAGCAGTCCAATAAATATCGCCATGGTTAGATACATCTATGCCCACCGGAAAGTTATTGGCTGCCATGGCTCTTTCGTATTTCCAAATCTGAGTTCCTCCTGGAGTTACTTTGGCTATTTCATAAAAACCCGAACCATTATTATATTGAGCATCGGTACCCATTACTACAATATTGTTATCTGGGCAAACCTTGATACCATAAGCCGCTCCTGAGTTATGATTGCTGTTAGTATGGTTGCCCGTACCCCAGGTTTTGCCCCATGCAAGTGTAAGATTAGCATTCAGTTTACCATAAGCAGGCTCTGTCCAGCTGTAAAAGGTCACTCCACCGCTATAAACATCGTAATGGCTACCTGCAAAATAAAACGAACCATCGGTGGCCACATCCACATCGTTTAATGTAATGTTAAGGTTGTTGGGAAACAACATTTGCTGATAGGCGGTAACATGACCTAACGAATCTGCAAGCCAGAAAGCGGAATGATAAAAACCAGAGGAGAAGTGTGTTCCTCCGGCCATAAAAATAGTATGGTTAGGGAGCTCTTTCATAAAATTAACAAAACAGGAACCATTGGAAGTACCCGAACGGTTAAACTGACGGAACCAAAGAGTATCTCCCTGAGGGGTAATTTCAGCAATACCCGTAACTCCGTTTCCGGTGCTTATTTGCTGAAAAATGGAAATTAGGTTATTTCCATTTGCCCTATGAGCAACAGTTCTCATCTGAGGCATATAAGTAAGTGAGGCATTCAGCCCGAAATGTTTTTCCTACATTTGAGCATTTGCAGTAGACAGTGAAGAGTAAAAAGTACACACTGTAAGGATGATGTTAAGTAGTAGTTTTTTCATTTTGTTTGTTTTTTTAGAGTTGACTATAATTGAATTTCAAATTTAGTACTTTTTGCTGATGTTTATATGCCAAAATGTCTGTTTTTCTTACTTTACCCTACTAACATTGGGGTTATAGCTTTTTATTTGCCTGTTTCCGGAACTGGCAACTGCCATATAAATTTTTATAACCCCTCTGCCGGTTCCGGCAACTGCCATATAAATTTTTATAACCCTTCTGCCGGTTCCGGCAACTGCCATATAAATTTTTGTAACCCTTCTGCCGGAACCGGCAACTGCCATATAAATTTTTGTAACCCTTCTGCCAGACCCGGCAACTGCCCTACAGATTTTTATATGCCCGTTGCTATATGTCCTAATGGCAGTTTTTATTTACTCAATAATGATTTTTTTGTTAAAACTCCTGTTGTCTTTTGTCTTAATCCGGATAAAATAAAGGCCTTTTGCATTTTTAGTTAAATCAATTTCAGATGATGAAGTAGTGATTTCGGATTGATAAACTGTTTCACCAAGTACATTCATTACTTTAATACTTTCCATTTGTAATTCTGAATCTGAAAGAAGGAATTGTCCGTTAGACGGGTTAGGATAAAAACTGATTCCTCCTTCATTCATTTCATTTAAACCAACCGAAAAAAGATTTACACAGGCAGAAGTATCCACACAACCGTTATCTGTAACCATCACAGCATAATATCCATTTACAGGCGCTGTATAAATTTGGTTGGTTTCCCCAGCAATAATAGCAAATCCGTTAATGCAATCCAACCATTGATAAGTACCGGTTGCAGAGTTTGCCATAATACTTGCATTGCCTATTGTTACAGAAACATCAACAGTATTAATAGTAAGGTTAATAGTTAATGTACTATCGCATCCTGCAGCATTAATAAGCGTTTGAGTATATGTTCCTGTTGAAGTATATGTTTGTGAATTTAATGTATGGCTTCCACAGGATATTGGTGAAATGGAAGATGTACTTGTGTTGCAATATGTAATATTGAGTTTAGCAACAAAAATATCAGCGGTAAAGGCACTTGTATTGGTAAGTATTGTTGAATCAACTGTAAAATTGGCACTGGTGAAATGTCCTGCAAGATATGTGTTGCCAAAATTATCGGCATCAAGAGCGTAGGAAATTTGGGCGCCACTGCCATGCAACGCATAATTGGTTACATAATTACCAGAAGTTGTGAATTCACCTATGTAAATATCATAATTACCTGCATTAATAAGTGTGTCACTACCTATAAACGTTTGCGTTCCGTTGCCTGACGCCACAAACTGAATATTACCATTAGCGTGTTGAGTAATGCTATATGCTGCATCATCAACGTAACCACCTGCACCCTTTATCCATTGAAAATTACCAGAGGTATCAAATTTCACTAAAAAACAATCTGCAATGGCACTTGTATTATAAAGTGTATCACCATTGAAAGTAAGAAAAGACGATGCGAATGAACCGCAGGCATACACATCACCTGCATTATCGATAAAAGAATCAAGTGCCTGATCTGTAAAAGCTCCTCCCTCCTTTCTTATCCATTTGAGTACACCGGCATTGTTATACTTAGCAATAAAAAAATCAGCCTGTCCATTGTTTGTTATTGTAGTTCCCGAAAAATTAGCTGTATTGGAACTAAAATACCCTGTGACATAACTATTGCCATTAACATCAGTCGCAATACCCATTCCATAATCGTTTGCCGTTCCTCCTCCTTTCTTTGCCCATTGCATGATTCCGAACAAATCCATCTTTGCAACGAAACAATCATAAGCACCTGAATTTGTAAGGGAGATACCGTCAAAGTTTATTGGGGATGAGCCAAAATACCCTGTAAAATAAATATTGCTTGCCGCATCAAAACTAACTTCATAGGCGGCATCAGCACTGGTGGAACTTCCATATCTTTTAGCCCAGATAGGAACCCCGGCAGGTGAATATTTGGCAATGAAAATATCTAAGCTTCCGCCATTGCCAAATAAAGTTGTACTCCCAACAACAACCGTATCAGAAGACATGCTACCAACTACAACAATATTACCCATTGGGTCAATATTAACACCATAACCCACTTCAGAATAATTACCTCCCCATGATTTTGCCCAAATTACAACACCGTTACTATCGTATTTAGCAAGAAATCCACTATTTATTCCTGTGTTGTTAATTGTTATTGTACCAAGAGTTAAGGATGTTGATGCAAAATATCCGGTAACGTATATATTACCATTTGAATCAGTTTTAGCATCATTGATTTGTTCATCATCATTTCCTGTGGCACTATGTGCCCAATCCCATGTCTGGGCGCTGACGCTAGATAATGAAATGTAACTTGCTAGTAGAGCGAAAATAAGTTTTAATCTCATGAATTATTTAATAAGTATTTTTTTAATTATAATCTTGTTTTCTGTGTTCATTTTCACAAAATAAACACCTTTATCCAAACCACTTAAATCAACTTCAAATTTACTATTATTTATTTCAGATTGATAAACTATTTCTCCCAGCAGATTAATAACCTTAAGGGCTTTAAATTGCTGGATATATGTTGAAATCAGGAATCGCCCGTTTGAAGGGTTAGGATAAATGGTGATGTTGTTCTGTTCTGTTTCCTCTTTTATTCCTGAAGCTACACAGGCATTTAATATGCTTGACATGGATGTATTAAATATACAATTCGGTTGCTTAATGTTATGGATAAAATCATTTATGCCACTTTGCATTGTTGCAAGAGAGGGAGTTGGAAGACTAGTATTAGATACCCACGCGATGGTGGTGTTCCAATTATGGGTGGTATCAATGCCATTATAATAAGGGTATTGAAGTGTGGCTTTCATTTTCTTCCAAGTCCAAAAGGAGCTTCCACTTACTTTATATAAAGGGTTGTTTAATATAGTAAGTGTTGTGTCTAAATGTGGGTAATCATTTTCTCCCCATTCGCCACACCAGATGGGTACATTAAGGGAGTTGGAAATGTTGGTATTGTAATTTATGTGAGCTGCAATAGAGTCTGCATTGTTGTAAAACCAGCTATAGATATGAAACTGAAAATTCATATTGGGGTCGGGCAAGGAAGTAAACATACTAAAGTTTTGTGCGTAATTATTTCCTTCTATTGATAGCATGTGGTGAGTATCGACTGAGCGAACACTATCTATAATGTCGTGATACATATTCAACATATCTGCATCAGTAGTTACATTTGGTTCGTTTAATAAATCATAAGCAGCTACTATGCCCCTGTCTTTATAGCGGTTGGCAATGGCTTTCCATAATCTTTTGGTACGTGTTTGATTGATAGTGCCATTCCATAAATTAATTATAAAGTCGGGGTCGGCAGTAAATGATGTGCTTTGTCCGCCTGGCGCTGAATGTAAGTCGAGCACGACATACACATTATAATCTTCGCACCATTGTAGGACGCTGTCCAGCAGGTTCCAACCTGATTGTTTGTAAACGTAAGGGTTAAAATCATCTTCTAATATGTTATGATTAAAGGGGATTCGGACTACATTAAAACATTCCTGTGCTATTTTTTGAATGTCTGCTCTGGTTATAAAGTTCTTGTAAACTGAATCTCTGAAATTATTTGCAGCGGTGCTTCCTACTATGGTTTGCATGTTGTTGTAAATGTCTTTTTCGGCTGTAAATCCTCCACCCCAAATCCAGCCTTCCCACATTAACCAACCGCCAAGGTTTACTCCGTTTAGTTGTATTGCATTGTTCTGCCCGTCCAGTATTTGCTGATTGCTGCGGTGAACGAATGTGGTATTGTTCCAAATGGCTTGTGCTTTAGTGTTATTAATTGAAATAAAGGAGAATAGGATTATTAAAAGTACGGTTGTTTTGGAGGTTTGTTTTTTCATTGGTAGTGTTTATTGTATTATTATTTTTTTGTTACAAATGTGTTTCTGTTCGTCTGTAGTCTGCACGAAATAAATACCAGCTTCCATTTCTGCTTTTTCTATTATAAGTTGTCGGCCTGTAAATTTTATTGTTTTGATTTCTTTTCCAAATATATCTGTTATTTTAATTGTAGTGTTTTTTTGCGCTTCGTTAAAGGTAATGGTGGTTTGATAGGTAAAAGGGTTTGGGGAAATTATGATTTCAGTATTTGAATTTTGAGTTTCAGGAATTTGTTGCCCAATAAAACAAGGGAAATAAAGTTTTGCTATAAAAGGCGATTCATTACAAGTATTTATTAATGTATCATTTCCAATTATGAACTGCATAGGAATAAAATCGCCAGTAACATATATATTTCCGACAAGGTCAGATGATATACTATTCATATCATCACCACCTCCTCCTAAAACTTCAGCCCATAGAACTGTTCCATTAGAATCGAATTTAGCTAAAAACATATTGTCGTTATAAATTGTATCTATTGGTGGTAAATTAAATGTAGCAAATGATATATGATTTGCATTATCCATGAGTCCTGAAATAAACACATTTTCACAAGCATCTAAGGCGATTGAACTACCATAAGATGAATTGTTTGTAAGTGAACTTTTAATCCATTGTAAATTTCCAAAAGAATCATATTTCATGAGTATAGCATTGCAATTTTGATTTGAAACAATTGTAGTTGCTCCTACTACATAAATATCTCGTGAAGAATTGGTTATTATATCTTCTCCAACTCTTACAAATGATGAAGATCCTATACTTATTGCCCAAATTTCATTACCAGATGAATCTAGTTTTACAAGAAAAGAATTACCTGTTCCAATTAATGATAATGTTGTTATTCCAAAGTTAATGGTAGTAGATTCAAAATAACCGGTTATTAAAACATTTCCAATATTATCATTAGTAATTCCAAGAAGATAGTCACTTGCATTTTCAAGTGCTCCTTTAGTCCATATTATGTTACCCGAAGGATTATATTTTGCAATAAAAACATTGGAAATATTACCTGCACTGCTTGAATTAGTTAAACTAGATGAACCAAAGGATATTATTGGAGAATAGAACGATCCTGTAACATAAATATTTCCAAACATATCGCATTCAATATCATTTACAGTTTCCGCTTTCGTTCCACCAGCAGTTTTTACCCATTGAAGATTACCAGATGAATCGAATTTAGCTATAAAGATATCGTGATCACCAGCACTTGTTAGTATGTAGGAACCTATACTTACAGTCCCTGCTGCATTGTTAAACCCTCCTGCTAAATATACGTTTCCTGAAATGTCAGTTTTGACTCGTCCTCCAAATCCTCCAAAACTCTTTGCCCAGACAACGCTTCCAAAAGAATTGTATTTTACCAAATAACTATTTGCATTAGAGGAATTTTGAGGCAATAAAATGGTTGTATCAAAAGTGAGAGTATCATGAAAATTACCAGCTATGTAAGAGGCTCCATTAACATCATTAGCTATGCTATAGCCTTCACTTGTGGTTAAATTATGACCTATTCCAGCCTTTGCCCACTGCCAATAAGGTGTTTGGGAGTGAATATTTAAGCCAACAAATAAAATTGCACTGATAAAGAATAGTCTTTTCATTTATATCTTTTTTGTTATCACTCGATAAGAAATTAATTCATATTAAGGCAACCATATATTCACAACAAATCTAAACATTATTTCTCTGTGGTTCTCTGTGTCTTCTCCTTTTTCTCTTTGTAATTAAAAAAAATTGTTACACAGAGTTTCTCTGATAAAAAACAGAGATGCACGGAGTTTTTTTCTATGTGTATTCCTATGTTTCTAATCATCAAATCCTTTTCCCTTCATTATCTGAGGAATGTATTTTTCTACTCTTGCCTCTCTGGTTTTAGACTGTTTGGGTTGAGAAAAATGAAAAAGGTAGCCTCTTTGTCGTCCGGGAGTTAATGCATTAAAAGCTGTTTTTAATTGAGGGTTTTTATCGAGTTTGTTTTGAAACTCTTCGGGAACTTTATATTCTGTGGTCTTTTTCATGGGTACTTTCAAACCGGCTTTCTCCACTTCTATAGCTTCATGAATATAAGCTTTCAGGGTAGTTTTTAACTTCACTATTTCTTTCAGATTGGTAAACCTTACTTGTCGTGCTGCCTGCACATTTTCTGTTTGCTGAATAAGGATGCCTTTGGTATCTTTTAAAAGTGCACCCTTAAAAAAAAAAAACGCACAGTACTCTTTAAACACATGTATTAAAACAATATTGCTTTTCTGCAAGGTGTAGCACGGGCAGCCCCATTTCAGTTGTTCGGTAAGCCCGCAGTCGAGCGCTATTGTTCTTAATTGTTCTATCTCTTCCTGCCACTTATTGGCTTTGATAAAGTAAAAATCAACTTTAGGATTCATTTCATTCATGGTATTTTTTTTGTTTAAAAACTTGTAAGGTTAACAATTCGTTTTCTAGTTTTTGAAAGACGATTGAATTAAATATAATTAAAACACAAAGTCCAAAGCAGATGGATACTTTGGACTTTGCACTGAATGCTGTTACTTAAATTAACTACTTCATATCATTCATGATGTTGAGTGTTTCGTTTAGGTAAATGTCTTTTTTAATGGCTTTATGAAATTCCTTTGCTTTGCTGACCTTTACCGTATCCGATTCAGGAAATGCATCTGCTTTTAAACCCAACACTTCCAATCCACCAATCTCTTTATCCAAATCTTCCATCTTTTTAGATTCCGCTTTAAATCGTTTTTGCTCTGCTATGTATTTGTCGAAATTCAAAGAAACAATGCTGCTGTCTTTTTGTCTTTTTACTCTTTTTGCGGCTGCTTCCAGAATGTTAAAACCTGGATTGTTTTTCAATCGCGCTGCAGAATTACTTCTTAATTTGGAAATGGAATAATCAGGTTTCAGTTCCTTGTATTTGGCAGATGCTATTTCATCCCATTCCATAGGGTAATCGGTTTCTTTTTCACCCAAATCAAGCAAATAATAAGGGTCAGGTAATATAATATCCGGAGTAACCCCTTTCAGTTGGGTAGCACCACCGTTTATCCTGTAAAATTTCTGCATGGTAACTTTCACTGCTCCTAATGGTTTTAGAGCTGCCATGGAAGGAGGTAATGAAGCATCCAGTTCGTAAACCCGCTGTACTGTTCCTTTACCATAAGTGGTAGGGCTGGTACCCACTATAACGCCCCGTTTGTAATCCTGAATGGCTGCTGCCATAATTTCGGAAGCCGAAGCAGAATTGGAATTTACCATGATGGTAAGTGGTCCGCTATAAGTGATAGAAGGATCCGGATCATCTTTTATTTCAGGCGCACCTGTTCTGGTTTTTATCTGAACCATCGGACCTTTATCAATAAATAAACCCGCCATTTCTATTACATCGTTCAATGAGCCACCACCGTTATATCTTAAATCAAGAATAACACCATCCACATTCTCCTCTTTTAGTTTTTCCAATTCTTTCTTCACATCTCTTGAACAACTGCGTCCTCCTGTTCCGTTAAAATCGTCATAAAATTCGGGTAACTTTATATATCCGATGTTCTTTTTACCTTTTAAAATCAATGATTTGGCAAATGTATCTTCCATCACTACAATGTCGCGAATAATAGGAATTACAATAATACTTCCGTCCGGTTTTTTCACCGTTAATCTTACTTCGGTACCTTTTTTACCTCTTATTAATTGCACCACATCTTCCAGTGGCATATCCGCCACATCTACCGGTTCGGCAGCTCCCTGCGCTACCTTTAAAATAAAATCACCTACTTTCAGTTCTCCCTGACGATAAGATGGAGTACCGGCAATAATGTTGGTTACTTTGATGTAATCGTCTTTTTCCTGCAACTGTGCTCCTATTCCAAAAAACTGTCCGCTCATGCTTGCATCAAACTGAGCTTTATCTTTTGGAGCAAAATATTCGGTATGCGGATCGTAAATGCTGGTGATAACGTTAAAGTACATTGAAAGTCTGTCGTTACGATTGAATTTTTTCAGACGTTTAAAATAATCGTCATACGTTTTCATAACTTTTTTGCGGGCTTCCACTTCCAGTACTTCCTTCGATTTTATTTTTACTGTATCTGATTTTTCCTTTGCTTTATCCTGAGAATCCATCATTTCGCTCATTTTAGCAAGCACATTGTATTGCATCGATTTTCTCCATGCATCTTTTAAATCATCCTTGCTTTTCGAAAATTTTAATTTCTCTCCGTCCGTTTCTACCGATTCATTGGTATTTAAATCAAATGGTTTGGAAAGGATATCGGTATAATAAGTCTTTGCTTCATCTATTCGATTAGTTATTATTTCCAACGATTTATCGAAAAAAGTAAAGGTTCCGGCATTTATATCCTCATCAATAGAGTGATTCATTTTTTTTAGCTCATCAATGTCCGATTGAATCAGAAACTTCTTTCCGCCATCCAATCGCTTAATGTAAAGATCAAAAACCTTTTCAGAAAAATCATCATTAATATCTTTTGGAGCAAAATGCAGTACTTTTAAATTCTGCATCAGCGATTGATCAATAGCACTTTCTTTGTCCGATTGAATAATATAGGTAAATGAAACCAGCGCAATGGCTGCAACAGGGATAAAGAATAAAAGCTTTTTGTTTTTTGTCATAAGGGATTGTTTTTATTTTTTACGAAATTACGAATAATACCTAGTTGTCAAACAATATGCCAATAGTGATTTCACAAATATTAACGAAGTGATAAGTTACTTTGTTTTTAACCCTTTATCTTTCTTTTTTATTTAGTTTTGCTTACCCAAAATTACAAGGTATGAAACCGGCATCGCCAACACAACTTCAAAAAGAATTAGCCCTGCTCGAAAAAAAACAGGTAGTTGAACTATGTGTACGCCTTGCAAAATATAAAAAGGATAACAAGGAATTACTTTCCTATCTCTTGTTTGAGGCGGCAGATGAAAAGAAATTCATTTCAAATGTTAAAAAGGAAATAGACGAACTGTTTGATATTATGAATACCAATACCATGTATTTTATCCGGAAAAGTGTGAGAAAGGTATTGAGAACAGCCAATAAATACATTAAATACTCCGGTTTACCCTTAACAGAAATAGAACTTCGCATTTACTTTTGCAATCGGCTGAAAGCATCCGGGATACCCATACATAAAAGTGATACTTTAATTAACCTCTACACGGGCCAGGTCGAAAAAATTAAAAAAGTGCTTGGCAAACTTCATGAGGACATACAGTTTGATTATTCAAAAGAGGTGGAAGCACTTTAAGTCCCTCTTTTTCAAGAGCGGACTTTTTTTACATTTTAAATTACTTTCCTTTATTTACAACTTGCTGTTATACTGATTTTTGCAATTTCAAAGTGCCAAAACCATGTCTTAAACAAGAGATTGAATCTTTTGTTTAAGACATTCAACCTTTTGTGCAAGACATTCAATCTCTTGTTCAAGACATTCAACCTTTTGTTTAAGACATTCAATCTTTTGTTTAAAACATTCAACCTTTTGTGCAAGACATTCAATCTCTTGTTTAAAACATTCAACCTTTTGTGCAAGATATTCCATCTCTTGTTTAAAACAATCAACCTTTTGTGCAAGACATTCAATCTCGTGTTTAAAACATTCAACCTTTTGTGCAAGACATTCAATCTCCTGTTTAAAACATTCAACCTTTTGTTTAAGACATTCAATCTCTTGTTAAAGACATGAAAAATCACTAATCCGACCATATTTTTACCATTGAGGTCGGCCGAAATGATGCTTAAAACCTATTTATAAAGGATTATTAAGAAACAAAAAAAGGAACCCGATTGGATTCCTTTTCTGTTAACTTTTGAGTTTGGTAAATCTAATTTCTACCTACATATTTTAAATGTACTACATGCGAACGCACTGCAGATAAAACAGTAGGAAATTCAAGATAAGTAACTCCAAATTGTTCGCAGGTTTCGCGAACAAATTCCGAAATTTTCGGGTAATGTATGTGGCTTATACGAGGAAACAAATGGTGTTCTACCTGGTAATTCAATCCCCCGGTAAACCATGAAACAATTTTGTTTTTAGTTGCGAAATTAGCAGTAGTCTGCACCTGGTGAACAGCCCATTCTTCTTCAATTTTAAAAACCTTGGTGTCAGGGGTAGAAAAAGAAGCATCTTCCACAATATGCGCCAGCTGAAACACCACCGCTATAACAAAACCGCAAACAAATGAAATAACTAAATAGCCAATTATTGTTTCCCAAAGCCCTACCATAAATATAGGTAATACAATATAAACCCCTACATACAGTAATTTGCTTGCCCAAAAAATGAAATGTTCTTTCGCATCCATTTTACGGAAAGGCTGGTCACCAATTTTACCAGTAAAATATTTAGTAAAATCCTGTACAAATACCCATAGTAAATAAGTTACTCCGTAAAGAACTACCCAGTAGATATGTTGAAAACGATGGTACCAGTATTTTTTCTGGTCAGCATGAACGCGTATCCAAGGCTTAATATCAATATCATCGTCCATACCTTCAATATTAGTAAATGAATGGTGGTTCACATTATGTTTGTATTTCCATAAATAAACACTTCCGCCCATTGCGTTTAATGAATACCCCATTAACTCATTCACCCATGGTTTGCGTGAAAAACTTCCATGTGCCCCGTCATGCATTACATTAAAACCTACGGCCGCAAGACTGATTCCTAATAGGCAACATAAAACAATAGAAATCCAAATAGGAGGAGTGAAAAATACTAAAACGGTATATAAAGAAGCGGTGAACAAAACCAGGAAAATGGTTTTGAAATATAATTTGTAATTTCCGGTCTGACGAATATTATTGGACTTAAAATAAGCATCTACTTTTTCTTTCAATGCATTAAAAAACAAACTGTTTTTATTATTAAAACTTACTTTTTGCATTCTTATCTTTATTTATTGATTCGCTCAAAGTTAGGCATTTATTCCACTGCTCTGAGCATTTTTTTTTAACATAGTATGTTAATATTTTGGTTGTTTTACCTTCACCGACCAGGTGAAAATAAATTCAGCAACCTTTTCTCCAGATTCATCTAGCCCTAAAGACTTTATGTCACCATTTACAGCATTGCCAGTTAGTTTTGCCTTGTCAATCATTTCCATAATATGATTTCCATCATTGCAGGTAAAAGTGATTTTTCCTATTGCTTTTTTAAAATAAACGGCTTTATTTTCTATAATCAACATGGAGATGGGAGGAGAAGATTTATAAACCCCATTCAGCACTAATAATCCGGTGGACATTTCGGCAGCCATGGCTTCGCAGGCAAAATACATCGACCGAAACGGATTTTGTGTGAGCCAACCAAACCTAACGGTGGTCACCGCCTTTTCATTGGTTAGTTCAGCCACCCTGATACCAGCTATAAAAGCCATAGGAAGGCTTTTGAGCAAATACAGTCGAAACAGAAAACCGTTATTTACTAACTTCTGAAATTTATTGGTTTGCATTTTATTCTATTGGAAATGTAATTGCCGCAATTCGCATTGCCTCTTCAAATGCAATTGAATCAATACCTGTTTGAATTTTGTTATTCTTAAAATAAGACAATACATTTTCAGTAGGCATATTCCCGGTTAATTTATCAGCTGCCATGGGGCAGCCGCCATAGCCTTTTATGGCACTATCAAATCGCCTGCAACCACTTTTATAGGCAGCATGTACCTTTTCTTCCCATGTATCAGGAGTGGTATGCAAATGGGCTCCTATTTCCACCATCGGAAATTCAGGAATGATTTCGGAAAACAAAGAAGAGATGTTTTCAGGATTAGAAACCCCAATGGTATCGGACAATGCAATTATTTTTATGCCCATTTGTGCCAATCGCCTGGTCCATGAAACTACTACTCCACTGCTCCACTCATCTCCATAAGGATTTCCAAATGCCATGGAAATATAAACCACCAGCTCCTTCCTGTTACGAACACATAAATCCTGTATTTCTTCTACCCTTGTCAATGATTCTGAAATAGAAGAATTTGTGTTTCGTTGCTGAAAGGTTTCGGAAATAGAGAAAGGGAAACCTAAATAGGATATCTCTTCAAATTCCACCGCATCCTGTGCTCCGCGAACATTGGCAATAATGGCCAGTAATTTGGAGGTAGTGGTACTTAAATCCAACTGTTCCAGTACCTGGGCAGTATCCTGCATTTGAGGAATTGCCTTCGGAGAAACAAAACTTCCGAAATCAACTGTATCAAAACCACATTTTAAGATGGAGTTGATGTAGGCAACTTTCTTTTCTGTAGGGATAAATTCATGTATGCCTTGCATAGCATCCCTTGGACATTCTATTAGTTTCATATTATTTCTTCTTTCTTAAAATTCCTTTATTAATTTTTTTTACTATCCCTGGTCCCTCATAAATAAAACCTGTATACACCTGAACAAGACTTGCTCCGGCATTTAATTTTTCAATAGCGTCTTCGGCAGTATGAATTCCTCCAACAGCAATAATTGGGAAAGATTTGTTTGATTTTTCAGACAAGAATTTTATTACTTCAGTGGAACGTTTGGTCAATGGTTTACCACTTAACCCTCCTGCTCCCATAGCTTCTACTTTTGCTTTTTCTGTTTTCAAATTACTTCTGTCGATGGTAGTATTTGTAGCAATTACACCATCGATTTTAGTTTCCTTTACTATTTCTATAATATCGTCCAGTTGTTCGTTGGTTAAGTCGGGAGCTATTTTTAATAAAATGGCTTTCGGGTTTCGCTTCCGGTTATTGAGTTCCTTCAGACGAAGCAATAATTTGGTAAGTGGTTCCTTATCCTGCAATGCTCTAAGGTTTGGGGTATTGGGTGAACTTACATTTACTGCAAAATAATCTACATAATCAAACAATGCTTCAAAACACTTTTCATAATCCAGTGTAGCTTCTTCATTGGGAGTAATTTTATTTTTACCAATGTTTCCTCCAACAATAATTTTAGTCTTTCTGCCTTTTAATCGCTCCACTGCTTCTTCCACACCATGGTTATTAAAGCCCATCCTGTTAATCAATGCTTCATCTTCCGGCAACCGGAACATTCGTGGTTTATCATTACCCGGCTGTGCTTTGGGAGTTAATGTTCCTATTTCAATGAAACCAAAACCAAAATATCCTAATTCATCAAACAATTTTGCATCCTTATCAAAACCTGCTCCCAACCCCACCGGATTGGGAAATGAAAGACCAAAAAGTTTTACTTCAAGTCTTTTGTTGTTAACGGAATAACAACTTTTTACCAGAAAAGGAATACCAGGAATTTTACAGAAAAACTTAATGGTTTTAAAAACAATATGGTGAATTGTCTCAGGAGGAAAAAGAAAAAATATAGGCTTTATAAGGATTTTATACATATAAGATAAATTTCCTCACAAAAATACAACTTATTAGCCACATTGTATTTCCTAATTAATCTTCTGTCTTTTGACCGAAAATAAAAAACTCCAAACTTTATAAGTTCAGAGTTTAATTCAGGTTAAAGTATGAAAGTTGTTTATTTTGAAATCTTAATTCGCAAACCAAAAAAAGAATATTTATCATCGATGCTATTAAAAGCAAAATCGTATTTATCATTTGTTTTCCTGGCTATATCAATTAATCCTAATCCTCCTCCACCTTTGGCAGACATCTCTCCGTTTTCAAAAACAGCTTTAAACTTTTCTTTTAGCTCTTCTTTGGTATATGAGTTAATTTCATTCAGTCGTTTTTCAAGAAATCCAATATTTTCATTTTTGATATAATTGCCAGTCATAATATGGTAAGCATTATCTATCTTACCTATCATAAAAATAGCGGTACGAACTCTTAAATGATCTGTTTGCTCTAAAGGCACCTCTTCAATGTGATGATAAAGATTTTGAAGACATTCAACAAGCACATAATAAACCTTCTTTTTTGTTTTTATCTCCTCCTGAGCATTGTCCAGATTAGTCTCCATTATTTGAAGTATGGACGAAACCAAATCAGAATTTATCTCTCCACGAAACGAAAACAGGATGTTATTGTCCTGCATTTTTTCATAAAAATCTAAAATGTTCACCATGTAATTTAAACTAATTTTTGGCTAATTTAGGGTAATTATTTTAATCTTGCCTGTTTTGAATGAGAAATTCCAAAAACTAAAAATATCCTTTATTTAAAGTATAACTCCGTAAACTAAAAGTAAGCATTAATAATTATGAAGCAATTACTTTGTTAACATCAAACTGCCATGTTCTTTCACCGTTTGCCCGTTGCAATAAGTAACCTCAAGAATATAAACAAATGCATCATTATTTAAAGGTTTTCCATTAAAAGTGCCATCCCATCCCGCTTCAATATTATCAGTTTCGAAAACTTTTTGTCCAACTCTGTTATAAATTACCAAATAAATTTTATCAACACCTTTTCCATAAACAAACAATATGTCATTAACCCTATCGCTATTGGGAGAAAATGCAGTAGGCATAAAATATGTGAATAGTTGTGTAACATTTACAGTTGTTGTATCTGTCGAATAGCATCCGTTAATATCAGTATATTCGCAATAATAATCCTGCGTAAAAAGAGGAGAAACAATAGCCTCCTGACAATTGCTGCAGGATAATCCATAATTAGGCCCCCATAAATAAGAATTTCCTTCTGGTTCAGCTACCAAATGAGCCGATTCGCAAGCATTTATGGTTGTGCTTCCTGTAATTGAAACTTGTATAGGGCTTACAATACTTATATAAGCAGTTTTTACAAGAGTATCTGACCCTTGGGCATTTGTAGCAATAAGAATTACAGAATATTGACCAAGAACATTATAACAAATAGTGGGAGGGTTCTGTAATGTGGAACTAGAAGGTGTCCCCCCTGGAAACTGCCATAACCAACTTGTAGGCAAATCCGTACTTAAATCAGTAAAATTAACACATCCGCTATCGCAAAGCACTAAAGGACTAGCAGAAAAATTCGCAGTAGGAGGTGGACAATTTTGAACATTAATTGTAGCCACCGCTGTTGAGGAACAACCATTCGTTGTACCGGTAACTGTATAGTTAGTTGTTAAAACAGGTGATGCAGTAGCAGTGTTTCCACCTGCAGAAGTTGCTCCTGAAGACCAGCTATAAGAAGCTGCCCCATTTGCAGTTAATGTTGCCGTTTGTCCATTACATATGGTTAAAGAATTAGAACTAAATGTAACCAAAGGAGTTTGGTTAACGGTTACCGCTGAAACTGCAGTGTTTGAACAACCGTTAGTAGTTCCAGTAACTGTATAACTGGCAGTGGTTAATGGAGAAGCAGTCGCATTTCCTCCTCCCGTGGAAACAGCGCCTGAAGTCCATGTGTAGGTTGCACCACCGGTAGCAACTAAATTTGCTGTTTGCCCCGAACAAATTGTAGGAGAATTTACAGAAATCAATGGAGTTGAATTTACGGTTACAGTCGCAATAGCTGAACCTACGCAGGAATTTGTAGTTCCGGTAACCGTATAAGTTGTTGTTATTACAGGAGACGCATTTGCAGAAGATATTCCTGAAGATATAGCACCGGCACTCCAAGTATAACTGGTTGCTCCGCTGGCATTTAGTATGGCAGTTTGCCCGGAACATATGGTTGAAGAATTAACTCCTACTATTGGGAGCGGATTCACGGTAACAACAGAAACCGCACTTCCCGTGCATACACCGGTTGTTCCTGTAACAGTATAACTTGTAGTTACTAATGGTGAAGCATCACCCGTAGTTGTTCCGGTTGGTGTTACCCCTGAACTCCATGTGTAATTTGTAGCGCCACCTGCTATTAAAGAAGCCATTTGTCCTGCGCATATTGTTAATGAATTAACGGTAACAGGTAAACCTGCAGTTACGGTTACAATTGCAGAAGCTGTATCAGAACAAGTGCCGGTTGTGCCGGTAACAGTATAAGTGGTAGTAATGATAGGTGAAGCATCCGCTGTATTTATTCCTGTAGGATTGGCCCCTGCACTCCATACATAAGATGTAGCTCCGGTTGCAGTTAAACTTGCGGTAGCCCCGGGACATATGGTTGCCGGGTTGACAGAAACAGATGGTGTTGTATTAACAGTTACAGTGGCTATTGCGGAATCAATACATCCTAAGCTTGTGCCAGTAACTGTATAAGAAGTTGTTGAAACTGGAAATGCATTGCCAGTACCTAGGCCTGTTGGTGTAATTCCTGTAGTCCAAGCATAACTGTTAGCTCCTGAAGCAGTCAAATTAGCAATTTGTCCACTACATATTGTTGGCGAATTAACTGTCACAACAGGTGTAACATTAACTGTAACCGTTGCAACAGCACTTCCTGTACAAACACCACTTGTTCCGTTAACAGTATAAGTAGTGGTAACCAAAGGAGAGGCATCTGCTGTATTAATTCCGGTTGAAGTTGCGCCTGCAGTCCATATATAATTGGTGGCCCCTGTAGCAGTTAAATTAGCTGTTTGCCCGGTACAAATAGTTGGAGAATTGACGGAGACAGGTAATGCAGATGTTACAGTTACTGTGGCAACTGCTGTACCTATGCAAGGACCTGTGTTTCCTGTAACGGTATATGTTGTAGTAATAATTGGGGAAGCATCCGCTGTATTAACTCCTGTGGATGTTGCGCCTGCACTCCATGTATATGAAGTGGCGCCTGAAGCTGTTAAATTAGCTGTAGCCCCTGGGCATATCGTTGGTGAGTTAACATTAATGGTTAACGCACCTCCAATTGTAACCGTTGAAATAGCAGTATCCGAACACCCTCCTCCCGATGTACCGGTTACGGTATAAGATGAAGTAACAACTGGCGAAGCATCCGCGGTATTTACACCGGTTGCAGTTGCACCGGCACTCCATGTGTAGGATACTGCTCCATTTGCAACCAAGTTGGCCGTTTGTCCTGGACAAATGGTTGCAGAATTTACTGTAACAGAAGGAGAAGGATTTATCGTAATTGGCACTACAGATAGTGTTCCGCTACAGACTGTTCCGTTAATAGGGTTAGAACTTACAACCTGAATAAGATAAGAAGAACTTGGAACAGCATTGCATGGAATAACGCAAGCAATTGAATCGTGGTTAGAGGTTGATGTTAAACTTCCAATTGTTGTTGTTCCTACAAATAAGTTACCGGAAGGATTAGACAAAATAACTGAATAGACATTACCCGAATTATAAGTCCCTGCACTAGTAAATTGAACCATTAAAGGAGCACAAGTGCAAAAAGTATTACCCTGAATTGGTCCTGAGGTAACTGTATTTCCAATATTATCCAATTTAAAATCATCGACATGTGTGATTTGAGAGGGACCGGCTGTTCTAACACTAATATACATTCCATTATTGGGTGCGACAAAATTAAAAATTCTTTGTGTCCAGATATTTTGCGTTGGTACAGGTCCGGTATAAATAGTTGTGCCGGCAGCTCCGGGAACAGCAGAAAGACCAATAATAACTGGCATTCCAGGAGGGAGAGAAGCGTCTCCTTTATCCCAAAAAGAAATAGTGTGGGATGAACCTGCCACTAAGGGTGCCGAAAGATCCATAGTAAAAGCATCACTTGTTCCATTAAAAGTTAGACCCACAAACCAATTTCCGCATTCCGGTGACCCTGCCAAACAAGAACCCGAAGCATCATAAATATTCAAATGACCAGAACCAAATGCAGTAGTGTTTGACATTGTAGCATTATATGAAGCATTGGACATATTAAAATTACAAGGAGGAGAAGTATTAATTTCAAAACTTCCATTTAAGAAGCTTTGAGAACTTGCATTTTTGTTTATTAAAAGAAAAAAAAGAAAAGCAATTATAAATGAATTGAATTTTATCATATAATCTTTATTTTGATAAAAAATGTTTTTTGTTTAAATACTCTGCACAAACTTACAAAAATCCTTATTTCTCAAGCATCAAACTGCCATGTTCTTTCACCGTTTGTCCGTTGCAATAAGTAACCTCCAGATTATAAACAAATACACCTTCATTCATTGGTTGTCCAAAATAAGTTCCATCCCAACCTTGCTCTATATCAGAGGATTCAAAAACCTTTTCGCCCACTCTATCGTAAATCTTTAAATTAATGTAATCAATTCCTTTTCCGAAAACATAAAGGACATCATTCGTTCTGTCTGCATTAGGAGAAAACCCGGTTGGCATAAAATAAGTATACTTTTGTATTACATCAACAGTTGTTGTATCAGCCGAATAACAACCATTTACGTCTGTATACTCGCAATAATAATCTTGGGTAAAAAGTGGAGTAACTGTTGCTTCCTCACAATTACCACATGATAAATAGGAGTTTGGCCCCCAAAGGTAAGTTGTTCCCGGAGGCTCTGCTCTGAGATGAGCAGGTTCACATGCATTTACCATAGTATTTCCGGCAATGCTAACCTGAACAGGACTAACAATATTTACATAGTTCGTTTTTATAATGGTATCTATGCTTTGCAGATTTGAAACGATTAAAATAACTGTGTATTGTCCAACAGAACTATAACAAACATTTATTGGTCCTTGTGAATTCGCACTTGCAGGCACACCTCCTGGAAACTGCCACGACCAATTTGTAGGTGTATTTACACTTAAATCAACAAAATCGACACAACCTGAATTACATATAGTTAGAGGATTACCTGAAAAGTCTGCTATAACGGGGTTGCAATTATTAACAGTTACAGTTGAAGAAGCCGTTCCGGTGCAGCCATTACTTGTGCCAGTAACAATATAAACAGTGGTTGAAGTTGGAGATGCAGATGCTGTATTAATGCCTGTTGAGGTCGCTCCTAAACTCCATACATAGGTATTGGCTCCTGAAGCCACTAAAGAGGCAGTCTGCCCGTTACAAATACTTGGAGAGTTTACAACAACAACAGGAATTGGATTAACTGTAACAGAGGAAACTGCAGTATTTGAACACGCACCCATAGTTCCGGTTACTGTATATGATGTAGTAATAATTGGTGTTACATTAGCGGTTCCTGTTCCTGTAACGTTGGCACCTGCGGACCATGAATAAATAGTCCCACCGTTTGCTACTAGATTAGCAGTCTGTCCTTCACAAATAATAGGAGAATTTACGTTAATAACAGGTAATGGAACTATAGTGACTAAAGCAACTGCAGAATCTGAACAACCACTACTTGTGCCAACCACAGTATAACTGGTAGAACTTACGGGGCTTGCATCAGCTGTATTTATGCCTGTAATAGTGGTACCTGAGCTCCAAGTATATGTAGTTCCTCCGTTTGCGGTTAAATTGGCTGTCTGACCATAGCAAACAGATGGTGAATTGACTGTAATAACCGGTAAAGGGTTTACGGTAACTGTTGAAACCGCAGTTCCTGAGCAGGTTCCATTTGTTCCAGTAACGGTATAATTGGTTGTAGCAACAGGAGAAGCATCAGCAGTAGAAATTCCGGTTGATGTGGCACCAGCACTCCATGTGTAGGACGAAGCGCCTCCCCCTGTTAAATTTGCTATTTGCCCTGCACAGATAGTAGGAGAATTTACAGTTATAGGTAAATTCGCAATTATTGTTACAGTAGCCACCGCAGTATCTAAACAGGAAGCTCCCGTTCCTGTAACTGTGTAAGAGGTAGTAACCAATGGGGCAGCATTCGCAGTGTCAGCTCCCACATTAGTAACCCCTGCACTCCATGTATAATTGGTGCCTCCTGCCGCAATAAGGGTCGCGGTCTGTCCCGCACAAACAGACGGGGAATTAACGGTAACTGTTCCTCCAGCATTGATAGAAATATTAACAGTTGAATTTGTACCACTGCAGGATAAACTATTTACCGGATCTGAGCTCACAACTTGAAGTTGGTATAAACTACCTGCAACAGCATTGCAAGGGATAGTACAAAGTATAGAATCTGCATTTGAAATGGAATTCAATGTTCCTATTGTGGTGGCGGCTGCAAAACTTCCGGATGCATCAGAAAGCAATACAGAATAGGTATTACCCGAATTAAAAACTCCTGTACTGGTAAATGGAAACATAAATGTTCCGCAGGCACAAAATGGACTGCCCAATACATTTCCCGGAGCAACCATGTTTCCAACAGTTCCCAATACAAAATCATCAACATGGGTCCAACGCCAACCTGTTGTTTCAACACTGATATACATTCCATTATTGGGTGCTACAAATGTAAAAATTCGTTGATTCCAGACATTTATAGTTGGAACAGGCCCGGTATAAACAGGTGTTCCTGTAGCTCCCGGAACAGTAGAAACTCCAATCTGAATAGGCATAGCCGGAGGATAGGTTCCATCTCCTTTATCCCAAAAGGACATTGTATATGTATTGCCTGCAACTAAAGGGGCAGATAGTTCCATCGTAAAAGCATCTGGACTCCCTGCACTTGGGTAAGCCATTCCAATATGCCAGTTTCCACATTCCGGAGTACCGTATGGACAGCCTGCACCAGGTCCCATTATGTCTAATTCTCCCCCTCCACCATAAGCCACAGTAAATGATACAGTAGCCGTAAATGTGGCATTAGATAAGTTATAATTACAAGGAGAAGATGTATTAATTTCAAAACTTCCGTTAAGGAAATTCTGTGCAATACTTATTTGTTCGAAACAAAAAAGAAATACAAAAGTTAAAATAAACAGATGTTTTTTAAACATATTCTTACCAGATTTACATTACTAATTAATTTTAATTAACAATTAAAATTCAATTACTTAACAATTGTAATTGAACCAATATATTTATGTGAGGAACCGCCTAAATCTTTTAATTCTATCCTGTATACAAATACATCACTGGCGGAAGATTCGGAACCACCATTTGCTTTTCCGTCCCAACCCTTAAGAGGGTCTTTGGTATAAAAACAGGTGCTACCCCATCTATCGAATATCCACAATTGATAATTATCCGAATCCCATCCGGTACCTTGAGGAAGAAAAACATCATTTATTTCATCCTCATTAGGAGTAAAACTATTCGGAGCATAAAACTCAAAATTATCGTTGATGATGATAGTATGTACTACTGTATCCTTGCATCCTTCATTGTTTGAAACAATTAATGTAACAGGAAAATTCCCCGGGTAATTATAGGTATGAGAAGGTGATAAAACGTTAGAACTTACAGTGTCACCAAAGTTCCATAGCCAGCTGGTCTGACCGGAAGACTGATTATAAAAATTAATGGTTGCATTATTCAAACTGGTTTCTGTTGGGTTATTGGTAAATTCGGCAGTTGGGTAAGGATAAATGTGAATATAGTTATTTCTTCTTAAAGTATCTCTGCAACCATCAGAGGCAGTAACTATTAGTCTTACATTGTAATTACCAGAATTTGTGTAACAATGAGGAACCGGATTTTGTATAAAGTCTGTTTGTCCGTCACCAAAAGCCCAATCCCAGGAGGTTAAAGTACCTGCAGAAACACTAGATGCCTCGGTAAATGGAACACAAAGTGGCACACAACCAAGTGTATCAAGAGTGGAAAACAGGGCTATCGGCTTTGCCTTAACAGCAACCAATGATACGGCAGTTGCGGAGTTATTACACTGGTTGGTAGTGGTTACTGTATAAGAACTGGTAGTATTAGGAGCAACCGAAATGGAGCTTGTAGTAGCTCCCGTGGACCAGAGGTAATTATTGGCACCCGTGGCTGTAAGCAAAGCAACACTTCCTTCACAAATTGAATCTGAATTAACAAATACAGAAGGAAAAACATTTTGAACCTGAACGGTTGTGGTTGCAGTTCCCGGGCAGCCAGTTGGATTTCCGGTAACAGTATAAGTGGTAGTAGTTGGCGGAGATACAACAATAGAACTTGTATTTGCACCTGTACTCCATAAATAAAACATACTTCCGGAAGCAGTCAGTGTGGTGGATTGCCCCGGGCAAACAGTATCCGTATTTACAGAAACTGTTGCGGGAGGATTTACATAAATGGTGGTAAGTGCCGTTGACGAACATCCGTTAAGAGTACCTGTAACGGTATAAAAAGTTGTAAAATTTAGTGTTACGGTAAATGGATTCACAGTTGAACCTCCACTCCATAAATAACTGGTTGCCCCACTTGCTGTTAAGCTAGTTGTTTGACCTTGGCAAACAGTGTCTGAGTTAACCACAATAACCGGCAATGGATTAACAGTAACTGTGGAAACTGCTGTATTGGAGCATCCGTTTGTTGTTCCTGTAACGGTATAAGTAGTGGTAGTAAGCGGAAATACATAAGCATTATTAGTGCCGGTTATGGTCGGTCCTGCGCTCCATGTAAACGAGGACGCCCCGTTACAAACAAGAAATGCTGTATCGCCTGCACAAATGGTGGCAGAACTTACAATAACATTGGGGACAGGATTTACTGTAACAACAGCAACTACGCTATTGGTGCAAGTACCTGACGTACCTGTAACTGTATAAGAGGTGTTTATAACAGGTGAAGCATTAGCAGTATTTATTCCGGAAGAGGTCGCGCCTGCACTCCAAACATAAGAAACTGCCCCGTTTGCCGTTAAAACGGCTGTTTGCCCGTTACAAATTGTTGGTGAATTGACGGTAACATTAATTGAATTATTCACAGTAACTGTGGCTACCGCAGTGGCCGAACAGGCACCTGAAATGCCGGTAACAGTGTAGGATGTAGTTGTTACAGGAGAAGCATCGGCAGTAGTCGAACCGGTTGGAGTAGCACCTGCAGACCATGTATAGGAGTTTGCTCCTCCTGCCACTAAATTTGCTGTCTGCCCTGAACAAACAGTCATTGAATTTACGGTTACAGATAACGCATTAACGACAGTAACCGCTGCAACAGCAGTTCCTGAACAGCCCCCGGAAATTCCTGTAACAGTATAAGTTGTGGTTGAAACCGGGGTTGCATCTGCAGTATTTAAACCAGTAGAGGTAGCCCCTGCACTCCATGTATAAGAAGTTGCTCCGGTAGCTACTAAGTTAGCAGCCTGGCCTGGACATATAGTTGGAGAATTAACGGCAAGGTTTAATGAACCTCCTATTATCACAGTAGCCACAGCGGTATCAGAACATCCTGCTGCAGTTCCTGTCACGGTATAGGATGTTGTTATTGCAGGAGATGCGTCAGCAGTATTAACTCCTGTAGGTGTTGCGCCCGGACTCCATGTATAGGAAGTTGCACCACCTGCTATAAGATTAGCAGTTTGCCCCGGGCAGATAGTTGCCGAATTGACCGTGACTGTTGGTGCTGCATCAATACTAATAACTACCGGAATACATCCTGTACCGCTTGAAGGAGACGAACTGATTACCTGCACCTGATAACCTGCACCGGATAAGGCATTGCAAGGCAAATTACATGTAATTATTCCTGAGTTAGCAGTGCTGACTAAATTACCAAGGGTGGTAGGTGCTGCAAAACTACCTGTTGCGTCAGACAGTAAAACGGAATAAACATTACCTGCGACATAGGTTCCTACACTTGTAAATGAAACATTAATGGAACTACAGGCACAAAATGGGCTTCCTGCTATTGGAGTTGTTGTTATTTGGTTACTACCACCACCGGCATTAGTAAGATTAAAATTATCTATATGTAACCAGGTAGAACCTGAAAATGCCCCGGTTTGCTGAACAGAGATGTAGGTACCACAGAATGGAGCTACGAATGTTACGGTTCTTAAAGACCATAGATTAGGGTTTGGAACCGGTGCAACGTAAATAGATGTGCCAAAACTATTGTTTGTTGTTGATAAACCTACTTCAACTTGTTGGGCAGTATATCCTGCATCTGCCCTATCATAAAAGGTAAGAGTATAAGTATTTCCTCCCACAAGAGGGGCAGACAAATCCATGGTTATCAAATCAGAACCTCCTCCAGTTAATGCCACATAATATAGCCCATTTTGAGCGCCACCACCACCCCATGTGGATGAAGTAATAATATCCATATCTCCACCGCCTGCTCCTCCTCCTCCCCAACTGCCAAATGCGGTCACATTCGACATCATTGCATTAAATGCGCTATTGGTCATATTAATCTGATCAGTGCCCCCGGCAGTGCAATTTTCAAAACTACCATTAACGAAATTCTGTGCATTAATTTTTTCCGAAATAAAAAAGACGGAAAGAAGGGTAAAAAAGAGTCTGTATTTTCTTATCATTTATATCTATGCAACCTATATCATTAAATTGATTCTATTGCTGTTTAAAAACCTTGCTAAGGTAATAATAAGTTTTTATTAAACCAGCGGTAATTAACATGTTTTTTTTCAAAATAAAGGAAAACCCTGTTTGGCTTTGCACTCTCTTCGTGGAACTGAAGAAACTTCGCATGAACATATTTTAATAAATTACTAAAAAGCTCCCTGAATGTTATAAAATCCTTCCTGAACCTATTTGAATGCTTCCTTAACGTTTGAGAACGTTTCACAAACCTTCGAGAAGGTTTGTGGTTAATTTATTCAGTAAATAAATCTTAAAAAATATTACTAATAAACCATTTATTGTTTATTAGCACTAATTTCCTAGAGGGGGGCACTTAAGGGATAAAAAAAAACAGGAGAATTCAGGTTGTAGAAAGCGTTAATTCTTGTATGATATTTAAAATGAATTGCAGCTGTTGCTCACGGGTTAATTCTGAATTATCAAGCACTATAGCATCCTTTGCCTGAACCAGCGGGTTTTCCTTTCGGTGGGTATCCTCGTAATCGCGCTGATCAAGATTGGTTCTGATATCACCTAAAGAAACATTTTGTCCTTTCGCTTTTAACTCATTATACCTGCGTTTGGCCCTTATATTAGGATCTGCCGTCATAAATAATTTCAGCTCTGCATTTGGAAACACGTTGGTACCTATATCTCTGCCATCCACTACTATTCCTTTATCTTTTCCAAGTTCTCGTTGTATGGCAATCATTTTTACACGAACATCATGTATGGCAGATACTTTACTTACATTTTCGGAAACTATCATTTGTCTTATCTCTTTCTCCACATTCTCTTCATTTAAATAGGTATCAGATGATTTTGTTTGCGGGTTAAATTCAAAACGAAGATTGATTTCGGGTAATAGTTTAATTATTTCATCTTCTATAAAACTATGATCTTTTATCACCCCTTTTCGAATAGCATACAATGTGATACATCTGTACATAGCTCCGGAATCAGCATAAGCATAACCTAGGTGTGATGCCAATGCCTTGGCAACTGTACTTTTTCCGCATGATGAGTACCCGTCTATTGCTATTACTATTTTAGACATAAACTATTTATAAGGTTATTGAAGTAGCTGGTTTTTTAGAATAAAAACCATTTATATCAAAACTGATTGAAAAATTGTTGGTGGCTCCAGCCAGATGATAAACTGCTCTTCCATAACTGAAATGAAACTTGTAAACACGAAATCCGAAGCCAAATGAAAAACCAGCCATTCCTCTTTTTTCAGGTATTTTTAATTCTTTCCTGCGTTGATAGTTGTATCCTAAACGAAGAAATAAGTTCTTTGTGATAATCACTTCTCCTCCAATCACCATGTGGCGCATTAATTTATCACCAAAAATTTTATATTTGTTTTGCTTTATCGCCTCACCGGTCAAAGGGTCAACGGTTTGAGTAGGATTTGCTGGGTCTTCATAAGTCAAATCCCATTTCTCTAGGTTTTCATAGGTAAAAGATAAACGAATAGGAACATGTTTTGGTTTTTTCGAAAAGCCTATCTGCATTTCAAAAGGAAGTTTTTCCTTGTTCCCTGAATCATAATTTCTCCATTGTCTCCCTGCATTTTTTATTACAAAAGCAACAGCAAAATTCTTTTTGGGACGGAAATAAGTAGCTCCTATATCCAATGCGCTTCCCCATGAAAAATAAGTATCCATTTGCGAATAAATAGTTTTTAAGGTAGCGCCAACAGTTAGATTAGAATCCAATAGGGTATGAGCATAAGCAAGGTTGAAACTCATTTCACTGGCGCTCCAGGTACCATCTGTATTGCCTATTTCATCGGCACGCACAGTTTTTCCATAACTCAGGTAATTAACACCTGCACTGAAATTCCCAAGCTTTTTGAAATTTTTGGCATAAGCGGCATACCCGTATTTTATGCCTCCGAAATAATTAATGAAACTTAATGCCACATTATTATCCATCGAATCGGTAAGCAATGAAGGGTTGTTAAGTGCCACATTCAAATCATTGTCTTTGGTAGAAATAAGATTCCCTCCAAGAGCAGTAACCCTGGCCGAAATTGGTAAATTTAAAAACTTGTAGGTATTATTTCCGCCAACCTGGCTAAAAGCGGTAATGCTCAAAAGCATTAAAAATAAAAGGAATTGTGTTTTTTTCATGTTTATTAAGTACAAAGTAAGTGAAAATATTCCTTTAGTAAACGCAGAACTTTGTATTTTATTGTGTAAAAATGAAAATAATTCAAAAATAATTAAAGAAAAGTAGATTTTATTGAACCCAATCGATTCCTTTTTTGAGAAAGGAAAGCGTTTTTTCTTCCTCGGAATTAACTTCAGGAATAAAATTATAAGCCCAGGAGGCTGTTTCCGGCAAACTCATTAATATCGATTCTGTTCTCCCGTTTGTTTCCAGCCCGAATTTAGTTCCTTTGTCATAAACAAGATTAAACTCTACATACCGGCCTCTGCGAAGCAACTGCCAATGTTTGTTTTCTTTGGTATTGCGTTTTTCTTTGTTTTTATTCATTAACCTGGTGTATGTGGGAGGAAAGGTATTTCCAATTTCCTGCACAAATGCAAACAATTGTTCCCTGCTGGTTTCTTTTGTTTCCATTAATTTATCAAAGAAAATACCACCAATTCCACGGGTTTCGTTACGATGAGGAATAAAAAAGTAATCGTCAGCCCATTTCTTGAAATGTGCATAGTAATTCATATCGTGCTTATCACAGGAGGTTTTAAGTGCAGAATGAAAAAAACGTGCATCTTCTTCAACAACATAATGAGGTGTCAAATCAATTCCTCCTCCAAACCAAAACACACCGTTATCCATTTCAAAATATCGAACGTTCATGTGAATTATAGGAACAAATGGATTTTCAGGATGAATAACAATAGAAATTCCGGTTGCATAAAACTGTGAAGCAGGGAGATTCTCTGTGGAATCATCTTTCTTCAAAAAGGCAGGAACATCACCATACACCGCAGAAAACAATACACCTCCCTTTTCAATCACATTACCATTCTGAATAATTCGGGTTCGTCCTCCACCACCTTCCGGGCGGGTCCATTTATCTTCCACAAACTTACCCTTACCATCTTCCTTTTCAAGACTGGCACAAATAGTATCTTGCAGCAATAAAAACCAATCGGTAATAATTTCCTTGGTGAGCATTTTCTTAATTAGCTTTCACTAATTTATAATCCTGGTACTTTAATATATGAACAAAATTGTTTTCAAATCCACTGTCTGCTGGATGTTGGATAAATTTGTAATTTGTTTCCACTCCTTTAAAAGCATCAGTGGAAATGGTTTTCAGAAAACCTGTCCCTTGTTTTAATAATTCCGAAATAAAGTAATAGCTGATGTCAAACCCCTGGTAAGCATACATATCGGGTTCTGTTTTGTATTTATTTCGATAGGTTTTTATTACGTTTTGAGTAGCTGCGTTTTCATAATCCACAAAATTAGGTGATGCAATATGGAGCGATAAATCGTTTAGGTATTCAAAATCGAGGTTGTCAAAATTCGACCAGTTTTGAAGACCGAATAATACTATTTTGAATTTCTCGTGCTTACTTCTCAGTCCTCTTACAAATTCGGTAACATAGGACTGGCTGTTGGAAGGTAATACCACTACATTGGTTTTATTTTCAACCAACATAGCTTCCACTGAGCCTAATCCTCTCGCCTGTTTTACAGAATCAGAGGTTGTAAGTCCCTTTTCCAACAACCTTTTATTGGCCGTACTTTTGAAAGCATTAAAAAAAGAAGACTCCCTGGTATTGGCATTATCCACCAGGATAATGTTCTGTTTGCTGAACGTATCCACCACAAAGTGCGCCATTTGCTCTACCAATAAAGTAGTTGAAGGTAACACCTTACAAACATAAGGATTGGAGAATAATATTTTGTTTACCTGAATAAACGGAGAAACGATGGCAATATTATGCTCTTTTGCAAATTTCGAAAAAGGAACAAAACTGGAACCATACAGCGGACCTATCATTAAATCCATTTTGGTAAGTTCTGGTTTCTTTAATATCTTTTCAATATTCATTGAGTCTTTATCGTCAATATCATAAACAAATATTTTAGCATTCAGCTTTTGCTTTTCCAGAGAATCAATAGCAATTAAAGCTCCTTCATAAAAGGATAATGCAAGGCTTGTTTTGTTCGGAAGTTCTTCGTCCCCTTTTAATAATTTGTCAAGGTCTATTGCTGTGGCTTCATCCGCATGAAAAGGAAGAAAGAAAGCGATATTGTATTCACTTTTCAATATAGATGGATAGGCAGGGACTTTAACAGTATCTTTAACTGCTTCAATTGGTTTGGATTCTGTCTTATTCGCTGGTTCATTAATAACAACAGCCTTTTCTGTTTTAGCAGTTGCCGGTTTTTCCTTTTCTCTTGGTTTTTCTTTTGTCTGAACCAAAGGCTTTTTATTATCAGAAGGAAAGCGGAGTACCTGCCCTATCCTTAAACCATCAACCGCTTCAGGATTCAATGTTTTTATTTTCTCAATTGAAATACCGTATTGTTTCGAAAACGAATAAAGTGTCTGACCCTTTTCAACCGTATCAAGTATAAATTGTGATGTATCAGCAGCCAATACATCAGATGGCTTGGAGGTAGTTTCTTTGGGTTTCGTTTTGTCTTCTGTTGTTTTTTTTACTGTTTCTTTCGGTTTTGGTTTTTCAAAAGGAACTTTCAAAACCATTCCGGGTTTAATACCGTCAATTGCATCCGGGTTTTCAAGAACAATATCGTTGACGGAAAGGTTGTAAATTTTGGCAATTGCAAATAAGGTTTGTTTTTTATCTACCTTATGCAAATAGTATTTTTTACCCTCTTCCACAATGGTCTTTTTGCTTTTCCCGTTATCAATTTCCTTCTCTTTTCCTTTTTTCTGTGCGAAGGAAACATTGGTACTTAGCAGAAAGTACAAAGTACAAAGTACAAAGTACAAAGTATGATGCCTGAATAAATTATTAATTTTACTTTTATTTGAAATCATTCTTCTTATTACTTTGTACTTAATACTTTTTACTTAATACTCTTTTTATTCCCACTCAATAGTGGCAGGCGGTTTAGAGCTAATATCATACACCACCCTGTTAATTCCTTTTACTTTATTTATTATTTCATTTGACACACGGCCAAGGAAATCGTAAGGCAAATGGCACCAGTCAGCAGTCATACCATCAGTACTGGTTACAGCCCTTAATGCCACTGCGTTTTCATAAGTACGTTCATCTCCCATTACCCCCACCGATTGTACCGGAAGAAAAATAGCTCCTGCCTGCCAAACATCTTTATATAAGTTCTCTGATTTCAGGCTATTAATAAAAATGGCATCCACTTCCTGCAATATACGTACCTTTTCTGCTGTTATGTCTCCAAGTATCCTGATGGCAAGGCCTGGACCAGGGAAAGGGTGACGGTTTAATATAGCATCATCTATTTTAAGCGTTCTGCCTACCCTACGTACTTCATCTTTAAATAAGGTATTCAGAGGTTCCACTATTTTAAGTTTCATAAAATCAGGCAATCCGCCTACATTATGATGCGACTTAATAGTGGCTGATGGTCCTTTAACCGATATGGATTCAATCACATCAGGGTATATTGTTCCCTGCGCCAGCCACTTTACATCTTCTATGTGTTTCGATTCGGTATCAAAAACGTCAATAAATACTTTTCCTATTGCTTTGCGCTTTTTTTCAGGGTCAGTAACTCCGGCTAAGGCCGAATAAAAAAGGTCTTTGGCATTAACTCCTTTTACATTCAATCCCATGTGCATATAGGAATCCAACACCTGTTCAAATTCATTTTTGCGAAGCAAACCATTGTCAACAAATATGCAATACAGGTTTTTACCAATGGCTTTGTGCAGTAATACTGCCGCCACTGATGAATCCACTCCACCACTCAACCCCAACACTACTTTATCATTCCCTATTTTTTGTTTCAGTTCTTCCATTGTAGTTTCCACAAACGAATCAGGAGTCCAGCTTTGAGCACAACCACAAATGGTTACCACAAAGTTTTTTAATAAAATACTACCTTCAGTTGTATGGTAAACTTCTGGGTGAAACTGTATTCCATAGCTTTGTTCGCCTTTTACCTGGTAACCGGCAAACTTTACATCTCTTGTAGAAGAGATAATTTCATAATTATCTGGAATCCTTGTAATGGTATCGGCATGGCTCATCCAAACCTGCGAATTATCACTTATTCCATTAAAAAGAAGGTTTTCTTTGTTTACAAATGAAAGGTCGGCCCTCCCATATTCCCTATGTTGAGAAGGCAATACTTCCCCTCCAAACTTTTGTGCCATCAACTGAGCTCCATAGCAAACCCCAAGTAATGGCAATTTCCCTTTAAAAGCTGACAAATCAGGATTTGGGGAATTAGCATCGCGCACCGAAAATGGACTACCGGAAAGAATTACACCTTTTATAAAGCCGGTTATCTCAGGAATTTTATTGTAGGGGTGAATTTCGCAATACACATTGAGTTCTCTGACTCTTCGGGCTATCAGTTGGGTGTATTGCGACCCAAAATCAAGGATTAAAATGGTTTCCTGCATGGCCGCAAAGATAGAAAAATGATTTTAACCGTTTTGAAAAGTTTGAGGAGTTTATCAATTCAAAATGTTAATAATCATAAAAATAGTTACTTATTTTAGATGCTAACTATTACTTTTAATTCCCTTTCCTTCCGGTCACCGATTACTCCTGTTAATACTTAACACCCTCCTTCATTCCCAAAGGGTATACTTATCTCTTGCGTCACCTTCTCCCCTTTTGAGTTTTCTGCAGGTTTCCATTTTGGCATTTTATAAGCGGCATCTATTATTATTTTATCCGTTTTGGTATCATAATACGACCTCACTATTTTAGCATCAATAACCTGGCCTTCTTCATTTACAATAAACTTTAGAATTGTATTTTGAATTTCAGGCAAATTACCCGAATCAGCAATCTTATTAATTACATTCTCCTTTAAATAAGTCGTCAGTTCCTTAAACCCTCCCGGGTAAACGGCTTCAATTTCAGGAACAACAGTAATAGTGCATTCTCCTTCTACTTCATTACTTTCATAGGGTGAATCATTTTTCCTGTTTTTCATTTTAAACTTAATCTTTACATTAATGTCTGTATCCATATCAGCATTAAACAAAATACTCTTTTGCACCGTAGTCAGTTTATTACTTGTACTCATGGCAGTTGTTGTTTTACCATTATGTATTGCCGATATTTCTACAGACAGGTAATTAATAAACTGTTCATAACCACCTTCCGGACAAAGATAGTAACCAAGAGCATATTCATTTTTCCTTCGGTTATCCAGTTCAATCCTTTCTTTATAGGGCAATACCATTCTGGACCATAAATCTGGAGTAATATCACTGATTACATTTACTTCTTTCAGGTGTTCTTTTTTAGCAGCCGCTGTGCGTCTTCCTTTATAGTCAAATCCTGAATTTTGCGAAAAGCTAATATTCAACAGGACACATAAAATTAAGGTTACAATGTTGTTTTTCATTTTATTCTTTTATTTTATTAATTATTCTGTTAAGCAATGCCACATTTACACTATTGCACTTAATTTGTATCTCATTAAACGTAACATCCATTTTTATCATAACTCCCATCTTCAAGTTACGAATCATTTTTTATCATAATTCAAAGCATATTAATCAGCGTACTAAATTTTACACCCGCAATACTTGACGTGCATGATTGTAGAATAATTTATTTAGGTTGTTTTGCTTTTATTGCAAGTACATATTTATAAACTGCATCTTTTTGCGAATCGGTAATATTTGCTCTTAATGCCATATCATCCATTATATTTTTCCATTGTGTTTCATCTCTTTCATAAATGCTCTGCGGAACATGACAACCAATACACGCACCTTCCGTATAAATGGTATACCCTTCTTTCAATTTATCTAAGGTAACCTCATTATATTTGACTTTTATTGCAGTCAACTCTTCGTTTCCGGGTGCATAAATTCCTCCTGCTGACTTTGCAAATATTAATGGAGTTGAAGACGCGGGGGCAATGTCATTAAGTTAAGGAGACGAAATTAACATTATAGTTTTAATAAGATACAATGAAGTTGGGTAATTCAAGAGGAAACAAGCCCGAATTTTACAAATAAAAAATGGCAAAAAAAACAATACTCAACTTATTTCAGTATTTAAAA
>CANJYB010000035.1 GCA_947479085.1 Bacteroidota bacterium | reverse complement strand
TTTTAAATACTGAAATAAGTTGAGTATTGTTTTTTTTGCCATTTTTTATTTGTAAAATTCGGGCTTGTTTCCTCTTGAATTACCCAACTTCATTGTATCTTATTAAAACTATAATGTTAATTTCGTCTCCTTAACTTAATGACATTGGGTGCAGGCGTGTTTCGCCTGTGTCGATTATTAAGTGGCGTCCCGCCATTACACATTGCACTTCCTCTTCCGTTATTGAAACATAAATAGCACATCTTTCTATTTCCCTGTATCTTTTTCTCTTTTTAACGTTATACTATAAAAACACCCGTAAAACCAATTACAGCAAGTAATCAACAAACAAAAAACAACCGGTTGAAAAATATTTTTCAAAAAAGGATGACGGGTTTTCATGGTTTTGGGTATTATATATACAAAGGCCTTTCTTTTTAAATTAAAACTAAATGAAATATACTTTTTAAAAAGTGGGAGGTTTTTAAAGGTTTTTACGTTATGTATATTAAAGTGTCTCTTTCTTTAAATTAAGAATAAAGCCAACAAAAAGTAAAGAACAGAAAATAATTTATCAAAAACATGTCGTATTCAAGTCGTGATGGTATTATAAAAGTGAGAAGAGGAGAAACAAATTAAGAAAGAAACAATGAAAAACAAGAGAATGGGGGCAGGAATCATAAGAATGGAACCAGGAGTCATGAAAGCTGGACCCGGATTCATGAGAGTGGGACCAGGAGTTATGAAAGCTGGACCCGGATTCATGAAATTGGGACCGGGAGTCATGAGAACGGGACCAGGAGTTAAGAGAGCTGGACCCGGATTCATGAGAATGGAGGCAGGAGTTATAAAAGGGTACTAAATAATGAAAAATACAATTAACAAATTTATGCTAAATATAAACTAAAGCTTTGAAGTGCAGGCATAGCAGCACTTGCGTATAAGGCAGAGAAGGGGGTAAAAATGATACAAGTATTAGAAGGTTTAACCGGAAAGAATGCTTCGGAAAAAGCAACGTATGGAACAGTTATTAAAGCAAAAATGACTGGCAATGCGTTCTTTCCTGATGCAGCAACAGTACTGACAGCACTTAACAGTGCCACGGCAGCATTGGTTTTGGCAAACACTGGCAGAATAGCGACAGTGATAGCAGAGAAAGAAACCAAGTTTAACAGAGCAGTTAAAAAAGTGGCGTTGCATGTGCAGAATGTGGTGATAGATGTGGAAGACGATGAACTGGCGCTTGAAATGGTAGTGAGCGCAGGTTTTGAAGGGAAGAGAAAAGGAAGCATCCACATCAGTGATTTGGCTGCAAAACAAGGAAGAGAAGCCCTTTCGGTTAATTTGCGTAGAAAAGCCTACGAACTCAAGAAAAATGTTGGGTATGTATGGCAGATAAGTTCAGATAATGTAAACTGGACATTCAGTAAATTCTCCACTAAAGCTAAGGTAACTATCAGGGATTTGGTTTCCGGTAAGCGTTACTATTTTAGAGTAGCTGTGGTTGTGGGTGAAGAGCAATTGGACTATTCAGATGCTACTGACATTGTGGTTAAGTAGTAATTGAATGATTCGATTAAAAGGCCTTGCTATAGCGCTTAGCAGGGCTTTTTTTATTGCTCTGCCGCCCTCAGCGTCTCCTCCTTTTTCTCTGTGGTTAAAAATCTCCCCCTTTTTATATTTTCAAATTCCCATATTGTCAAATTAACTTACCTTTGCATCCCGATAAAAAACAAATGTTTAAACAATACGATGTAATAGTAGTAGGAGCCGGCCATGCCGGATGCGAAGCAGCAGCAGCAGCAGCCAACATGGGCTCCTCCACCCTATTGATTACCATGAATATGCAAACCATTGCCCAGATGTCCTGCAATCCCGCTATGGGAGGCATTGCCAAGGGTCAGATAGTTCGCGAAATAGATGCAATGGGGGGTTATTCAGGTATTGTAACAGACAAAACGGCTGTTCAGTTCCGTATGCTCAATCGCTCCAAAGGCCCTGCGATGTGGAGTCCCAGAGCACAAAGCGACAGGTGGAAGTTTGCAGAAGAGTGGCGTTTAATGCTCGAAGCCACACCCAACCTCGATTTCTGGCAAGACACAGTAAAGGGACTAATTATTGAAAACGTAGAGGGCACATCTACCGAAGAAGGATTAAACGAAACACTTTCCGTAAGCGGATTGGATAACACCCCCTCTCCTTCGGGGAGGGGATTAAGGGGAGGGGTGGTTGGTGTCATCACCGGCATGGACATTGAAATACGGGCAAAATCTGTTATCCTCACCAATGGAACCTTTTTAAATGGCTTAATACATTTAGGAGAAAAACAATATGGTGGCGGAAGAGCTGGAGAAAAAGCCAGCACCGGAATTACAGAACAACTAATACAACTCGGCTTTCAATCCGGAAGGATGAAAACAGGAACACCACCACGTATAGATGGCCGTTCTTTGGATTATTCCAAAATGGAAGTTCAGCATGGAGACGAAAATCCAAGCAGGTTTTCTTATTTAGATACTCCTGAGTTCGCATTTAAAGTAAAACGAACAGACGCTTTCGAAAACGGTCCTGAAGGACAAATACCATGTTACATTACTTACACTAACGAAGAGGTGCATGAAATATTAAGAACAGGTTTCGAAAAATCACCGATGTTCTCGGGTCGTATTCAAGGTTTGGGACCAAGATATTGTCCAAGCATAGAAGATAAAATTACACGATTTGCAGAACGCAACCGTCACCAGATATTTGTAGAACCCGAAGGATGGAATACCGTAGAAATTTATGTCAATGGTTTCTCCACTTCCCTGCCAGAGGATGTTCAATACAAAGCATTAAAAAAAATTCCCGGGTTCGAGAATGTAAAAATGTTCCGTCCGGGTTATGCTATAGAGTACGATTATTTTCCACCACAGCAACTCAACTTAACTTTGGAAACCAAGTTAATTAAGAACCTGTATTTCGCAGGACAAATTAATGGAACTACTGGTTATGAAGAAGCAGCTTGTCAGGGATTAATGGCCGGAATAAATGCACACTTAAAAGTAAACAATAAAGAACCATTTATTCTTTCCCGTTCCGAAGCATATATCGGAGTATTGATTGATGATTTGGTGACCAAAGGAACGGAAGAGCCTTATCGTATGTTTACCTCCCGTGCAGAGTATCGTATTTTACTTCGCCAGGACAATGCCGATATCCGACTTACACCAAAGGCTTATGAAATAGGGTTAGCTAAAAAAGAAAGGTTGGATAGAGTACATTTTAAGCAGGCACAAACCGATGAAATAATCAACTATTTCAAAAAGGAAAGTATAGAGCCTTCCGAAATTAATCCGGCATTGGAGGCAATTGGCTCCGCTGCTATTATTCAAAAAGTAAAAATGTTTGGTATCTTAACTCGGCCAACAATTACCCTTTTAGACTTTGCTATTTATTCGCCAAAGGTAAAAGAGTTTATCTCAAAATATGATTTGGAAAGCATTGAGCAGGCAGAGATATTAATGAAGTATGAAGGGTATATTTCAAAGGAACATGAATTGGCAGACAAACAAACCAGACTGGAGGATTTGATTCTTCACGATGATTTTGATTATGTAAGACTAACGTCTTTATCAAAAGAGGCAAGAGAAAAGCTAACCAAAGTTAGACCAAGAACAATTGGGCAAGCATCTCGTATTTCCGGGATTACACCATCCGATGTTTCTATATTAATGGTATACCTGGGCAGATAGTTTCACGTGGAACAATATGAGATTCACCTTCCTCTTTACTTTAGTTTTCTTGATTGCAAGTCAATCGTTCTCTCAGATGGATACTATCAAAACATACTATCTTGATAGTATGGAACAAAAGAGACCTTGTCTATTGTTGCTTAATCAAAATAAGAGAGCGAGGGAAGCCAATAAATTAAGAAGTATTAATTGTATCGATTCTTCGGGAACCATGGCAACCTATTACCCAAAACAAATAAAAGGATATTGGCTTAAAAATGTTTTTTATAGAAGTTTTAATACATTCTTTGGTGACAAGAGAGTTGACTTTTTTGCTGAAGAAATTACTACGGGAAAGGCTAGTTTATATTATTATGATCCGGATCTAATGAATACCCCATCTCTTTACATTTTTAAAAAGAGTTTTCAAAGAGAATTCTATTTTGTTCAGGAAAGCATAAGCGCAAAGTCTGAAATAAAGGACAACAACCCAAAAGAAAAAGATAAGTCAGAAGCCTATTCAGAACCCATAGCATTTCATGAAGAAGAACCATATTTACAATTCTTTCAATCCTACTTAGCGGATTGTAAAGACGTGGCATTAAAGTTCCGGTCGAAATGGTATTCCTTCAGCAGCGTAGAAACTATGTTCAAAGATTATAATAAATGTAAATAGTTCCACGTGGAACACACCAGCAATTTATGGAAACATTAAGCAATTGTCCAATCTGTAATTCATCGCAAACTAACCCTTTTTTAGTTTGCAAAGACCACACCGTTTCACGTGAAACATTTAATATAGTTCAATGTAATTCCTGTGGATTTAAGTTTACCAACCCTCGCCCGGAAGAAAACAAATTAGGAGATTATTATAAGTCGGAAGATTACGTTTCTCATTCAAATACTAAAAAGGGATTTATAAATTCGACTTACCAGATGGTAAGAAAATATACTTTGCTAAAAAAATTGCAGCTTATTTCGAAATACTTTAAGACAGGAAACATATTAGATATTGGTTGTGGAACAGGAGAGTTTTTAAATACATGCAAACATGCTAAATGGAAAACAACAGGAATTGAACCAAGTCCGGATGCAAGAAAAATGGCAATTGAAAACTATGGTTTGGATGTAAAAGACGAACCGGAAATAAAAAATCTCCTACCCGAAAGTTTTGATATTATTTCCATGTGGCATGTATTGGAACATGTTCCTAAACTAAACGAAAGAGTTGAAGATTTAAAAAGATTACTAAAGCCCAATGGAATAATAATAATTGCGGTTCCAAATTGTAATTCTCTCGATGCAAAAATCTACCAGGAAAACTGGGCAGCTTATGATGTGCCAAGACACTTATATCATTTTACCCCCAAAGACATAGAGTCTGTTTTTAAGAAACACGACTTAAAAATGTTTAAAGTTTTGCCAATGGTATTTGATTCCTTTTATGTCTCCATGTTAAGCGAAAAAATTAAGACAGGAAAACCAAATATTCTAAAAGCTGTTTGGATTGGATTTCGCTCAAACATGGCCGCCATAAAAACTGGAAAAACATATTCCAGCCAGATTTACCTCATTCGCAAATAAGAGCCCTTAATTTTGAGCAGGAAACGCTGTTTTAAGCCCACTGTTGCCGTTTCTCCCTTCCGAAGTGTTCCAACCCTTTTGAAGAGAAAAAGCAACACACACGTTGATTGTGCAAGCAAAGCCTGAAATGGTTGATTTTGCTGGTTGTTCGTGGTTATCTCATCATGAAAAGTCGAAGACTTATCATAAAACAAATCATAAATCATTTTTAATCTCTGTTTTCACGATAAATCCGCGTTCCAATTTTTTGTGGGGTCAAAGCAGATTTTGTAAATAAAAAGTTAAAACAAAAACTACTAAATCTCACTGCAGAATTATACTTTTGGAATCAAATAAAAAAATGGATATTTCTTACATCTTAAATCACCTTGGCGAGGACCGCGAAGAGTACTATGGGGCGGTGGCGCCCCCGATTTTTCAGTCGGTTAATTTTTGTTTTAAATCGGTGTCAGAAATGCGCGAAAAACTTACTCGGGAACTCGAAACGCCTTTCTATACAAGGGGCTACAACCCCACTGTGGCAATACTTAGAAAGAAACTTGCGGCACTGGAAGGGGCAGAAGATGCGCTTGTCTTTTCAAGCGGAAGCGCTGCGGTGGCTGCGGCCATCACGAGTGTGGCAAAGGCGGGAGACCACATTGTTTGTGTTCAAAAACCATACAGCTGGACCAATACGTTGATTTCTAAATACCTTGCAAAATATGGCGTTACGCATACTTTTGCGGATGGGGGAGAGGCTAAAAACATTGAAAAAGCCATACAGGAAAACACAAAACTGATCTACCTCGAAAGCCCTAATTCATTGACTTTTGAAGTGCAGGACATTGAGGCAATAACCACAATTGCCAAATCAAAAGGCATTGTCACAATAGTGGACAACAGCTATAATTCCCCGATAAACCAGCAACCCATAGCAATGGGAGCAGACATCGTGGTACACTCAGGAACAAAATACCTAAGCGGCCACAGCGATGTGGTGGCAGGAGTGGTCTGCTCTTCTCATGCAGGAATAATGAAAATGATGGCAGAAGAATACATGACCATTGGAGGGGTAATTTCTCCACATGATGCCGGGCTAATTTTGCGCGGTTTAAGAACACTTGAACTTAGAGTGAACCGAAGTGCCGAAACAGCATTAAAAGTGTCAGGATTCTTACAAAAACATCCTAAAATAAGAAAGCTATACTACCCAATGGCTGCAAATAATCCTCAGTTAGAACTGGCAAAAAAGCAAATGAAACAAGGCGGGGGACTGCTGTCCATCGTTTTGAATACCGAAAACGAACAACAGGTGGAGCGTTTTTGCGATAGTCTTAAACGTTTCCTGATGGCAACTTCCTGGGGAGGATACGAATCCCTGGTATTCCCGCTTTGTGCATTAGCAGCAAGCAAAAGCTTTGAAAACCCGCTTCCATTTAACATGGTAAGATTATACATTGGCCTTGAAGATGCCGATTTGTTGATTGAAGATTTAAGGCAGGCGCTGGACAAAATGGAATAGGCTGCAGCCCCTTCCCTTTTTATTTTAGCGCTCCGATTGTTTTTCAATCTATCTTTGCAAAAATTATTTCCTATGAAAAAAATAAAAGTGGCCATTAACGGCTTTGGCAGAATAGGCCGGGTTTCCTTTCGTGTAATGATGGAGCGCGAAAACATTGAGATTGTTGCCATAAATGATTTAACAGACAGCAAAACTCTTGCACATCTTCTGAAGTATGATTCGGTGCATGGAATTATCAAAGGGGATGTAAAATCAGATGATACCGCCATTATTGTAAATGGAAAAAGAATAGTTGTTTATGCGGAAAAAGACCCCGTAAACCTTCCGTGGAAGGACTTAGGAATTGATGTGGTGATAGAATCAACAGGGCATTTTCTGGATAAAGAACAGGCCGGAAAACACATTACTGCAGGGGCAAAAAAAGTAATTATTTCTGCTCCGCCAAAAGGGAATGATATTAAAACAGTTGTTATTGGCATCAATGACGATATTTTGACAGCAGAAGATATTATAGTTTCTAATGCTTCCTGCACCACAAATTGCGCAGCGCCAATGGTGAAGGTGCTGGATGATAACTGGGGGCTTGAAGATGGATACATCACCACTGTTCACTCCTACACCGGAGATCAGCGTTTGCACGATGCTCCTCATAAAGATTTAAGAAGAGCAAGGGCTGCAGCTATTTCAATTATTCCTACATCAACAGGTGCAGCAAAAGCAATAACAAAAATATTCCCTCACCTGGAAGGTAAGATGGGAGGTTGCGGAATGCGCGTTCCTGTACCTGATGGCTCGTTAACAGATATCACCTGTGTTTTGAAAAAACCTGCAACAGTTGAAGAAATTAATGCTGCGTTTAAAAAAGCGGCAGAAACAAATCTTAAAAGCATTTTAGAATACACCGAAGACCCAATAGTGGGTATTGACATTGTCGGCAACAAATACTCCTGTATTTTTGATGCTGGCTTTACTGCTGTGGTAGGAAATATGATTAAAGTTATCGGCTGGTATGATAATGAATTTGGTTATTCCAACAGGTTGGTGGATTTGATTATTAAAATGGATGCGATTTAAAAGCAACTATTTGTAATATTTCAACACCAATTCTTTCCCGTCAAACACAGCATAACTATTGTAAGTTACCCACTCACCAAGGTTAATGTATTTGCTGTTTTCTGTTAAAGGAATATCCAGCGGAAGGTGACGATGACCGAAAATAAAATAATCGAAGTGTTGTTTTTGTAATACTTCTTTGGCGTAAATGGCCAGCCATTCGTGTTCTGCTCCAACAAATTTTTCTTCGTTTTCCCCTCCATTGGAGGCCCTGCTTTTATGCGACCAGTAATGCGCCATTCCCATTCCGAAATTGGGATGAAGACGCGCAAAAAGCCATTGACACACTTTGTTGGCAAAGACTCTTTTTATAAATTTATATCCATAATCCCCAGGGCCTAATCCATCTCCATGACCAAGAAAAAATTTCTTTCCGTTATAGGTCCTTTCAATGGGTTCGCGATAAATGGTTACACCTATTTCTTTGGGTAAATACTCAAACATCCACATATCGTGGTTGCCCGTAAACATGGTGATAGGTATGCCGGAGTCGCTTATTTCGGCCAGCTTGCCTAGCAAACGAACAAAACCTTTTGGTGCCGTATGTCGGTATTCGTACCAGAAATCAAACACATCGCCCATCAGGTATATTTCTTCAGCATCGGCTTTTATTTCATCCAGCCATTTAACAATCAGTTTTTCACGAACAAGGCTTTGTTCGTGATTGGGCGCACCAAGGTGAAAGTCGGAAGCGAAGTATATCTTTTTGTTTAGTTTCAAGGCAACAAAACTACAACTTAAAATTGTTTATCAAATCAAAAGGATTAATCAAATTCAGGTTAAGCGTAAAACGTATGGTTTCCTGGTATTTTAAACCATTGGCCGTTTTGTAATTTTTAAAGTCCTGGCAAATCAGCAAAGGGAAATAAATTTCAAATATCTTTTTGGGCAATGATAAACAAACACCCGCATCATACAATACCTGGTCGGTTACCCTTCCGTCATATTCTATAGTTCCAATATCTGCATAAAGGTTAATAGGTATTTTGGCATTGCCAAGCGAGGATTTTAAATTCAATGCAACTATCCATTTTGAGGTTTGTCCTACTGGTGAATAAAACTTAAAGCCACCGTCCGTCTCTGTAAACTGATTAGCAAGAACACCTTCAACTTCTGTTCTTCCCAGATAAATATTGTCGTATAAATAATCCTGGTAGCCCCGCTGACCGCTTAATCGAAACCGCACATCATTTTTTGCTTTATTTTCACCCCAGAAAGTCCCGGCAAACAAACGTACATCAAAGCTTTTGTTTTTGTTTTTGTAATTATGAGAATAATTTATTGTAAGAGATTCTTTTGTGAAAGAGTTTTCTTGCGAGCCGCCTGCATGACAATTCAATGAAATACTATAAGGATTTATGACATCTGAATGAACGTCCGTTATTGTCAAATCCAAATAGCTAAAGTTTAAGGTGTCTCGGGTATAAATTGGTGGAGTAAAATCATAATTCCCCTTATAAGAATCTTGCATGATATTAACAGAACGATAGCGAATGGTAAACTTATCGGGGCTTCTTGGATTTCGTTCTTTCATTTCAATCAATAATTCCGGGGCAAGTTTGTTAAAGTTCATTTCAAAAGGATCGTTAGAATAATCGTATCGTGTTGCGGTAGCCCCAAAAGAAATTTTCTGCACAAACTTATTAAGGAATCCTCTGGGGAAAATGTTATACATCACCCTCCCATACCCAGCCAAATCCTTTTGCGCAAAGCTCCACATAGGCATTAGTTGAAATTCAAATTTCTTTTGAGGGAAAAGATTATTGTAAAAAGCCATACCCACCATTCCTTTATCGTATTCGTTCCAGCCAACAACAGGACAATAATAAAGCTGTGTTTTGTCCGGATTATCAATGCTTCCGAGAAACTGGATACTTATGGGCTCCACTTTTTTAAATAAACCATGTGCGCGGATAGTATTGTTATTCCGGTTTGTCTCGGGCATATTTTCTTCGTAATCTATTTTGAATTTATCTACATCGCCATTAACGGTAAAACCCAGCTCCCTCTTTCCGGAAAATCCGGAGAAAGGAATTTCCTGTATTACCTTATTGTCCTTAATTGCCTGGATAAAAAGAGGGCCATTTATTTGCCCCGTATTCTTTACGGTTATGGTCCAGGCATAATCGGCATGCTGATAAAATTTGCGGGCCGAAACTATTTTATAATCCAACTTTTTGGTTGAATTAATCATATCATCAAAAAACCAATCTGCGCTTTTTCCTGTATTTTCTTTCTGTATGGTTTCTTCCATCACCTTTCTGAAGTCTTCGGGCATCGGGTGTTTAAAGTGCCATTCATTAAAATAATTTTGCATGGCTTTGTCCATCAGCGTATCGCCTAAATAAGCTCGCAGGTTATCAAACACAATGGCTGTTTTATAATACACATCGGCTCCGTAATTGAACTCGGTGTATTTATAAGCAGGCAGTTCAATGGGTTGGTCTTCGTTCTTTTTGGCTGTGGTTAAATATCCTATTTCGTATTCTGTTTTATGTTTATAACGACCAAGGTGTAACAAACCCAGCAGCTTTTTTGCTCCCACACCTTCAGCAAAACCCATTTCTGGGTACTTGGTTTGAACGTAGCGGCTTTCGTTATAGGAATTCATCCCTTCGTCCATCCAGGGGTGCTCACGTTCGTTAGAGCCCAGCATTCCATAAAACCAGTTGTGACCTACTTCATGCGTAATTACCACATCCAAAGTAAAAGCGTCACCCGAAGAGCCTATCACCGTTATGTTAGGGTATTCCATACCTGTTCCTGCACTTATGGTTCCATCTACAGCCGTACATTGGTTGTAAGGATAATCTCCGTTCCAGAGCGAATAATAATGAATGGCATCGTTTATATAATCTATTCCTTTTGTCCAAAGGTCGGCTTCGGTATTGGTGAACATTGCCCATGTGGTTACTTTATGCTGTGTATATGGTGTTATCGCCTCTCCTTTCAACACATGGTAGCGCTTGTCAGCAAACCAAGCAAAATCATGTACATTGGTTTGTTTAAAGCGAAGTGTTTTGATGGTGGCATCTGATTCCGGGAAAGCCATATCGCTTCTGTCGAATGATGTTATTGCCCGCGTTTCTTCTGCCTTTTTATTCAGCCATTCCTGTTCTTTTTCTCCATCCACCATGTCTCCTGTTGCGCCCAGCACATAGTTTTGGGGCAAAGTAATGCTTACATCAAAACTTCCAAACTCCGAATAAAACTCTCCCTGGTTAAGATAGGGCATATAGTTCCAGCCGTTTCCGTCGTACACTGCCGGCTTTGGGTACCACTGGGTTATCATGTACGACTGGCCCAAATGCCCTAAACGGGAAATGGTGGCAGAAGGAATTTTGACATGAAAGGGAGTAGTGATGGTAATGGAAGCTCCCGGTTGTAATGGCTCATTTAATTCTAATTTGCAGATATCAATGCTGTCTTTTACATATTGCCATTGCACACTTTTATCATTTACTTTAAAGTCGAGACTGTCGATGTACCCAAAGTCATCATCTTTGGCATAATACAATTTGGTGTTGCCGTCTTCCAGCAACTGTTTGGCTAGCGGAGTAGAGTTATCCCTATACGCATTGGGCCAAAGGTGCATATAAATAAAAGAAAGTGGAGTAGGGGAGTTGTTTTTGTAGTTTATAATTTCACTGGCACTCAGTTCACTTTTTACATCATTCAGTTTTACATTGATGGTATAATTTACTTCCTGCTGAAAATAAGTTTGCGCATGTGCAGAGAATAGAAAGGAAAGAAGAGATAAAATAAAAAGGAAGAGTGTTTTGCAGGTTTGCCTCATAAAGAGAAAACGGTTTGATAATTTAATTGATAGTTGGTGGCAAAAACAAGCAAAAGCAGTAATGTTTCATTTTTAAATATTTTACTCCTAAGCCATACGGAGTAAGAGTTTGAGTGAGTTTTTTTGTACTTAAAAAATTGTTACCTCCAGGTAACAATTGAACAAATAAACTTTTATTGATTATATGCACAAAGGTAAATTAAATTCAGAATACATAAGGAGTATTGATAATTCGTTTTTTCAATGGACTCTTCTTAATAATTTATATTATAATTGATGACAGAACCGGAAGAAACCATTACGGAATCAGCGTAAGCAGATGTGGTATTATTTTTAGTAACCCACCAGTTTATGTAAGCCTTCGAGGGAGAACAGCTATTAAAGCGAACGTGCATAGTGGTATCAACAGAAACGCCTCTGAAAAACTCTGAAATTGGATAAACGCCAGAAACAACAGGTGCGAGGCAACTAACATAAATGCTGTCGTTGAAATTAAAAGGAGAAATGTTATTTATTTTTAATGCCAGGTCTGACTTTCCGGAAGAATTAGTAACCGTAAAATTAAATTCTTTTGTTTCTTTTTTCGAAAAATAATCTGAACTAAAACCATTTCCCATTATCCAGTAGTTTCCATCTGTGGCCACGGAATGAAAATTAAATTGATATGTACCGTCTGGCCAGGTTCTCATAGTGTCTAATAGCGCCCGGTGGCGGGAAGACAATTTTTCTCCTGTCCACAATTCAACTTTAATCCCTCCCAAAGGAGCACCCGAACAAACATCTGTTATTTTTCCACTTACATGGGTATCTTCCTTTTTACAAGAAAAAAAAGAAAGGAAAACAATCAAAAAGAAGAATTTCTTCATTTTTAAATAATTTACTCCTAAACCATACTGGGTAATAGTTTCAGTAGGTTTTTTCTGCTAAAAAAATTGTTACCTCCAGGTAACAATTGAAAAAATAAACTTTTATTGAGTATACGCACAAAGATAAATTAAATTCAGTACTAAAAAGAACCTTAAAAAAGCCTCAAAAAACAGAAAAACGCAAAAATTTCGGGTTCTAAAAAACCCATTCATTTCCCAAAACACCCCACTCATTTCCTAAAACGACCATTTCAAAAAGTTTAAAAAAAACAAACTTTGTTGGGTCTTATATTCCCGCTTTTTCAAAAAAGCTGCTTTCTTTTTGTGAAAACATATGCAAAGTAGAAAGAAAAAAGGAATTCTGAGAGAACAAACTCTATGCAGAACCTGCCGATGAACTTCTATTCTCTTTATTGGAAGGAGTTAATTTGTTTGCTCCTGTCGCCCAAAAACATAAGGAAATAAAAAAAACAAGACAATTTGACACATTGCATTTTTGAGCAAAGCGCCCGCAAAGGTTCGGTGGAGCATTGCACAAAAATGCAATTAACCAAAGAGGATAGAAAATGGGTAAAAAAGGAGTTTGTTTTAACTAACCAATTAAAATAATACTGCTATATTTGTTTAAACATTCAACATGAAAAAACACTTCGCCTATTCCAAACGACTTCATCTGGCAACACTATGTTGCTTTCTACTTCCATTCTTTTATTTTACTGGATGCGGTCCCTCGGCAGAAGAAAAGGCTGCTAGAGAAAAGGCAACTCAAGATTCTATTATAGCTGTTGAAAAGACGATGACAACAAACGTTTTTGTAAAACCGGATACAATTAATAAAGAGAGAATAAAAGAAAACGTTTCAGACACAACAATTCAGACAAAAGAATCAACACCAATAGCCCGAGAGCCGGAAAAAGAAGATAAATCAAAATCAAATTCAGAAAAAATTTCTGACAAGTATGGTTTTCTTTCACCAATATTAATTCCGAAACCAAACACATATACAGGTTTAGCATCAATTATAGATACAACATCTCTTGCTTTTTTAGCTTCAATATTTATCTCTTTTCTTTTGTTAATTATTAGCTTGGTTGTAAAATTTATTGAAAGTAAAGCAAGAAAGACAACGGTGCTACTTAATTTTTTGTCCCTGATTTTCCTTTTGTTTTCAAGACCATATTCTTATGATTATAACATCCTCTGGGGGTATTGGGTGGCAATTTCCTTTGTTGCATTGTTAACAGCTTATGATGTGGTAATAATAATTATTGCAAAGAAAAATTCAACACAGAGAACACAAAATTAAAAGAGTTTCACAGAGGATGCTCCGTGAAACTCAGTATTCTCTGTGTTCTCTGTGTTGAAAAACAACAACTACCAAATCTTCACCCTAACACTATCCTCTCTGTACATCTTGTCTCCCGGTTTTACATCAAAAGCTTTGTAAAACTCTTCCATGTTTGACAGCGGCCCGAGAACACGAAACGCAGGAGGTGCATGCACGTTGCTCATTACCTGTTTTGCAAGTGCGGCATCGGTAGACTGAACCATCCAGGCATAAGCATAAGCAAGGAAATAACGTTGTTCGGGTTTATAGCCATCTATCTTTTCGTTACTTTGTCCTTGTTTTGTTTTCTTAAATGCTTCCAGCCCCATGATTACACCACCAAGGTCGGCAATGTTTTCGCCCTGTGTGTTTGCTCCTTTCAGGTGTAAGCTATCCAGCACCACATAATTATTGAACTGGCGAACAATACGTTTTGTTTTGGCTACAAACTTGCTTCGGTCTTCTTTTGTCCACCAGTCGCGAAGGTTTCCTTTCTCATCATACAGGCTTCCCTGGTCGTCAAAACCATGTGTAATTTCATGACCAAAAGTAGAACCACCGATTATTCCATACAGTATAGCATCATCCGGCATGCGGCCTTCAAATCCCGGAACAATGATGTTGCAGGCAGGAACCACTATTTCATTATTGGTAGGGTCGTAATAAGCATTATACGTTTGTGGTTCCATGTCCCATTCGGTATGGTCTACAGGCTTGCCGTATTTGTTAAGCATATAATTGTATTGCCATTTCCTTATGTTCATTACGTTTCGGCAATAGCTGTCCCTGCTTATTTCTATAGAGGAAAGATCTTTCCATTTATCAGGATAGCCCACCTTCATATTAATTGTATTCAGTTTACGCAAGGCTTTTTCCTTGGTCACATCGCTCATCCAGTCCAATGCTTTTATATGTTCAGCATATACATTTCTGATGCTGTTTCCTATTTCAGCAAGCTTTTCCTTGGTTCCTTTCGGACAATATTCCTCAACATATATCTGCCCAACGAGGTCGCCCAGAGAGCGGTCGGTAGCAGTTACAATTTTTTTCCAGCGGGGTTTTTGCACTTTCACTCCGCTCATCACAGTTGAATAAAAATTGAAATCTTCCTTATAAATATCTTTACTTAATTGAGAAGCATAGCGGGTTAGCACACTCCATTTCAGATAGGTTTTCCAATCGTCAACAGAAGTCTTTTTTAAATTGGTCTCCAGTGCTGTATAGAACTCTGGCTGCCCAACAACAATAGAATCTACCGGTGCGTTCAATCCTAACATTTTTAAGGTTTCCTCCCATTTAATAGAAGGAGTTAACTTATTTACCTGTGCCACCGACATTTTATTATAGTTCTTGTAAGGGTCCCGTAGGTCCTCCATTTTCCTAGAACTTTTTGCAATGGTTGTTTCCAGCTTCATAATGTTGTCCGCTTTTTTAGCAGCCGTTTTTTCATCATCACCTATCAATTGAAACATAGCTTGAATATGTTTCACATATTCTGCACGAATAGAAGAGGTGCGGGCATCGGTATTAAAATAGTAATCTTTCTCCGGAAGGCCCAAGCCAACCTGGTGAAGGGTTACCACATATTGTTCACTGTTTTTATCGTCTTTACTTATTGAAAAATCATACATCGTTTCCACACCCATGGTTTCCAAATAAGCCACCTCTGCCAGTAAATCAGTAGTGTTTTTTATTGCATCTATTTTGGAGAACTCTTCCTTTAGGGGGGTATATCCTGCTTTATCAATGGAAACGGTATCCATACCACTGAAATAAAAATCACCAATCTTTTGTTTGTTACTTCCTTTGCCGGCTTTTGTATCTGCCGCAGCCGATTCGCATATCCTGCGAATGTTATCGTTCAAGGTATCCTGGATGGTTTTCCAAAGTCCGTTATTAGCTTCCGAAGCCGGAATAGCATGTTGTTTGAACCATGCATTGTTTGCAAACTTAAAAAAGTCTTCTTTCGGAGAAACAGAAGAATCAATGTGTTCAATTATTGGGTCGGAGAAAGTTGTGGTTGTTTCTGATTTCTTTTCGGTATTAGAACAGGAAAAAAGAATGGTTGTTGAGGCAATTAATAAAAGTGTTTTTTTCATAAAGTTTTTTATAAGTTTTTAAAATTTAACCACAAAGGGCACTAAGGTTTTACACAAAGTTCACAAAGAGCCATTAATAACTCGTTTAAGTCCGTCTTTGAGTAAAACAACATTAAAATTAATAAGCAACCCCAATTTGAATTTACCTAGTTTTAAATAAGTAAGAGTTTGAGCTAAGTGAATATCATTTAATGTATCTACGCTTTTAATTTCTATTACTATTTTGTTTTCCACTAAAATATCCATCCTGTAACCGCACTCTAATTTTACTTCTTCAAAAACCAAAGGCATTGCCTTTTCTTTTTCAGCAATCATTCCTGCCTGAATAATTTTATAATAAAGGCATTCTTTATATGCGCTTTCTAGAAGACCAGGCCCAAGAGCTTTGTGAACGTCAATTGCCAAACCAATTACTTTATTTGCTATTTCATTCTCCGTCACTTTCTTTGTGCCCTTTGCGTAAAATCTTTGTGAACTTTGTGGTTAATTGGGGCCTATTTAGTTAATTCTTTAAATACATCTTCCAGTTTTTGTTCTTCCTTATGCAGTGTAAGCACCGCCAAACCATTCTTTACTGCAAACTGAAATACATCGGGCCGGATATCTTTGTCTGTTTGTGCTTCAATTTGCCAGATGCTTTCTTTGATGTTCTTTGCATCCACTACACCAGCTATTGTTTTTAATGCAGCTGCAGAAGTTTGTTTATCGAACTCAACAGTAATAAAATGTTTGCTTTGCGCTTGCGAATTTTGTAAAACAGAAGTGGTGTCGTTTGCCACAATCTGACCATTGTTTACTATAATCACCCTGTTACAAATAGCTTCCACTTCCTGCATAATATGCGTAGAAAGCATTACTGTTTTTTGTTTGCCGATTTCTTTAATCAGGTTTCTTATTTCCGCCAGTTGATTAGGGTCAAGTCCGGTTGTAGGTTCATCCAGTATCAATACTTTAGGGTCGTGAATTAATGCCTGGGCTAATCCTACACGCTGCCTGTAACCTTTGGACAATGCTCCTATTTTCTTTTTCTGCTCTACCTGAAGACCGGTCATTTCAATCATTTCAGCAATGCGTTGTTTTACATTTTTAAGTTTATGCAAACCCGCAATAAATTCTAAATATTCCTTGATATACATTTCGGTGTACAAAGGATTGTGCTCCGGAAGATAGCCCACATTCTTGCGAACCTCCAGGCTTTCTTCGGCAATATCATATCCGCATACAGATGCAGAGCCGGAAGTTTGAGGAATAAAACAGGTAAGTATTTTCATCATTGTTGATTTACCGGCACCATTAGGACCAAGAAAACCAACTATTTCACCGGTGTTTACTTCAAACGAAACATTATCCAATGCTTTTTGCTTATCGTACAGCTTTGTAATATTGTTGACTAGTATTGACATGTCTTGTTAATTGGATGACAAAATTAATAAAATAGAAATGCTTATTGGAAATATGTTTATGAAAGGATTCAGTGGAGGATGAATGGAGGAATACTATTTTTCGATCTTACTTTTAGAAGGGTCTTGTCTCGTATCAAAAATATTCAAAATCAAAATAGTTTGTTTTTCTACCTTGTAAACTACCTTATAATGTCTCACAATTATTCTTCTATAAGCCGGATTAATTTCATCTATTTGGTATTGGTTAACAAATCGAAGGGTTGAAACTTTTTCTAAAATATCTGTTCTTATGCGCTCTGCGCTCTGCACTCTGCTCGGATAAATTAAAATAATAGTTGAAAATCTTTTCTAAGCTGTCAATTGCGTCTGCACTCCAAAGGATAGTTATTTCCTTTCCTTCCATTTAGCAGATTTTTTTTCCAGATCTTCCTGAGTAAGAAAATTACCGGTTTTAACTTGTTTTTCGGCAGTTAAAAGTTTTTTATTGTATTGTTCCAATGTTAGTGGTTTTCCTTCCACTGTGTAAGCAACAACATTTTCTTTGTCCAAAATCTTATTTATTTTTTTCAAAACCAATTCGTCTTTTACAGATAACAGTTTTTGAACTAAATCCAATTTTATCGATTGTATATTCATGGTTGTTTTTTGATATGCAAATGTAAGAAATAAAAAGACAATCCCCTTATTGCCCTATTACCTAAATTACTCAATTACCTAATCAACTATTTCATTACTTTTATCACCCCAAATAAAAATAAAACCCAATGGAAGAAACCAATAAAAAACTGTTTTTGCTTGATGCGTTTGCATTAATATATCGTGCTTATTTTGCATTCAGCAACAATCATCGTATTAATTCAAAAGGGCTAAACACTTCTGCGGTGTTTGGTTTCACCAATACTTTGTTGGATGTTTTGAAAAAGGAAAAACCAACGCATATTGCTGTGGTGTTTGATACTCCGGAAGCAACCATTCGCCATACAGAGTTTGCCGACTATAAAGCACATCGCGAAGAAATGCCGGAAGACCTGCGTTTGGCCATTCCTTACATCATTAAAGTTATTGAAGGGTTTAATATTCCTGTCCTTAAAATGCCAGGGTTTGAAGCAGATGACGTTATTGGTACGCTTTCTAAGATGGCCGAAAAGAAAGGGTTTACAACCTATATGATGACACCGGACAAAGATTACGGTCAGTTGGTTTCTGACAAAATATTTATGTACAAACCTGCACGATTAGGAAACGGTGCAGAGATAATGGGTGTTCCGGAGATATTAAAAAAATGGGACATTCAGAATGTGGACCAAGTAATTGATATTTTAGGGTTGATGGGTGATGCCTCTGATAATATTCCGGGCATACCGGGAGTGGGCGAAAAGACAGCCATTCAGCTGATAAAAGATTTTGGAAGTATTGATAATTTATTACAAAACACTGACAAGCTAAAAGGAAAATTAAAGGAAAAGGTAGAGCTTAATAAAGAGAAGGCCATACAATCGAAATGGCTGGCAACAATAATTTGTGATGTACCGATTGAGCTGGATGAAAAGGCATTGGAGATGGAGGAGCCCAATAAAGAAGCCTTGAAAGAACTGTTTGCGGAGTTGGAGTTCAGAAACCTTGCGGATAGAGTTTTTGGAAACACATCTGCTCCTGAACCTATAGCGAAGCCCGAAAAACCAAAACAAAAGGCGGTTAAAACCAATCCTGACCAGACGGACATGTTTGGACAAGCAGAGGAAGAAGCAACAACGACAGCGCAACAAACCGAAACAACAATAGGAAGCGAACACTTATCTTTTGAAGAAGGGGTTGAGGCATCAGAAGAAGCGAATCACCAATTTGTAACTATCAAAGATGTTGCTCACACCTATCATCTCATCGACACTAAAGAGAAAAGAGCACAATTGGTAATAGACTTAAGTAAACAATCTGCCATTTGTTTTGATACAGAAACCACCGGACTGGATGCACAGAATTCTGACCTGGTGGGAATGTCCTTTGCCTACTCTGTTTCCGAAGCATATTATGTTCCGGTTCCGGTAGAGAAAGCCGAAGCGCAGGAAATAGTAAACGAATTTAAACCTGTTTTTTTAAATGAAAACATTACTAAAATAGGGCAAAATATTAAATACGATTTGTCCGTTCTTAATTTATATGGAGTGGAAATAAAAGGGAAACTGTTTGATACCATGGTAGCTCATTTCCTTATTCAGCCTGACATGCGGCATAATATGAATGTGCTTGCAGAAACATACTTAAACTATTCTCCTGTATCCATCGAAACCTTAATAGGTAAAAAAGGAAAAGAACAGTCTTCTATGCGCGATGCGCCAATAGAAGAAATTAAAGAGTATGCAGCAGAAGATGCCGACATTACGCTTCAGCTTAAAAACAAGTTTGAACCTATGCTGGAAGAAGCACATGCAAGGAAACTATTTGAAGAAATTGAAGTACCGCTTATCCCCGTATTGGCAGCTATGGAAGCCGAAGGAATACGATTGGATAAAGATGCATTGAAAGAAATATCGGAAGGGTTAACCACAGATATTTTAAAAGTAGATACCGAAATACAGACATTGGCAGGTACACCGTTTAATATTTCTTCTCCTAAACAGGTAGGAGAAATACTGTTTGAAGTGCTTAAAATTGTAGAGAAACCTAAGAAAACCAAGACAGGGCAATACGCTACCGGAGAAGATGTGTTATCAAAGTTACTCGGCAAGCATGATATAGTTGGAAAGATATTGGACTATCGTGAGTTGGTAAAATTAAAAAACACCTATGTGGATTCCCTGCCGTTGCTTATTAACCCGAGAACACATAGAATACACACTTCGTATAACCAGGTGGTTGCTGTTACCGGAAGATTAAGTTCCGACAATCCGAATTTGCAAAACATTCCTATTCGTACCGAAAGAGGAAGAGAAATCCGCAAAGCATTTGTACCGAGAGATGAAAACTACATTCTTCTTTCTGCCGATTATTCGCAGATAGAACTCCGGATTATTGCTGAGTTGAGCAAGGATGCCGGGATGATAGAGGCATTTCAATCGGGACAGGATATTCACAAAGCCACAGCCGCCAAGGTGTATAACGTGGAGCTGCATGAAGTGACTTCTGAAATGAGAAGCCGGGCAAAGATGGTGAACTTCGGAATCATTTATGGAATATCAGCGTTCGGACTTTCAGAAAGATTAAACATTCCAAGAAAAGAAGCGGCAGAAATCATAGAAAATTATTTTGCAAAATATTCGCGTATAAAAGAATACATGGACGAAAGCATTGCCCTGGCAAAAGAAAAGGGCTATGTGGAAACCATTATGGGACGAAGAAGATATTTGCGCGACATCAATTCGAGCAACCATACGGTTCGTGGTTTTGCGGAGCGAAATGCAATCAACGCTCCTATACAGGGAAGTGCGGCAGATATGATAAAAATTGCCATGATTAATATTCATAAAGATTTTAAAGAAAAGAATTTTAAATCAAAAATGCTGTTGCAGGTGCATGATGAGTTGGTGTTTGATGTATGGAAAGACGAACTGGAAATAATTCAACCAATTATCAGGGATAGAATGATGAATGCCATTCCTTCTTTAACCGTTCCGATGGAGGTGGGAATGGGAACTGGCAGCAACTGGCTGGAGGCGCATTAAAATTTGGGATTTCGGATGTTCGATTTCGGATTCCCGGAAAACAGGGGTTTAGTTAATCTTACCGGCCATAAATAATATAACCCTCTGCATTATTAAAAACCATTGTCTTTTTAGACAAACGGGTTTCGACCGTTCGGAATGGCATTGTCTTTTTAGACAAAGAGGTTCCGGTTGTTCGGAATGGCATTGTCTTATTATGCAAAGGGGTTCCTTCTCTTCGGAATAACATTGTCTTTTTAGACAAACAGGTTCCGATTCTTCGGAATAGTATTGTCTTTTTAGACAAACGGGTTTCGACTGTTCGGAATAGCATTGTCTTTTTAGACAAGAGTTATCCTAAAGAATAAACAAGCCTCTTTAGAAATAAACAAGCTTCTTTAGAAATGAAACGACACTTTCAAAAACGAAACGACACTTTCAGAAACGAAACGATACTTTCAAAAACGAAACGACACTTTCAGAAATGAAACGACATTTTCGGAAATGAAACGACACTTTCAAAAATGAAACGACACTTTCAGAAATGAAACGACATTTTCAGAAATGAAACGACACTTTCAAAAATGAAACGACACTTTCAGAAATGAAACGACACTTTCAGAAACGAAACGACATTTCTGTAAATAAACAAGTCTCTTTAGGCAATATTGTGCGTTCTGCTATTTCTCCCCCCAACGAAACGAGGGTAGTTCTAAACCGGCCAAATCCAACACCCGGTCTATAACGGTGGAAGCCAAGGCGTCAAAATCTTTGGGTTTGCTGTAAAAGGAAGGGCTGGCAGGGCAAATAATTCCACCAGCTTCGGTAATGGTTTTCATATTATTAATATGTATTAAACTTAAAGGGGTGTCGCGGGTAACCAGTATCAGTTTTCTTCTTTCTTTTAAAATAACATCCGCTGCGCGGGAAGTAAGGTCGTTTGAAATGCCGGAAGCAATGCGTCCCAAAGTTCCCATGCTGCAGGGGCAGATAATCATGGTATTATATCTGGCAGAGCCGGAAGCAAAGGGTGCAAAAAAATCGTTTTTGTTGTAAATGGTAAAGGGCAGCTGCTGGTAATCGGTATTTTCCAGTTCGTATTTCCATACATCTTTGGCATTATCGCTCATTACCACCCCAACGGTTTCTATCTGTTCTGCAAGTTGCTGAAGTTTTTGTAAAAGAACTTTGGCATAAATGGCACCGCTGGCTCCGGTAATGGCCACTACTATTTTATGTTTATTTTGGTTCATTCTTTTTAAATTGATAGGTCAGGCTAAAAGCCAACACATTGTTTCGTTGCCCTTCTGTGTCCCAGGTTCCTCCGGTGGCAGCAAAGTCGCGAATGGAAAGAAGCGAATTGGTATATCGCCAGTTCACCCCAAGTTTTTTAAACAAGGTAAAACTTACTCCTACACTCAGGCTGGTTTCTGTTTTTTTAAAAGGACGCATTCCGGTTAAATCCTGTGTGTTGTAATATTCTGTTTCATCTATCAGGTACCCGAAGGATGGGCCCAATTCAAATGTAAATTTATGCAAATGATACTGAACAAATACGGGAACCTCCAGGTAATTCAACCCGAGATAATAAAAAAAGCCAGTATCTGCCGTGCCTGAATTATATACCTGCTTGCTTCCTTTCTGAACGTAAATCATTTCAAACTGAGCGGACCATGTTTTATTAAAATTGGTGGTAAGGGTTGCTCCTCCCACCACTCCAGCTTTGTGAAATCCCGTGTACGAATCGCCACGAACCTGGCTGGTGCTGATACCAAGTTTAAGCCCGGGAACAAAACGCTGTTGCGCACATGCAGTTGCAGCATACAACAAAAGAAAAAGAAGAATGTTTGTTTTTTTCATGCTTTGCAAAGTTACAGCAAGTAAGCAGGAATCAGCATAATAAAAGAAGAAAAAGTAACCCGGCTTATTGGGTTACTTTTGCTTCTTCTGCCTGTATAATTTCGTAAGTAGAGGTATTATAGATAAAGGCTACAATATGGCATTTAGTTACATCGCAAGGAATATTGTTATAAGCAGCAGGAATGTTATAAGCAAAATGACGAACCTGTGTCAGTCCTGCAGCGGCATTGTTACCAATCAAAGGCTCACCCCAAGCTCCTGCAGGAGTAACAGCATCGCGAAGAACATGTCGGTGAACATAATATTGTACCGTTTGCGGAAGCGCATCCACATCATCCTGCCAGTCTATAATGCTATCCTGACTAATAAGCATCACCAGTTTATAGGTTCCGGTAACAGCTGTTAAAAACGAATCGCGGACAGCACAACAAATCTTTCGTGTTGAAGGATCGTAATTCAAATTTAGCTGAAGATCAACCACCGAAGGTTCGTTTTGAATGGTGGAAAAATAAGTAGGGAAATTGGTATAAAAAAACAAATGGGTATTGTTAACCGCATCGAACCGTTTTCTGCTGAACATCCCTTCCGGCAGACCAAATGCAGAAGCACCAAAAAACGCATCATAGGTATTACCAACAGTGGTTCTGTAATCTGCAGTAAAAGTACTGTTAGGAACAGCAAACCCGCCAACATGCACACCAAGAGCAATTATTTTGCCGGGGTGTGTGGTATCAATAGTTGTTATGGCTCTTGCTGCTCTCGGGCAATTAGGGCAGGTATGGCCTGTATAATCTTCAATCAGTATTTTTTTAATATGAGTTGATACGACAGGAAATGAAGCGTCACAGCTTAATGTATCACTTGTAATATTTGCGTTTTTTTCGGGATAAGGACTGCTGACATAATCGCAGGAAGCAAATAAAAGCCCGAGAGAAAGAACTGCAGAATAAATAAATTTTTTCATTTTGAATGTTTTTAAAAACTACTTGTAACACTTAATGTAATACCGTTAGAGGCAGGCACCTGACGGCAAATGCCACCAACACAAAAAATTCCGGCCCGTTGTCTTCCGTAACTCAATGTAATACGGTTGGCATTTTTGTTATATCCAATGGTTCCTCCATAATACTGATAACGTTCGCTAACAATCAGGTTTCCATAATTATACTGGTCGAAAGCTGCAGCAAACCAATGGGAGTTGAACGTATATTCCAACATAGCCTGTGCCCAATCCTGCTTATCCTGGCGGGTTGTCAGGTTTTGCAATTCAAGTCTAACAGTGCTTTCCCCTTTCAATCGGTATGTTAAATCTGCAATAACAATATGAGAATAGATGGTCGGGAAACCGGGTTCCTGTATCACCCCTTTGTTGTATTCCTGGTAGGCATACATCACAGAAGCCTTAAACTTCTTTCCAAACTTTTGATTTACCTCCACATAAAAATCGCGGAAGAAAACTTTTTTCCCCATAAAATAGGAGTTGGTTTTATACCCCTGTCTGCTGCTGTCTGCATTGGTTTCAATCCGGGTAGTATCTAAATCATTTGACCCGGAATAGTTGACAGTAATGTCTAATTTATATTTTGGTTTTTTAATCGCTTTCCAGTTTACCTCTCCTGAAAACTGAAACTCTCCGTTAGGTTGAGAAGCATAAGGATAAAATGTCAATAAACTATAAGTATGGTTTTTATTAAGAGCCGGAGTGTAATTCAACAATAAATTATTTAAGGTTGCACTTCTATCCGAACGAAAGTTCATGTTATCAGCTCTGCTGGCACTTGCCGAAACAGCAAACCCCTTTAGGGCATAACTGGCAGAGATTATTTCCGCTTCACCGGGCTTGTAAATATTATTATTTGCAGCATTTGGGTCGTTAATTTTGGTTGCCCATTCGCCATGCATGTTAAAATTGTTTCTGTTAATCTGGAAACGACCGGCATAAGCGCCAACGTTTTCAGGCAATATCAAATCGGGGTTGTCATCCTGTTGGTAACGACTTACAAAACTACCACCAAAGGTAATTTTTAATTTCTTTTCTTCTAATTTTTTAAAGGTTTCATTTATCTGCATTTCACCATCAAAGCCACGAACCAGGCCCGGACCTTGTGTCATAAACGAACGCTGTTTACCGGTAAGGCCCGTCAGGTAAATTCCTTTTACAGGTTCGTATTTTAATCTTACACCGTCAAGTGCATTATCAAAACCTAATCCTCTTTCTTCATAGCTGCGCAATACTAAACCATTACCAAATTGCTGGTAAAAATTACCAACTGTTACTTCCAAAGCATCTGATTTATAAGTAGCAAAACGATATTGAATACCGTTTCCCTGGTAACGGGAATCGAAACCCTGAAGTGCATTCAAATAACTTTCGTAACGCACACCGGCAGTAAATTTACCTCTAGTGTAAATAATGTTTGCGAAGCCATTGGAAAGCATTTTTTCGGGCACATTAGGTGCGCCAATGGTTGAATCAGGAATATAATATTGGGCATCCAATTGAAAGTTTCCATGAATTTCGCCAAGATTTAAATTACTTAAGTTGGCCGGATTCAATTGTGCAACAGAAATGTTGCTATATATTAATCCGCAAACAATAGCGGAGAGTATTCGTAGTTTTAGTTTATTCACAAAAAATAAATGTTTGTTTTTCTAAATTGCTTATTCTGTAACCTTTTCTCCTTTCGCTACCTTTTTTAATACTTCAAAAAGGTGTTCCTCATCTCCTTCAGCATAAGAGTTGTGCTGCCAAACAATATTTCCTTTCCCATCAATAATAAAGGTATGAGGTACATTGTTCACATTCATAGCCCGTTTAAAATCCTGGTTTTCGTCAATATATACTTCATACTCCCATGCATGACTTTTAGCATCCGTGGCCACTTTTCCTGAACTGCGGGAATCATCAATTGAGACCGCAATCAGTTTTACACCTGTTTCTTTTTGCCACTCGGCATAGTTCTCGGATATGGCATCCAACTCTTTTTTACAAGGCTTACACCAGGTAGCCCAAAAACTAATAACAATAGGTTTCCCGTCATTAGTAAATTTCGAAGTGTTCACTGTTTTTCCATCCACCGATTTTACATCGGCAGCAGCTATTGTTTGTGCACTCGATACACTAACAAAAGAAACCAAAGCAATAATTCCTGCAACTATTTTTTTCATAAAAAAAGAATTAAGTATAAATAAAAAAATAAATCAGCAGTGATGAGTCAAAAAACAGACCATACTGCTGATTTATTTTAATTTCAATGATAATTATTTATTGATAGAAACTTTCTTAGTAATTTTTCCATCAGCAACATTTAATGTAACAAAATAAATGCCTGAATTTAAATTAGAAGCATCAATCTTAGTATTGTGGTCACCTGCTGTCATTTGACCTAAAGATGTTGAGTAAACAGTTTGTCCTAAAACATTAGTCATTGTAACCTGAACGATAGAAGCATTAGCTAAGTTAAAATTAACAGTAGCGTTATCCTTCATAGGGTTAGGAAATATTTCCATTGAATTAACATTTGCAGAATTGTCAGCAATACCTAAAGCTGAATTACTAGTAAAGATATTGATATTATCTACAAATAAATTGTTACCATAACCACTGGTAGCTCTGAAACGAATTAAAACATTTGCTTGATTCAAATAAGGTGTTAAATCAGCTCCGTCATTTCTCCATTGAGTTGCTGTTGGAACAAAAGATGCAGTCTGAGCAGGTTTTGTAGCCAAAGTTGCTCCTTGTTTGTTATAAGCAGTGGCCCAAGTAACGCCACAGTCAGTAGAAACCTGAACCTTTAAATTGTCATTTTCAGTAGAATACTGGCAATAAGCAACATCAAAAGTTACAGTTGCATGAGTTGCTGTGGTTGTTAAGTTTGTAGGCTGAACATACATATCTTCAATGTTACCTGCAGGGTCATTATAAAAATTAACAGCGGTACATTCAGAAGATGTTCCGAAACCACCAACAGTGGTTACGTGCTCCCATGGATATGTATTGTTAGGATCGTCAATTACCCAGTTTGCAGGAGGGAAAGAAACAAATGGTTCAACAACAGGAGCCATTGAGGATGCACCAATAATGCTAAAGGTTTTAGAATTAAGATTGTTAATAATATGATAGTCGCTTCCTCCATTAGGCTGGCTGGTCCAGCTAACTAAAGTATGAGAACCAACACCAACTGTTAAGGTAGGTAAGGCAGTAACTGAAGTTCCGTTTGTTGCTAAAGAACCTGTCCATGCTTGTGTCATTACTGCACCACCATCTAATTGATAATTGATTGTACAGGTAGTTAAAGTGTTGGGAGCGTAATTTTTCACAGTTACAGATGGAGTAACAGAAGTAGCACACTGAATAGCATTTACGTTTGTTGTAGCAGAAATCCCAGCATCTTCAGTTGACGGAGGCAAAACAATAGGAGAGTCTTGTCCGGCCTGTTGAACAGCTTTGGTTGCAGTGTTTTGAACCCAACAAACAAAACTTACTTGATTTAAATCATAAACATAATTTGGAACAGGAACTGTTGCTGTAAAAGTCTGAGTTGCACCAACAGTCATAGCAGTTACAGGTGTTCCTGCTGCTGATGGATACATTTTTTTCATTACTTCATAAAAATCTGTTTCTCCATTTGTCCCAGGCTGAGTTGCAAAGTGAATTTGTTTTTCAACCATTGCAATGTGGTTAACCAAATTACCGGTTACAGCTTGAGTACAGGTGATAACTTCTGTATAAGTAACAGTAGAATAGTCAGGAGAAAAGGTGTGAGAAACGGTTATGGTATAAGGAGAAGCAACAGCATATTCAGCGTCAATTTGTGCCTGAGTAATACTTCCTGGATAGAAATCAACACCATCCAATTTTCCATCAGGAACACCACTAACGGCATAATAACTAACTCTTGTTTGAACATCTCCTGCATTTTGAAGGTTCATTGGGTCGTAACCTGGCCATGAAGTTTGATACTTAATAGAGGCAACCTTTGTTAAGTTTGCCTGAAGCAAGGTGTTGTAACCAGGATTTGCAGCAGCGCACGGAGGGCATGAAGCCTGCGTAAACTCTTCTGCAAGACAAAGTCTCTGAGACTGTCCGAAAGTGGTGCAACTTAATGCTAATCCACTTAATAGTAATGTAATTTTTTTCATTGTTTTTTGTTTTAAGTTAAACTGTTTTGGTATTTCCAATATTTTGAACAGCGAATTTATAGATAATATTTAAATGAGCAATCTTTTTCAATAAAATTATTTTCTACAAAAAAGGGTAATAAATTTCCCTTTTTTCAAATAAACCAGGACTTTCCTCTTTTTACATTTTGCAAAAGAAGAAAAATTTAAATAAAAACAGAAAAAACATCCTTTTGCTGGTGTTTAATGAGAACTTATGTTAATTTTGCAGTTCAAACTTTTAATAAATAAACATGAAAAAAACAATTACCACAATTTGTCTCTTTTGCATTTCTTTCTTCGGATTTAGCCAAACGTACGTACTAATGGACTCTTTATTCAATGTTGTTACAGGAACAATCATGGACATAAATATGCCTGCCAACACTACAAATATTACTGAAATCCTTGTCAAAAATACAGCAGCAACCACAGACACTTTTAAAGTTCATAGAACAGTAATGAATATAGATGCATTAGACCAAACTCAATTTTGCTGGGGCGGTTTATGTTATGGCTCAACAACAAATACGTCTAATCTAAGCTTAGCTTGTCCATATAACGATACTATTGATTTTCTTGGAAATGGATTCCATGCTGTTTTTGTGGCAGGTCCCGAATGTGTGACTCGTTTGGTGCATTATAATTTTTTTAATATTCATAATCCGGCTGATACGGCAGGAGTTACTTTACGTTATTTATGTACAACCGCCGGGATTAACGAGCATTCTGACCAATTAGGAAGTGTTTCTGCTGCGTTCCCTAATCCGATTACTTCGTCATCTTCAATTAAATATAAACTAGAAGAAAACGCAAAACAGGGGAAGTTGATTTTTTATGATGTGCTGGGCAAGGTAATAAAGCAAATTGTTTTGTCGGGTAAAGAAGGCACTGAAAAAATAAGTACAAATGATTTTGATGCAGGTATTTATTTCTACACTTTTTTAGTTGATGATAAAATAATTTCCACAAAGAAATTAGTGATTAGCTCTAAATAATAAATTCACAGTATTAAAATTAAACCAACATTAATAGTTTATTAATGTTGGTTTTTTTATTTAATTAAATGAAAAGATACCTTTTACTTTTACTTTTTCCTTTTCAGGCATTTGCGCAAAACACAAGTCTTTATTTTCAGGAATCTTTTGGAACTGCCGGAATTGATATTTCTCGTTCTGTTAAACAATTAAGCAGCGGAAGCATTTATATATTGGGCAATTCCACCACAGGGAATATAGGGAATAATGACATTTCATTAACCAAATCAGACAAATACGGGAATGTTCAATGGACAGAATATTATGGAACACAAAATGTCGAAAATGGTTATTACTTGAATCTGACATCAGATGGAAATCTCTTATTTGTAGCAGAATCAGAAACTTCATTTAATGATTTAGACATCCTTATTTACAAAGTAGACACCTCCGGCAATGTCATCTGGAATAAGGTTTTTGCGACTTCAGTAAATGAATCCCCAAGCTATGTTGAGCAAACGATTGATGGCGGTTTTATTATTACAGGTTTTCAAAACGACACCTTTGGCTTTAATAATGCATTAGTTTTGAAACTGGACGCTTCAGGAAATTACCAGTGGGATAAGTCTGTTGGAGGAACGAGAAATGATATCGGGGACATGGTTCATCAAATTAGCAACGGAAATTATATTCTAACTGGTGATTCTCAAAGCTGGAGCATAACTGGCGATTATGATGTGGAAGTGTATGAATTAGATAGTGCAGGAAATGTGAATTGGCAAAACAATTTTGGCGACACTCTTACTAATGGATGCAAAGGTCTTTTGGTAACTACAGACAATAATTACGTTTCTTTTGGTGAAGGACAAATCTATACGAACTCTCCATTCGATTTTATTATTCAAAAAATTGATTCAAACGGCACATTGGTCTGGAGACATAATTATGGTGGTTTATATGCAGATGCCGCATTTTCAGGAATTGAAACTCCAGATGGCGGTTTTGTTTTTACAGGCTATAGTAATAGCTATAACGGAGGAGGACCTATTGATCTTGTTGTTTTTAAAATAGATTCTTCAGGTACTTTTTTATGGAAAAACACCTATGGAAGCCCAGGTATAGATATTGGATATGAAATTATAAAGTCAACCGTCTGCTCTGGTTATGTGCTCACCGGGTATACCACAGACAGTATTAATAATACAACAAATTATTATCTACTCCAACTTACAGACAGTGCAACAATTTCGGGAGTGAACGAAACCATAAAATCAGACAGTTTTGTTTTTGATGTTTATCCTAACCCTGCTTCCTTTTTTATTTCAATAAATTATGATTTGTTCTCTATTTATAGTAACACTAAAGTTGTTTTGTATAATTTACTGGGACAGGAAATCGACTCTGTAAATATAAATGACAAAAAAGGGCGAGCCCTAATAAACGTCACCAATTTAAATTCAGGACTTTATTTTTGTAAACTATTAAGAAATGGTGAGGTTTTTTCTTCTAAAAAAGTAATTCTCACGCGTTAAAGAAATAAAAAACCCCTTCATTAATTTAATGAAGGGGTTTTTTATTTCAGAAAATATTCCTATTTATTTACAGAGACCTTTTTGGTAATTAAACCATTTGCGGTTTTGATACTCATAAAATACAACCCGTTAGGCAACCCATCGGTTTTCAACAAATAATTTTGAGAGCCAGAGGACAAGTTTCCAAGTTCTGAATGAATTACTTCTTGTCCAAGTTCATTTGCCAAGGTTATGGAAACGTAGCCGCCTTCTGTTAAATTAAAACGAACATGTGTGTCTTCAGAAGTTGGGTTTGGAAATACAGAAACACCTGAAACATCTAACGTTTCATCAATTCCGGTAACGGAGGAAAAGTTAATATTATCAACATATAAAGAATTTCCTTGTGCCGACACTCCTTTAAATCTGATTAAAACCTCATTCTGACCAGCATACATACTTAAATTAACTCTTTCTTTTCTCCATTGCGATGCAGAAGTTGGTGTATAGGCAGATGTGAAATAACTGGTGCCATTGGTAGATAACGATGCCCCTACTTTTACGTACCTTGGCGCCCAGGTAACTCCGCAATTGGTCGACACGTCTACCTCAAGTTTATCGTTTACGGTAGATGAATATTGAACATAGGAAATATCAAAAGTTAAAGAATCAACCGTTGTTCCAAAAAACGACATCGGCTCCAAAATAAAACAATCGATATCTCCGGCAGAAATATTGTAGAAATCTAATTTCGCGCTTTTCGAAGAGTTGAATCCAACATTTGCTGTTGACCAGGTAGTAGCACCCCCTCCATTTGCTATTGCCCAAGCGGATGGTATTCCGAAAGCTTCAAAAGATTCTGAAACAAGAGGAACCACAGTGCCGCTATACTTAACAAAATTAGCCGTAGTAGCATTGTTATTGGCTGTTGGGTCTGAGCCTCCATTGGGATTAGAAACACTAGCAGTTATAGTGTGACCACCAGCTATTGGCCCTCCAAGTTTAACGTTTGTAACCAAGGTATTGTTATATGGAGCAAGATTACCTGTCCAGTTTTTTACTTTTTGGGTTACACCGTCTACTTTATAGGTAATGGTTGCAGATGTTAAAGCAGATGTTCCAACATTTCCTAAACGGAAGGTTGGAATAACACTATCGCAGGATTGTAAATTATCGTTTGTTGTACCAAGTGTAATGGGGTGCATTAATTGAGCATCGTCTGCAACAACTGCAATTGCGCAGGAAGCTCTTGCTGCATATAAATTTGTGACATTGGCTTGCCCAACAAGAGTAATGGTTCTGTCAGGACAGATCATATAAACAGTTGGAAAGTAAGCAATCTGATATCCGGAACTTCCTAAAAAGGCGGTTGCTCCAGGTGTAGAACTTGAAAGGTCAATCATTGGATAAGGAGTTCCTGCGGTCCAATCTCCCTGGGTTGAACCGGCATACCCGCCTCCGGCACCGGTAATACCATGAAGCTGATTAATTGTATTTGTTAGTTCTCCTTCAACGTAAAGCACCCTAACCACGTTGGTTCCGCCTGGACCATATGTATTATACAAGGTCTCTAATGCTCCTGTATTGTGATAAGACCAACATGGTCCGCACCAGGCAGCTGAAACATCAATATAGGTCGTGAATCCGGAATCGAGAAGCGCGTACAAATGTTGTGTGTTGCCTGCAATATCAGTAAATGTAAAGTCAGGTGCAAGTTTTCCGTCAGCAAGTTGAGCCTTGCTTTCAACAGCAGTAAACAGAATTGTTATAGCTGTAATTAATTGTAAAGTTTTTTTCATGTGAACAGGTTTAGGTTAATTTTTCTTATAATGTTTTCAATTTGAATTGCGAATATATGTATAAAGATTTAATCTGCTGACTTTTTTTAGCTATTTTTACTGCTGATATTTTATAAATGACGATTAATTTTCAAAACCAATTCAATGAAAAAAATTATTACAACCATCTTTTTCCTCTCTGCTGCAATAGTTGGCATGGGTCAAAGCATTGTGCTTTTAGACGTTAATGACAACATCATAACAAATACAACAGTTGATGAATATGTAGGTCTTAATTCAAATGTAATTACTGACGTTCATATTAGTAATTCTACAAATGTTTCCAGAACGTATAAATGTAGAAGAGCCATATTGTCAATGGCGGCAGACGACTCAACTCAATTCTGTTTTGGTGGTTTATGTTATGGTTTTCAAACAAATATAGGTAGCCTTACTTTAACAGTAGCCCCTCATGACACAGTCGATTTTTCAGGAAACGGTTTCCATTGCGATTTCGTATCTGGAAGTTCCAATGTTACCCGTTATGTATATTATCGTTTTGAAGACCCAGCCAACACAACCGATTCTTCTTTTGTAATCATTAAATATAACTTACTTTTGGGTGTAAACGAAGCATCGAATGCAGTTGCTAATATTTCAAACCCATCTCCAAATCCATCTTCCTCATTGGTTTCCATTAATTACAACATAAACAGCTCTTCTCAAAAAGCAAAACTGGTGATGTACAATTTAATCGGAAAAGAAGTAAAACAGATTACTTTGAATGATAAACAAGGGATTGCTAAAATAAATACAGAAGAAATGCCTTCGGGTATTTATTTTTATTCGTTGTTAGTGGATGATAAAATGATTTCAACCAAAAAACTTGTTGTAAGTCACTAACCTTCTTCATTGCCCTTTTTTAAATGAAACAGCAGGAAGATTTTTTCCAAAATGTCTATGATGTAGTTCGTTTAATTCCAAAAGGAAGAGTTACTAATTATGGAGCCATTGCAAAATACCTGGGTGCAGCACGCTCTTCGCGAGCAGTAGGGTGGGCAATGAAATCCTCTCATACTCAAAAAAAGAAAGTTCCCGCGCATCGGGTGGTGAACCGAAACGGAGAACTTACCGGAAAACATCATTTTGCCAATCCTTTCCTGATGCAGGAATTATTGGAAAAAGAAGGGATTAAAATCAAAAACGATAAAATTCTTGACTTCAAAAAGTATTTCTGGGAACCAATGAAGGAACTCGAAATTTAGTTTCTTTCCTTATTTCGCTTTCATTTTATTTCCTTTTGCATCATGGGTTACCTCAGCAAGTCCCAATGCTTCCATCAATGGCGGAATGTACATTCCAAAGCGGCCGCGAAGCCCTTTCTTTAATCCATACCATCCACCAACAGGATTTTTTTCTGAACGGCCCCAGGCTTCCACAGTTCCTTCTTTTGCAGGTTTCTGTTCGTCAGCACTTCCAAGTTCCATCCAGTCGCCATGTTTCTTTAGCATCCCATGTAAATCTGTGAGGCAACGATAATCATAATGCAAAACGGTTTTACCTACTGTACACGCCAATATATCTTTCCCATCTTTCACATCCATGTGCATGGTGTATTCAGATGACAGTGGAGGTGTTTTTAAAACCAATGGTTTTTCTTTTGTTCCTATTTTATTTTTCATAATTAAATTATTTAGTTGTTAAATATGTTTGTTGATGAACCCACCAAAGTTAGTAATTCCTGTTTAGGTGGCGTTTCCGGTCCGCTTGCTTTTAGTTGTTCCTGGAAAAGTTTGAATGAAGCCAAGGCAAACAGCACTTTCTCATCCTCTTCCGATTTAAAAAATGCAGTATGTGTAAATGTTTTACCATCGGCACTCATGCAGGAAGTATAATTAATACCGGGGTTATTTATTTTTTGCAAATCTGCCATTACATTTTTAATGTTGTTCTGATTTTGTTCAGCATACGCTGCATTGGTGGTATAGGTTACTTTTACTATTTTCATTAGTCTTCGTTTTTATATGTTTATTAAATTTTAAATCTTTGTTTTTATTTCGAATTCATTATCGTTTCCGATTCCTTTTTCAAATCCTTGGCAAACTGTTCAAAGGATTGATCAAAGGAAGGAATCATTTTTGCAAACAAAGGAAACACAGGTCCACCGATTTTTTCATTCATTATAAATATTACATTTCCGTTTGCGCTCTTTTCCAATGTGTAAACCCGGTTTCCCATTCCATCTCCCCAAGCCAGCCTTTTTTCGGGTTCCCATTCTTTTACTTTTAATTTGAATGTTCTTTTTGCATCCAATGTCGATTTCAGTAGTATGGTTTCTCCTAAAGCAATACTGCCCTGAATAGAAGTTACAGTCGAATTCCATCTCGGGTAATCCGATGCCTTGGTTAATAACGCCCAGATAATAGATGGGTCGGCTTTAATTTCAATACTTACCGAAGTTGTGCGGCTGAAAGTCGTTCTTTCGGTAGTTGCTTTTCCGTTTGTTTGTTTTATTTCTGTTGTTGTCATAATTTGGTTTTTGTTGTTTTATACTCTTTTGACGAATGAGCCAAAGAAAACGATAGGGTTAAACTGATTTTTTTTCTGAATATTTTTCCATCACCTGTCGGTTATGCTCCAAATGGTGCAATTGCAGGGCAGAAGCTTTGGATTTAAAAGGGTCGATTTCTTTTAAAATAGACATCCGCAAATCAAATAAATGTTCTTTATCACCTTTTTCTGCCTCTTTTGCCATCTCTATTTTCATTATTTCATGCTGTGTATTTTGTTTCGGATTAAATATTCCATTCAGTTCCGAACATTGATGACAAGCTCCTTCCTTATTTATTAAAGCACACCGGCCTTCAAATATATTTATCATTTTGCTTCTCCCGGTATGCAGATAATATTTCACCATTGCTTCCGTAGTATTCAAAATGGTTTGTATTTCCGCCACTTTAAATTCATATACTTCTTTCAGAAAAATACAAAGTTGCTGTTCCAGCGGCAGCGATTTTGAAATACAGGTAAAACAAAAAGCAATATGTTCCTTTACTTCAAACTGTCCCTGCGGAGAAGTCTGTCGGATATTCATGGCTTCTTCAAAAAATTCTTTATGTGTCAATGCAGCTTCCTTGGTAATGTCTGTTACATTTTCCACCCATCGTTTCTGTGCTCTCAGGTTATCCTTGGCAAGGTTGGAAGCAATGGTAAACAACCATGTTTTTAGCGAAGATTCTTCCCTGAATGTACTCAGTTTTTCCAACGCTTTAATATAGGTATCCTGCAAAATATCCTCTGCATCGGCTATACTTGCAGTTATTCTTAAAATATACGATTTTAACGGACCGGTTACCGTTTCAAATTCCTGGTTAAAAAGCTCTGTTGTCATATTCAAATAGTTGTATCTATTAAATCTTTACCTTTTATAACTTGTTTTGTTCCAAAAATACTAAAACAATCATTTCTGTAATGAAAAAGATTACAACGCATTAACCTATAGATAAGCTGACAAAGGAGAGAATAGCCCAAAGAAGGGTTTTAGGGGCTGCGCCTAAATGACAAAGTATTTACTGTCATTTTATAGAAATGCAGTAATGAGGTGTAATTGTAAAATGAAGTGGCAATTATTTTGCCTGAACTATTGTATTATTACTTTTTTATTTATTATTCCGTTTTCGGTTTGTACCCTTACAAAATACACCCCCTTAGCATACCCGCTCATATCTATTGTAGCACTCGTACTGTTCGCTTTTAATTCTTCACTATTAACTAATCTTCCCATCACATCCATTACTCTTACTTCTTTTATTTTTGTTGCTACTGCACTTATTGTAAATACTCCATTTGAAGGATTAGGGAAAATATTCATATTATCCGAGAGAGGGCTTAATTCATTTACTCCCGTCAAACTACCACAAGTATCCGTATAATTTCCACCATTCCATTTTGTAATATAATTCATAGTATCTCCAAGTACAGTTCTGAAATACCCCCCTAAATATAAATCGTTATTATAAACAGCCAGAGTATTAACAGCAGTATTATTAGCATC
>CANJYB010000034.1 GCA_947479085.1 Bacteroidota bacterium | reverse complement strand
TCACGGAGATTTACGCTGAGGTTCGCTGAGATTTGGTTTGGAAATTCTCCTTTAATATTCCTTCCAGTCTCTGCGCCTCTGCGGTTAAATTTTACTGAGATTTTTACCGCAGATATCACGGAGATTTACGCTGAGGTTCGCTGAGATTTGGTTTGAAAATTCTCCTTTAATATTCCTTCCAGTCTCTGCGCCTCTGCGGTTAAATTTTACTGAGTTTCTGTTTAAATCCCCAAAATTTCATGATTCAAGTTAAACTACCCTTAAATCAAGTTATCCTACCCTTTATTCAAAGAGATTGCTTCGTACCTCGCAATGACGAAACCACTAATCCCGCGTGGGCTAGACTTACAGCTAATAACTATTCGCTATTAACTATTAACTATTAACTATTCGCTATTCACTATTCACTATTCACTATTCACTATTAACTATTCACTATTCACTAAATTACGGAGTCGAAATAGATACCGGAACAATCTTGCCATTCATAAAATGATGAGCCGTAACAGCAAAGTTGCCAATAAACTCCGCCATTTGTTGTGCCGAAACAGGAGCTTTATAACCCGGGAACGCCTGCTCCAGCATTTCCGTTTGTGCGGCACCCAGCGCCAGGCAGTTAAACGAAATATTCCGGTCCTTAAACTCCTCGGCCAGGCATTCGGTTAAGCAAGCCACTGCTGCCTTGCTGCTGCTGTATGCTGCCAGCCCGGCAAACTTAGCCGAACCCTGCACACCTCCCATGCTGCTGATGTTTACAATATGTCCCCGCTTTGGAGAAACCATTAATGGCAAAATATCCTGTATCAGCTTGGCTACCCCAAATACATTGGTGGCATAAACGGTTTCAAAATCGCTTAAAGTAAGATTGATAAAAGGCTTATTTACAATCTGTCCCGCATTGTTAATTAACAGATCAATTGTTTTACAATGTTTGGTTATTTCGGCTGTTAAGCCTTTCGCATTTTTATCGGTCAAATCATACGGAATCGGAATAACATTGCTCAACGGGAAACTTTCCTGGCACTCCTTCTGTAATTGGTTCAATTTTTGCGAGTCTCTGGATAGAGCAATTATAGTGTAGTCGGCATTTTCGGCAAATAGCTTTACAAGTTCGTAACCTATTCCCCTGCTGGCTCCGGTTATTATGATGTTCATTTTAATTAAAATTTAGTTAGTAATAGAAAATAGTATGCTGCAGTTTCAGGGATTTTTTGGTTTATGAGTGATTCCGGGTTTAATCTCCAAGGCTGTAGCTGCTATTTTTTTTAACAAAGGACTACATTTTTTAGTAATTTTACAAAGTATATTATGAACAGGCGCAAATTTATATTGGTTTTTACCCTTCTTATTGCCGTTCTCACTTCCTTTGCCCAGATTGACGACAGTACCATGCTTCGCAAACACGAGCCAAAGCCCAAATTCTGGGATAAGGTGTTTATAGGTGGCGGATTGGGTGCCCAGTTTGGTGAGCAAACAGTTATCAATATTTCGCCCGTGGTGGGTTACCGCATTACCGAAAAAATACATGCCGGTATTGGCGTTACATACGAATACTTTCATTACCGAAGAGATTTTTACGACCTGGAAACCAATATTTTTGGCGGAAGTGTGTTTGGCCGGTATTACTTTACCAAAAACCTCTTTGGCCATGGCGAATTTGAATACCTGAATCTCGAAGCATTTGATTATTACCCTACCAGACGTGTGGATGTGGAAAGTTTACTTGCCGGAGGTGGTTATATCCAGCGTTTTGGTCAAAATTCCGGCATACTGATTATGCTCCTTTATAACTTCACCGAATCGCAATACACCCCTTACCAGAATCCCATCATCCGTATTGGGGTTAATATTGGGCTTTAAAAATAATTATGAGTTATGAGTTATGAGTTATGAATTATGAGTTGTTAACGCAGCTCGTGCGGTATTCTCTGTTCACTTTTCTCTGTTCACTATTCCCTATTCGCTATTCACTATTCCCTATTCGCTATTCCCTATTCCCTATTTAAACACCGGCAAACTCCTCTGATTTTCATCCGAATAAAAAGCACTGATACTCATTCTTCTCCAGCGTTTGGCTGCATCGGCATTAAGTATATCCAGAACCGGGTATTCATCCTGCAACACCACAGCATCATTGAGGTCTATTTTGTTTTCGGCTATATAGTTATGGTCAGGTTTCAGAGGTCCTGTTGAAGCAAAAAACAAAAGATTGGCCTGGTCGGGGTCGCTGTCAGTGGAAAGTACTTTTACATTAAATCCGGAAGCAATGAATGTTTTATAAATAGACCGCATAGATTTACCGATTGGTCCGTCCAGGTAACCCAAACCATTCACCATGATGGTGCCTTTAGGGTTCAGCATCAGTTTCAGTTCCTCCAGCGATTCCTGTGTAAAAACATGGTTGGGTGGCTCCTCCCCTTTAAACATATCCAGCACTATCAGGTCGTACTTTTTGGTGCAGGTACGTATATAATGCCTTGCATCATCCACTGTAATAGTTACTCTTTCGGGTAAATAAAAATAATGACGGGCCACATAAGCTATCCGTTTATCCAGCTCACATACGTCCACCGAAAAACCTTTTTTATCCAACTGGCGGGCTATGCTTCCTCCTCCCAAACCCAATAATAAAGCATGAGTGGACTTAGGGAACGAATCCACATATTCTTCAATTTTATATACATACGGAAAGTACTTTTCTTCACCCCAGGTTTCATCCGCCAGCGAATCCCACATGGATTGGGAAATACGGTTGACAAACAGCCATCGGTTATTGCCTTTTTGAGTGGAATGTTTGCTGTAATGCGGATAATCGAGCACCAGTAACTGACCCAAAAGGCCTTCCTGGTTGTACACCACTTTTACATTGGAGGAATAACCGGCAGAATTAACAGAAAAAGCCCAGCAGCAAAGCAAAAAAAAACCGGCACTTTTTATTACCTGCTTTTTCATCAGCAATACAAGGAAAGGAATAAAACCCAGCACTATGCCTGTAATGATGGATGGAATGGTAAGCCCGAAAGTGGGGATAATATAAAAGCCAAACATAAAGGTAGCAATAATACCACCAACAGTAGATATGGCATAAATGGCCCCTGCTGCCCTCCCCGATTCCTTTACATCTGTAGTTATGGTTTCAATAATTAAAGGAGAAACCATTCCCATCATAAATACGGGAGGAAATAAAATACAGCAGGAAGACAGGATAACCGAAGGAATAAGGCTATGCATACCAATGGCCCACAAAACAATTTTGGAAGTAAACGGCATCAATACGGTAAACGCACCGGCTGCTAATAAAACATAAAACAGGGTAAAAGGATTTTTGCTTTTATACGAAATAAGTCCGCCCACAAAGTAACCTGCCGCCAATCCTCCAAGAGTAATGGCGAGTACTGTTGCCCATACATATAAGGAAGAACCAAAGTAAGGAGCCAGCATTTTGGCACCCAGTAATTCGGTAGCCATCACAGAGCTTCCTTCGATAAAGGAAAGCAGGAAATAGAATTTTTTATTTTTGAGGAAGTTCACGGGTTGGTAATGCGCTGCAGATAGAGTTATTCTAAGCTTCCAAAAAGTTCATTCATTTCTTTTGGGGTAATTTTTTTATAATCGTCAGGCACCTCGAAAGTTGCATCCTCTACTGCTTCTTTCGTTACTTTTTTAGCAACAAATTTCATTTCCAGCCCGAATTTTTTCATCTGGTATTCCATCAACACCCCATCTACAGTATGAAAAGGATTGGCAAAATTAGGATTTTGAATGTTTAGTTCGTTCGTATAATATATAACAAAGTCAGGAGATTCGCCATCAATATAATGTACTATTGATTTTTTACACTTATAACCCGCTATCATTTTGGTTTCGGTGGTGGGTTTTATTTCTATTTTATAATCTTCAATCTCCTTTTTTATTTGCGATTCATCTTCTGCTACCCAAAACTTTTTGTTCAATAGCTTTACCAGTTGTAATAAGGTTTTTGTTTCGGGATTAGAAATAAAGGAAGTGTTAAAAAGTCCCATACCGGCACTCATCTCCACAGCGGACTTATTATTTTTAAATTTGATAACCATTTTGCTGGGTGCCATACTTGCCATCGAATTGGTGGAGTCAACGACAGAAGCACTATATTCTATGCTACCTTCCGAAATAAATTTTTCGTTATCCTGCTTACATCCTGTCCAGAACAACAGGCAGAATAAGCCAAGAAGACATGTGATTAATGGTTTCCTCATAAATTTTTAACACTTTTGTTTTTATAAAAAACAAAAGCTCAAGGCATATTTGGTTATTTAAGGTGCTAAAGATACCAATAATATTGAAATAGGGAAAATTATGTACTTTTTAAGTGGCTTAATATCCAAGCGTTTTCATCATCGATTTGTAACTCTGCTCTTTCGAAAACAAATGAGTGGTGATTTCTCCATCTTCGTCCCTGTCAATAATAACATGTTTTGGTGCAGGTATCAGGCAATGTTGAATACCTCCATATCCACCCAACGATTCCTGGTAAGCTCCCGTATGAAAGAAACCAAGATAAAGCGGTTCTTTTTGTTTTTCGCTGGTTTTAGGCATATATACCTGGTTCAGGTGCGATTCTGCATTGTAGTAGTCATCGCTGTCGCAGGTTAGTCCGCCAAGGTTTACGCGGGTATATTCTTTGTCCCAGTTATTAATGGCAAGTAAAATGAATTTCTGTTTAATACCCCAGGTATCGGGCAATGTGGTTATGAACGAACTGTCTATCATGTACCATAACTCGTTGTCATTTTGTTTTTTAATATCCACTATGGAGTAAAGGGCAGCACCGCTCTCCCCTACTGTAAAACTTCCAAATTCGGTAAAAATATTAGGTTCCGGCACATCTCTTTCCTCACAGATATTTTTAATTTTCTGGATAATTTCATCGGCCATGTAAGCATAGTCATAATTAAACCCTAATGAGGTACGGATAGGAAATCCACCACCAATATCCAATGAATCTAGTGTAGGACATACCTTTTTCAGGTCGCAATACACATTAATGCATTTGGTGAGTTCGGACCAGTAATACGTTGAATCCCTGATACCGGTATTGATAAAGAAATGCAACATTTTAAGATTACACTTAGTACTCTTTTTTATTGCTGTATTATAGTAGTCAATAATATCTGCCTGGCGAATTCCAAGGCGGGAAGTATAAAACTCAAATTTAGGTTCTTCATCTGTGGCTACCCTCAGTCCAATTTTGAATTTCTTTTTACAAAATTTTTCTAACTGTGCCAGTTCATTTTTATTGTCAAGAATAGGAATGGAATTCACAAACCCGGTATTAATCAACTCACTTATGTATTTTATATAAGTGGGACGTTTGTACCCGTTATGTATAATATAGGTGTTTTTTGTAATTTTGCCCGAAGCGTGCAACGCCTTTATTAATGGTATATCAAAGGCGGAAGATGTTTCAAGATGGATATCATTTTTTAAAGCTTCGTCCAGCACAAATTGAAAATGAGAGCTTTTGGTACAATAACAATATGTATATTTGCCCTTGTAATCGGCTTTAGCCATTGCCACATTAAATAGTTTTTTTGCTTTTTGAATCTGGGCACTTATCTTTGGCAAATAAGAAATTTTTAGTGGAGTACCGTATTTCTTGATGATATCCATTAATGGAATATCGTAAAAGTGAAGTTCATTATCTACAACTTCAAATCCTTCCTGAGGAAAATCGAAGGTTTGTTGAATTAAATCGCGGTACTTGCTGTCCATATTTTAGTTAAAGATTTGAAGAATGAATGAATAAAAAAACGAATCAGGATTAATATTGTACAAAGTAACTAACTTACATTGATATATTTTCATACAAGTAAGTAATTTAAATTAACAACTTATCAAATGAAATTATGAATTATAAATTATAAATGTTAGAGGTAAAATCTAACGTCTTATGTCTAATATCTAAAATCTTTTAAAGATGAAAAACGTAAAATTTATTGAAGTAAAGTCGGAGATTGGTGCCGGTACACGCGGAGCGAGTATGGGTGTAGACGCCATTAAAATAGCCGCACTGGATTATGGAAGCAATATGTTTAAACAGATTGATTCTATGGAAATAAAAGTGGAAAACCAATTGCTTTTTGAACCGGCAAAACCACCCTATGCAAAACGTATCAGCGGAATTCTTGCCATCTATGAACGATTGGCACAACAGGTTTCGCAAACATTGAAAAAAAACAGTTTCCCGATAATACTTGCCGGAGACCATAGCACAGCAGGTGGAACCATAGCCGGAATTAAAATGGCTTACCCGAAACAAAAACTGGGTGTCATCTGGATTGATGCCCATGCAGATATTCATAGTCCGTACACTACCCCAACAGGTAACATACACGGTATGCCCATAGCCACGGCATTGGCAGAAGACAATATTGCCAATAAAATGAACAAACCCGATAAGGAAACCATTGACCAATGGAATCAACTGAAAAAAGTCGGAGGCATTTCTCCTAAAATAACTTATTCTGACATTGTTTACATCGGTGTTCGTGATGTGGAACCGGAAGAAAGTTATTTGCTTAAAAAACATAAAGTAAAAACGTTTACTACTGCTGAGGTGAAACGCAACGGGGTGGAGAAAATTGCCCGTGACACCCTGGCTCACTTAAATCATTGTAACCTTATTTATGTTTCATTTGATGTGGATAGTATGGATTCTTCCATTTCCAAAGGAACAGGAACTCCTGTAAGAAACGGGATTACTGAAAAGGAAGCAGGTAGTTTATGTGTGCGTTTGGTACAGAACGAAAAGGTTTGCTGTTTCGAAATATGTGAAGTAAATCCTACCCTTGATAAAGAAAACTTAATGGCAGAAAATACCTTTGAAATTTTACAAAAGGTGGTCAGCCAGCTTACTTATTAAATTTTTAGAATTTTAGATTTATTGAATTTTAGAATGAACATTGATTCATTTAATTCTACAAGTCTAAAATTCTAAAATTCTAAAATTATTTTTATGATTGAACAACTACTTTCTGAGAAAACAAAAGAAGCCCTGAATTCGCTGTATGGAGCTTCAGTGGAAACTGTTTCCTTCGAAAAAACAAACCCTGACTTTACCGGAGACTTGACCCTGGTGGTTTTTAATTTCCTGAAGATTTCAAAGAAAAAACCCGAAGATACTGCTAATGAAATAGGAAACTACCTGAAAGCAAATGTTTCTGAAATAGCTGATTTTAATGTGGTAAAAGGTTTTTTAAACCTTGTTATTTCCGATTCTTACTGGTTGAATTATTTTAATTCTGTAAAAAACAAAGATTTCAGTTCAACTAAACTCCCTGAAAATGCACCGGTTGTAATGGTGGAGTACTCCTCCCCTAACACAAATAAACCGTTGCACCTTGGTCATGTGAGGAATAACCTGCTTGGTTTTTCGGTAGCGGAAATATTAAAGGCGGCAGGAAACAAAGTGGTTAAAACCAATATAGTTAACGACCGGGGAATACATATTTGTAAGTCCATGCTTGCCTGGCAAAAATGGGGTAATGGCGAAACACCCGAATCGAGTGGAATAAAAGGAGATCATTTGGTTGGGAAATATTATGTGGAGTTTGATAAGCATTATAAGCTGGAAGCAACCGACCTGAAAGCGAAAGGAATGAGCGAAGAGGAAGCGGAGAAAAATGCTCCGCTGGTGCTTCAAACAAAGGAGATGCTTTTGAAATGGGAAAAAGGAGATAAGGCAGTACGTTCGCTTTGGGAGATGATGAACGGTTGGGTTTACAAAGGTTTTGATGTTTCTTATAAAATGATGGGTGTTGATTTTGACAAAACCTATTACGAAAGCAATACCTATTTATTAGGGAAAAACATTATTGACGATGGATTGGCAAAGGGTATTTTAAAACGGAGAGAAGATAATTCTGTGTTTATTGATTTAACTGCTGACGGATTGGATGAAAAAACATTGTTAAGGAGTGATGGAACATCTTTATACATGACCCAGGACTTGGGAACAGCTTTACAACGCTTTGAAGAAGTACATTTTGAGAAATTGATTTTCACCGTTGCCAACGAGCAGGATTATCATTTTAAGGTATTATCACTTATATTGAACAAACTGGGATATAGCTGGGCAAAAGGGTTACACCACTTGTCGTATGGTATGGTCGAATTGCCAGAAGGTAAAATGAAATCGAGGGAAGGAACCGTGGTGGATGCTGATGACCTGATGAGTGAAATGATTAAAACTGCTGAAGCAACTACAAAGGAGCTTGGTAAAGTAGATAATCTTACAGAAGAAGAAGCTCAACATTTATACAAGACTATTGGTTTAGGTGCTTTAAAATATTTCCTACTGAAAGTAGACCCTAAAAAGAAAATGCTTTTCAACCCTGCAGAATCTATTGATTTTAACGGCAACACAGCTCCTTTCATTATGTTTAATTATGTGAGGGTACAAGCTATGTTACGAAAGGCAACAGATGCCGGAATTCATTTTGATTCTTCTGAAACAATGGAAATTACATCCGTTTTACCGAAAGAGAAAGAATTGATTATTAAGGTTCATAGTTTTGAGACCATTATACAACAAGCGGCCAAGGAATTCAGCCCGGCATTGATAGCAAACTATACATACGACCTGGCAAAGGAATACAGCCAGTATTACCATGACACCTCTATTTTAAAGGAAGAAAACAACGAAAAGAAAATTTTCCGTTTGCAACTTTCAAATATGGTAGGCAATGTTATAAAAGCTTCTACCAAACTATTAGGAATTGAAGTTCCCGAAAGGATGTAAGATAGCATAAGTTGAAAGTTGGAGTTTAAAATTTTCTTATTATATTTGTTACGATTTTATAAAAACAAACAATGCCAAAATCTTTTTCAGAACATGTAGGTGGTGCTTTTATTTATTCGGAAGACCCCATAAAACTGGCCGAATGGTATAAGGAACACCTGGGTATTGATTATAAAATGACTGCTGTTGGTACTGCTTCGTTCGCCTCTTTTTTTTACACCGAACCTGTAAATGGAAAGAAAGCCAATTTTGCCTGGACTATAATTAAAAGTAAATACCGCCCCAAAACTGAAGAAGAATCTTATATGGTGAACTACCGTGTAAGTAATTTGCAGAAACTGGTTGACCATCTGAAAAACAGAAAAATAAAAGTGCATGGGATAGAAACCCAGGCCGAAGGAAACTTCGCCTGGATTAATGACCCCGAAGGCAACCATATTGAGATTTGGGAAGAAACTTCTTTTAAATAGCTTTACCTCTTATTTAAAATTATTTCCTGAAAACAGATTATTTCATAACACACGTGTGTTAGTGGGTAAAATAGTTTTTTTACTCTATCTCACACGTGTGATGTAAAAGCGAAGGTTATTTTTTTGCTCTTCTTGCTTTGAATACCTCTATAATAATAGGTAAAACAGAAACAAATATGATAAGTAATGCAACCATTTCAATATGGGTTCTTATCCATTCGAAATGACCTAAGAAGTAACCTGCAAAGGTTAAAGACAATATCCACATAGCTCCACCTAAAATATCAAACGAAAAGAATTTACGATAATTCATTTCTGCAATCCCGGCTGCAAATGGTGCAAACGTTCTCACTATGGGTACAAATCGGGCCATAATTATAGTCTTTGTCCCGTATTTTTCATAAAATGAATGTGTTTTGTCAAGGTATTCCTGTTTTACCAAAACTTTACCTCTTATTTTTAAATGCATTATTCGCAATCCTATTTTCCGTCCTATCCAGTAATTAACATTATCTCCCACTATGGCGGCTACCAATAAAAGACAAATTAAAGTAGCGATATTAAGATAACCCAATCGGGCAAACAAACCAGCAGTAAACAAAAGCGAATCGCCAGGAAGAAATGGCATTATCACCAATCCGGTTTCTATAAATATAACAAGGAATAAAATAAAATAAACGGTTGTTCCATAATTTTGAAACAGCCATTCAAAATCAAGATGAAGAATGTGGCGAAAAAGATCTATCATAAATTAAGTTTGGAGTTTTGTAGTTAAATAGTTTAGTATTTTGGTATAGAAGGATCAATTTCATTGGACCAAGCATTGATTCCCCCTTTAAGGTTATACACATTGGTATATCCCTGGGATTCTAAGTTGCTTACAATGGCTCCGGAACGTCCGCCCATTTTGCAATGCACTACCACCTGCTTTGTTTTCGAAATTTTATCAAGATTATCCATTACCTCTCCCATTGGTATTAGCTCCCCTCCTATTTCAGCGATTTCAAATTCATGCGGTTCGCGCACATCTATCAATTGAAAATCAGCATTCGTGTCTTTTAATTGTTTTAGTTCTGCTACAGTTATTTCTTTCATATTGTTTAAGTATAAAGTATTATGTACGAAGTCTAAAGTACAGAGTATTTGGTATTAAGCCGGAAGCATACTTTAGACTTAATACTTACTACTTGTGACTTTTTACTCCACTTTTATTTTTTGTTTTAATTCGGCAGGTAAGTAACTGAAAAAGGTATCCCCTCTTAGTCCAAGTCTTAACGTTTCCAAAGGAATAACATCATCATAAGAAATGTTTCCAAGGTTTACATTGGCACCAAGTAATTTGATAAACCAAACCTGTTGCGCTTTTTGCGGGGCTTCCCATAATATATCTTCACGTTTTACTTTGGCAAGAATCTTATTAATTAAGATGGTATGCGCATTCCCGTTTGCGCGGTAAATACCAACATTTCCGCTTTCCCTGGCTTCTGCAATCACTTTCCACGAACCGGCACTAAGTTCGGCATTCATCATCGATACCCATTTGGCAGGGTGAATGATGATACCTGCTTCCTTGGAACCTACTTCTGAAAAAACAGTATGGTTTTTAGAAAGAGCATGAATGTATTCACACTTTTTATCGTGCGGCATCACAATGGAACCATCCGAAACTTCGGCACATTCCAGCTTTAGTTTATCAAGAACACGGATATAATCCTCAAACATATTCCGAACTATAAAAGCTTCGAACAATGTACCACCCAGGTATACCTTCATTCCGGCTTCCTTGTATAGCTTTATTTTCTGTTCAATATTGTTGGTCATATAAGAGGTGCCAAAACCAAGTTTCACCACATCTGTCAGTTCCGAATTGGCAGACAAAAAATCTTCCACCTGGCGGATGCTAAGACCTTTGTCCATCATCATGGTAATTCCACTGTTTCTTGGTTTGGCAGGGCGTTCGGGTATATAAGGTAAAATATAATTCATAATTGCAGTCGAAATTAGGTATGCTTAGTGTATAGATTTGGTTTTGCTAAAAATGGATTATTTTTTATAAGCTTCAATTAAATCAATTATGCTTGTATTGTCTCTCAAAGTTGGTATATAATCAAACAACTCCTCGTGCTTTTCGTAATTTAGTTTTAATGCAGACTGAAGGAAACTCAATGCTTCTTCCTTTTGCCCGATGCTCATCAGGCAGGCAGAGATGCGGTAATGCAATTCGGCACACTGAGGATGATGTTTTATTCCCTCTGCCAGTATTTCCAATGAGCCATTCTTGTTTTCCTGTTCAAAAAGCAGGTTGGCATAATCCAGCCATATTTCCGAATTTCCCGGATCCAGTTCAATCACTTTCTTAAATGATATTTCCGCTTCTTCGTAAAATTTCAAATCCTGTTGTATTTCTCCGCAAATATACCAATAGTCAGAGTTTTCCTTGTCCACATCCACCGCTCTTTTAACATAATGAAGGGCTTCTGTTTTACGTTCCTTGGCATCCAGACAAATGGCTATTCCCAATAAGGCTTCACCCATTTCGGGGTTCAGGCTTAAGGCTTTATGATAATAGGTTAAAGCTTTATCAAGGTCTTCTTTTTTCTCATAACATTCGCCTATATAATAATAAGTAACCGGGTCCGGTTCTTCATGTTGAAGTGTTTCCTTATATACTTCTATGGCTTCATCCAGTTTATTAAGAGCCACCATCGAATTGGCTTTATTAAAGTATGCTGACGAAAAATCTTCATCAATCGCTATAGCATAATCATAAGCATCAATAGCTTTTTCCCATAACAGCAAGCGGGCATACGCCACCCCGAGGTTAAACCAGGCTGTTGGTGCGTAAGGATGTTTTTCAAGAAATTCAGTATAGTATTTTATAGCTTCCTCGTTTTGTCCGTTTGCTTCGTAACAAAAAGCAAGTTCATAAATTGCCATTTCACTGTCAGGGTTAAGTTCCAGCACTTTTTGAATGTAATAAATGGCATCATCTATTTTACCAGCACTCTGAAATTCAAAAGCCATGGCCATGTATATTTCGTCAATGGATTCAGAACGCTCGGCTGCTTTTTTGTAATTCTCAATTGCCTGATCAGTAAGCCCCATCTGGCTGTAAATACCACCTTTGGTCATAAACAGTTCCGGATTGTTAGGCTCAATACTTTCTACATACGATAGTATTTCCAACGCCTTCTGGCTTTGGTTGGTGGCCGCTAAAGCCTGTGCTTTTCGCAGGTGAAATACGGTGTTAAATGGATATTGTTCAATGGCAAAATCGATAGATAATATGGCGTATTTAGAATTGTTTTTGTCAAAGTAATAGTCTATTATTTCCTCTAGTTCTTCCGTATCAAAATAGTATTTGTTTCCATTGGCTATCATCTCTTCAAACCGGTTGACCAATACCAGCAACCGCTTTGCATTTTTATAATCTCCTGGTTCTTCGTTTCCCATCATCAGTCTTTTTAGTAAATAAATAAAAACAACCCCTGATTAAAAGATTGTTCTTAAAATTATCGCGAAAGTAGTAAATAAATTTGAAACATCAGGATGGCATTCCGTGTTTTAAATAAATTGAAATCGCTGACCAAATAGAAGGAAGTCGGCAAGACTAACTATCTAGCCAAAAAGAATGATTTAACATTGATGCAAATAGTATCATTAAAGAACAATAAAGAAGGCTAATAGGGTCTGTAAGTATTCGTTGAGCTCTTTAATGTTCATACTAATTATTTGATAATCAAGTAGAAATGTCGTGTATGTTACATTTAAGACTTAAATCTGAGGATTCAAGACTTAAATCATCAGTTTTAAGTAAATAATCTGACGAATTAAGCTTTAAATCCTCGGATTTAAGTAGAGAATCATCAGATAAATGTAGGAAATGTAAAAGTCATTAAATTTAACCTGAATGCGTATTAAAAAATCCCTTGAAATCAGTTGGAAATTTTTGTTTGTAATAATTTAGCAACCCTTTTCTGATCAGGTGGTTTAAACAAAATCAGAAACACCTTTCGTTCTCTAAAAGGAATAGTTTCATTTACTTTAACCTGTTATTTTATTCTTACTTTGAAAAATGAATAAGTCATTTTTTTGATTTTTCAATATCTTAAAAAGCCTATTTTTGTTGAGGCAAACGAGTACACCACTAAGTTTCTTTTATAAATAAAATGCAAAATAAAACCTTGGATTGATGCAACAACTAATCCATTACCAATTCCATTCTTTTAAAAACAGAGCATATTTTATCATTGGTCTTTGCACTTTTTTCATCTTTTTTACTATCCGGTTATCAGCACAGCCAGCGATTATAGAATGGAGCAGCAGTTTCAAAACTTCGGTTTATGGAATATCAAAGGGGCAGAGATGCCCCAATAACAAAGATTGGTTTTACAATATCATCGAAATATCAGCGGAAAAAGGAGGAGGATACATTGGAGTCGGGTTTTCGGAAATGTCAAAATGCGAAAACAATGACATTGCCTCGGTAGAATCGTATATGGTGAATGGAGTTACATATTATAAACAACTTAAAGTATATACTCCCGCTATTGTACGAATGGATAAAAACGGAAAAATGGTGTGGGAACAGGTATTTAACGACCCTTATCCTAACGGCAAATGTTATTTGTCGGATGTGGTGGAAGTGGATGATGGTTTTGTTGCCTGCGGTAGTCGTTTGCATGCTGCCAATGAAAATGAAACCTTATCGGTGAACAATAACCAGCTTTCTTTATTTCTTGCCAAAGTGGATGTAAACGGAAAAAAAGCAAAAGATTTTCCAAAAGTTTTTGGCCCAAAAGACACTATAAGTAAATCTCCTTTTATTCAGAATAGCAACACTTTACCTTTCTCTACCGGTGGTTATTGTTCCATCCGGAAAGTACCAAACAAAGAAGGTGGTTTTATAATAGGTACAGCCGACTTTACCAATAAACATGCTGCCCGGCTGCTCTGATACGATTAACCGAAAGCGGGGATTTGTATACTTCTGTTTTTGGTTCGGGCACCGGTTATAAAGCATGAGGAACATTGACCGGTAATACCAGTGGATGGATGACGGCAAGGTATTTTAAATCTGATTCTTTTGAGGGCTTTTTACTTGCGGAAGCTAAAAACACGAACACCTCCGAAAGTCCTTGTTATTATGTATATGTAGCAAATGTAAAAATGGATGGGACGCTTAATTGGGAACAGACTTATTATTCCAATCCAAAGGGTCCTGATTATATAGGTAAAAGCTTTATTAATACTTCCCGATACACAAGTTGCCCCAATATCTATAACGACAGAGCCACTGATATGGAAATACTTCCCGGGGGAAAAGAAGCAGTAGTAAATGCTTTTTGCAGCTTTACTTATCGTTGTTCTGCACCTGATAATTTTTATGGTTACCCGTCATCTCCTGGAAAGTTTATGGGTACGGATGCTGTGCTAAAAATAGACATCACCAATAATGGTAAAGGTGCTTTAAAATGGTGCAAAACCATTGGAGAAATGGATGGTATTGACTTTAATCCAACCATGGTATTAAGCAGGGATACTTAAGGAAATGCGGATGGGATAATAATAACCGGAAACAAGGTCTTTGCTGATGCCGATGGAACAACAAAGGATGGAATAAATGCGGTAGTTTATAAAACCACTAATACTGGTTTGCAGTTTGGGAGTACTATGCCACCTGAAATTGCCTGGCAGGAATCTTATAAAGGTAATGGGTTTGTCAATTCTGTATTTGGTTGCGATGCGTGCAAGGACGGAGGCCTAATAATTGGAGAAAACAATGAACGAATTAACGGGGATTATATGGCGATAAAGATTAATTATCCTGTAAATATCAATATAGGTAATACCAATTATTTTGGGGTAATCTTTAGTATTTTGCTTTGTTTATTAACAGGTATTATCTGTTTGGTTGTTTATAAAAAAAGAGAGGTCGTTCCGTCAACTAAGAATATAATTTAAAACCCTTATGATAAAGTCCTTTCGCCCGAATTGAGCTTTGGAATTTCTATCCTTTTATTGCCGTAAAAACCAGCTTTTTTTCGTTTTTTTTCAACATACTACAAACAATTTTTTACCATATTGTATTAATTGTTACTTTTGCGCTCGATTTTAAAAAAAACATCAACATAAACAGATAAAATGTCAGTAACAACAGGTAAAATAGCACAGGTAATCGGGCCGGTAATCGATGTAACCTTCGAAGGAGGGGCTTCATTGCCAAACATTCTTGAAGCATTGGAAGTTACCAAGCCAAACGGGCAGGTAGTTATCCTAGAAACACAAAAACACACAGGTGAAGACACCGTTCGTACCATTGCGATGGACTCTTCTGACGGTTTATACCGCGGATTAGAGGTAAGAGCAACAGGTGCAGGTATTACCATGCCTGTTGGAGAACAGGTAAAAGGGCGTTTGTTTAACGTGGTTGGTGAAGCTATTGATGGTATCGGACCGGTATCCAACAAAGGCGGAGCACCTATTCACCGTATGCCTCCTAAATATGAAGATTTGAGTACTTCTACCGAAGTATTATATACAGGTATCAAAGTAATTGACCTTTTGGAGCCTTATGCAAAAGGTGGTAAAATTGGTTTGTTTGGTGGTGCTGGTGTTGGTAAAACCGTATTGATTATGGAATTGATCAACAACATCGCTAAAGGATACGAAGGTTTATCTGTGTTTGCAGGTGTGGGTGAAAGAACCCGTGAAGGAAACGATTTGTTGCGTGAGATGATTGAGTCGAACGTTATTAAATATGGTGAAGAGTTTAAACACTCTATGGAAAAAGGCGGATGGGATTTGAGTAAGGTGGATATGAAAGAGTTGGAAAAATCACAGGCTACATTGGTGTTCGGACAAATGAACGAGCCTCCCGGAGCACGTGCACGTGTTGCTTTGTCAGGATTAACGATGGCAGAATACTTCCGTGATGGTGATGAACAATCAGGAGGACGTGATATATTATTCTTTATTGATAACATTTTCCGTTTTACCCAAGCTGGTTCTGAGGTGTCTGCGTTGTTAGGCCGTATGCCTTCAGCGGTAGGTTACCAACCAACATTGGCTACAGAGATGGGATTGATGCAAGAGCGTATTACTTCTACTAAGAGAGGTTCCATTACATCTGTTCAGGCGGTATATGTGCCTGCGGATGACTTAACTGACCCTGCTCCGGCTACTACATTTGCCCACTTGGATGCTACAACGGTATTGAACCGTAAAATTGCTGAGTTAGGTATTTACCCTGCGGTGGATCCGTTGGATTCTACATCCCGTATCCTTACCCCTACTGTATTGGGTGATGCTCATTACAATACAGCGCAAAAGGTTAAAGGTATTTTGCAACGTTACAAAGAATTACAGGATATTATTGCCATCCTTGGTATGGACGAGTTAAGTGAAGAAGATAAACTGGTTGTATCACGTGCAAGACGTGTTCAGCGTTTCCTTTCTCAACCTTTCCATGTGGCAGAGCAGTTCACCGGATTAAAAGGTGTGTTTGTTCCTATCGAAGATACCATCAAAGGATTCAATATGATTATGAATGGTGAAGTGGATGAATATCCTGAAGCAGCATTCAACCTAGTTGGAACCATTGAAGACGCGATAGAAAAAGGTAAGAAAATAATGGCGGAAGCTAAATAATGTGCTGATGTACCGATGTGTTGATGTACCAATTACATCCGCACATTGGTAAATCGGTAAATTCAATTAATCAGAAAAAATGTACTTAGAAATAATAACTCCGGAAAAAAAATTATTCAGTGGCGATGTGGAATCTATCAAACTTCCGGGTGTTGAAGGTTCCTTTGGTGTGTTGGATAACCACGCACCTATTATTGCCAGCCTTAAAAAAGGAACCGTGAAAGTAACCGATACCAAAAAGCAGGTTGAGAATTTTGAAATCAACGGTGGTGTGGTAGAAGTACTGAAAAACAAAGTGATTGTGTTGGCTGAATAAGCTTAGTTAACAATACAGTGTTATTAAATCCCATTATGCAGAGATGTATGACGGGATTTTTTGTTTTAATTTCGCATTACTATCCTTTCCTGTTCACCTTCACTTAAAAGGTAACAAGGGCGAACAGGATAAGTGATTAAGAAATTAATAAACTTAAATGGAAAAAATACTTCTGTTACTCCTTTTTCTTTTTATCCTACCTCCTACTCTATTTTCACAAACTACCATTACTTTTCCTGCCAAAGACAGTGTAACCGTTACTGCCGATTTGTATTTTGTATCGGATACATTGCCATATATTGTACTTTGTCACCAGGCCGGCTATAGCAGAGGAGAATATAGAGAAACGGCATGGAAGTTTATGAAATTGGGGCACAACTGTATTGCTGTGGATGCCCGTTCAGGGAATGAAGTAAAAGGAATAGAAAACGAAACTGCTGCTGCGGCTAAAGAAAAAAGAAAACCTACCTCCTACCTGGATGCTGAAAAGGATATAGTGGCTGCAATTGCTTATGCGTATAAAAAAAGCAACAAACAAGTTTTGCTTGTAGGCAGTTCATATAGTGCTTCACTGGCAATGAAAATAGGAACTAAAAACTCAAAAGTAAAAGCCGTTATTGCATTTAGCCCGGGAGAATATTTCGGAGAAAAACTGAACCTGAAAACCGCCATCAGTGGATATAAAAAACCACTGTTTGTTACCTCCACCTTGGATGAAGCAAATGATATTACTACATTAATCAGTGAGATCAAAACTTCGGTTGTGCGTCAGTTTATTCCCAAGGAACAAGGGGTGCACGGAAGTTCAGCATTATGGAAATCCAACCCCAACTATAATGAATACTGGTTAGAGGTGATTAAGTTTTTATGTACTTTGAATAAAAACGCAAGCATTACCTGTAAGTAAAAGAAGAAAATAAGTATTGTTGAAATTAAGGTACTACCTTATTGCTTGTATTTTTTTCAATGGCTTATGAATCTTTGATGTACTTCCCCATTTTGACTATATAGAAATTATAAAAGAATAATATATTCTTTTATTTTTTGGGGGGTGATTAAGGGTTGTTTTTGAAGCAAATATGTTAATTTTATTTTTACTTGTTAAAGCAATTAAAACGTGAAATTTAAAACAATTTCTATTTCCTTTTCAGAATCATAAACAATTCGTTATCCTGCCTTTTGGGATGGGAATTATAACAAGTGTCAAAAACTATAAACTCAAAGTGGTCTTTAAAGAGTTTTTCGTAACTACACTTTGTACCTCCGAACGGAGGTCCCTCTTTTTCAAATTGCTTGTTAAAAAGAACACCAACCAATTTGCCCTCAGGCGAGAGTAATGAGTGCATCTTATCCCGATAAGAAATCCTTAAATCCGGATTGATAGCGCAAAAGAAAGTTTGTTCGAGTATTAAATCATATTGACCTTTATGTGCAAAAAAATCGGCCAATATAACTTTAATACGATTGTTATTTTTGAATTTTTCCTTTAGTGAGTTAACTAAAGTTGGAGCTATATCGATAACAGTAATATTTGTAAATCCTTTTATTAAAAGGTATTCAGCTTCATAAGTATTGCCACAACCAGGAATTAGTATGCGAATATTTTTATCTGTTAACTGGTCAATATAGCTTTTTAAAGCAGGAGATACCTCTCCCATGTCCCAACCTGTAGTTTGGTTCTTATATTGATTATCCCAAAAGTCTACATCGTTTTTTTCTTTTTTCATTTTATATTTTCTTGATTTAATAATAAAGCCTCCGGATTAGATATTCCGGAGGCTTTAATGCCAGTTTTGAAATCTTTAAAAACTTACTTTTTTAATCGTTCGTTCATTTGGTTCAATTTATCAGTCAATTCAAGACGGGCATAAATTTGTTTTAATGCTATCATAGAATTTCTGTCAGATGAATTTACTTCGAGAGCCTTTTCCAAAACCACCATGGCTTTACTGAATTGTTCCTTAGAACGGGCATCTTCCAATTTGTATTTAGCCGGGTCGGTAATCTTATCGGCAAGTTTATTTATACTAACACCATAGTTATTGTAAAGAACTCCCAGAGCGTATAACGCATCGTAATAATTCGGTTTTAATTCAATGGACTTTTTATAATCGTTTTCCGCTTGTTTTATTTTTTCTTCAAAGTCTTTTGGCTGCTCCGTAAATTTACCTGAAACATCTTTAGGATTCGCAAGGTTATCGTAGGTATTTCCTCTTGCAAGGTATAAACTTGAATTCCCTGGATTAGCCATAATCGCCTGATCCAGATTTTTCAGAGCTTCCGGGTTTTGCCTTTTTGCAAGAAAAAAATTGGTTTCAGTAATTAGCAAATCAGAATTAGAAGGGTAAGCTACACGCCCCTTTTTTAATAAATCCATTCCAGCTGTGGTATCTTTCATCATGAAATAAACATTTACAAGTGAGGAATAGGTAAGACCCCTCCCCTGCTTTGTTTCTATCATCTTCAGGTAATACTCCTTTGCCTTTTCATAATTCCCAGCACGCTCTGCACAAATGGCTATGTTCCCTAAGGTGATGGTGTCTTTCGGACCATTTATTTCGAAAGCTTTTTCAAATGAAGGCAGTGCCGCAGCGTAATTTTTAGAAGAATAATCATAGACAGCCTTATTGGTAAAATAAATAGAGATGTCTGTCATTCCCTTTTTAATTTCTGCCGGATAGTCATTTTTTTTATCCAATGTTTTTGCTTTTAAAAAGGCATCGGAAGCCGTCACTAAAGAAGAAGAAGGAGTATTTACATATCCCATTGCCTCTCCTTTTTTTGGGTCAGACAAAGCAGTTTGTTTTTCTGTTTCAGTCCTTAGGTTACGCTGAAATAAAGCAAGGTAAATCTGCCCTTTCAGTGTTTGTGTTTTTGCTTTGTCCATTGTGTTTTCATTGGTTGCAGCAAGGTCAATGTTTTCCTTTGCTTTATCCAATGATTCCTGTTCATTACTGGTACCATAATCTGCAAAGTAATTTAAAGCATTCACATACTTTGAATTTTGCGAATATCCTGAGAAACTTATTAATGCGGTAAAAAATATAATTACTATCTTATTCATATAACCTTATTTTTATTGTTCGTCAGTAGGAGTATCAATTTCTTTGCCATCTATTGCGTCATCTGAGTCAGGAGTAGAATTTCCTTCATTTTCCGGAGAAGCTGTACTAGTTGAATCAGCAGGCTCGCCTCCTTCATTAATTTCTCCAACAACTTCTTCTTCCACATCCACCTTTGTAACAGCAGCAATCTCATCTGTTTCCTTCAGGTTAATTAATCGTACTCCTTGAGTGGCACGACCAATAACTCTTAAATCAGCAACTGCCAAACGAATAATAATTCCGGATTTATTAATAATCATCAAATCATCTTTATCAGTAACCGCTTTGATTGCAATTAAATTACCTGTCTTTTCGGTAACATTGATAGTTTTAACACCTTTTCCTCCACGTTTGGTAACGCGGTATTCGTCAATGTCCGAACGTTTACCATAGCCTTTTTCTGAAACCACCATCACATTACTTAACTGGTCAGGCATTGCAATCATTCCGATTACTTCATTTCCTTTATCGCTGACATTTTGTCCTCTTACCCCAGCAGCATTTCTTCCCATAGGGCGAACATTGGATTCATTGAAACGAACCAATTTACCTGCTTTAGATGCCAGCATTATTTCGTTGGTTCCATTGGTTAATAATACTTCCAATAAAGTATCACCTTCGCGAACTGTAATTGCATTTATTCCATTTGCACGTGGATTGGAGTAAGCTTTTAAAGTTGTTTTTTTGATGATACCATTTTTGGTACACATTATTATATAGTTGTTGTTTAAATATTCCTCATCTTTTAAATCCTTAACATTGATATAAGCTTTTACTTTATCATCACTTGGAATATTTATCAAATTCTGGATGGCACGACCTTTAGATGTACGAGTTCCTTCAGGTACTTCGAATGCACGCATCCAGAAACAACGGCCTTGTTCAGTAAATAGTAATAAATAATTATGGGTAGAAGCAATAAATAAATGCTCAATAAAGTCTTCATCACGTGTGGTGCTTCCTTTCGCCCCTTTACCACCTCTTGCCTGGGTGCGGTATTCAGTTAATGGGGTACGTTTAATATATCCCATATGAGAAATAGTAATTACTACATCTTCATCGGCTATCATGTCTTCCATTCTGAAATCACCGGAAGCATACACAACCTCAGTCTTACGTTCGTCACCGTATTTATCTTTTATCTCAATAAGTTCATCCTTGATTATTTTCATACGCAAACCTTCATCTGCCAATACTGATTTTAAATAATCAATCAACTTCATTAACTCATCGTATTCTGCTTTAATCTTATCTCTTTCCAGACCTGTTAAAACACGTAGACGCATTTCAAGAATAGCCTTTGCCTGGATTTCGCTTAACCCGAAGTTAGCCATCAAACCTTCCTGGGCAATAGCCGGAGTATCTGCAGCACGAATTAATTTGATAACTTCATCCAAATGATCTAATGCGATAAGGTATCCTTCTAATATATGAGCCCGCTTTTCTGCTTGAGATAATTCATACTTAGTTCTGCGAATAACCACCTCATGGCGAAATTCAACAAAATGATGAATCATGTCTTTTATGTTCAGCATCATTGGTCTTCCACCAACCAGGGCAATATTATTAACACTGAAAGAAGTTTGTAATTCGGTATATTTAAAAAGGTTGTTCAAAACCACATTGGTAATTGCATCGCGTTTTATTTCATAAACGATACGCATACCGTCCCTATCCGACTCGTCCCTGATATCAGAAATACCCTCAATCTTTTTATCGTTAATCAAATCAGCAGTTTTACGAATCATTTCTGCTTTATTTATCTGGTAAGGAATTTCATTAACAATAATGCGTTCTTTCCCGGAATCAGTAGTCTCCATGGTTGTTTTGGCACGCATTATAATACGTCCTCTTCCGGTTTCAAAAGCATCCTTTACACCTTCGTAACCATAAATAATACCACCAGTAGGGAAATCAGGAGCTTTAACCAATTGCATTATTCCTGCAATATCAATTTCTTTGTTATCAATATATGCTATTGTGGCATTCACTATTTCGGTAAGATTATGCGGAGGCATGTTGGTAGCCATACCAACTGCAATACCTGAAGCCCCATTAATAAGTAAATTTGGTATTCTTGAAGGTAAAACGGTTGGCTCTGTTAAACTGTCATCAAAATTAGGACGAAAATCAACGGTGTCTTTTTCAATATCGTTTAACATTTCCTCTGCAATTTTTTTCAAACGAGCTTCGGTGTATCGCATTGCTGCAGGGCTATCGCCATCTACAGAACCAAAATTTCCCTGTCCGTCAACCAAGGGGTAACGCAAACTCCATTCCTGTGCCATACGAACCATTGCATCATAAACTGAAGTGTCACCATGTGGATGGTACTTACCAAGGACCTCTCCAACGATACGAGCGGATTTTTTATACGGACGATTGGACAATACTCCTAAATCAAGCATTCCATAGAGTACTCTTCTATGTACAGGTTTCAGACCATCTCTCACATCCGGCAATGCCCTTGAAACAATAACCGACATTGAATAATCAATGTAGGCTGATTTCATTTCTTCTTCAATATTTATCTGAATAATTTTTTCTCCGTCTGCCATAATTTCTTTTTCTGTTTAGTAATTTATTTTTTTCTTTATTGTTTAATGAATTTTTGTCATAAAATTTATTTAGCACAGTTCTTGATAAATGCCCCTAAATTTCAGGAGTGTGAAATTACTTATTTGTGGTTAACGGGAACTCATTTAAAGCATAAATTATTAACATATTAACAGCTTTTTTGTTGATAAAAAGAAAACAACCCGTTAAATTGTCACAAAATCTGCTATTACCTTTGTTATTAGTAAGCAAATAGCTAATTTTGTTATCAATTTGCAACCTTTTAGTAATTAAATACGTCTAATAAGATATAAACAATAAAATTATGGAAGCTAAATTTTCACCGAGAGTAAAAGATGTAATCACTTTTAGCCGAGAGGAGGCCTTGCGATTAGGTCATGATTATATAGGGACAGAACACTTGTTATTAGGCATCATCCGTGAAGGAGAGGGTACTGCAATTCAATTGCTAAAGGCGTTGAATGTAGATTTGCAGGAATTGCGAAAAATTATTGAGCAAACAATAGGAACCGGTACCCATAAGGTTACTAACCTTGCTAATATTCCTTTAATGAAACAAGCGGAAAGAGCATTAAAAATAACTTATCTGGAAGCAAAATTATTTAAAAGTACTGTTATTGGTACAGAACACTTATTGCTGTCTCTTATTAAAGATGCTGACAATGTTGCAACAAAATCATTGCAAAAGTTAAATGTGGATTATGAAACAGTTAAGAAAGAACTGGAACATACTAAAACAGATCCTAAAGCCGAATTTCCAGGTACTCCATCTGATGATGACGGGGATGAAGATAGCTTTACTGCAAGTAGTAGCTCCAAAAAGCCCGTTGACAGTAAATCGAAAACTCCAGTGCTGGACAATTTTGGAAGAGATTTAACTAAGGCTGCAGAAGACGGTAAGTTGGACCCTATTGTTGGGCGCGAAAAGGAAATAGAGAGGGTTTCACAAATATTATCAAGAAGAAAAAAGAATAACCCAATTCTTATTGGAGAGCCAGGTGTCGGTAAATCAGCCATTGCAGAAGGCCTTGCTTTAAGAATTGTTCAACGCAAAGTTTCCAGGGTATTATTTGGCAAACGTGTAGTTACTTTAGATTTGGCTTCATTGGTTGCCGGTACAAAGTATCGTGGGCAGTTTGAAGAAAGAATGAAAGCTGTAATGAATGAGTTAGAGAAGTCTCCTGATGTAATTTTGTTTATTGATGAAATACATACCATAATTGGTGCAGGAGGAGCTTCAGGTTCACTGGATGCTTCAAACATGTTTAAACCTGCTTTAGCAAGAGGAGAAATTCAATGTATTGGTGCTACTACTTTAGATGAATATCGTCAGTATATTGAAAAAGACGGAGCTTTGGAAAGAAGGTTCCAGAAAGTTATTGTAGAACCTTCTACACCTGAAGAAACGATTCAGATTTTAAATAATATTAAGTCCAAATACGAAGATCATCATAATGTTACTTATACAGATGAAGCTATCAAGGCTTGTGTTACATTAACAGCACGTTATATAACCGACCGACATCTCCCCGACAAGGCTATTGATGCGCTTGATGAATCCGGTTCGCGTGTTCATATCACTAATATAAATGTTCCAAAAGATATTGAGGATATAGAGAAGAAATTAGAGGATATAAAGGAAGAGAAAAACAAGGTAGTACGTTCGCAGAAATATGAAGAAGCAGCCCGTTTAAGAGATACTGAGCGCACATTGCTGGAACAATTGGATGTAGCGAAAAAGAAATGGGAAGAAGACAGTAAAACCCAAAGAGAAACTGTAACCGAAGACAATGTTGCAGAAGTTATAGCCATGATGACAGGTGTTCCTGTTCAGCGTATCGCACAGAACGAAGGCGACAAATTGGTGAAAATGGCGGATGTATTAAAAGGTAAAGTTATTGGTCAGGATGATGCTGTAAAAAAAGTAGTAAAAGCCATACAGCGTAACCGTGCCGGATTAAAAGATCCGAATAAACCAATTGGTTCTTTCATTTTCCTTGGTCCTACAGGAGTAGGTAAAACTCAATTGGCAAAAATTTTATCAAAATATCTTTTTGACAATGATGATGCTTTAATCAGAATTGATATGAGCGAGTATATGGAAAAATTTGCAGTTTCTAGGTTAATCGGTGCACCTCCGGGATATGTTGGTTATGAAGAAGGGGGGCAATTAACAGAAAAAGTAAGAAGAAGACCATATTCCGTGGTTTTATTAGATGAAATTGAAAAAGCCCATCCGGATGTATTTAATCTGTTATTACAGGCTTTGGATGATGGACAAATGACAGATAGTTTAGGAAGAAAGATTGATTTCAAAAACAGTATCATTATTATGACTTCTAATATTGGTTCTCGCCAGTTGCAACAGTTTGGACAAGGAGTTGGATTTACGACCACCGCTAAAAAAGAAGTTGAAGATGAGAATTCAAAAGGTATTATTGAAAATGCTTTAAAAAAATCGTTTGCTCCTGAGTTTTTAAATCGAATTGATGATGTTGTTGTTTTTAATAATCTTTCAAGAGAAGATATTCATAAGATAATTGACATCGAGTTAAATAATTTGTACAACAGAATTAATGGAATGGGATATACTATCAAAGTTTCTGATGAAGCTAAAGATTTCATTTCAGATAAAGGATATGATTCCAATCTTGGAGCCCGCCCTTTAAAAAGAGCAATTCAAAAGCATCTTGAAGACCCTTTGTCTGAAGAGATTATTAACTCGAAACTAGTTGAGGATGATGTTATTGAGGTAGGTTTTGATAAGGAAAATGAGAAAATTGTAATCAAAGTAATTAAACCTTCAAAAGAAACAAAATCCAAAAAAAGTAAAAAGGAAGAATAAAGATTAAATGTTTAATAATAAAAAAGGGAATCCAGCAAATGCTGGATTCCCTTTTTTATTGAACTTCTTTCCGAATAATTATTTCTCTTTCTTTTTTGTCTTTTTAAATTTTAACACCCCTTCGCTATCGTCAGTTCTTTTTTCTTTTAGAACAATGTGGCCATTTTCTTTCAATACCATATCATAGGTGGTTAAATTCTGAACAACCACAAGATAATAAAACATATCTCTTTTGGGGCTTTCTATCTTTTGCGCTTCTTCAATATTATAAGTGGTAAGAACTGCACCAAAGTGTTTAGTAAGCGAATCTTTCACTTCTTTTGGTAATTCTGTTTCTTTAATATGTGCGTCTGTTTCTAACCATTCTCCATTGGGATTGAACAATGCCGTCATATCTGTTTTCAAGAATGTGAAATTAACCTGGTAATTGTCATAGTCCATTTCCCATGAAGCTTTTTCAGCAGTAGAATATTTGTTTTTAAATGAAGAAGCAACATCCAAAGGAAGATTTTCGGAAGAAATTTTCTGGGCTCCTAACAGGTTACTGATAAATAATCCAACGGATAATAATAAAACGTTTTTCATAATTGTTAAAATATATTTCCCGTAAAAGTATATATTTTTTTTATAATGGATTATATAGGTTGCTATAAAATATTAAAGTATAAATTTGCTGTTCCAAATTATGACTGATTCATCCTTAAAAACAAAACATGATCCTTACGCTTCTTTGCGAATAAAAGAGTTTAAGTTTTTTATGTCTACCCGTTTTTTCTTAACAATTGCCATTCAGATGCAAAGTGTAATTGTAGGATGGCAAATATATAGTATCACTAAAGATGAATTATCGTTAGGAATGATTGGACTTGCTGAAGCAATTCCATTTATTATTGTTTCCCTTTTCTCCGGTCACGTAGCAGATACGATTAGCAGGAAGAGAATTATTTTGGTATCTACCCTGTTTCTAATTTTATCAACCTCTACCCTACTCTACATTTCATTAAAATCTTTTACAGTAATTCAAACCTTTGGAACGACACCTATATTTATAGTTATTGGTTGTATTGGTATCATAAGGGGATTTTTTTCTGCATCTTTTTCATCTTTTATGTCACAAATAGTTCCAAGGGAATTATATGCAAATTCGGCAACCTGGAACAGTACTATTTGGCATATCGCATCAATAATAGGCCCTGCGATGGCTGGTTTTATAATTGCTATCAGCTTTTCTGTTGCTTATGAAGTCAACCTGGTGTTAATTGTCATATCCATTATTTCCTTGTTGTTTATTGCTTCTAAACCTTTGCCACCAAAAGAAAAAGAAGAAGGTTTAAAGGAAAGTTTATCTGCAGGAATAAAATTTGTTTTTAAAAATCAAATCATTTTAGGTGCTCTTTCACTTGATTTATTTGCAGTATTATTTGGCGGTGCGGTTTCTATGTTACCTGCCTACGCAGATAAAATTCTTCATGTTGGTTCTATTGAATTAGGATTTCTTAGGGCAGCTCCAGCACTTGGTGCTGTCATAATGGCAATTATAATTGCATATAAACCACCAACTTATAATGCAGGGAGAAATCTTTTTCTTGCTATTGGTGCATTTGGGGTTGCAACCGTTCTGTTCGGAATTTCAACTAATTATTATCTTTCGCTTTTCTTTTTATTTCTAACCGGAGCATTTGATAATGTCAGTGTGGTTATTCGCCATACCGTTCTTCAGTTATCAACACCTAATGAAATGAGAGGAAGGGTATCTGCTGTGAATAGCATATTTATTGGTTCTTCCAATGAAATTGGAGGATTTGAATCAGGTGTGGCTGCAAGGGCAATGGGTCTGAAGCCATCTGTAGTGTTTGGTGGAATTATGACAATACTTATAGTGGCGGCAACTGCCAAAATAGCACCTAAATTAAGAAAACTGAATTTGAACAGTATTCAATAACTGTCTACAAACTGCATGAGAAATATTCGCGGAAATATTACTTTTTCAAAATTAACCTTGTGGTTTCTTTTGATTATTATGTTTTTGAGTTTTATCAGCCTTAAAAGATGGGACCATGCCAATACCCAGCAAAAGCTGATTGCCTGGGATGTTACTTCTTATTATTGTTATTTACCAGCGGCTTTTATACATCATGATATTTCGCTCGACTTTACAAGAAGAGGAGCGGATAAAAGTTATGAGCTAAATCATCAATACTGGTATCAGACTGCGCCTAATGGCAGTAGAGTTATAAAATTTACAATGGGAATGGCTGTTATGTATTCTCCGTTCTTTTTCCTGGCGCATGCTTCTGCTCTTTTATTTAAGTATGAACCGGATGGATTTTCTACTCCTTATGAATTTTTCATTGCCCTGTCAAGTTTGGTATATCTCTTTATAGGGCTTCTCTATCTTCGGAAAACCTTGCTATTATTTTATAGCGAAAAGGCTACCGGCATTACACTTCTTTGTGTTTTATTGGGCACCAATCTTTATTATTATACTACTTCTGAACCTGCTATGTCACATGCTTATTCATTTGCTGTGGTTGCAGGATTTATTTACCAGGCTATTCAATGGCATACTTTTCCTTCTATCAAAAGGTCAATTTATTTAGGTTTGTTGTTTGGTTTAATTGTTTTGATTCGACCTGTAAACATAGTACTTGTGGTTTTCCCGCTTTTGTTTGCAGTTTATTCAAAGCAGTCTTTTATGGATAAAAATCATTTTTTATGGGAGAATAAAAAACAGTTAATTATTATAGGTGTTATTTCATTTTTAGTTTTTACTCCACAATTAATTTATTGGAAGTATTTAACCGGGCAATGGTTTTTCTACAGTTACCTGGAAGAACATTTTTATTTTAACAAACCTCATGTATTACTTGGTTTGTTTAGTTTTCGAAATGGCTGGCTAGTGTATACTCCTGTAATGATTTTCGCTTTAGTTGGAATTCTACTTTTAAATAAATCAAACAAAAACTTCTCTTCACCCCTACTCGTCTTTGTTTCAATTAACGTATATGTATGTTATAGTTGGTGGACCTGGTGGTATGGTGGTAGTTTCGGAAGCCGCCCTATGATAGATTCCTATGCATTAATGGCCATCCCAATGGCTTGTTTTTTTGAATTAATAATATCAAAATCAAAACTGCTTTCTGCTTCTTTATTAACTATACTTTTTTTGTTGATTTCATTAAATCTTTTTCAAAGTTACCAACGGAAAATGGGAATTATTCACTGGGACAGCATGACAGCCAAGGCTTATGCAAAAGTTTTTCTTAAATCAGAATTATCGGATGAAGATAAAATACAACTTGAACCACTCCTCTTTCATCCTGATTATGACAAAGCAAAAGCCGGAGATGAGGAATAAAAAAAGCCCCAATCATAACAATGAAGGGGCCTAAAAAGCGCTATGGCTTTTTAACGCCTCTTTGCATTAAAGCCAAAAGAGGCTCCCATTCTGATTCCATCTTTATTGGGAACAACATATACATTTACAGGAATATTTAATTTTCCTGATTTAAAGGTTTTACCTGCTGCCACTATAAAGCCGGCCTGTAATTCATAATCTCCTCTACTATCCAGTCTTTTTTCAATCGGATATGGATTCACTTCATTACTATCGGTCCATTCGCTTTGCAAATGCCAGTTTCGTTCATTGTCATAATATCCATCTGCTTTGTTTATCAGCCCGAAAGTAGGGCCAAAAGCAATTTCCCAACCATATTTATTGTTTCTGAAACCATTCATTACGGTAACGCTTGGAATAAAAACATTCTGATTGAACCCGGAGATGGTGGGTAAAAACTCAAACAATGCCTGGTAGTTACCTTCATTAAGGTATTGCACTTCGAACTGGTAACCAAACTGAAACATAACGGGATAAGAACCATAACCTCCTTCGCTTTTGGGTGCCTGCAGAATATTACCTGCTTCTCCGGTAAAATAGGTAAATCCACTTCTTGGCCCGGAGAGATTAATGCTCGACTTAAGTGGATTGTTGGTTGAACTCTCGAAATTATTCTTTTTTGAAACATAAGATAGCAATGTTTTGTCGACCTGATTGCCAAACATCTGGTTAATGGAAATTTTAACCATCGACTGAATTTCTTTTGGTAAATTAAGATATTCATTCACCTGCGTTTTTTCAATTGCAGATGTTTTTACATCAATCAAACGAAAAGTAGCAACCACTGTTTCGCCTATCAGTTCTACACTTCCGGTAAACATTTTATCTGAATTAATGGTGCTTCCTATTTCTACCAAACATATTTTACCGAAACAATTACCAATGTTTAATTTATTTTTCTCCACTACATAAGCCACATCGTATCGGTCCATTACTTCAAAAGTATCGAGCTTTTCCAATTCAAGCCTCACCATATTCCCCATTTGTGCTGGGTCCATCCCCAATCCTTTTGTGTCGATGTTTAATATAGTTACCGAAGGTTTGTTACCACTCTTTCTTAATGCTGAAGTTTGCGCATCGACAGTAACACTCCAGCAGATACATACTGCCAAAAGGAATAGTTTACTCATTCTTGCCAAACCTTGGAACGGCTTAAATAGTTCAATACCGCGATTCTTAAACAATAAAAGCTTTAGTAAAAGGAAATAAACTTTGTTCAAAATGCTCTTAGATGCGGCTAATAAGCCATTGTCATTAATTCTTGTGTTTTGATTTTTGTTTTTCATTTGATTTAGTTTTTAGTTAATTTATAAATTCATACAAAATCTTTATTCATCCTTGTATTTTCCAAATCGAATTACAAATCCGATGTAAGGAATTCCTATCAACCATCCTTTTTCAGTAAGCCCAGGTGTGTTCACAAATCCAGCATCAAGGGTTGATTTCTGACCCATATAGCGGAATGCATAAGAATAAAATACTTCGTAATGACTACTGCCATCAGAAAAATTTGGCCTGTCAAAAGGATTGCCCTTAACATTCACCATCCAGTTTTCGGTTACCAATGCAAACTTTTTGCCCACCCTGGCCATGGCATTTAATGTATACACTGATTTTTCCATCCAACCAGTGCCTTTTTTATCGTCTGTTATTCCATAACCTGCTCCAAAGGTTATATTGTGGTCGTAATTTCCTAAAGTAACTACCCCAAAACCAAGTCCTACCCCTACATTGTGGTCATTAATCTGAAAAAAACTATTGCCCACAATAATACCGCCTGCTATATTTACATTTTTAACCACCTGACATCCTAATTTTGTATTTATATATGCTCCCATAGGGCCCACCAGGCCTCCGCCAATAGTTGCATAGTTTGTAATTCCATAGTTTACAGCATTGCCCGCTCCATAAATATTCTGATAATATCCTTCTCCCTTTTTTAACTGGAAAGCCGAAGGTGCAAACAGGTAGCGTGTGCTATTCGGATTTTTAAACCAAATACTTCCTTTGTTGGATACTGTTGCTTCTTCAAACTCCCGTATGTTCTTTATTTTTGATGCTGATAAATTAAGTGTCCCTAGGTCGTTGGTTTCCACAATGGTGTATTTATCCGTTTGATTTAAAATTTTACCCGAAATAATAGTTCCATCATTCATGGTAATCACCATAATCTGACTGCCATTTTCCAGTTCCATTGCTTTAATTTTGGTTCGTTGTATTTTTTTCTCTCCTATATTATTATCTACTATCACCACTTCCGTTTTATCCTGTCGTAATAATTTCCCTTTTAACCTGCTGCCATCATTCAGCGTAATAACATAATGCGCGCTGGTATCAATTACTTTGGATTCAATTGAAGAATGAGAATCAACACGGACAATAGCAGCCTCGTTAAATTTATCCACCATTCCATTCACATAATTTATCTGTATTATCTCCGACTTATTAATAGAGTAAACTGGCCCGGATAAATTGTTGGTGTTTTTATACTTCACCCTATCCGGTGTTATCTCAATAATTTTTGCAATGATTTTTTCATTGTTAACCCTTGTAATGGTATCCTGGGCTTTGGATTTTGAATTAATTACTAATGCTATAGCAATTAGAATAATGATGCTGTTTTTGATTTTCATTTTGCTTATGTTTTATTTGTTTTATTTGATTCTAGTTATGTCTTTCGAAATATTATTATACTTTATTTCTTCTTTTAAAATTATCTGTAGGAATAGTAAATCTAACGGAAACACGATGTTGATATCCGTCCTTAAGATCATTTTCAGTAAAATAAATATTATAGCCGTAATTTATTTGAATAACAGAACCTGGGTAAATTCCTATTTCAGGGGTAAAAGAAGGGGTAAAAGATTTAAAATCATTAAATCCAATTAAACTTAAATCGGCATCTAATAATATTCCTTTAACTCCCGCAGATAATTTTGGTGAAACAGATAATCCTTTATTATAAGATATTTCAGCACCAGCTGATACAAAGGAACAGAATGAATCAGCGAATAAATCAGAACCGGCATTTAATAGGGGGTGATCATCTGAATGAGAATATCTACAGTTACTTAAAGAAGTTTTTTGATAACCAATATTTATTGCTCCCATCGGAAATACATCAGGATAAGTTGTTGAACCAAAAATCCATCTAGCTTCGGAAGTTTTATCAAATAAATAACTTCTTTTTAAACTTTCGTGAATACTTGTGAAAATATTTGTGCCGCTTGTTTCCTTTGATAAACCAATTACGCTGATATAATTTAAACAAAGCATTATAAATGTTTTTCTTAGTTGTGTTTTTACTTTTTTCATTTTGTTTTTTTTGTTTTAGTTTAGTTTGAAATCCGAAATTTGAAATTTACATGCTCTGCCAATCCAAAATGTTTATCATAAATTCATGAAAGTTTAATTTCCCTATCATAGTAATGAATAAAGCAATAGCGCCCGAAAGGATAGTACATAACACAATAGTTCTGGTTCTTGAAATAATACTGATGTTTGTTTGAGTTTCCATTTTATTTATTTTTGTTTTAAATGATGTTTTGTAAATAATTTTCGAGACAAAAGTATCCCAGGTTAGTGGGGAGAAGAAACGGATATCTGCATGGGTAAAAGGAAAGGAAAGTAATTGTTGCAAAAAAAGAAGAACGAAGGTTTGAAAAGAGACGGAAATTTGCAATTATTGCAAATACATTTTGTACTTTTATGAAATATTGCAACTTTGAGTTTAACCAATAAGTAATTTTCACTAATTTATTATGGCTAAAAAACAAACAGAAACTGCCCAGATTATTTTAATGCAGAAAATAAAAGAGTGTTTACCAAAAAACATTTCTTTTGTTGACGAGTTGGGAGATGTTTTAAAAATAAGCAACGACAGTGCTTACCGAAGAATACGAGGGCAAACTGATTTAACTATTGAGGAGATTACTTCCCTTTGCAAGCATTTCAAATTTTCGTTCGATAGTTTTATCAATAACAGCAATAATAATTTTGTTAGTTTTTCTCATCATCAGTTAAGCAGTCATGTCAGCTCGTTTAACGAATACTTAGAAAGTATAAAAAATGACCTGGATCAGGTGATGAAGTTTCCTGAAAATGAACGTCAGGTAATTTATGCAGCTGAAGATATACCTGTATTTCAAAACTTTGCTCACCCCTACCTCACCGCCTTTAAAATATTTTACTGGAACAAATCCATTTTAAATGCAGAAGGATATGAAGACAAAAAGTTTGAAACTGCGCATATTGACAAAAAGTTACTTGAACTGGCTAAAGATATTTATGATTGCTATTCTAAAATAAATTCAATAGAAATATGGAGTGATGATACAGCCAACTCCACTATTAAACAAATTGAATTTTACTGGGATTCAGGTGCATTTAATAGCAAGGAAGACGCCTTATTGGTTTGTGAAGAACTGAGGCTGATGTTTGCCCGAATAAGTAAACAAGCTGAACTGAATATTAAATTTGATATAAATAACAAACCGGCCAGTACTGAAAAAAATTATGAATTATATCACTCAGATGTGATGATTGGAAACAATTGCGTGATGACAAAAATGGGTACTATGAAAGGTGCTTATATTTCTTACCATACTTTTAATGCAATGCTTACCACCAATGCCAGCTTTTGCAATGAAACAGATTTATGGCTCAAAAACCTTATTCGCAAATCCAATCTCATTTCAGGCGTGGCAGAAAAACAGCGGTATCGTTATTTTAAGCATATAAATGATATGCTTAAAAAATTAGTGGTTAAAATAGAAAAAGAATAACCGGTTAATTGATATTTTTTATAGTTTCGTATCATAAACATTTATTTATACTTAATTAAAATGAAAAAATTTAATTTCATACTTAGTTTTTTGGTTATAATGGCGGTAAAGCTTTCTGCTCAAACTGCACCTGTAAAACAAAATCCTGTAAACAATAAACCTACAGATAAACAAACCACTGTAAAGCCCCCTGCTCCAAAAGCTACAGCTACCCCTGCCAAAACTACAACCAAGCAAAATGTAAAAACGAATACATCAAGCAATAAAAGTACTTCTAAAGGTTCGTCAGGGCAAGGTGGAGGAAAAGACATGGAACGACTTGAACGTAATAAAAACGGGAAGAATGGCGAGCGTTCAGGTAATGACAAAGGTGAATTCAGAGTAGACAAAGCCGAACGAAGAAGTGACCATAAAGGGGAAGACAGAGGAGAAAGCAAAGGTGAAGGGAAAGGAGATTCTGGTGGTGAATAATAAATTGTAAATTTTTTAATAAATAAAGCCTTCCAACATCGAGGGCTTTTTTTATTGACAGATTTTTATGGAATAATCACAAAAAGGTTCGAAGCCATTTAATAGCTTCGTTTTTGTTTGTAAATAATCTGGTTGGTCGGCCTGGTTTATTCAGTTTTAAATAAAAATTACCAATCAATTTATGACCTATGCTGGAAGTAATATAGGCTTCTGCTGAAGCATAAGGGCAGGAATCTTTCAATGCCCAATATTCCCGGGTATCAACAGGGGGAATTGCAAAATCATCAAGGGTAAGCAACAATGGGGCTTTTTTGTTATGAGTTAACTTTCCCATTTCAATTGTAAATTTCTTTAGAGATTCAATGTCAAATTCGATGTCACCATGAGTGTGGGAATGTACAATGCCATCGCTTCTTAACTGAACTGTAAATGCTTCCACATCAACAGTAGCTAATATTTCCGCTTTAATATCATCTTGTGAAGTTACCACTTTTTATTTTTCATTAAAAAAAATTAAAATTTTAAAAGTTATTCAATAATAAAAAGCGCATTCAATTACTTTACACAATTATTCAAAACACTCAGCCTTTACCTTCCTTGTAATTAAAACGATCTAAAAAGTTTAAAAAAAGCTCCCCTGACTTTATAAATCAGGGGAGTATTCGTTCCATTAAAAATTAAAATTACTTTTTAGTTGATTTTGATACAACCATCTTTAATTTCAATGTTAGCTCCATCTTTCACTTCTACTTTGCCACAACTGGTTTCGATGATACATTTGGTTCCTCCTCCCTGAATGGCAACAGATGATGTGGTGGAAGCTGAAAACTTTACTTCGCTGTGGTTTCCGTCCATTGTAACTTTCATAACCTGTTCTTTCGAATCTTTGTTATAATAACGGATGGTTACGTATCCAAACATGTTGAATGCGAAAAAAACTAATGATAACGATAGAATTACTTTTTTCATGATTTTTTTGTTTTTTGTTGTTAGTTTGTATATAAATTATTTGTGTTGCGAAAGTACAATAGTTTATGAAACATTCAAAATTTTGTTGTCCACTTTATTTTAACTGCTGAAATCATTTCCGATTCAATGCGTATTTCAGATAGTATTTTAAAACCGTTTTTAATGTAAAATGGTATTGGAGTAAGATAAGGCTCCCCATTTTGTTTAATATCTCTATCATGATCTATTACCCAACCATAAAATTCTTTGTTCTCTTCTTTCAATTTTTCAATCAGCAAACTACCCAATCCTTTGCCTTTACTTTCTGAAGCTACAATGATAGAAAACCTAGTTTCATTTTCTTTTACAAAATCAACTGCCCAACCAATAATATTTTTCTTAGCATCTTCTATTATATAATGATTGTAATCCTGTGCACCATCCAATAATAATCTGAACCTGTTTGCCAGTTTTATAGGGTATTCCTGGTTCCAGAGTTTATCTATCTGCTCTTCCTGTTGTCCGGTAAGAATTTTTGTTTTTGTTATTTCCATAAAAATTTCTTGTTTATCAATCTCTTATGTCCCATTCCAGTTTCAACATTGCAAATTGAAATTCACTCCCCCACTTTCCCTTGAAAAATATATTTTCAATAAAATGACCTTCCTGTTTAAAACCAATACTTTTTAATAACCTTACAGAAGCATTATTTTCTGCATCCACCGTTTCAACCACCCTGTGAATACCTTTGGAATTAAACAGAAAAGCCAGTATTCCCAATAAAGCTTCTCTGGCATATCCTTTTTTCTGTTCATCAGGTGAAATGGTAATACCTATTTCAGCTATTCTAATGTCATCCATGCTCAGTTTAATAGCGCAGTCTCCTATTAGTTTTTGAGTTACTTTATTCTCTATACCATATTGAACCCATTCTCCTGCTTTTCCAAATTGTTTGTCCTTCTGTTCGTTTATAAATTCTCTTGCCTGTTTCATAGTCATTACATCAAAACCCTGGTACTTTGTAACATCAGGGTTGGAACGGTAGCTATAAAACTCATCAATGTGGGATGGGCGGAGATTCCTTATTTGTAATCGTTCCGTTTCTATATGTATAAATTCCATTATTATTAAATATGTAAAAATGTAAAAAGCAAAAAAAAAGCTGTCGGTATATAACGACAGCTTTTCTTTTTTTACTCTTTAGTTTCCGTGCCGTCACTCTTATAAAACAATTCTACTGTTTTCATACCTTGTTTCATTTCCACTTCATATATTGTTCCTTGTTTGGAAGTTTCTATTTTAGCAACTTCTTTTACAGTTGCACCTTTATGGGCTGTGTTATAAGCCTGTTGTACTTTTTCGGGCAACTCATTAAAAGTAAAAGAGCTTTCTGTTTCCAACCATTCACCGGTGTCAGAAAAGTTAGCCGAATAAGAAACTCCTTTCCACTTAAACTCTGCTTCGTAATTATGGTCGTTTTCTTTGTCCCACTTTACATTTGTGGCATCCGGAAATAGTTTGCTGAATGTAGTGGTTGCAGCTACCGGTGTTTTGCCCTGTGAAAAACCTGTTGCTATACTACTTAAAACTACCAAAGAGGCTAAAAGTTTTTTTTTCATTTATTTAAAATTATTGTTTAATAATTTTATTTCTCAAAATTGAATTTCCTGTTTGAAGTTCTATAAAATAAACTCCAATAGGTTCTTTGCAAATATCAACATTTATTAATGTTAAACCCAATAAATTATCAGATTGATAAACTATTTCCCAAAGCACATTCATTATCTTAATACTTTCAATCTGAAATCTGAAATTTGAAATCTGAAATTGCCCAGTTGTAGGGTTCGGATAAATTATTATTTCCTCATTCATAGTTACTGATGGATTTACTCCTGTACATGCATCTACAGTTATAGAAGAGCCTTGGGTAGCAGAACAACCATTGACATCGGTATAACTATATTGAATAGGAAATGTGCCTGCACCAGCTGCTCCCGGGTCGAACGTATTTGCAGTTACTCCTGTTCCTACATAGGTACCACCTGATGGACTTCCTCCTGCTAAAGCAAAAGGTGCCCAGTTTTCACACACTGTAGAAGGACTTTGAGTATAAGTTACCGTTGGCGATGTTTTGATTGTTAAATTAATGGTAAGCAAACTATCGCAACCCTCTGTATTAACAAGCGTTTGAGTGTATGCTCCTGTGTTGGTATATGTCTGAGCATTCAACGTATAACTATCACAAGCGAATGCAGACATTGAATTACTTGTTGCAGTAGTAATGGTAAGATTAATTGTTAATGTACTATCGCACCCATTAGCATTAGTAAGCGTTTGAGTATATACTCCCGATGATGTATAGGTTTGAGCATTCAATGTATACGTATCGCAAGCGGATGCAGAGATTGAAGTACTTGTTGCAGTAGTAATAGTTAGATTAATTGTAAGTGCACTGTCACAACCAACTGCATTAGTAAAATGCTGGGTATAGGTTCCCGATGATGTATAGGTTTGAGAATTCAATGTATAACTATCGCAGGTAGTTGGAGAGATGGAATTACTGGATGCATTATTAATAGTTAAATTAATTGTAAGTGTACTATCACAACCTACAGCATTAGTAAAGTGTTGGCTATATGTTCCTGATGATGTATAAGTTTGAGCATTCAATGTATAACTGTTACAGGCAGTAGCAATGAGTGAAGATGCTGAAGCAAACGTACTGAATGTATTCACTGTTCCGGTGGTTGACCCTGCACTGTCATAAACCACTGCATACCATTCGTATGTACTGTCTGCCATCAATGTGTTCCACTGAACACTGGCTGTATCTCCCGATGTAATAGTATCGGAACCAATAAGCATATATGGATTTGCATTACCGGTCATATCATAGTTGAGGGAATACTGGCTGCTGGCATCGGTTTCGTATTGATTGAGATATGGCGAATACGATTTAATATTAATCCGGTTAGTTCCCGGATTAAACTCCATTATCCTCAACCAGCCATTGCCTCCATTGGTATAACTTTGATAATCGGCAAGAATACTATGGCAGGTATTACCATTAAATACATCTGTTCGGTGCGATTCGCCCGGAACATGACCACACAACATTAAATCGAGATTGGCATTTGCTTTCAATGCATTATAAATTGCCTGCCCTTGTGCTCCAAACGAAGTATCAGCATTGAGAATATAATGACTCACCAATATTCCTCTTCGGTTTGGAAATGCTTGCAATACCGAGTCAGCCCAGGTAAGCACAGTGGGATTGGCAGTTACATCATACTCTAAAGAAATAATTACAAAATCCATCCCGCTTGCTGAAAATAAATCATAGAAATTATCGTAATCACCCCCATAATGACCGCCATACCATGGGCGCAATGTCATTAAGTTAAGGAATTAGAAAGCATGCTTAAAGTTCTTTGTTAACGGAGGTTTCTTTCGGTTTCGATACTTCGATGTATTTCGTTCAAAACTCCTTTTTGGTCTTATCGGAATAACATTTTTCACAAACAACTTTTCT
>CANJYB010000033.1 GCA_947479085.1 Bacteroidota bacterium | reverse complement strand
TTTTTAAATACTGAAATAAGTTGAGTATTGTTTTTTTTGCCATTTTTTATTTGTAAAATTCGGGCTTGTTTCCTCTTGAATTACCCAACTTCATTGTATCTTATTAAAACTATAATGTTAATTTCGTCTCCTTAACTTAATGACATTGAGCGAGAGGGGGTAGGGGCTATTAGTCCCGAGATATTCGGGAGTGTGTCTTTTTTACCCACATTCGCATCTCGCCACCACACAAAACACTTCATCTTTCGCTCACGTAGAATCTTTTTTTATCACCCCCCCCCCTCCGAATCCGGTCGTTTCCGGATTTGGAGGTTTTTACCCCTAATTCTCCTCCGCACGCGAGCATTCTGCTCATGCGCATTATTCGGTGGCGTTTCGCCACCACACAAATTACTTCATCTTCACCCCCCTCCAAATTCCCGCCACCTAAAAACCATTTTACCCACCTATCTATCTGGCTATCTGTTCATTTTATTAGCCACTCCCTTCATAATTTTATTCTATTTCCCTTCCGATTCCTTACTTTGATCGTACGATTGCAATTTGAGAACCTCCGATTGCAGTTTGAGTATCTCCGATTGGAGTTTGAGTATCTCCGATTGCAGTTTGAGAACCTCCGATTGTGGTTTGAGAACCTCCGATTGGAGTTTGAGTATCTCCGATTGGAGTTTGAGAACCTCCGATTGGAGTTTGAGAACCTCCGATTGGAGTTTGAGAACCTCCGATTGCAGTTTGAGAACCTCCGATTGTGGTTTGAGTATCTCCGATTGCTGTTTGAGTACCTCCGATTGCTGTTTGAGTACCTCCGACACCCTTTTTTTTCCTTTGGAAACCCTTGTTACACTAGGCAAAGCTCATTTCATGTCAATTTGGCGCAAATTTGGCAGTAATTCCCCCCTCTTTTTAACATCCTCTCCTTTCCCATCATTTTTAGGCCATAGTTTCTCTTCTAAAAAGTCTCAATCTGCATTTTCGAAGGGGCCTTTTTTATTTTCTTCATCCCTATTCCTATTTCCTCCACCCGTAATCCTAAACTTATCTTACAAGTCCGCACCCTCCTTACCTTTTCTATGTAAATTCTTGTGTTTTTATATGCCCTTCTGATAGAAAAACAAACTAATTTCCTTTTTCTGTTATTTATTGTTTAACTTTATATCGATTTAACAAAAAGGAAAGTGAGCAAGAAAGAATTTTTTACAGAGTTTTTAAAACCGGTTAAGAACAATATAGGCGCAGTAGCACCCAGTTCAAAATACCTGGTAAAGAAAATGGTAGACCCCATCGACTTCACCAAAGTAAAATGCATTGTCGAATTTGGCCCCGGTACTGGCAGTATAACTCTTGAGTTGTTAAACCGAATGCCCCAAGATGCAATTTTAATTGTTTTTGAAATAAATAAAGAGTTTTGCGAAAAGCTTAAGGAAATAAACGATTCAAGAATACGCATCATCAGCGACAGTGCCGAAAATCTGGAAACCTATTTAAAGAAAAACAACATTGCCCGGGTAGATTATATTGTTTCTTCTCTTCCGTTCAGCCTCATTCCTAACACTATTGTGCGAAACATTCTAAAAATTGTAAAACGCGTATTGAATCCCAAAGGAGCATTCATTCAATATCAATACTCTTTGAATGCTTATACAAAACTGAAAAACACATTTAAAAAAGTAGACCTGAATTTTACTCCCATCAATCTGCCTCCTGCCTTTATTTTTACCTGCACCAATTAATTAAGGAGCATCAATCGTTTCCAATTTGTCAAACGATTCCACTTTGAGTTGCTTTCCTTTTTTCTTTGCGGAATAATAAATAATAACACCCTGTGTCACATCATTCACCGGAACCATTTTATTCATTGGGGTATCAGGACCTGTCTTCCTTGTAGTATTCATCGAAAAAGTAAGCTGGTAATTACCCTTATCTTTTTTGGAGTACGTTTTCACTTGGGTATAACTGTTTGGAGAAAGTACATCGGCATTATCCACTTTTACAATATGAAATTTAACCGACCTTTGCGTGTACACATCCACCACCGAATCTACCGACCATGCAAAGGCTTTTTCTTTTTTAATAAAGATGCAATAGTTAGCAGAGGAAGACGGGAAAGCACCGCCATTAATAGTTTGTTTGGTTGCCTTACTTAGTTTCAATTGCTGTGCGGTTGCCGAAAAAGAAACAAGTATAAATAGAAAAAGAAATGATTTCATAAAAGATGATTTATTAATATATAAAGTAAAAATAACTAATTTTAGCCAATGTACATTCCGCCATGTTATGAAGAGTGCGAGCCAAAGCTAATAGAGTCTGTGCCATGCAATAGTTTTGCCAAAATTATCAGATCTGAAGAAAATATACTTTCTACTGCTCTTCTTTCATTTGTAATCAAAAAAGTAATGGTACAGCAATAACTAAGAAACGAAGAAAAAATTGGAATAAATGCGAAAAATTATTTTATCACTTACTATACTAACAGCAACAGTAAAACTGTTTGCTCAACTTCCAAACACCGACATTTGGTTACTCGACATTAAATCTACCAAGGATAGCGTAATACTTAAAAATCCTGTAAATATTACCAACCGAACGGGCTATGACAACCAACCTGCTTTTTCTCCTGACGCGAAATACATATTATATACTTCTATTCGAGAGGACAAGCAAGCCGACATCTATAAATATGACTTAACAACTAAACTGATTTCACAATTTACTAAAACTCCGACAAGTGAATATTCGCCCACCTTTATGCCTGACGGAAAGAACATTTCAGTAGTAATGGTGGAAGCAGATACAGTAACACAACGGCTGTGGAAATTCCCGCTGAGAGGCGGAGCTCCGGTTTTGATAATGAAAGATATTGATTCAATAGGGTATCATTGCTGGATTACAAAAGACAGCCTTGCATTGGTAATGATTACCAAAACACCCACCCTTGAAGTGGCAAATGTAAAAACACAAAAGCACAAAGTATTGCTAAATAATGTGGGCAGGTGCATTACTTCTGTTTCTCAAACCTTGTTTTATGTTCAGAAACAGGATTCCACTAAAAACTATTTATCAAACTACATGAAGAATGTAAAAGAAAGGGAAAAGAACTATTACAGCCTTCCCAATGAAGATTTTGCAATTCTGCTTTCGTTTCAGCCAATATATATTACTGGAGTAAAATCAAAGATAATAGCTTCTTATCCTTTTAAAAATGCGGATAAAGTAGTGCTTGATTTGGCAAACAAAGGGATTAAGAACATAACAAGAATTGCCATCAGTTCCGATGGAACAAAGATGGCAATTGTTGCAGAGTCTAAATAAAAGACTCCGTTTTTAAAAGTGCGTATTATCTATTTATCATCTACTTTTAACAAGCCCATTGTTACAAGCTCTGTTAAATAAACACGTTTCCCTTTATAGATAGCAGTGATAAATGCATCTGAAATACCTGCATCTCTCACTTTCTTTTTAAACTCAAGCGCTTCGTTCAAGGTATTAAACTTCCCTACAGTAATACGGGTTAATCCGTCTTCCAGTTTTATTTTTTCTGATTTTCCTAATCCTTTTAATTTGGAGTAATCAAAACTTTTCGGAGAAGACAAAGCCGCTACCTGTATTTTAAATGATAAACCAGGTTTTGATTCATTACCTACTTTACTTGCTACTTTTACTTCAGTTGCATTTACTTTTTCTCTTCTTACTTCTGCAGCTTTTGCATCAGCTTCCGCTTTCTTTGCATCGGCAGCAGCTTTTTCGGGTGAAACAGCGGTTGAGGTTCCTCCAGTTGCAGTTCCATCTGTTGTTGTACCTCCTGTTGTAGTTCCACCTGTTGTTGTACCTGCTGTTGTAGTTCCACCTGTTGTAGTTCCTCCAGTGTTCGTTCCTCCGGTTGAAGTTCCACCTGTTGTCGTACCTCCGGTTGCAGTTCCGCCTGTGTTAGTTCCTCCGGTTGTTGTTCCTCCCGTGTTAGTAACAATGGTAGTAGTTCCTCCCGCGTTAGTACCACCGGTAGTAGTTCCTCCAGAATTAGTTCCATCTGTGGTATTGCCTGGCTCCGGAGCTTTTGTTCCTATTCCAGCAGCACCATCCGTAGTTGCTACTGCATCCGATTTTATCGGGAACTGAACATCAATAATTTTTTCAAGATAAGCGGTAAGGCTTGTTGCATCCACCATTTGTACCTGTGGAGGAAAACCTTCGGCTTTGTAAGTAATTTTATAATTGTTTCCGGGAGGAATGTTTACAAGATAGTTTCCGGAACTTGAATTGGAATTGAAGTTACCGAAGTTCTTATTAGTATTTATTATATCAACTTGTACAGTTGCTTCTCCCGGTTTTCCGTTGATAGTTATTTTTCCTTTTACTGTTTCTACTATAGGTCTTAAAAATGTAGAAGGCATATCAACAGAATAAATATCCTGTAATCCGTAACCTCCTTTTTTACCGGAAGAGTAAAATCCACGGTCACCACTTGCTGAAAGAACAAAGAAACCGTCATCATCAGTAGTATTAATAGGATAACCAATGTTTTCGGGTTTTGACCAGGTAGAATCTTTTGGATTATAACGGGTAACAAAAATATCATTGTATCCCATACTCTTTAAACCCTGAGTACTGTAAATAAGTGTTTTTCCATCAGGGTGTATGAATGGAGCATCATCGTCAAAGTTTGTATTTACTTCGATTCCCAGATTTTCTACATTTTTCCATGTGCCATCATCCTGCAGGGTAGCTTTATAAATATCTCTTCCACCTATACCACCCGGACGTTCGCTCGAGAAGAAAAGTGTTTTGCCATCTGAAGAAAGCGAAGCACTTCCTTCCCAATAATAAGTGTTTACATCTCCTCTTAGTTTTTCAGGTGCCGACCAATTGTCTCCTGAAAGTGTACTCATATATATATCTCCACCATCAGAAGCATCGTCTTTGTAAACAAACAGTTTTTGTCCGTCATTTGAAATCGAAATAGCAGCATCGTTCAGGTTTGTATTAATCAATGGACCCATGCTTACCGGCTTGGTCCACTTGCCATTTTCTTTATGGGTAATAAAAACATCTTCATTATATTCTCCGTAAATGTCCGGCTGGTTTAATTCATTTTGTTTACCTCCTGTACTTTCTTCACCTTTATAAGTGAAAATCATAGTGGTTTCATCAGATGAAATGGAAGGAACATACTCAGAATTAATTGTATTTACCACGTTTCCGATGTTCTCTATTTTGGCATTAACGGGTCTTGCAATCAGTTCTTTACCATTATTGCAAAAGTCCTGTATCAGATGCGCTTCTTTCTTTTGAACCTCAGTTAGACTTTTTTTCTTTAAGTAATCATCCAGATTGGTAAGAGCATCGTCAAACCGGTAGTTATAATGCTGGGCCCGGGCCAGGTCGTATTCTATATCATTGGTTTTTCGGTTTTTAACATAAGTTTCGGATAAGTATTCCAGCGATTTTTCGTGCATATCGCTACGGTATAAACCACAAATACCAACAACATAACGTAAATACAGCTCGTTAGGATGGTTTTCGAGTATTTTTTCAAAATAACCTAAGGCCACAGGGTAATTTCTCGCTTCAAAAATAGTTTGTGCTTTTACTAAAGAATCATTCTCTTTATTACGCCATTTACGTGTTACCATCGTATTTTGTGAAAACGAATTGGCAACATAAAACACAGTTAAAAGAATAAGTAATACTTTTTTCATAGTAGATGTTTTAAATTATGTGAGCCAAAAATAAGTATTTTTACCGATATATGAACTTAAATTCACCACATACAAAAAATATGTACCGGGAAAATATAAAACTTGGCCAGGAAGTACAGGTAGTATTGAAGAAAGATCAGCGGACCGGAAAACGCACCAAAGGCACAGTTAGAGCCATATTGACGAGTGCCCCATTTCATACGAGAGGAATAAAAGTAATGCTTGATAACCGGCAGGTAGGTCGTGTGCAAGAAATTATCGGGTTAGAATAAAAGTATTTACTTTAGCATTTTAAAGCAAAAAAGCACAATGGAGTTTATTGACGAAAAAATTGAAACCTATTCATTAACCCACTCTCAGCCTGAAACAGATATTCTTAAAAAGATAAACAGGGAAACTTTTGCAAAAGTATTAATGCCTCGTATGCTTTCCGGACATCTTCAGGGAAATGTATTAAGTATGTTCAGCAAAATGATCAAACCAATGCAAATTCTTGAGATAGGAACCTATACGGGCTATTCAGCCATTTGCCTTGCCCAAGGGTTGCAACAAGGCGGGAAACTACATACAATTGATATTAATGAAGAACTCGAAAAAATGGTGCGTGGTTTTTTTGAAGAAGCAGGTTTGAGTGATAAAATTACATATTATACAGGTAATGCATTAACCATTATTCCGGACATCAGCGAAACATTTGATATTGTATTTATAGATGCGGATAAAAAGAACTATGCTAAGTATTATGATTTAGTATTTGATAAAGTTCGGAGCGGAGGGTATATTATTACTGATAATGTATTATGGAGTGGGAAGGTTTTGGAACAAGCAGAAAAGATGGATGCAGAAACTAAAGCCATTGATGCGTTTAATAAAAAAGTCAATGATGATGAACGCGTTGAAAATATGTTGTTACCAGTGCGTGATGGGTTAATGATTGCTCGAAAAAAATAAACAACGAATAACGAATTTTCACGAATAGCGAATAAATGGAACACTAATATATTAACAAATTACTAGTATTAAATATGACAATAGATTTAAGAAGCGATACAGTTACCAAACCAACCAAACCAATGTTGGAAGCCATGTTTAATGCCGAAGTGGGCGATGATGTTTTTGCGGAAGAACCTACCGTAAATGCATTAGAGGAAAAAGTATCCAAACTGTTTGGAAAGGAAGCCGCTCTGTTTTGCCCTTCCGGAACAATGACAAATCAAATAGCTATAAAAGTGCATACCCAACCGGGCGATGAGCTTTTGTGTGATAGTACTGCACATATCTATAATTATGAAGGGGGAGGAATTTCTTTTAATTCTGGGGTGCAAGCAAAACTAATTCCTGGAGAAAGAGGAAGGATTTCGGCACAGCAGGTAAAGGAAAGCATGAACCCAAGCTTCGATTGGTTAACAAGAACCAGTTTGGTATGTGTTGAAAACACTGCTAATCGCGCGGGAGGTAGTTATTATTCGCTGCAGCAAATGAAAGAGCTTTCCGATGTTTGCAAACAAAACAAACTGAACTACCATTTAGATGGTGCGCGTATTTTTAATGCTATTGTTGAAAATGATTATACACCTTCCGATTTAGGAAACCTGTTCGATTCCATTTCTGTTTGTTTTTCCAAAGGCCTTGGTGCACCCATTGGTTCTGTAATTATTGGTGATAAGGAATTTATCAGGAAAGCAAGGAGAGTAAGAAAGGTGTTTGGTGGTGGAATGAGGCAGGCGGGTTACCTTGCAGCGGCCTGCATTTATGCCCTTGACAATAATATTAACCGATTAAAAGAAGACCATAAAAGAGCGAAGCAACTGGCAAACACAATGAAGAGTTTGTCGTATATTGACAATATATTGCCTGTTGATACCAACATCATTATATTTAATCTCAATGATAAATTATCACCTGAAGAGTTTGTAAAAAAACTGGCAGCACATAATATTAAAGCAAGTGGCTTTGGCAAACAGGCTGTCCGGTTTGTAACGCATCTGGATTTTACAGATGAAATGCTGGAAAAGACGGAACAGGTATTGAAATCCATTTAATCCAAAATCCAATGAACGTTATTGCTAAAATAGAAAAGATAAATTATCAGGTTACCATTAACTCGGAAGGGCATACTATTATGGCTGATGAACCTATAGTAAACAATGGTGGCAATACAGGAATGTCGCCCGAGCAATTGTTACTATCATCATTGGGCTCCTGCATTGCTATTACATTAAGAATGTATTCCACTAGGAAGGAATGGAACGTTGGAAATATTTCTGTAAATTTATCCCTTGAAACAGGAAACGGAACAACTACTATTAATAAAGAAATATCGTTCTCCGAATCTATTTCGGAGGAACAGAAAACAAGACTCCTGCAAATTTCCCACAGCTGCCCGATTTCCAAAATTCTGTTGGGAGAAATAAAAATGAATACCATATAAAATGTTAAACATCGCCATCATTTCAGGAAGCATTCGCATTGGCCGGCAAAGTCACAAGGTTGCTTTGTATTTTCACAATTATATTACCGAACACCAGTTGGCTAATTCCGAAATCATCGATTTGAAGGAATATAATTTCCCGGTGTTTGAAGAACGCTTATCCTTTACTGCAAATCCAACGGATGCACAGAAATTATTTTCTGAAAAGATTTCGAAAGCGGATGCCGTGATTGTAGTTTCGCCCGAATACAACAGTGGATATCCTGCTAGTATTAAAAACGCTATCGACTTACTTTACAACGAATGGTATCATAAACCAATCGGGATAGCCACTGCTTCTTCAGGAGGTTTTGGTGGAGTAAACGCATTGGCTTTATTGCAGAATATATTTTTGAAAGTGCGTGCAGTTCCTATTGCTGTTCCTTTTCCCGTTCCGGTGGTTCAGAATAGTTTTGATGATAACGGTGTTCCCACAAACAAGGAAGCAACCGATAAACGGGCGGCTACTTTTTTAAAAGAACTACTTTGGTATGCCGAAGCTTTTAATAAAATGAAATAATTGTATTATCTAAATTTATCAATCAATGGAAAAAGACATCACAATGAAATACAGTAATGAGGACATTACTGTTGTCTGGAAACCCAAAATGTGTCAGCACTCTACCATTTGCTGGAAACAATTAAGAGAAGTTTTTGATCCTTCGGTTCGCCCCTGGGTAAAAATGGAAGGAGCTACTACCGAAAGAATAATTGAACAGGTGGACCGCTGCCCTTCCGGTGCTTTGAGTTATATTAAAAAAGAGGAATAGTAAGTTTTTGGGTGTTATTTCTATTTACTGTTTATTACCCCTGTCAGGGTTCTAAACCCTGACAGGGGTAGGGTTGTATTTCAGAATTTCCTTACATCAAATCACTCAACTCCATCCAACGAAAAGATTTATTATCCAATTGGTTTTCCAGCACACCTATCTGTTCTGCCCACTTTATCATATCTTCATGATTGGTGCTGCCTGCATTCAGCAGTTCAGTTAGTTTAGCTTTTTCCACTTCCAGTTCTGCTATTTCTTTTTCAAGCTGTTCAAACTCAAACTTTTCTTTAAAGCTCGGTTTCTTTTTGCTCGCAATGAGTTCAGTAGGGTCCTCTTTTGCTTCCTCTATTTTTTCGGCAACTGCTATTTTTGCTTCTCCTTTTTTCAGCAGTCGTTCTTCCATTTCTTTCTTATCACGATATTCAGTATAGTTGCCCGGAAAGTCGCGTACAATGCCGCTTCCTTCAAACACAAAAAGGTGGTCCACCATTTTATCCATAAAGTAACGGTCGTGGGTCACTATCAATACACAACCCTGGAAACTTGTTAGGAAATCTTCAAGCACGCTCAAAGTCAATATATCCAAATCATTGGTAGGCTCATCCAATATCAAAAAGTTAGGATTCTTAATCAATATCGTCATTAAGTACAACCTCCTTTTTTCTCCACCGCTCAGCTTCGAAACAAAATTATATTGCACATCCGGGTTAAACTGAAACTTCTGCAACAGTTGCGAAGCTGTCAACTTACTACCATCTGCCAACGGAATAAAATCCGCAATATCCTTTACCACCTCTATCACCCTTTTATCTTCATTCAAAGTCAAGCCGTCCTGAGAATAATAGCCAAACACAATCGTTTCCCCCGTTTGTATTTTTCCTCCATCCACTTTCTCCTTGCCCATTATCATATTCAGCAACGTAGTTTTACCCACACCGTTCTTACCTATAATACCAATCTTTTCGCCCTTTTTAAACGTGTACGAAAAGTTATCCAGTATTTTAAAATCACCGTACGATTTTTTAATCTTTATCAACTCCAATATCTTTCCACCAAGTCGGGTCATCTTCACACTCAGTTCCAGTTTCTCCTCCACCTTTTTACTGAACGCCTTATCCTTCACATCATAAAAAGCATCCACCCTCGATTTCGATTTTGTTCCCCTTGCCCTCGGCATCTTTCTCACCCATTCCAGCTCCCTTCGGTACAGGTTTTTTGCCTTATCCACTTCCGCATTTTCCATATCCTCCCGCTCCGCTTTTTTCTCCACAAAATATTGAAAATTCCCCCTATAATGAAAAATCTTCGCAGCATCTATCTCAATAATCTCGCTACACACGCTATCCAAAAAATACCTATCATGCGACACGAGCAGCAAAGTAAGGTCCCTCGAAATCAAATAATTTTCCAGCCACTCTATCATCTCCACATCAAGGTGGTTGGTTGGCTCATCCAAAATCACCAAATCCGGTTCATCTATCAGCACCTTGGCCAGCGCCACCCGTTTCTTTTGCCCGCCCGACAGCACACCAATCTTCTTATCCAGAAAAGCAATCTTCAACCGCTGCAGCACCTCATGAATCTTCGCCTCCATACTCCATGCCTCCAGCTTATCCATTATAGCCGTGCACTCCTCCAGCTGCGCACTCGTTCCCTCATTATAATTATTTTCAAACTCCAGCAGCGCAGTTTCATAATCCCTCACCGCGTTCAATGACGGATTATTCGTATTATATATCGCCTCAATCACCGTACTCTCCTCATCAAACAGCGGATTCTGATCCAGGTAAATCACACTGATATCCTTCCTGAAGGTCACATTCCCCTCATCCGGAATCTCCCTGCCCATAATTATTTTCAGCAAAGTCGATTTACCCGCCCCGTTTTTCGCAATCAGCCCTATCCGTTGACCCTTATTAAGCCCAAAGCTGATTTTATCAAATAATATTTTTGGTCCGAAACTCTTCGAAACCGATTCCACCGATAGATAATTCAATTGTATATTTTTTTAAAATTTCAGGCCGCAAAGGTAGGTTTTTTACTTCATTGCAGTCATCCCCACAGTAGTTATAATATTTTGGGCAGATACCTCACCACATCTAATCACCAGTCCTCCCGCCCTCACGCGGTATCTTTTTTTATCCACTACCTCCTCCCTCCGAACTCGCTCCTTCGCGAGTTTGGAGGTTTTCACATTTTCAAACACTCACAGCCAGATAAAAAAAGGATACTTCGCGCGGGTCGGGTGCAGTGGGCTAAAGTATCGCCTTGTCGGTCACTGAGCGAAGCCGAAATGTCTTGGTCACTGAGCTTGCCAAAGTGCCTCCTTCGCCAGTTTGGAGATTTCGTAACAATCACGAACTACCCCTGTCAGGGTTTCAAACCCTGACAGGGGTATTACCCTAAAAAAAACTCTTCACATTTTGGTCAAGAGTTTTAGATTCCTTTGCAGGTCTTTTCTCACCTCCAATCATACTAAATCAATTTTAAAAAATTCCCCCTATATATTATAGTATACCCCCTCCCAACCCTAATTCCCTAAAAAAACACCCCAAAATCCAACTTTTCACCCCAAAAACCCAGCTTTCAACCCTCAAAATCAAAAAATACCCCCTCCTAATCCCCACTTCTCCCCTCCCTGAAGTCACTTCTCCCCTCCCTGAAATCACTTCTCCCCTCCCTGAAGTCACTTCTCCCCTCCCTGAAGTCACTTCTCCCTTCCCTGAAATCACTTCTCCCCTCCCTGAAGTCACTTCTCCTCTCCCTGAAGTCACTTCTCCCTTCCCTGAAGTCACTTCTCCCCACCCTGAAATCACATCTCCCCTTCCTGAAGTCACATCTCCCCATCCCGAAATCACTTCATTTTTCAAAAAAAGGAGTCTGTTAAATTAAGCCCTTGTTTTGTCTTCGGTAAAATTTTGCAGAAACGATGCCTTTGCAGGTGTTTTTCCGCCTGCAAACACTAAAATAATTCGCCCCACCTTATTTATATTAGTATACCCCCAAAATCCCAAAACCAAAAATCTACCCCCAAAACTCCCACTCACGCGAGCATTTTGCTCTTACGCATTATTCGGTCTCGGTCACTGAGCCTGTCGAAGTGCTCGCCCTTACACCCCATCTTTCCTCCACTCATAAAATTTTTCCTTGTCCATTATCAAAACTTATCTATATTTGAAACGCAATAAAATTTATAATTTATCATTCATCATTTATAATTTCAAAAGCTATGGCAAATCTCTGGGTCAAAAAATCAATCACCGCGCTTCAGCACGAAGCCACAAAAGAAGAAGGAAGTTTAAAACGAACCCTTGGCTCCCGTTCATTGGTAGCATTAGGTATCGGTGCCATCATTGGAGCCGGTTTGTTTTCCATCACCGGAGGTGCAGCAGCTAATAATGCCGGACCTGCAGTTACCATCTCCTTTGTCATTGCCGCCTGTGCCTGTGCATTTGCCGGTTTATGTTATGCCGAATTTGCATCCATGATACCCGTTGCAGGTAGTGCATACACTTATTCTTATGCCACCATGGGCGAATTCATTGCCTGGATCATCGGTTGGGATTTAGTGCTCGAATATGCAGTAGGTGCAGCCACTGTATCCATCTCCTGGTCCCGTTATTTTGTCAAACTTCTTTCCAGTTACGATATTCATCTCCCCGCATCCATGACCATGTCCCCGTTCGATACTGCTACGTTAGCAGATGGAACAGTGGTACATGGAATGATAAATTTTCCTGCTATATTTATTGTGGTGCTTATGTCTTTATTATTAATCAAAGGAACCCGTGAATCAGCAGCAGTAAATAATTTTATAGTAGCCTTGAAAGTTTCCGTTGTACTTATCTTCATCGTTTTGGGTTGGGGTTTCATCAATTCCGAAAACTACCATCCATACATCCCAGCTAACACAGGCGATTTCGGAAGTTTCGGCTGGAGCGGAATAGTTCGTGCAGCAGGTATTATTTTCTTTGCATACATCGGTTTCGATGCAGTATCTACTGCTGCGCAGGAAGCAAAAAATCCAAAGCGCGATATGCCAATCGGTATCCTTGTTTCGTTGGCCATTTGTACTGTGCTTTATTTATTATTTGCTCACGTAATGACAGGGGTTGCCAATTACACCAGTTTCCAGGGTGCTGATGGTATTGCACCGGTTGCAGTAGCCATCGACCACATGGGCACAGCAGGTGCTGACGGAGTAATTGTTCCTGCATATCCATGGTTAAACAAAGCCATCATTATTGCTATCCTTGCAGGTTATTCATCTGTTATCATGGTCATGTTAATGGGCCAGTCGCGCGTATTCTTCTCCATGAGTCATGATGGATTGTTGCCAAAAATATTTTCCAAAGTACATCCTAAATTTGGAACACCGAGCAAATCAAATTTATTATTCATGTTATTTGTAAGTTTGTTTGCAGCATTTGTGCCTGCCCGTGTGGTAGGCGAAATGACCAGTATCGGCACCTTGCTTGCATTTGTTTTAGTATGTGTAGGAGTAATGGTATTGCGCAAAACACAACCCGACCTTCCGCGTTCATTCAAAACACCATTGGTACCATTAGTTCCAATATTAGGAATCCTTGCCTGTGTCGGAATGATGGTTGCATTACCAGGCGATACATGGTTGCGATTAATAATATGGCTGGCAATAGGCTTCGTTATTTATTTCGGATACAGTATCAAGAACAGCAAGTTGAATAATCCGAAAAAATAATTTTTGATTTAGATAAATAAAAGAAGGACGGAAATTAACCGTCCTTCTTTTTTGAAAAATAATTAATTAACACCCCTCTCCTTTGGAGAGGGATTAAGGTGAGGCTAATACTATGGAAAAAGAATTAAAACGCGAACTCGGACTGATAGATGCCACCAGCATTGTAGCAGGTTCCATGATTGGTTCCGGAATTTTTATTGTCAGTGCAAGTATGTCCCGTGCTGTAGGTTCTGCGGGTTATTTGTTATTACTTTGGATAATCACCGGAGTAATTACTGTTATGGCTGCCTTAAGTTATGGTGAATTGGCAGGTATGATGCCGAAAGCAGGCGGGCAGTTTGTATACATACAAAGGGCTTTTGGTAACCTTGTTTCCTTTCTATATGGCTGGACCGTATTTACAGTTATTCAGACAGGAGTTATAGCTGCAGTAGCGGTGGCATTTGCAAATTATACGGCCATCTTTTTCCCTGAGTTGCAAAACCAATTATTATCAATCGGTGGAGGTGCATTTGTTATTACCTGGAAACAAATCCTTGCTATCATCACCATCCTGTTACTTACCTATTCCAATACCCGTGGCATCAGGAACGGGAAAATGATTCAACTCATTTTTACCTCTACAAAATTACTTGCCCTGTTTGCTTTGATTGTATTAGGAATAGCCATGGCATTTAAAACTAATACCCTGGCAGAAAATTTCAGGAACGCTTGGGATGCCAGTACTACCACCGTTAATAAAGACGGAACAATAAGCATCAGTCATCTTGCCGGTTTTGCATTGATTGGTGCTATGGGTTCAACCATTATCAATTCTTTGTTTTCGGCTGATGCATGGAACAATGTAACCTTTATTGCAGGAGAAATTAAAGACCCGAAAAAAAATATTCCCCGCAGTTTGTTCCTTGGAACTTTTTTGGTAACCGTAATTTATGTACTTGCCAATGTTGCCTACCTTGCATTATTGCCATTAAAAGGAGACCCCACTGCTCATGATGCTTTTGGACAGGGAATTCAGTTTGCCACAAACGATAGGGTAGGGGCCAGTGCTGCCACCATGATATTCGGAAACATTGCACTCTTCATAATGGCTGGTTTGATAATGGTCTCCACATTTGGGTGCAACAATGGGCTGATACTTTCGGGTGCAAGGGTGTATTATGCTATGGCAAAAGAAAAACTCTTTTTGAAAAAGGCAGGTACACTGAATAAAAACGATGTACCTGCATTTGCACTTTGGACACAGTGTATCTGGGCTTGTGCTTTATGTCTCTCTGGTACCTATAGCGATCTGGTAAACTATTCCACTTTCGCTTCCATGATATTTTACATTGTTACCATAACAGGACTCTTTGTATTAAGAAAAAAAGAACCAGATGCAGAACGCCCATACAAGGCATTTGGTTATCCGCTTATTCCGGCCTTGTATATTTTATCAGCCCTAGCTATATGCACTATACTTATTATTTACGATGGAAGAAACACCGGTTTCGGATTAATCTGTGTTTTTGCAGGAATACCGGTTTATTATTTAACTAAAAAGAAAACTATAGGAGAGGAATAAAAGTTTAATCATGGACATCCTGAGTTTATGCCAGGGTGGCCAATTTCTAAGTATTACGATGAAACAATTCTTTCGTGATTTTATGTCTTACCACAGGCGTGAACGAAATGGCGCCTTTGTATTATTAGGAATAATTGTTCTCATGATTATTTACCTCAATTTTTCTCATTATTTATTTTCCTCAGAAAAAATTGATTTTTCAAAATATGAACAGGAATTAAAACTCTTTTCCGATTCTGTTAAATCCCAAAGCGACTCTATTGAAAGAGAAGAACAACAAAATAAAGGGAATAATTATTACACCAGTTCAGACAAGTCAAACAAAGTAAAAGGAGAACGATTTAATTTCAACCCCAATAACCTTCCGGAAAGCGAATGGAAGAGGATGGGTTTATCTGATAAGCAGATTTATGTCATCAAACATTATGAATCCAAAGGAGGGCAGTTTAGAAGCAAAGCGGATGTAAAAAAGATGTATTGTATTCAGGAAAAGCTATATCTGTCTTTAGAACCATACATAATTATCCCTGAAAAAAAGCGGGACACACTCAGTTTTAAATACCCGAAAAAAGATACAGAAAGGCCGGTAACAAAAAAACCAGAACCGGAAATCTTAGTCGTTGAATTGAATTCGTCCGATTCTTTATCATTAATAAGAATAAGGGGCATCAAAGGTTTTTATTCAAAGAAAATAATAGAACACAGGGCAGAGTTGGGAGGTTATGCTTCAAAAGAACAATTAATGGAACTCTGGAAATTTGATAAGGAAAAATACGATGCCGTTGAGAAATATGTTACTGTTGATGTTTCTAAAATAAAAAAAATAAATATTAATACCTGTACTTCCGCTGAATTAAAGCATCCCTACCTTAGCTGGAATGCAGTAAACGGTATAATAAGCTACCGGTCAAAGCATGGAAAGTTTATAAAAATTGACGATATTAAAAAAACAGATTTGGTAGATGACGAAACATACCGTAAAATTGCACCTTATTTAAAAACAGAATAATGTTAGAACAAAAAATAAAAGACACCATTCGGGATGTTAAAGATTTTCCAAAGCCGGGAATATTATTTAAGGACATCACACCCATCTTTCACAATCAGGAATTGTGCAACGAAATAATTGATGAATTTGCAAAGCGGTTTGCAGATGAAAAAATTGACGCTATAGTGGGTGTGGAGAGCAGGGGCTTTTTATTTGGATTTGCCTTGGCAAATAAATTAAACATTCCTTTTATACTAGTTCGTAAGGCCGGAAAACTTCCTTTTGAAACAATTTCATATGAATATAAATTGGAATATGGAAGCGCAGTAATAGAAATGCAGGTAAATGAAATTCAGAAAAATTGGAAAGTAATTATCCATGATGATTTGCTTGCAACCGGAGGAACAGCTGAAGCGGCTTCAATTCTGGTTCAGATGCAGGGTGGTTTTGTTGCCGGCTTTGCATTTGTGCTGGAACTCGACTTTTTAAAAGGAAAGGAAAAGTTAGCTAAATATTCCTCAAACATTGTTAGCCTGGTAAATTATTAGGCTATATTTATAAGTAATCAAATTCAATTCGGATAAAAAGTATATTTTTGTCCCCTCAAAAAAAAATAAAATGGATTTTAGCCTTACTGAAAATCAGCGCATGATTGCTGACATGATTAAAAAATTTGGAGAAGATAATATTCGTCCTAAAATGATGGAATGGGACGAAGCTCAAACATTTCCTGTAGAAGTATTTAAAAAACTTGGGGAGCTTGGATTAATGGGCGTTTTGGTGCCACAGGAGTATGGCGGTTCAGGATTTTCGTATACCGAATATGTAACAGCAATTGTAGAATTGTCTAAAATATGTGGTTCTATAGGATTATCCATGGCAGCGCATAATTCGTTATGTACAGGTCATATTCTGGCTTTCGGAAATGAAGAACAAAAGAAAAAATACCTTCCTAAACTTGCAACTGCCGAATGGATAGGAGCTTGGGGATTAACAGAAACAGGAACAGGGTCTGATTCCGGTGGAATGAATACCACAGCAAAAAAGGATGGGGATTATTTTATAATCAACGGGTCCAAGAATTTTATTACACATGCTATTTCCGGAAATTTAGCGGTAGTTATTGTGCGTACGGGTGAAAAGGGAGATTCTCACGGGATGTCCGCTTTTATAATTGAGAAAGGAACAGAAGGTTTTAAACCCGGAAAAAAGGAAAATAAATTAGGAATGCGTGCCTCCGAAACGGCTGAATTAATATTTACGGATTGTCGCGTTCATAAGGACCAAATGCTTGGCAAGGAAGGAGATGGGTTTATACAAGCCATGAAAGTATTGGATGGCGGACGTATTTCCATTGCTGCTTTGTCTGTAGGTATCGCAAAAGGAGCTTTCGAAGCTTCCTTAAAATATTCAAAAGAGCGTGAGCAATTTGGAAAGCCAATCTCTCATTTCCAGGCCATTGCCTTTAAATTGGCTGATATGGCTACTGAAATTGAAGCTGCTGAATTACTTACCCTTTTGGCGGCCGATAGAAAAAACAAAGGCCTTAAAATGACAAAAGAAGGAGCTTTTGCTAAATATTATGCTTCTGAAGTTGCCTGTAGAGTTTCTAACGAAGCGGTTCAAATATTTGGTGGATATGGTTATACAAAGGACTTTCCGGCAGAAAAATACTACCGCGACTGCAAGCTTTGCACGATAGGGGAAGGTACCTCTGAGATTCAGAAGCTGGTTATCTCAAGAGAAATAATGAAATAGTTTTGCAATAAAATCTGAATTCTTACTCCTGATTTCCAAAATTTTAATATATTTGCATCCCCAAATCAAAAAAAGGGATAAAAAAAGTTTAATAATTTAATTCAAAACGAATGTTAATAGTACAAATTAAAGACGGTGAACCAATTGAGAAAGCACTTAAAAAGTTCAAAAAGAAATTTGAAAAAACCGGTGTTGTTAAAGAATTGCGTGAACGTCAGAAATTCACAAAACCATCTGTAGTTTACCGCGAAGGCAAGAAAAAAGCCATCTACGTAAAAAAGATGCACCAGTCGGAAGAGGCTTAAAACTTTTTTCGTAAGTATATTTTCCCGAATAAGGAAGTATTTAATTGTTTGTTTAACTTTACCAAGTTATTTACATTGAGCAATTAAGTATTTCCTTTTTTTATGGATTTAAACGAAAGCAAAGACAGTTTTACCCAATACCTGGAATTCGAAAAGCGGTTTTCTAATCATACACTTATTGCCTATTCGAATGATATAGTTCAGTTTTTTGCCTTCCTGGAAACTACCTATGAAATAAAGGCAATAGAAGAAATAAATCATACCATTGTTCGTTCCTGGATTGTAAGCCTGATGGAACAGAAAATTACTCCCCGTTCCGTTAACCGGAAAATAACCACACTCAAGACGTTTTATAAATACCTGTTGAGACAAAACCTGGTTACCGAAAACCCCATGCTTAAAATTCAATCTCCCAAAACTTCAAAGCGTCTGCCGGTTTTTGTGGAAAAGGAAAAAATGGATATGCTGCTGGATGTAGTTGATTTCGGAGGCGATGAAGAAGGTCAAAGGAATAAACTTATAATTGAGATTTTTTATGCAACAGGTATGCGTTTATCGGAGCTTATTAACCTAAAACAGGCCAATGTTGATTTGTATTCTTTGCAAATGAAAGTATTGGGAAAAAGAAATAAGGAGCGGATAATTCCTTTTAATCGTGAGCTGAAAAATGAGATTCAAAAATACATTCAATCAAAGAAGGAGTTGCCAAATGAATATTTGTTTGAAACAAAAAAGGGGAAAAAACTTACCGCAGATATTGTGTATGGGGTAGTGCATAATTACCTTTCCCAGGTAACTACTATTGATAAGAAAAGTCCCCATGTATTGCGGCATACCTTTGCAACACACATGCTTAACAACGGTGCCGATTTGAATGCCATTAAAGAATTACTAGGGCATGCCAACCTCTCCGCTACCCAGGTATATACTCATAATACAGTAGAGAAGTTAAAAAACATACATAAACAGGCGCATCCAAAAGCTTAACCAAAAATAATTTATAAACTAATAACTCTAAACTAAAAATGATGAAAACAAAACACTACTTATTTATTTTATTTATTTCAATTTATGGAATAACGAATTCGCAAACAGTTCTGTACAGCAATGATTTTACTGGTGGTGCAGCAGGTTGGCAACTGGGACAAGGTAACAACTTTGACACGTGGATAGTGAACAACACATATGTCTGTGCATCCACCACTCCAAATCAGGGAGGAGGAAATTATCTACATATCTATGATGATTTGGGAGGAGATTATTGCGCGCATAGTGGTTTTTATGGTTCAGGCTCTGGTGGTTTGGTATACGCAACAATGACTACCGGAATTAATACAATGGGAAGCACTCTGGATTCAATTCAATTTGACTGGCTTTGCCAAGGACAAACAGGACCAATACTGGCAAGTTATGGCTCTGTTGATTATAGCATTGATGGCGGAATCAGCTGGGTAAACATAACAATGCCGATGGCACAATATAATGGCCATTCTGCATGGACACATACAGATATTACCTCTACACAGCTTCCTGCTATGCTTAATCATTTGGACTTCAGGTTGAGATTTGGTTTTACTAATTCTGGCTATGGCACCAATCCTGCCTTTGCAATTGATAATCTCAAAATTACCGGGAATTCATCTTCGGTTGGTATTTCTTCCATCTCATCAAATGAAGATTTAATGATTTACCCGAACCCTTTTTCGGACCAACTAACCATAAATATGAATAACAATTCTTCTTCAGAGCTTACTATATATGACGTTACTTCACGAAAGCTAATTCAGCAGTATTTTGTTAATTCATTAGTTATCAATACCGATGAACTGGCAAAAGGGCTTTATTTATATGAAGTGAAAACTAATAGTAGAATTGTAAGGAAAGGGAAACTGACGAAATAAAGGAGATAGTTAATTAAAAGAAACAAGAAAGCCTTTCAAAACATTGAAAGGCTTTTTTGTTTTGGTGGGAGCTACTGGGTTCGAACCAGTGACCCTCTGCTTGTAAGGCAGAGTAACCTTTGTTTTGTGATTTTTTGTTTTTATTTGTTTTCCTTTGTTAAAATTGACTTACAGAGCATTTTGTTGAAAACTGAAAAGTTAAATTTATGCGTTTTTTAGTCTTTTTTGCTATATTTGTTTAAACCATGTTTAAACCAGGATTATAAAAATGGCATCAACGAAACTAATACTTTATGAGTCCAAAACCTTAAAGAACAATGAGCATCCGATCATGCTCCGAATAATCAAAGATAGGAAAACGAAATATATTTCCTTGGGATTTTCAACAATTCCTGCTTTTTGGAATGGAAATGAGTTGTTAAAGGGGTATGTGAATTTTAAGAAAACTAACCACCTTATACAAAAAAAGAAGCACCAGTTAGATGATATAATTCTTGATCTTGAAAACGAGAATAAAGATTTCTCTTTGGAAGAAGTTGAGCGAAAGTTCCTTGGTTCCGTGAAGAAAATTACTGTATTTAACTATTGTGAACAATTTATTGAAAGGTTGGTTGAAACAAAAAAAATTGGCAACGCAACTGTTTATAAGGATCTATTAAGAACGCTCAAAAAATTTCGGTGTAGCAAAGATTTATTCTTTTCGGATGTCGATTATAACTTCCTAGTTAGCTATGAGGAGTATTTTCTTAAAAATGGGGTGTCAGAAAACTCCATCTCTGTTTACATGCGCACCCTTCGTTCCCTTATGAATAAAGCAATAAAGGAGGGCTATTGTAAGGAGGAGGACTACCCATTTAAAAAGTATAAAGTTTCAAAACTAGATACAAAAACTCAAAAAAGAGCAATATCTAAAGATGAAATGCTGAAAATAATTAATTATCCAGCCGAACAAGGAACTAGTGTTTGGCATTCCAAAAATTATTTTCTTTTTAGTTTTTACAACATAGGGATGAATTTTAAAGATATGGCTCTACTAAAGTGGTCAACACTTTTGAATAATAGAATTTTGTATATTAGAGCAAAAACCGGGAAACATTACGATATTAAAATTCAACCAAGAACTCAGGAAATATTAAATTTTTATTCAAAAGGGAACGAATACACTGATGATTATGTATTTCCTATTTTGAATCCCCAAATACATCATACGCCCCAAAGCATTAAAGACAGGATAAACAAGGTCAATAAAAAAGTAAATAAAGATTTAAAAAAAATAGCATTGGAAGTTGGAATAAAGGCTACGCATAGCATTACTCATTATGTTGCGCGGCACAGTTGGGCAAGTATTCAAAAACAAAATGGAACCGGGACTTCGGTAATTAGTGAAAGCATGGGACATGATTCTGAAAAAACAACGCAAATTTATTTACAATCATTTGTACACGAGGTGCTAGATGAAGCGAACGCTAATCTAATTTAATACAAAATGTCTGATATAGAGAACTTTGATTACTTCAAAATTGACATCGCAGACATTTGGTTTTGCGAGAGACTTTATTTCTTTTCTAAAGAAAAAGATTTTGTATTTGCTTCCAAATTATTGGAAAAGACTCAATCTTCAATCCTTAAATATGGAAAACCTGCTTTTGGAAAAGAAATGCGAACTTCAAATGAAAGTTATTACGAACAGCAATATACCTCATATGTAAAAAACCTTGATACACTTGAAAATCAATTCGCGATAGATTTTTTTTTCATACAAGAAAAGTGTTATTTATACAATAATCCTGTCATCATTAAAAGAAATAACCTGGATTATGAATTTTGGTTTACACTCAAATTAAGGCAATATGATGGAAAACTTTCAGATATTTCTAACTTCCTGAAATTTCAGCTTAAAACTAATTTTAGTAAAAACTTTTCTAAATTTTCCATCCATATTAAAATGTGCATTCGTCAGTACCCGGAATTATTAACTTCTAGAGTTATTGAAACAACGAATGAATGGATTAACAATATAGAAAACGCACCAATTAAAGAAAAAAGAAAAAAGACAGTTATTGCCCCAGGGAAACTTGAAAAAACAAATAAAAAGAAGATAGATATCAAGTTTGATAAAAAAGGGCCTGAAAAAACAAACTTAAAGACAAAAAATAAAGCAGTAAAAAAAAGCAGGCTTGCAAAAATAAAACAAAACATAAAGGATAAAAATAAAGTAGTCAAAAAAGCTGTTCTGGATGCGACTAAAAGTAAAAAGCAATCCACAACATCGAACGCAAAAAAAACATTGACTCACCAACCAAATAAAAAAGAAAAATCTAAACCATCGATAACGGAATTTAGTTGGATAGAAAAAAATCCGGAATTGAAAAGTAAGCAATTAATTTTTTTGCGAGAACAATTAATAGATAACGACTATATCGATAAAATTAATCTAATAAAATTTGAAGCTCATTTTAACGGCAAAATTTCTGATAGCATTGCCATAAATTGGTTAAAAGGACAATTCCCACTTATCTATTTAATAGATAAACTTAAACCTTTTTTAAATGAACTAATTTATACTGGAAAGAATAATACCATTTCTATTTCAAAATTTGCACCTCATTTTACCTGGCAAGGGAATCAAATACACATACCAAATTGGGCCAAAGTGAAAGCCACTTCCCATAAAAGCAGTGGAATTATCTACAAATCTATTGATATGATTATCAAGAACTTGCGAGACATTACGTAGTATATTACGTAATCTATTACTTCCTCATTACCTGAATACTCCTCCCTTTGTATAAAAACAGGAGATGGAAGGTCCACTAATAATAACCACGCAACAAGAATTAACTGAATTGATTCAGCGGGCAGTATCTGCTGAATTTAAAAAAGTTACTGAATATCTGAAAGTATCGGGTGAAGGAAAAGCTTTACCCGAAACAAAAAATTGCTTAATCGAAGCCGCAAGCAAAATTACCGGTTTAGCTATTTCTACTATACGCACCAAATGTCATTTGGGTGAGATGCCATATTTCAAACCACCAGGCACAAAAAAATTACAATTTGTCATAGCAGAATTACGTGCTTGGATGGAATCTGGCAAGGTGAAAAGTGTCGAAGAAATGGAGGAGGAAACAGATAATTATCTGACATCGAAAAAGAAAAAAAAGAAAAAATAAAATCTAATAATTCACAAAAACTATAAAAATGAATACAGAAGAAATCATTCAAAAAATAAATAAGCTGCTAAAAAAAGCTACAACTAATGTCAGCTACGATCGCATTTGTGATTATTGCTATGAGTCATATATTGCAAACCGGTCGGATCAAGAATTTTGTTGTGATAATTGTGCCGATAATAACTATAATCAGAACATTAGACCATTAAGAGAAGCAGAAAAGCTATTGCTGCAATTGAAAGAAGATGAAAAAAGAAAAATAGAGTATAAAAATTCATTGCCATCACCAGAAAATATTCTAAGGAATAATATTCGAAAATTTGAAAAACTTACAATTGACCCAATAGAAGGAACAGTATATTTTATGAAAGACATCGTAGATATGGGCGTTAATTTTGAGCATTTTTCATATAAAGAAAGAATAGAAGGTAAAGTCGAGATCTGTTTTGCATTGATTTTCGGCAATTACAAAGTAACTCAACTTGATAGAATCAAAATAAAAATAGAAAAACTAAAAAACTAAAAAAACATGAGCAATTTTAACTCTAGTGCTTTTGGCACACCAATAAATTACGCGACTGATATTACAACATCTAGCAATAATGATCTTCTAATATTATTTGGTGTTTTACTCACTATAACTGTTGTTGTGATAGTAGTCAAAACAAATAAAAATGCCGAATTAGAACGTAAGATAACTATCCTTAGGAACGAAAAAAACTAGTACTGGGAATTCGTAGAATCTCAGTTTGATTAAAATAGGCTTAGGTCAATTATTAAATACGATTCCGTCTTCCTCTTATAGTATGAATAATTAGATATTTATTTCTAGTTATGAGGCGAAGCTATGCCTGATAACTTGTGTTATATTCCTGTCGCGATTAACTTATTTAACCCAACAAAAGACCTTCAATCCCCAATTTGAGTAATTAATTTACTACCAAAAACGGGAGTGAATGGTTTTTTATCTGAAATTACGTTAACTAGCCCTCTAAATTCCCCGTAGAGTCTATATTACGGCCGAAAACGGGGGAATTTGGCCTTCGCCATGTGATGACGGGGAAGTGCTGTGGTCATAAGGTGTCTCAGGTAATGTGATGCTTAATATTGTATTTTTCAATTCCTCACCCGACTGAACATCGAAAACTTAATAACTTTGCCAATGCTAATATTGAATACTAATATTGAATTTTTATGAAAATTTTTCAAGTTGACTTGCGAAAAGGAGATGCTGATTATGCATATTTAACTCTTTTTTTGTTTTCAAAATCACAAAATAAACCAACTCAATCTCAAATTGATACTTGTTTGAAATTTATTGAAGAAGAAGATTTGAATGTATTGGGAATTGATGATGGTTTAGATATTGAAGATTACGATTTTGGAATTGATCAAATTAATGAAATTAATGACAAGTTAATTGAATCATTAAATTCAAATGAGATATTTTATATCATTGATGCTTTTAATCCAAATCCAAGATTGAAAAACATACAAAACGAAGACGGAAAGATCATTTTAATTTCTACAAATGGACAAGTTCGATATTTTTAATTAAACAATAACCGACTATTTCTTGCTTGAGGAAAACAACAAGTATTCTCACTAATAAATGGTGAAATGTATAGTTTAATAATTTAATAATATATATTTGCTTTAATACGAATTAATTTAATTCATAAATAATGTCAGAAATAAACCAGGAAAATGATGAATCAAAACAAAGTGATTCAACAGAAATTATTCAACTAAAGAATAAAATATTAGAATTAGAAGAAAGGCTGAAAAATAAAGACAATCGAATTGCAGGTAAGATTTATTTTATACGTTTTGTTATGCAAAAAGGCGATGGGGAATTCCCGAAAGTACCTGCTATTTTAAATTTATTTCCTGATAACGATCCATTACAAGTTATAAAAGACAATATGAAGTTTTTGTTGAATAATGATAATGAAATGTTGCCAATTAATGAATATAAGGTCATAGATGACGGGCTATCGCACATAGAAATAAATGAAGACGAATATACTTGGGGTCCGAAACCTGCAATATGGTTGTTGCTTAATAAAGAGTTACTAGAAGACGATAGTAAGTGGAATGATGCATTGCAAAGTGATTATGAATTATTAATCAATAACATAAATAATGAGGAACCTTTTTATTTTCAAGATCATAATGGCTACACTAGAGTATACTCTTTAGAATCAGTTGCGGAGACCTTAGATGATCAATTGGACCAATTAGGAAGTCATTTGAAGTTAAGTGAAGCTATTCAAATAAATGAAGATTTAACCATTCTGAAAATTGCGGAAATAAACGAATATTGTTATCAAATAGAAATAACATTTAAAAATCGAAAGTATTTTTGGGGAAGAGACTTAGTTTTTTTTAGTCAATTAATTGAAAGCAATGATTATCTATTAGGGTCAGAGGAAGATTACTTACCAAGCCAAAATATTTGGCTGATAAATCAACTGCTAGCAACCTATATTGAAGATAATTATTAAGAAATTCATTTTTGTAAAATAGTTTCATACATCAGATTAGGATTTAATAATTTTATAATTATGTGTTCTTAATTACATATTGAAACATAAATACTAGGACTGAGTTCAATTGAGTTTTTTAATCCAATCTAAGTGATAAAAATCAATTACATCAATTGGTAAATTCTTATTAGATTTAGTATTATAAACCAAATCTTGAAGAAATATTTTATGCATAATAATGAATAGAGTAGTTGGATCAATCCCTTTAAGAAAGGGCAGAATCGACTCCCAATTTATTTTCTGCACAGAAACTGCAGAAACAATTGATTTGTATTTTCTACTGTAACTCTGTCCAAAATCATCAAGTAAATATTCTTTAGCATCAACTGACTTAAAGTCTAACTGACTTTTTAAAATTATTTCATTTTCATCTGCAATATCAGGTGTTGTATAACTAATTATTCCTTCAGCCTCCTCACAATAGAGTGAATACATCAAAGGGGTTAGCACATCCTTATATACATTTCTCCATTGAGGGTCCGACCAATGTAAATCGATCAATACTTGATGCTTTTGATCTTCTATATATGGTTGAGCTGCTATACTAAATTGAGAAATTAGAATATCATTTAGAAAATGTTTTAGAAAATCTTTTTTAAATTCTATGTTTAGGTAATCCAAAATTAACGCTACTATAATATCACGATCATATTTTTCAATTGCAAGACCATTTACTACTTGCTTAATATATTCCCAAATTTTATTACTATTTAACTCTTTAGATGATGCGCAATTAAGCATTGCCGTTATCAAACTTAGTGCTTCTGATGTGTTATCAAATAAATGACCAACTGAATAAAGCCAATCTCTTTGAATAATATGAAAATTGTTATTTGATTCAATTAAATTATTAAATACTAATGGTAACACCAGTATTTCCGATTCTATTTCATCGCTTGCCAATCCATTCAATTCCAAAACAGATTTTAAATCTTCTAAAGATAAAATCGATGAATAATCTATCGTAGGTATAACGGCATAAATTTCTCGTAAAGACGGAACTAAATTTTCCGGAATCAAAGGATATATAGCACCGCTAGATTCATAATATTTATTAAACAAGTGCTCCGAAGTTTCCGATGGTAAATGTATACCATTTTGGTATTGGTCAAGTTCATAGTCATTGGCTACTAAATCTGAGACGTCTAAATTATTAGCAAGAAAATAATCATAAACAATTTGAAAATATTTTAGTGGAATAATATCATGAAAACTTAATCTTGAAAATTCAATTAACTTCACTTTTTTCAAAATCTTAATCAATTCCTTTATATATTTTATTTTATAATCTTCATCTTTATTACTTGTTATTAAACCATGCATTTTGATTATAATGAATATATACATCCTCTGAGCATCGTATTCATTATTTAATAGAACGGAATCAATTTTTTGAATGGTTTCATCATTGAATTCAACTATAGAAGAATTCATAAGGGCATTTATTAATAGTGTGCTTTTGTTTTCAATTTTCAACAAATTATGATAGTCCAGTTTACATGCTCCCTTATCATACTTACTATTATAGGTAATTGTATACTGAATTGAATTTTTTGACCAATTAAATCCCTGGGACTTTTCTATCTGTCTGTTCCAAAACTTTTCATTTCTGCTAATTTTAAATAACCGTTCTCCTCCACAATCTCTAATTATTGCATCTAAATACAAATAGTGTGTCAACCACTCTAATGAATAATCTTCCCACTCATCGTTTAATTTTAAATCAATAGCTCGCTCACAAGTTTTTATAATCGCCTCAAGGCAGTCCATAAATTGTATTGTGGAAATTTTCTGCAAGATAAAAGTTCGCAATCGTTCATGATATAACACATACTTACCGTTAATAGGGGAGTTGAACCATTTGCTGTATTGGCCGATATACTTTAACACATCTTCTTCTGCCCAGCCATCCATTAATGGTAACACAAAGGATGAACTAACTTCTTTCTTCAACAAGGCCCAAACTGCAAATAACTCTAGGAACTTTTTGCGTTCATAAACATTATAAGCCGGAAGCAAAGATTCTTCATACATACCGACAATACATATAGGTAAAGAAGAAGCATTGTCTTTGTGCAAAACGCCTGATAGAAGCCCATCGTGGATGGTGCGGAGATAGGTGGGGTCGGTAAATCTTTTATCAATCATAATTCAATCGATACAATTCATCGCAATCACCCAACAGTGCAGTATGATAAACATACTGTTTGAATCTTTTCTTTATTTCACCAATAGATAGGTTATCATTTGTATGAAAAATTCTTTTAAATCGACTATAAATGGCGCTATTGTGTAATTGGCCATCACCGTTTGCAGGAGAAGGACCTGCTACAACTTTAAATCGTTTCCCATTTAAATAAATATCAAATCTTATTATATTAGAATACCCAGCTAATAACCTTCTATTAGCATAATTAAGTAGGATAGGTTGTTCATTTAGAAATTGAATTTGAACTTCAATACCAGCCTCAAATAAAAGCGTAATGAACATATCAAAAACAAATGATCCGGCATTAATATTCCCATTGCGATAAAACTTTAAGCCTCTTGCTGTAAAAAGAGAGCCCGTATTAAACACTAATAAAATTTCTTCATTAGATTTCCGCGTTGCAATTTCTAGAAGTTGTTCATTCAAGATGATGTTAAATAAATTTTTATCATCTGCATTGTATTCAGCTCTTTGGCAATAAGATATTACGTCAGCGTAATTTATTCTATTTTCATTCAAATAATTGATGATTTGGTTTCTTCTTTGTAATCTATCTTCGCTCAGTAAACTATATTCTTGTTCTGATAAGAGATATAGCCATAGCATCTGTCTATTTCCATGATAAAAAGGTAATTGAGGTATTGATAATCTTTTACCATTACAAAATTGAATATTTGTATAGAAATCAGACTGATAAGTTATAGGAGGAAATGTACCAATAATATACTTTTTAAATTCCGGATTAATTGGACATAGATTTAAATATGGATGTTTTTCAGGTGGTGGGCAACAAGGCAGTCTTTTAGGGTCACTGCCCCTAATCCAATTCTGTGCATGATTAAATAATTCTATTAAATACTCATTGTTCTCATTTACTTCGTTATTTAATCCTAACTCATTTGCTGAGTTAATTAATAATTGTCTGTTAAATTTTATCATATTGGTTATTTTTAATGTCCATGGCCCATTGGATGTTGAGGGTGCGGTTATATCGTTTAATTTTTTCATCAGTTATTTCTTCGAAAAAGAACTGGTTTAAAGCATACATTTTAAGAACGTGCTCTATGCTTGATATTTCTTGAGCTGAATCTTTTAAAGCATAAATAGCGGTTTTAGAATTCGCTTTCACTACACCAAGTGCATTTATTAATCCACGTTTAAAATAAAGACGAGCTTCGGTATAGTTAAATAACTTTATTGATTCAGTAGCATTGAAGAAGCCTTTTAGCTTCAATTCACTCTCTCCCATTCTCTGCCAACATTTGCAGCGCTCATTAGTTAAGAGAATCCCCAACCCTACTTCTTCTGCTCTAGCTATATTTCCTTGATCGCAAAGCGCCAATGATATATTAAATAAAGCAGTATTTTTTTTTGATTCTTCAAGTATCCTTCCAGCGATTATTAAGGCGTCTTCAGTTTTACCTTGTTTAGCAAGCTCTGCAGATATATCACATAGTGCACTTCTCTCAACAGACTCATCTGATATTTTTCTCGCACAGTTAAAAGCATCTTCTATCTTCCCAATTTTAGCGAGTTCTGAAGAGATTGCAAATAATGATTTACTCTGTTCATTTTCTTCAGATATCTCCTTAATGATTAACAAAGCCTGTTCAATATTACCCTGCTTGGCAAGAACAACAGAGATATCATTCAATATATAGTTCTTAACAAAATCTTCTTTTATAAGTCTGAGGTACTTTAAGGATTCATCAATATTGCCCATTTCTGCTAGTACAATACTTAACTGCCCCAAAGCAATGCTCTTACTTGAATCATCCAATATTCCATGAACAGAAATCAAGGATTCTTTAATCAGTTTTTCTGCCCTTGAGATTTCTCCATTCTTATTAAGTTCCCTAGCAATATTTTTCAATGCTATGGATTTATCGAATTCAGACAATATCCCTTGTGTGGAGTTCAAGGCTTTCTGGAAAATTGTTTCAGAGGCATCAAACATTTTCTGTTTTACTAGTTCAATAGAAATTGCAAGTAAGGCACCGCTAGTTCTAAATTCTTCAGAAATACCCAAAGCGTAGGCCATGGCATCTTCAATTTTACCCTGTATTGTAAGCTCTATTAGGACGTCCAACAATGCAGTTTCGCGCTCTGATTCACTCGAAAATGAATAAACACATGCTAATGCATCTTCATTTTTCCCATGTCTCACTAGCTCTAATGAAATACCCCCAAGTACTTTCTTTTTTATTAACATATCAGATGATATTCCCCCAGAAATAGTCAATATTTCCTTCATCGTTTTTCCTGCTTCTATGATATTTCCTTGTTTAGCAAACTCAGCTGATATATCTCTTATTGCTGAACTCATATTATTTTCATCCAATATTCCTTTAGCGATTGACAAACTATTTTCAATCATACCTTGTTTAGCAAGTTCAATGGAAATAGCTTTTTGAACATACCCTTTAGCTGGTTCATCTTCAATATGATTAACAAAAGTCAACGCCTTTTCTATCTTTCCTTGGTTCGCCAAATCAAAGGATATATCCCTAAAAGCATAACTTTTCAGATATCCAGAGGTTATTTTATTTGCACTAAAAATAGCCTCCTGTATCACGTTATCCGCCTCAGTAAATTTTTTCTGTTTAGCTAGCTCTGTAGAGATGTCACTTAACACAAAAGTCTTTCCATATTCAAATGATAATTTCCGGGCTTTTTGCAAGGCATCGAGCATTAATGCTTCTCCCTTGTCAATCCACCCTTGTTTGACAAATATTGTAGATATTTTTGCAAACGACATAATTTTCACAAATTCATCTAGAATCTGGTTAGTGAGCTTCAAGGCCTCATCAACTTTTCCTTGTTTGGCAAGTTGAGTGGATAATTCACGAAGTGCATAACTCTGATCTAATTCATCCGAAATTGTTAATGCGCAATTCAAGGCTTCTTCCATCGCTAACTCAGACCCTTCGACATTTCCTTTCTTCACAAAAACACTTGATAAAATACAAAGTAATTCACATATTTCAGATTTATTAGATATTTTCCTAATATAAATGGGTGCTTTATTAAGTAATTTTTCGGAATCTTTAATTTCCCCTTTACTATTTAGAATGGTTGATATAAATATTAATGCTTTACATTTTTCGGAAGTAAAGGAGGAAATACTATTTCTTGACCCCTCAAAAAGATGCCGCCATATATTTGAAAGAACACTTAACTGTATATCAGAATAAGGAACAAAATCTTCAATCCAAATCATTTCTATCTCATCAGTGGTTTTGTATGTTATCATGTAATCCAACCCCATCTCTGCCCATTCACAAGCCATCTGAAACATTAAATAACTCGGGAAGAAATCATTCCAATTAATCAAATCTGGCTGGTTTGCAGGAATATTATCATCAAAATGCTTCAATAACTTTTCAATGGCCTCTTTTCTGAATGGCTTGTCTTTGCTGTCCAACAGCGTTAACTCCATCAAACAAAGCATGTATAAAATGAACTTCCTTTCTAATCCTTCTTTATCATTCCCACCAAACGCTTCAATTCTTTGCAATGCAGTTTCAATATCATTCTGGGCAACCAACTCCACAATCCGCGGGGCATCATTTTGTTCCTGGTAGTGGAGATCTACTTTGTTAAGCGCACATTCAATTACTTCTTCATCGTCATATTTAGAAGCCCAAAGCATCATGTTGTTGAGCATGCGCTTGCTCCATTCAAAGCCCTTGCTTATTTCTACTTGGCGGTTCCAATGTGTTGTATTATATGTCAATAATTTCAATGCGGAGGCATCTCCTTTCTCTATGGCAGGAATGAGCATATGATTACTGAGGTATTCCAAAGCATAGCGTTCCAATTCATCCCCACTGCGCCTTGAGAGTGCATCGTTAGAAACTTTAATAATAGTTTCATTGCAGGCATTGAATTGTTGTTTTGAAATCTTCTGCAAAAAAAATGCTCTCAGTCGCTCATGGTATAAAACATACTTACCACTCTGCGGGGAATTAAACCACTTACTGTATTTATTTATATAATAAATTATTATTTCTTCAGACCAACCTTCTAACAAGGGTATTAAAAAGATCACACTCACTTCCTTTTTCAACAAAGCCCAAACGGTAAAAAATTCCAAGAACTTTTTGCGTTCATTTACATTGCTAGTCGGTGGTAAAGCTTCTTCATACATGCCCACTATGCCCATAGGTAAAGCCGATGCATTGTCTTTGTGCAACGTACCTAAAATCAAGCCATCGTGGATGTTACGCAGGTATGTGGGATCTATCATTCTCATAAAATAGCACCTCTTTCAATTACTGCATTTAAAAACTCTTCAGAAACATCAAACTTTTTTAATGCATTTCTTACTGCTTCTTCAGTTAATCCAAGTAAAGGTTGAAGTATTTTATTTTCTTCTAATGAAAAATTACCCTTTAATTGAAATCCGTCTTTCATATTGATTGGCATTGACCTATAAGTAAAAATCCATTTTATATATGTTGGTGAATTCCAATTATCTTCTACTTCATCTTTATCGTTATAGTTATAAAACCAATCAGATACTTTTAATTGACTGTTAACAAGAGCTGCTTCATCGAGACCATCAATTACTATAACCAAAGGCCTATCTTTATATTTGTTGGTGGGAGAATAACAATCGCTTAGTAAGGTTTGAAATAGTTTGATAGCATCGTGGTAGCGAGATGGCAGTCGTTCTAATTTTCTTTTTATGATTTCATCTTCTACCTTCCAAACACCTGCACCATTCATGCCTTGCATCTTTTTACCTTGCAAAATAAAATGATATAAAATTGCGTGCAAACTATTAGCCATACCTGAACTACAGTAATGATACATTACAGGAATATTCTCTTTCATTAAACCATCTATTATGCCAGCCGTTAAAGCTCCTTTCCCCATACCTGCCTCTGAATATATCGGCATAACATTGTTTTTTGAATCAATATTTATCCAATCTAATACCGACTTGACCTCCCGATCTCTTCCTACAAAACAATCTAAGTAATATTGCATACGTTCGGTATGATCAAAAATTTGTCCCGCCCCACCTTTTAATGCATTTTGTATAGGCTGAAATTTTTCATCCAAGGAGTTATTTATTTCAGGTTTTGTTTCATCACCATAAATTGTATTTATAAATTTGGCTTTTAATTTATTTTCATACATTCCTTGAAATAAATAAGGCAACCCATCTTGTTCTCCCTTTTGTACAAAAGGGTGTAACTCTAACCGAGGAGAAATACCTTTTATCCAAAAATATTTTTCATCTATCAAAACAATTTCGCTGCTTGCAAATAAATCAAAAAGCTTAGCGATTTCATCAATCGTGTTTAACCCTTTTTTTAGTTCATTTAAATGTTCTGGAACTAAGCGAATGGATTGATGAACGAATTTATTTCTAAATGTCACAAAGCGGTCTAGCGCAGTATTGTTATTTGAATCTTTTGGTATAGCTTTTTCCCATTCGCTTTCGGCTAGCATGGAAGCATACCAAAGATTCTTCCAACTTGTATCACTTGGCAACGTTTCACGCAAATTATCCATTACTTGTTTAAGAAACAATGCATCATTAGAGGAATCTCCATCATGCAATTTCTTACTCATTTGAATTACCGCTCCCATCCGAAGAAAAAGTGTGCTCATTCCCATGCCCGCCATAATTAGGTTGTTGAGCTGAGAAGGTTCTTTTTCAATAAATTCTAATAAATTAGAATCAGTCAATTTTAGACTATAATCGTTTTTAAGTTTTAGATAACGGCTATGATATTGTTCGAATGGATTCATAGTGATAATACTTTATGTTGATACTCTAATTTTAAATCTCGCCGACCTAATGCCAAATAAATTGGGGTTACTTCAGTCATGATACTTGGAAAACCATATAATTCATCGACAGTATCTTCTTCAAATTTTTCTCTATCAGATTTTACCCAAGGTTGTAGCAAAGCGAAAATCTCATGCACATATTCCATATCGTAATTATGTTCATCAGCAAACCTTCGTGCATAAATTTTTTTTCCATCAGTTAATTCTGAAATAACTTTTTTCAATATAAGATCTAATAATTGGACATTTTCAACTTCTTCCACTTTATCCATTGATGGTCCTTTAAAACGAAGGTAATTATGCAAAATTATTTTCTGTTCATCTATACTTGGAAGCGATGTTGGATATGAGATGGAAGCACTCTGATTAAAAAAAGAATCAAAATGCTCGTAATGATGCCCAACTGCGATGAGAATAATATTATTGTCGTAAAGAAAATTGTTCAGTTTTGAGACATGCTGAGAACTAAACAAAGCGAGGTGAATGTTATTTATTAAAATTACAACTTTTTGTTTATTGTTTTTTCTTAACCCAGTTATAAGTTCCTCAGCTTTTTTGTTTTTTGAAATCGGTTTATCTTTTTTATTCAATAAACTTAATAACCGATTCATTAAAAAAGTGGTCGTGTATGAAATTCCATATTCATGCAACCCATATCCAATAAATAAAATTTCTTTTTGAGCTTTTAGAAAATTACCTATTGCAGCATACCTATTTGTGGCATTATTGTCTTTAGGATGAACCCAACAAGCAAAAGCACCTCGAATGTTATTATTTACAAAAGCTTTTATTTCCTCAGGTACAAATAGTTTGTTTTCATAATCAAAAACCTCTTCTTCTTTTTCCCAAAATATTTCACTTTGTTCATGAATAATACGTTGGGATAATTTACCAAAAGGAGTTTCCGCTTTATATGCATTCCATTCTTCAGGGTCAGTAATATTCCATTTGCCTGTAAATCCATTTTGATTTACAAAATGGTAGTCCTCTAATGTTGAGAAGAAATCAGCTTGATGCAATTCAACTAATAATTGACCTATATTATCAGCAATCGCTTTATTTTTATCAGGTGGTAAAACAAAAAAACCGTGCATTACCATGTTTCGTAATTCTGCCAACTGTTGGACTTTTTCACAAAGAACATCTTTCCCATTTTTAACTTCCCAGAAAAATTGAAAGTATTTTTCACTTCGCGTTTTCGGGCAATCTTTAATCATATTTGCTGACCAGCGAAACAATGGACCGGCATTGTAATCATGTCCAGAAGAATTAAAAAGTTGAATAACAAAATCGTTATATACTTCTTTCTGAGGTGCGTGTTTCAGGTAGTTAAATATGCCTACGGCAGCAATTTGATTAAGAATTTCCTCAGCAAGTTCTACTAATTCATCTGCAGCGTATGCTTCATCTTCTTTCAATACTGCATCAATTTTTTCTTTCAGCCTGATTGGAAGAGATAACTTCAATGCAGAACTAAGTTTATCAGATTTTAGCAAGTTGTCGTTCATATTTAGTTTGTATTTTTTAAAATACTCTAATAAACATTAGAATAAAAATAATTTCTTGATGATTTATGTCACTAGTGGTTTTGAATAATTTGATATAATTTTCAATTTATAAAAAGCAATGAGCAAAAAATCTGATGCGATTTTTACACTACGAATATTATTAACTTGAGTTATTTTGCTGATTCAGAAGTAGGAAAATGTTGACAATTTCATCCCTTTTTTTAGTATCCTCTTTCTACATCATATGTTTTCATTCTTTCCTTCCATATTTCCGCACCCGTACCCATTTTTTCGTATTCCATTTGCTCCCTATTTCTTCTATTGTTATCATGAATAGCCATAACAAGAACTGATATTGACCATATCCAAAAGAATAAAGCATGTTTACCAAAATGACCTTTGATATACCATTTCATGAACCAAAAAACGATAGCAAATATTGCCAATCCTTCAATTACTTTAATTAATGCTGCTAGAAATCTCATAACTTTTTTTGATTTTCATCCTTTAATTTTGCCAATTAATAAACATCTTTTTATTTATAGCTTAATCTGAAAATCTGTCAAAGTAGCTTTGCATTTTCTTTGAGATTATTTTGTATAATCTCAAAGATTCAAAATAAATGATTGATTGCCATTTTAATTTAGAATTTCTTATTATTAGAATCTAACGTTTACCGTCATTTTTTTTACTATTATAAATATAATAAATACCAGCTATTATTACAAAACAATTAATGAACATTGTAATTCCAAACAAAATGGGGCTATTCCCTAGCAAATCATTAAACAAAGTATAAAAAATGGATATAGCTTGAATAGTAGTAAGCGCTAGAATAATATTATTAAGATTATCTGATTTTATTTTATCTGCTTCTTCTTTAGCTTTGTCTTCCTTTGCTTTTTCTTCTTTGTCTAATCCTTCTATCAATTGATGAATTTCATTTATGCTTTCTTTATTATCTCTCATCAGAATTTCAATATCGAATCTCTTTTGTAATTCTGCAAAAAGAATATCTATCTCGTTATAAGCGGAAATTTTAAAAGAAATTTGCTTCAGGTAAATCTCTGTCACAAATTTTTTCAATTGTTTTAATTCCTCCAATTTATTTATATCAACATATGGTGCTATGCGAACCACTTTTAACAAAAATTCTCTTTGATTCAAAGCAAGAACAAATGCAGGTAGATATTTATTCGTTAAAGATGCTAATTCAACTGTATTATCAATAATCAAAACACCTTCATTCATTGTAGCAAAACTAATGTTTTCATCTGGAGATTGTAATTTCACAATTTCGCTATAATTTATTTTATGTGGTATATTTGAATTAGTTGGTTTCGCTGGAATTCTTAAAGTTTTATAAATTAATTCACTAATTTTTTCATCATCTATTTCAAATGCTTGTGAATCGTTAATTAAATGAACTGCGATAGGTTTTACGTGATTAAAATATATTAAACTGTATATTCCCGAATAGTTCTCTTTTATGATATCTGAAATACATGTTTCCTTCCGCTCTTCATATATTGAAGAAGTAGTAAAAGACTGAACGTGTCCAAAACTTATTTTTTCATTTTTATGTTTAAAATAGGCGCAATAATAATAAGTTGTATTTTGATCTAACTTATTTAAAGTTGCCTTTAAATATTCTTTCGAATTTTGATTGAAGCTAGGATCAATCACTTTATCTGAAATAGAAGGAGGGCTATTTTTAGAGCAGCAAAAGCCCATTTCAGCACTTTCAATTTCAGTAGGTAAAATTCGTCCACTTAGCAAAACAGAATTAGGATTTATTTCTTTTGGTTTATTTAATTGTATAAATGTTAAAATCTCTTCCGATACATTGTTAGAGAATTCTGTTTTTAATGTTTTTATTTCTTCAATAATTTTTGCGTTTTTATTGTCGTGAAATCTAAAAAAATCGATTTCAGAAAGTAGCTCTAACTTATTTCCTTCTCCCATCCAAGTTATTTCAATCATAATTGAACCCAATCGGGCTGTTTTATTGAAAACGATTCCAAATTTTTCAATTTTGAATTCATATTTTGGATTATCTTGGATTTCAGATTTTGGAGAGACAATATAACTTCCATTGCTACCTTTTTTTTCATACCAATCTATAAAACCTATATTGTCTTTTTCACTATCCAACTCTAAATTCAAATTATCATTTAGGCACTTTTTTTTCTTTTTATAATTAAAATTATTAACAATAAAATCAAGATGTTTTGAAGTATCTATTATACTTTCTGCTAGTTGTAAATTATCCTTTATTATAGCATCTTCAAACTTATTTACACTTACGTTTGGATTGTTTAGAATGTCTAATAATTTATTTCGCTTTCCAGGACTGTTTTCAGAATGGATTCTAGTATATGGATTTTTAATTTCAGGGTTTGAAATATTTAAATCAAAAGGCAGAAAGATGAATGATTTTGCCTCGCTAATTTTTCCTGTTTTATTTGTATTTAATTCAAAGTTTTTATTCATCGCAGTAATTTTTATTTTTAATTTTTTACTTGCGCATATGTTTTATGGGCAAGTATTGAAATGAAATTATAATTATCCTTTACAATTAGTGCATTTAAATAACCTCCAAATACGCAGCCTGTATCTATACCTATAGCATGAGGAAACATTTTAGGATGTTCTTGTAAAAAAGGTTGATGTCCAAATATTGCTGTACCAAAATTACCGTTATAAACATCTGCCCAAAATGGCATTTCTTCCGTTTCTTGCCCTAAACTAACAAATTTACCGTATGCATCAATGTACCTAGTTTTTGTTATTAAATCAAGTTCTGGGAATTCCTTAAGCGAATGAACATCATATTGATAATTATTATTTAGGTTTAATTTGTAATTACCTATTATTCCACCATGAAGCAAGAGCAAATTGCATTCAGAAATTGTATATGTATAATAACTAGATTTTAAAAAGGTAATTTCTTCATTTGATAATTCACGATCTAACTCTTCAAAATTTATATCTATTTTCATTTGCTTGAGAGCTTTAGCGTTATGCTTCTTGTTATGTAAATAGCGCAAAAACTTTTCTTCGTGGTTGCCTAAAATCAAAATAGTTTTAATTTTCTGAGATAATTCATAAACGTACTTAACAGCACCTATTGAATCTGGCCCCTTATTAATTAAATCGCCAATAAAAAACAAATGGTCTGTGCTGGTCAACTCTAATTTATTTATAAGTTCTTTTAGTTCTAGTATACATCCATGAACATCGCCAATAATTATATTTCTCATGTTATTTAGTAGTTTTTTTACTTATAAATAAATTATAGCCTAACTCTTTAGCAAACTTTACTTCAATATCAATTACCGATCAAAATTTGGTTTTAAAATCTATTGCCCATCTTTTTAGAGCGTTTGTCTATATTGATTCTGTTCCCCACCCCAATTGTGGATTCAAGGCCTTATCGCAACAAATGTTATTAATTAGTGATACAAACATAATGAATAAAAACAGATGTTACTCAAGGTTATTTCCGATAATTTTTTTTTGAACCTTTGAGGGTTCAAAAAAATTATCAGAATAACCTTGTGCTATG
>CANJYB010000032.1 GCA_947479085.1 Bacteroidota bacterium | reverse complement strand
GTTACAGCTACTCAAAACGTAATAGTTGATGATGTTACTGCTCCTGCTACTCCAACTTTGGCTGATGTAACTGGGGAATGTTCAGCTACTGCTACTGCTCCAACCACTACTGATAATTGTGCCGGAATAATAGCCGGAACTACAACTGATGCTTTGAGTTATTCAACACAAGGAACTCATGTTATTACCTGGACTTTTGATGATGGAAACGGTCAGTCGGTTACAGCCACTCAAAACGTAATAGTTGATGATGTTACTGCTCCTGCTACTCCAACTTTGGCTGATGTAACTGGGGAATGTTCAGCTACTGCTACTGCTCCTACCACTACTGATAATTGTACTGGAACAATAACAGGAACTACTACTGATGCTCTTTCGTACTCCACACAAGGTACACATGTTATCACTTGGACATTTGATGATGGAAACGGTCAGTCAGTTACAGCTACTCAAAACGTAATAATTAATGACGTTACCCTTCCAACCATTACAGCACCTGCAGATGTTACAACATGTACCGGAAGCACTGTTGTTTTAGGAACACCTGTAACGGCAGACAATTGTACAGTAGCATCTGTTACTAACAACCACCCTTCCAGTTCTTATGGTTTAGGAACAACAGTGGTTATGTGGACTGTAACAGATGGAGCAGGTAATATGGCTACAGCTAATCAAAACGTAATTGTGAATTCAGCACCTGTTGGTTCGGCTTCAAGCATAGTAATATGCGATGGAGACCCGAGTAACTTACCATTAAGTTCGACTATTGTTGGAACTACCTTTACTTGGACTTCAGCAGTTATCACTGGAACCGTAATGGGTAATGGGTCTTGTTCTTCTGGATGTACTTCCACTATTTCGGATCTACTAAGCAACATAGGAACCGTACATGGTGTGGTTCAATATTCTATTGTACCTACTGCTCCAGGAGGATGCGTTGGCGCAACATTTACAGCAACTGTAACTGTGGGTGCAGCACCTGCAGCACCAGTTATTTCAGGACCATCGGTAGTGTGTGGATTTTCAACTACTACTTATTCTTGTCCTTTAGTACCTGAAGCAACGAGCTATATCTGGACAGTACCAACAGGTGTAACCGGAATGACCATTACAGGCGGACAAGGAACAAATGCTATTACTGTTTCTATAACTGCTGGAACGGTAACAGGGTTTGTAACCTGCACTGCACATAACAATTGCGGAAACAGTCCAACTACATCAATGGCTGTAACCAAAAAACCTGCAACACCAGGAGCAATATCAGGACCTACATCTACTTGTGGATTAACTTCAGCTACCTACTCTATTGCTACTGTATTCGGAGCTACTTCTTATGCTTGGACAGTACCTGCTAACATGACCATAACTAGTGGGCAAGGTGGATTATCTATCAATGTAAGTATGACTTCTGCTTTTGTATATGGACAAGTGAAAGTGTCAGCAGTCAATGCGTGTGGAAACATACCGGGAACAGCGTCAACTGTAACAGGTAACGTACCGTCAACACCTGTTGCTATTGCAGGACCTACCAATGTTTGTGGATTAACTACTGCATCTTATTCTATTTCAGCTGTAGCAGGTGCAACCGGATACAACTGGACAATAACAGGTGCTGGAACTATTATTGGCTCAAACACCGGAACATCGGTAAACGTTGCTTTAAATGGAACTACAGGCGGAAGTATTTCTTGTGCTTCCACTAACGTGTGTGGTAACGGAACTCCAAGAACACTGAACTTAGTAGTAGCTGCCATTCAAGCAGGTGCTATAGGCGGACCTACAAGTATTTGTGGTATGGGCACAGCCTCATGGACTGTGGCATCTGTTGGTACTAATTACACCTATAACTGGAGCTTAACCATGGCTGGTTGGTCAATTACTTCAGGACAAGGAACAACAACAATTACTGCTGTAGGTCCAGCTTCTGGTACTACGTCAACCGGGCAAGTACAAGTTCGTTCTTTAAACTCTTGCGGACTCTTAAGTTTATATCGTTCTATGTCTGTAACCTATTGCCACAATGGTATAGCTATGAATAATGGAGTAGAAGCAACAGGTACTACCTTCTCAAACATTTATCCAAATCCAACAGCATCAGACTTTACAATAGATGTGATTTCGACAAGCTCAACCACCGAAAATCAGGAGGTAACTGTTGAGGTGTATGATGTGTTGGGTAATCTTGTTATCCATGCAAAACACCAATTGGTGAGCGGAACAATCACAATGAAAACAAACATTGAAGATTTTGAAAACGGAATGTATTTCGTGAGATTGTTAGATGTTGATTCAAATGTGATTCACTCTCAGACAGTGATTAAGCAATAAATATGAAATTAATATTGAAAAAAAATCCCTCTCTTCCTTTATCGGAAGGGCGGGATTTTTTTGTTACTTTGTAAAATGAAATCCGTTACTGTAACTATTCTCAGGTTAAAAATCTCTTCAATGAGTTGATTCGTTTGCTCTTTGGATTTCGTATTCTTAGTTTTGTAATCAAACCTGCAATCTTAATCGGTATTTTAGTCAGTGGTTTTGCCGGGTATGCACAAAAAGAAAGTCTTACAAGTAAGCAACTGCGGCAACAGATAGCTAAAACCAGCAATGATACTACCCTTGCGCGATTATACGGATTGCTTGCGTGGGAAATTAAATTTACGCACAAAGAGGAAGCCGAACAACTCGCTGATAAGGAAATTATAATTGCAAATAAGTACCATGATTATTTGCTTCTTGCAGATGGATATAGAATAAAAGCATTGATACTCGTTATCCAGGAAAAACTGGAAAAAGGAATGATGTTGTATGATTCCAGCCTCGTTTATGCCAAGCGTTCAGGAAATTTGTATTACCAGGCATCGTGTTATAGCCTGATGGGAGGCATGTATGGTGATCATGGAGATTACCATAAAGCCATTGAGTTTTATAGTCACGGACTTGAAATTGCACAGAAATCGGGAGATGCTGCAATGATTGCCACTTTGAGTAATAACCTTGCAGAGTCCTATCAGAGTGATGGGAGGGAAACAGATTTAGCAAGAAATTATTTTCAGATGGCTTTGGATAATTCCATGAAGATAGAAAACTGGGGTCTGGCATTTATGAACTCTTCTAACCTGGTGGTCGAATATATTAATCACGGGTTAATGGAAAAGGCTAAGGAAGAACTAAGTCGTTCTATCGAAATGCTCAACCGTGCCAGGAAAGATGATTATCAGTTTGCAACTAATTCTCATGTGCTTGCATCTGCTTTTTATTCGATGGGAAATATGGAGGAGGCTGAAAAGTATTCCATTTCCTCTTTACGAATTATGGATAGTCTGCAACGGCCGGATAATGCAATGCGCCCGCTCACAGTAATAACCAACATTTATTTAAAAACAAAAAGCATCAGCAAAGCAGAAAAGTATGCAAACAGGATGCTGACCGATGCAAAATTCCGGAATGCGAAATTATATATCCGCGATGGATACAAAGCCTTGTCTGACATTGCTAAGTTAAAGAACAAACCGGAGGAAGCCCTTCGTTATTATGAACTTTACAAATCATGGAATGACAGTGTTTTTAAAGTAGCAAGGGAGCAGAGTATTTCTAACGTGGAAGCAAGGTCCCGATTAGCGCAACAGGAACTTGAAATTAAATATGAAACAGAAAAGAAGGAAAAGGAAATCGAACTTCAGAAAGCCAAATTAATTGAACTGGATACTAAACAAAAAAACCTGATTATTGCGGCAAGTATTTTACTTGTTCTTATTTTTGTGAGTTTACTGGCGTATCGTTCTGCCAGGTTGCGAAAGGAAAAAATAAACCTGGAAACTACGGTGGATAAACGAACCAAGCAGTTAAAGGAAGCATTAAGCGAACGGGAATTGTTGATTAAAGAAATTCATCATAGGGTGAAAAACAATTTGCAGATCATTTCGGGATTGCTTGAAATGAAAGGAAACAGAACCAAGGATGAGAATATTAAAAAGGCTATAAAGGAAAGCCAAAACCAGGTATTGTCTATTGCTTTTATACATCAGAATTTGTATCAGCGGGACGATATGAAAGAGGTGGAGTTTGGTAGTTTTTTAAGAGAATTAATAGCTCATATTAAAAATGTTTTTGATAAGCCCGATAAACATATTGATGTTAGTTTTAATATTCCTGAGCTTTTTTTTGACATCGATACCGCTGTGCCTTTGGGATTAATAATTAATGAATTGCTTACCAATTCATACAAATATGCATTTGAAAATAAGAAAGATGGGAAAATAAATATTGAATTGAAGAAAGAAGCTGAGGGAGAATATTTGTTTGTGTATGCTGATAATGGAATAGGAATGCCAAAAGATTTTGATGTTAAAAATTCAAATACGTTAGGGCTTAAACTCATTACCCAGCTAAGCAGGCAATTGGCCGGAATAATGAAATACTCTGATGACAACGGAAGCCGGTTTGAATTAAATTTAAAAGATTTAAATACAAGAAATAAAATGATATAAATAGTTTGGTGTATGACGAAGAAATTGAAAATAGGAATTGTAGAAGATGAAATGATTATAGCCAATGTGTTATCAGACATGTTGATGGAGGTGGGGTATGAGGTAACTGAATTTGCTTCGCGATACAGCGAAGCCATAACAATGATTGAAACGGAAAAGCCTGATTTGATTTTACTTGATATTAATTTACTCGGTCCCAAAACAGGTATTGATGTGGCAGAAGCTATTCGCAAAAATTATCACATTCCATTTATTTTCCTTACTGCGAATCTTGATGCAGGAACCATCGAAAAGGCAAAGGTGGTAAAACCTTCCGCTTATCTTGTAAAACCTGTTACAAAGGAACAATTACATTCAGCTATCGAAATTGCGTTCAGTAATTATAATGAGGAGAATCAGGCCACGGTTAATTCTGAGGTGGCTAATCTTCCTAAGGATTTTCTTTTTGTAAAAGATGGATATGTTTTCAGGAAAGTTTTTTTTAATGAAATACTTTATCTCGAAAGCGATGCAAATTATGTAACCATTCATTTAGCTGGCGATAAAAAAATAATGGTGCGTTTTACTATGAGTGAATTCCTTGAACAATTGGACAAGAAATTATTTATTCGTGTTCACAGGAGTTATGTAATAAATATTAAAATGGTTGACAATGTTTTTCCTACCGAGGTATCAGTTAAGGGGCAAAAAGTGAGCATAGGAAAAAATTACAAAGATGAGCTGATGAAAATACTAGGCATTAATTAACCATCAGGTTGATTTCAATAAGTGTTTTTCCAGTTTGTCTTTAATAATATGCAGCGGAGAAGCGAGTGCTTTCACATATTGAAAATTGCCATCTCTTTTATTTTCAATGGAAAGCTGAATAGGACAGGCTTCGCTTTGTATAGCGTTAACTTTAAACATGTTTTTTTCAGCATCATAAAATATATAAGGTGCACCCGAAGAACCAAACCTGAAATAACCCGCCAGTAAGTATCTTAATCCTTCGAAGGTATAATTGCCTCCCAGCCGGTCTACAAAAACATTGAAGTGTTCCAGGTAACCTTCTATTTTTCCCTGGTTAAGCATCCTTCCAATTTCGCTGCTGGGTGAGCTTTGCAGGCAATAAAAATTTTCTGCATTATCGGGCAGAACAGAAAAATCCATTTCAAGTGCTGGAATACTATTAATTATTTCCTTATCACAATTTATTATTTTATACAAAGCAATATCCCCGCTATAAAAAGCTTCCACCAGTTCCACATCCAATAAAAAAGTATGACGGTTAATAGTAGGTTCATTAAAGTGATTTATGGCATTGAACTGAGCGGTGAGGTTTTTATTATTGTAGAACAAATCATTTTTAAACTGAATAATTAATTTGGGTGCGCAAATGTTTCGCTGCATCAGCCTCAGCCAACGGGTATCAAAATTCAGTTCTTTAAAAATACTGATTACATTTGGAAACAAGTGAGATGCAGAACCATTCAGATATCTTTTATGTGTTTCTGTATCCAGCTTATAAGCATGATTCATGATGGCATGATTCTCTGGACTTAATTTTGGTAAAATTTCTTCTATATAAATTTCTTCAGGAATGGATTTTAATAATAACGCTTCCGTTCTGAGATTATGCGCCACACTTAAAATAAAACCATTCCCTATATGAAAAGCGCAGATATTGTTTTCAAACGATTTCCGTTCAGGTTCATTCGGATTATATTCCCACATTAATCTGAACAGTGGAGAAGTTTGTTCATGGGTTAATTCTAATTGTTTATTAAGCATTGTTTGTTTAGATTTATATGTTTGGGCTTTATTCGTTCAAGTAGTTTATTAAAAACTTATAGAATGGCGAACAAAGTTTTTTACCCCGTAAAGGTATTCTTTCTATTAACATGCTTTGCAGTCATCCGCAGAGTTTGATTAAATCAGGAAGGAAATCCAATAAGTTTGTTCCCTAAACCGGCAACAAAGGAATTTAACCTGGATATTATTCCAACCTTTTGCTTTCGCAAACGATGATAAAGGAATAGCGTATTATTTCTTTTAGAAAAAGCCCCGAACAGTTTTGTTCGGGGCTTTTTTTTATTTGTATTGAGATTGGGTTGGTTTATGTCATTTTGGCACACTTAGGAAGGCTAAGCGAAGGTTTTTGAGCGATATTTTATGATTTATATTATTGAATTGTACTAATTTATGTGACATTCGAAGGGTGTATGACAACATTGTAATAACTATACTCCACATTGCGATAACTATACTTCACATTGCAATAACTATACTCAACAAAGCGATAACTATACTTCACAAAGGGATAACTATACCCCACATTGCGATAACTATACTTCACATTGCAATAACTATACTCAACAAAGCGATAACTATACTTCACATTGCAATAACTATATTCCACAGAGCGATAACTATACTCCACAAAGCTATAACTAAACTTTACATAGGGAAAACAATACTCTACATTGCAAAAACTAAACTCAGCATTGCAATAACACAACTTTACATTGGTATAGTTTTAAAATGGGAAGGTTGATTGTAACGAACATAATCAACTATAAAGCATATTCTTTAAAGAAAATAGATTTTGTCATTAAAAATGTTTTTAATAGATATAAAAACCTATTTTTGAAGAATATTAACCGAAATGCCAATTTCTATGAAAACAAAAATTGCAATTATTATCCTTGCCTTAGGATTAACGTTTAGCGCAAAAGCGCAGTATGTTACCATTCCAGATGCGAATTTTGTGGCTTATTTGCAAGCTAACTTCCCATTATGCATGAGCGGCAATCAAATGGATACCACTTGTGTGGCGGGTCATACCTATCTTAATATTAGCAATAAAAACATTTCTGATTTGACCGGATTGCAATATTGGCACAATTTAGTTACATTAGATTGTTCATGGAACCAACTAAGCAGTTTGCCTTTATTGCCGAATTCTTTACAGATTTTGACTTGCTACCACAATCAATTAACAAATTTACCTATCTTACCTTATAATCTGACATTATTGAATTGCCGTTATAATCAATTAACAGGATTACCAGCATTACCAAGCGCGCTTCAAACCTTAACATGTGACAACAACCTGTTAAGTATTTTACCATCATTAAATAACACCCTTCAAACTTTAACTTGTGGCTATAACCAATTAAGTATTTTACCATCATTAAATAACACGCTGCAATCTTTATCTTGTGATCATAATCAATTAACGAGTTTACCAGTATTACCAAATTCACTTTCCTGGCTTTTATGTGGTTTTAACACATTAACTAGTTTACCTTCTATTCCAAACTCACTAACACATTTAGATTTTAGATCTAATCTATTGACAAATTTACCTTCTCTACCTAATTCACTTTCCTATTTGGATTGCGCAAGTAATCTACTAACTAATATAATAGTTTTTCCAAGTTCATTAACATATTTAAATTGCAATTCAAATCAATTAACGAGTTTGCCTCCTTTGCCAACCCAACTTCAAACCATGAGTTGCTCGTTTAACTATGGTATAGCCACTTTACCGTCCTTACCAAATTCGCTTACAGGTTTGTCTTGTACTGCCAATCAATTAACAAGTTTACCGGCATTACCCAACTCGCTTCTTAGTTTGGATTGCGGAGCTAATCAACTAACCAACTTACCCACACTACCTAATTTTCTTACCAGTTTGGTTTGTAATTATAATCAGTTAACGGGTTTACCCGCTTTGCCTAGTGCTTTAACAAAGCTAATGTGTAATTATAATAGCATTTCATGTTTCCCTAATCTTCCGAGTTCTTTGACCATTCAAAATAGTTCTTATTTTAATATTCTTGTCAACCCATTCCACTGTTTACCTAACTATGTACTTGCAATGGATTCGACTACGTTAGCTTTTCCAATTTGCATATCAGGAGATACTATCAATAATCCAAATAATTGTGCGAATGCACAAGGTATAATTGGATATTCATACAATGATATTAACTCAGATTGTATAAAAACAGGGGCAGATCATATTTTATATAATGTCCCAATTGAACTTTACGATAATAATAGCAATTTAATTTTATTGACTTATACTTTGACTAATGGAGTATATGATTTTCTGGAACCAACTGGAACTTATTTTGTAAAAACAGATACCACTGGAATGCCATTTAAAGAACAATGCGCAAATCCGGGAATAGATTCAACCGTAATACTAACAATTTCAAATCCATTAATGCAAAATGTAAACTTTGCTTTAGATTGTAAACCAGGTTTTGATATTGGTGCTCAGTCGGTGTGTCATTTTGGGGGTGCAATAAGACCTGGCCAATCCCATTCATTAAAATTTGTTTTAGGTGATATTAGCAACTGGTATAACCTTCATTGTTCATCGGGAGTGAGCGGACAAGTAGTAATTATTGTTACAGGTCCTGTTACCTATGTTAGTCCAACTTTGGGGGCTCTAACACCATCTGTTGCAGGAAATGTATTTACTTATAATGTTGCAGACTTTGGTGCTACCAATGTTATGGCTTCATTTGGTTTAATTATGTTTACCAATACGGGAGCTCAAAACGGAGATCAAATATTCGTGAATGTTTCGATTACTCCTACAGCGGGAGATAACAATGCAAGTAACAATACTTTTAATTATTGTTATATAGTTTCCAATTCCTTCGACCCTAACTTTAAAGAAACTTATCCTGAACAAGTACAGCCTGGCTACAATGATTACTTTTATTACACCATCCATTTTCAGAATACAGGTTCTGCACCGGCAATTAATATCCAATTGCAGGATACACTGGATGCTAACTTAGATTTGAATACTTTCCAGGTAGTTAATTACAGCCATTATAATACCACCATGCTAACCGGAAATAAGCTTTCGTTTAATTTTCCAAATATTCAATTAGCAGATAGCACAACAGATTTTAATGGCTCACAAGGATATGTTCAATACCGCATCAAGCCATTAGCCAACCTGCCAGCCGGAACACAGATACATAACAAAGCAAGTATTTATTTTGATTACAATGCACCGGTGGTTACAAATACTACAACAAATGAATTTATGTTGAGTATTAATACATCCGAAATCAGGAATCCGAAATCCGAAATGTCCATCTATCCAAACCCAAGCACCGGAAAATTTGTTGTAAAATTATCGGAAGGAACAGATGTTTCTAAATTAAGTATAGAAGTCACGAATGTATTAGGAGAAATAATTCTTCAATCAAAAATTCAACATGTAACCTCAGACATCGACTTAAGTAACCAACCAAAAGGAGTTTACTTTATAAGAGTAACAGGAGGGGAGCAAGCAATGAATGAAAGGGTGGTGAAGCAATAGTTAGTTCTGTTTTTACTTTTTATTAAGGAGAGAAGTTCCGTTTTTTGCGGAACTTCTTTCGTTTTACCCTCTTCTTGCAGGAATATTTAAAAATATTTTCAACCATTTGTTGTTTATATAAATAAATTTTATACTTTTGCCGTCCCTAAAAAAAGAAACAGGGTAATTTTATATTAAATAAATTAAGTAATAATGTCTGGAATAATAGGTAAAAAAGTAGGAATGACCAGTATCTTCGGTGCCAATGGTAAATATATACCATGCACAGTAATCGAAGCTGGTCCTTGCGTGGTTACGCAAGTAAAAACCTTGGAGAAAGACGGATATGCTTCAGTTCAGTTGGCTTTTGATGAGAAGAAAGAAAAACATACTTCTTCTGCAATGAAAGGTCACTTTGCTAAAGCTAAAACTACTCCAAAACGTAAAATAGCTGAATTCAAATATTTTGAAACAGAACAAACTCTTGGTGGAGTTATTGATGTTAATTTATTTGTGGAAGGCGATTACGTGGATGTAGCAGGAACTTCTAAAGGTAAAGGTTTTCAGGGTGTTGTAAAACGCCATGGTTTCGGTGGAGTAGGTGGTACCACTCACGGTCAGCACGACAGATTACGTGCACCGGGTTCGTTAGGTGCTTCTTCATGGCCATCACGCGTATTCAAAGGAATGAGAATGGGCGGACGTATGGGCGGAGACCGTGTTAAGATTCAAAATTTAGAAGTAGTAAAGGTGATTGCAGAAAAAAATCTTTTGATAATAAAAGGTTCTATCGCAGGAGCAAAAGGTTCTTACGTAACAATCGAGAAATAAAATGGAAGTAGCAGTAACAAATATAAGTGGTAAAGCTACTTCTAAGAAAGTAAGCTTAAACGATGCAATCTTTGGCATCGACCCTAATGACCATGCGATTTATTTAGATGTTAAACAACATTTAGCTAACAAACGCCAGGGAACACATAAAGCAAAAGAAAGAAATGAAGTTTCCGGTTCTACCAAGAAATTGGGAAGACAAAAAGGAGGCGGAGGTGCGCGTTCAGGAAGTATTAAATCTGGTACCAAAGTAGGTGGTGGACGTATGTTCGGTCCTCGTCCAAAAGATTATTCTTTTAAATTGAATAAGAAATTAAAGCGCCTTGCCCGTATGTCGGCATTGGCTTATAAAGCTAAAGAAAGCAGCATTACTATCCTTGAAGACTTCAATTTTGATGCTCCAAAGACTCAGAAATACGCTGATTTGATGAATAACCTGAAGCTTGCAGATAAAAAAACACTATTGGTGTTGGGCGCATTGAATAAAAACATACTTTTGTCGTCCCGAAATTTGACCAATGCAAAAGTGATCACTGCTTCGGACTTAAACACCTACGATATTCTAAATGCAAATAATTTATTGCTTGTAGAAAGTTCGGTTAAGGAAATTGAAAATTTATTAAGCAAATAATAAAATGAGCATAATAATTAAACCGGTAATAACCGAAAAAATGACAGCCCAGGGCGAGAAAATGAGTCGCTATGGATTTGTGGTAGATAAAACTGCCAACAAAGTACAGATTAAATCTGCTGTTGAAAAATTGTATGGAGTATCTGTGGTATCTGTAAATACACAAAATTACGTTGGGAAAGTAAAAACCCGTAATACCACTCAAGGTACCGCTATAGGAAGAGTGAACCAGTCGAAAAAAGCGATTGTTACCCTGAAAGCAGGTGAGACAATTGATTTTTACGCTAGTATTTAATATTTAGTAACTATACACCGAGCAGTCGGTGTGATAATAAAACAAACTGAAATGGCTTTAAAAAAGTTAAGACCCTTAACACCAGGGCAACGTTTTAAATTAGTCAGTGATAACGCTGACATTACTACCAACACACCTGAAAAAAGTTTGTTGGTTCCGGTTAAAAAATCAGGAGGACGTGATAATACAGGTAAAATGACAATGCGCTATATTGGCGGTGGTCACAAACAACAATACCGTATTATAGATTTCAAAAGAGATAAAGCAGGAATCCCTGCAACTGTTAAAACTATTGAGTACGATCCTAATCGTACTGCACGTATCGCGTTAGTGGTTTATGCTGATGGTGAAAAACGTTATATTGTTGCTCCTACCGGTTTAAAAGTAGGTGCAAAAATCATGTCAGGCAGAGAAGCAACTCCGGAAATCGGAAATGCAATGTATTTGTCTGATATTCCATTGGGTACTACCATTCACAATATTGAGTTACGTCCTGGTCAGGGAGCTATTATGGCTCGTAGTGCCGGTTCTTCTGCTCAGTTAAGTGCAAGAGATGGTAAATACGCAGTGGTAAAAATGCCATCCGGAGAAACCCGTATGATTTTAGTTACCTGTATGGCTACCATCGGTTCTGTATCTAATGCTGACCATAACTTAGAGATAAGCGGTAAAGCAGGTCGTACCCGTTGGCAAGGTCGCAGACCGAGAACTCGTCCGGTAGCTATGAACCCTGTGGATCATCCTATGGGTGGAGGTGAAGGTAGAGCTTCGGGAGGTCACCCGCGCTCACGCAAAGGTTTACCATCTAAAGGTTACAAAACACGTTATCCGAAGAAAGCTTCGAATAAATACATTATTGAGAGAAGAAAAAAATAATTTAATATAGTTTACTGGCGCTTCTGAAAAGAAGGGTTCACAACACAAAAAAATAAGAAATGGCACGTTCGTTAAAAAAAGGTCCTTTTATAGATTGGAAACTTGAAAAAAAGTTGATGGCAGTTCAGGCATCAGGTAAAAAAACAGTTATCAAAACCTGGTCGCGCAGATCAATGATTTCTCCGGATTTCGTAGGTTTGACAGTAGCAGTTCACAATGGTAATAAATTTATCCCTGTATACGTAACTGAAAACATGGTAGGTCATAAATTCGGTGAATTTGCTCCAACCAGAACTTTCAGAGGTCACTCCGGAAACAGAGATAAAGCATCATAGAAATTGCTGAATGTGGATTTTCGATTGCGTATTAAAGCAACGGAACCCCAAACCAAATAAGAGTTATAATTTTAAATAGAAAGAATAAAATAAAACAAGGAGAGTTGGGTAAGGTAAATCCAAAATCAACAATCCGAAATCCGAAATAACAATGGGTGTTAGAAAAAAAAATGCAGCGGACGCACGCAAAGAGGCCAACAAAAGCAGATATTTTGCTGAGTTGAGAAATTGCCCTACATCTCCTCGTAAGATGAGATTGCTTGCCGACTTAATCAGAGGTAAAGAAGTATTTATGGCTTTGAATATTTTAAAGTTCAATCCTAAAGAAGCTTCCGGAAGATTAGAGAAATTGTTGACTTCAGCTATTTCCAACTTTGAAGCTAAAACAGGACAACGCCCTGAAGACAGCAACCTGATAGTAAAAGAAATTTTTGTGGACAGCGCGCTTCAAATGAAACGTTTGAGAACTGCTCCTCAGGGTCGTGCGAACAGAATCAGAAAACGTTCGAACCACGTTACCATAGTAGTTGACAGCAAAAAGATTGCTGTTGAAAATAATAAACAGGAAGAAACAACAAAATAAAAATATAATTAATGGGACAAAAAGCAAATCCAATAGGCTTACGTTTAGGAATCATAAAAGGATGGGATTCTAACTGGTACGGAGGAAAAGATTTTTCTGACAAATTAGTAGAGGACTTTAAAATCAGAACTTATTTGAAAGCACGTTTGGCGAAAGCTAGTATTTCAAAAATTGTTATTGAAAGAACAGTTAAAATAATTACTGTAACTATTAATACTTCCCGTCCCGGAATTATTATTGGAAAAGGTGGTTCAGAGGTTGATAAAATCAAAGAAGAGTTAAAAAAGATCACTAAAAAAGATATTCAGATTAATATTTTTGAAATAAAAAGACCAGAGTTGGATGCTCGTTTAGTAGCAGACAGCATTGCCCGCCAGATTGAAGGACGTATTTCTTTCCGTAGAGCAATGAAAATGACGGTTGCATCTACCATGAGAATGGGAGCTGAAGGGATTAAAGTAAAATGTTCAGGTCGTTTGGCAGGAGCAGAGATGGCACGTGTGGAAGGATACAAGGAAGGACGTACTCCATTACATACATTGCGTGCTGATATTGATTATGCATTGGCAGAAGCACATACTACTTATGGCCGTATAGGTGTAAAAGTATGGATTTGCAAAGGCGAAATATATGGTAAACGAGATTTATCTCCAAACATTGGCAGCTCAACAGCAGGACCAAAAGATGGTAAAGGCGGACCTGGAGGAAAAGGCGGAGACAGAGAAAGAGGAGACAGAAAGTTTGATAAACGCGGACCGGGTGGACCAAGAGGCGGAAAAAGCGGTGAGAGAAGAGAGCCAAGAGCTTAAATTTGATGTGCAGATGTACTAATGTGCAGATGTACCAATTGAAAAGAAGAAATTAGAAATTATAATAATTAGAAATTAAATACAATGTTACAGCCGAAAAGAACCAAGTTTAGAAAGATGCACAAAATGAAGATGAAAGGAAACGCAAAGCGTGGAGATCAACTTTCATTCGGTTCATTTGGACTAAAAGCTACTGAAGGATGCTGGGTAACAGCACGTCAGATAGAAGCTGCAAGGGTTGCAGTGACCCGTTTCATGAAACGTGAAGGTCAGATATGGATTCGTGTTTTCCCTGATAAACCGATTACCAAAAAGCCTGCAGAGGTTCGTATGGGTAAAGGTAAAGGTAGCCCGGAGTATTGGGTTGCGGTGGTAAAACCAGGTCGTATTATGTTTGAAGCGGAAGGTGTGCCAATGGAAATTGCAAAAGAAGCGTTGCGTTTGGCTGCTGCTAAATTACCGGTAACTACCAAGTTTATCGTTAGAAGAGACTACGCTGCTGACAACAATTAATATTTAGATAAAAGAATAGTAACAAAATGATACAAACAGATATAAAACAACTTTCTACCAAAGATTTAGTAGAAAGAATTAAAGAAGAAAAATCGGCATTGGCTAAATTAAAATTGAACCATGCGGTGTCTCCTGTTGAAAATCCTGCTAAAATTACTTATGGCAGAAAAACAGTAGCAAGATTACAAACAGAACTTCGTGCAAGAGAAATAGCAGAAACAAAAAAGTAGACAATGGATGTTGGATGTTAGATATTGGATGGTTTCCGAATCTAAAATCTAAATTCTAAAATCTAAATTCTAAAAAAAATGGAAGACAGAAATTTAAGAAAAGAAAAAATTGGTTTGGTTACCAGCAACAAAATGGACAAATCAATTGTAGTATCGGTGGAACGTAAAGTGAAACACCCGAAATACGGTAAATTCGTGAAAAAAACTACCAAGTTTATTGCCCATGATGATGCTAACACATGCAGCATAGGTGATACCGTAAAAATTATGGAAACCCGTCCTATCAGCAAAAACAAATGCTGGAGACTGGTTGAAGTTCTGGAGAAAGTGAAATAAATGATTTACCAATGTGCAGATTTACCAATGTGCAGATTGCAGTAGAACTCCATTAGAAATTAGAAATTAATTAGAAATTAAAATAAGATGTTACAACAAGAATCAAGATCATTAGTAGCTGATAACAGCGGTGCAAAAGAAGTACTTGTTATCCGTGTACTTGGAGGAACCAAAAAAAGATATGCTTCTATTGGCGATAAAGTGGTGGTTACAGTAAAACACGCTTTGCCTTCAGGAAATATTAAAAAAGGTGCTGTGTCAAAAGCAGTAGTGGTAAGAACAAGAAAAGAAATCAGCCGTGCTGATGGTTCATACATTCGTTTTGACGACAATGCAGTGGTATTATTAAATGCTACTGACGAGTTAAGAGGAACCCGTATTTTCGGACCTGTGGCTCGTGAACTGAGAGATAAGAACTTTATGAAAATAATTTCTTTGGCACCGGAAGTACTTTAATTAAAGTAATAAGAAGATAGAAGTCAAAATACAAAAATAGAAAATGTCAACAAAATTACATATCAAAAAAGGAGATTCGGTAAAAGTTCTTGCCGGTGATTCTAAAGGCCAGGAAGGTAAAGTGCTTTCTGTGGACAAAACAAAAAACAGAGCTTTTGTGGAAGGCGTTAACATGGTATCTAAACATACCAAACCAAGCGCATCAAACTCACAGGGCGGAATTGTGAAGCAGGAAGCTTCCGTTCATCTTTCTAATCTGATGCTGATTGAACCGGGAACTGGTAAACCTACCCGTGTTGGTCGTAAATTAGATGAAAAAACAAACAAGTTAACTCGTTATTCTAAAAAATCAGGGGAGGTAATTAAATAATGGCTTATTCACCACGCTTAAAAGACAAGTATTCAGCAGACGTAGTGCCTGCGTTACAGAAAAAATTTGGTTACAGCAGTTCAATGCAGGTACCAAAAATCAAGAAAATATGCCTTAACCAGGGAGTTGGTGATGCTGTTTCTGATAAAAAATTAATAGAAGGGGCAATCAAGGAAATGACCACTATCAGTGGACAAAAAGCCGTTGCTACTATTTCTAAAAAAGATATCTCTAACTTCAAACTTCGTAAAGGAGTTCCTATCGGGGTAAGAGTAACTTTGAGAGGAGATACCATGTATGAATTTCTGGACAGATTAATTTCTGTGGCATTGCCTCGTATCCGCGATTTCAGAGGAATCAACGAAAAAGGTTTTGACGGAAACGGAAACTACACTCTTGGTGTTACTGAGCAAATCATTTTCCCGGAAATTGATATTGAAAAGATCAACAAAATCATGGGTATGGACATTACTTTTGTAACGTCTGCAGCTAATGATGACGAAGCATTGGCTTTGTTGGCAGAATTTGGTTTACCGTTCAGAAATCAAGCTAAAAAAGCGTAATAAGAAACTCAACATATTAAAAATATAAAAAAAAGAGAATGGCAAAAGAATCAATGAAAGCAAGAGAGGTAAAGCGCAAGAGACTTGCGGACCTTTATGCAGAAAGAAGAAAAGCATTAAAAGCAGCAGGTGACTCAGTAGGTTTGCAAAAACTTCCGAGAGCATCTTCTCCAACCCGTCAGCGTAACCGTTGCAAATTAACCGGTCGTTCCAGAGGGTATATGCGTCAGTTCGGTCTTTCCCGTAACACTTTCCGCGAAATGGCTTTAGATGGCATGATTCCGGGAATCACCAAGTCAAGCTGGTAGTTTAAAAGCACCTCACCCTTAATCCCCCTCCAAAGGAGAGGGGCAATAGTTATTGAAAAAAGTCCTGTTCTTCATATTGAAGAACAGGACTTTTTTGTTTCTATCCATTAGATAATTTTATAGCAAACGTCTTTGCGAGCAACAAAGCAATCTTGCAGAACTGATTATTAATCATTTAATTAACTGATTCTAACTAATTTTTCTTTTCTTTCTTTTCCCATATAGTATTGATTTTAAAGGTTAAACACTATGTTCTTCTTTTGTCCCTGTTTCAAAGTCGATAGGACTGACGACCATAAATTTTTTTTTGGTTACTTATTTTTATTTATGGTTACTTCTTTCTCTTTTTTGGTTCCTTTTTTTTATTTATGGTTACTTCTTTCACCTTTTTGGTTCCTTAGTTTAATTTAAGGTTCCTTAAAACTATTTAAGGAACCTTTAATTAGTTTTTGAGAGCCTATTTTTATTTTTTGGTTCCTTAAACTATTTTATACCTCTCAAATGCTCCTTTTGGGAAGTAAATTAGTAAAACAAGTAAGCATAATTTTTTTTTAGCATCCTTTTTTGGCAAACAAGGAAGCATAAATTATTTTAAGCTTGTCTATTAATCTGCCCAGACAGAAAATGGTGGAAAAGATACAGGGAAATGGAAATAAGTTATATTTGCAGGAGAAATTGAAACTTATGAAAACAAAATTGATTTTTTTATTACTTGTACTGGTTGGTATTAATGCAAATGCTCAATTAAACTATCAATGGGCTTTTAACCCTGAAAGTATTTATGCTCCGGGAGGTGATGTTGTTGGCACTTCTATTAAATCGGATGCTTTGGGGAATACTTATGTTACCGGATTTTTTCAGGGAACTGCTGATTTTGATCCTACTGATGTTGTAATGAATTTAACTTCTGCAGGTAGTTACGATATTTTTTTAGCCAAGTATAATAGTATAGGTAATTTGGTATTTGCAAAAGGTATTGGAGGAACAGGTGATGACAGAGGCAATGGACTTGTATTAGACAATAGTGGCAATATTTTCTTTACAGGAAATTATTCAACTACTGCCGATTTTAACCCGGGAGTTGGTAATGCAAATTTAACCCCTATGGGAGGTAATGATGTTTTTATTGCGGAATTTGATGCCGTGGGCAATTACATTTGGGCAAAAAGTATAGGAGGAAACGGGGATGATGTTTCTAATGGAATTGTAATGGATGCTGCAAATAACATTTACATTTCAGGGTATTTTAATGATACAGCCGATTTCGACTCTGGAGTTGGAATAGCAAATATTGTAACTGCCGGCAACTACGATGCATTTATTGCCAAATATAGTGGAAGCGGAAATTATATTTTCGCAAAAAATATAGGCGGTAGTAATAGCGATGCAGGTTATTCTATTGCCATAGATGCTTCGAGCAATATATTTATTACCGGGTCGTTCAGCGGTGCAGCAGATTTTGACCCAAGTGCAGGAGTTGCTAATTTAATTTCAAATGGATTGGATGATATTTTTCTAGCTAAATATGATATTTCCGGCAATTATTTATTTGCAAATAAAATTGGTGGCACAGGTAATGATGAGGGATATTCAATTACAACAGATATTGCAGGCAATGTACTCTTAACAGGTTCATTTAAAAATACCGTTGATTTTGATCCGGGTGCAGGTATCGTAAATTTAGTAGCAACTGGGATCAACCGTGATATGTTTTTAGCAAAATATAGTTCCACAGGTAGTTATATTTATGCAATGCGTGCCGGAGGAGTTGGCTATGCAGAAGGTGATGCCATAACAACTGATGCCGGTGGAAATGTATATATAATGGGACTTTTTCATGATACTACTGATTTTGATATTGGTGCAGGTGTTGCAAATTTATTCGCACAATCACCTAATCCGAGTATTTTTATTGCAAAATATGATGCAGCAGGAAATTATATTAATGCATTTACTATTGCTCAATTGCCTGGTGCAGGTAGTACCACTGTTTATCCATATTATGCGTTAAATATTGATGCGAGCGGTAATGTTTATGTAACAGGCGATTTTGGTTTTATTTCCGATTTTGACCCAGGGCCGAATTATGCAAATTTAATTTCTGCGCAAGGACAGGCGAATGCTTTCGTAGCTAAATATGATAACATAGGTAATTATATCTGGGCAAGTGCAATTGGTGGTAACAGTGTAACTCCTCCGGCAAAAGATGGATTATGTATAAAACAAGACAAATCTGGAAATGTTTATGTTCTTGGTTTATTTAAAGGGAGAGTTGATTTTGATCCGGGACCTGGTGTTGCTATCTTAACCGCGCTTGTTAGTGATTTTTTTATTGCAAAATATGATTCACTTGGTAATTATATTTATGCAAAAGGAATTATTGGAACAAATGGAGCTGGTGGTCCGGGCGCATCTTTAGCCATCGATGATAGCGGGAATGTTTACATTGCGGGAGAATATGGAGGTATGCACGATTTTGATCCGGGTCCCAATAATGTATTTTTGTATGGAGGAGGTATGTTTATTGCAAAATATGACGCATTCGGGAATTATGTGTTTGCAAAAGCAATCGGCATAGGTGCAACATATCGAGTAATTAAAGGTATCGCAGTAGACAGTTTAGGAAATACGTTTATTACCGGATATTATGATGGCACCTGTGATTTCGACCCTGGAGCAGGTGTTGCAAATTTAACATCAAATGGAGGTCAGGATATTTTCTTTGCTAAATATGACGCATTAGGTAATTATGTTTATGCCAAAAGTATTGGTGGATTGCAAGGCGATCAAGGTTTTTCTATTGCTGTTGATTCTATAGGTAATACATATATTACAGGATATTTTAAAGATATTGTAGATTTTGACCCAAATGCAGGAGTTGCCAATTTAACAGCAGTTGGTTTTGCCTATATTTTCTATGCTAAATATGATCCGATGGGTAATTATATTTATGCCAGAGGAATAGGCGGTACTGCCACTTGCGAAGGGCATTCTATTGCAATCGATAAAGATGGTAATGCTTATGTTACTGGAAAGTTTTCGGGAACGGTAGATTTTGATCCTAGTGCTAGTGTTAGTAATTTAAGTTCTGGTGTTGATTTTATTGCAAAATATGATGCTATTGGTAATTATGTTTATGCAATAGGTGTCGGAGGAAACCCAATGACAATAGCCCTTGATGCTAAAAGAAATGCTTATATTACAGGTTATTTATCTTTTGGAGTTTCTCAAGATTTTGATCCTGGGGCAGGAGTTGTAAATTTAACTTCAGTAGGAAATAACGATGTCTATTTTGCAAAATATGATTCTTTAGGAAATTATGTAGTTGCAAAACTTGTTGGAGGTACTAATAACGATTACGTCAATTCACTTTCTTCTGATGGTAAAGGGAGCATCTGTATTACAGGATATTTTTCAGGCACTGCAGATTTTAATCCGGATGCCGGAGTTTCAAATTTATTGTGCCCATATAATACAGGAGGAGCTTTTATTGCCCGTTACAGCGATGGTGCATCACCAACTGTAGGAACTCATGAAATACCAAAAGAAGAAAATGGAATAATTATTTACCCGAATCCATTTACAGAACAAACCACCATTTCTTTTACTGAAGAACAAAATACTTCGTCAAGCTCAGCAACCCATCGCATCATAAAAATAACTGATGTATTAGGCAGGGAAATAAAGACCATCAATTGCATTGGTAAAAAATGTGTGATAGAAAAAGGAGAAATGAGAGCAGGGGTGTATTTTGTGGAGGTATATTTCGACCGGCTCAATAACCCGGAACAGGTGGTGAGGAGAAAAATAGTAGTTCAATAAGAAACCTGTAAAACTAGTATATGGAGAAACTGTATTCTATTGTTATATGCCCGCCAGCGGAGGAAATTCAAGAAGTGAAAAGAATGAAAGAACTGCTGGCTTCAAAGATTAAGTGGTATAACAGTAAAAATTTGGAAGTGTCCTTTTATGGTAAAAATTTAATTCATCAGAAGAAAGCTAAACCCTAACCAGCTGACAGCTACAATTGAACTGTTTTCGACTGAAACTATAGATATCCGTTTTTTATTCGAACGGCTTACCATCAGGTAGTTTAATGAGCAGATAAGCCAATAATAGGTGTATAAACATTTTACTTTTTAGAAATTGGCTTTTAAAAATTGAAATCTACTTCAATTTCTTTACTTCCTTTTTCTCCTGCAAAATTTCAGCATTCGTAGAACTTACTATTTTCTTACCGGTTTTGGCTTCTATTTCTTTACGGGTATTTCCGGATATGGTGCCTCCCTGATGTGCAATCTTTTTGTTTTCTTCCAAAGTGGCGGGTTTCTTTTCTTTCGATATTTCGGAGGTGGTGGCTTCGGCAAGCATATTAAGTACCAGTTCCAGGTTGGTCATGTTATCACGAAGGTTTTCTTTCTTCAGGTTTTTATGCTGTTTGTATTGTTTTACTGTTTTTCCGCTCCAAGCCTGTGTAATAATATCGGTAAGTGTGGCAAACTCCTGTCCTTTTTTTACTCCTCTGCTCTCCCATTCATCTGTTAGTTCTTTTCTTACTTCAATACTTTTTAACCGCTGGTTAATCCAATCTTTTGAATACCCTAGCTTCATATAATTCTCCATAGCCCGGTCAATGCTAAGTTCAGGGTTTTGAGATTCTTCTATTCTATCATAACCTACTTTTGCCAACCATTGTTTAAAAGGTTCCGCTTTTGGTGAGGGTATGGATTGAATTAAACGGAAGATTTGTTCGGTATCGGCTACATCAGTCATTCGCATTTTACCATCTTCGGCTTCCATTTTCAACTGTCCCATATTATGGGACAGTTCACTTCCTTCCTCATCCAATTTTGTTTTTAATGCATTCCAATACTTTCTGGGACGTGGGCTATCAGTTAAAACTTCAATAATATCCACAACAGAAAAATACCATTTCTCTTCTTCTTCATTCCATGAAGAGCGGATTTTCTTACTTTCAAATAATTTAAGGTTGCTCATAGGTTTAATTCCGATTTATATATAAAAACGAGTCTGATTTTGCCTTTACAAGGGTATTTCTGCAACAAAGATAATATTTCATTCTCCACCAATAAAAAATATTTTCAACTGTATGTTGTTTATATTAAATAGTTTTTTACCTTTGCCGTCCCTAAAAAAATAACATGGTGAAAAATGTTATGATTAAGGGATAGTATTAACGTATAATTATCCTGCGTGCGGGATAAGATATAAAACTAAAAAAAATGACAGATACCATTGCGGATTATCTTACCAGAGTAAGAAATGCCATTAAAGCAAACCACAGAATTGTAGAAATTCCTGCATCAAATCTTAAGAAAGAAATCACCAAAATTCTTTTAGAAAAAGGGTACATCCTAAGTTATAAATTTGAAGATTCGACTACTCAAGGCACTATCAAAATTGCTTTGAAGTATCATCCTATCAGCAAACAGTCGGCTATTAAAAGCTTGCAACGTATCAGTTCACCGGGTTTACGTCAGTATGCCGGGTCAACCGAGTTGCCAAGAGTTTTAAACGGTTTGGGTATTGCTATCATCTCTACCTCTAAAGGGGTAATGACTGATAAAGAAGCAAAAACTCAAAAAGTGGGTGGAGAAGTTTTGTGTTTCGTTTATTAATATTTTAAGAAGAAAATAAGATGTCAAGAATAGGTAAATTACCAATCACGCTTCCTAAGGGAGTAGAAGTAAATGTTTCGGATAAAAACTTAGTAACTGTAAAAGGAGCTAAAGGAACGCTGACACAGCAAATGGATTCTGCTATTACGTTGAAAAACGAAGATGGCATTTTAACAGTATCCCGTGCAACTGATCAGAAACGTCATAAAGCAATGCATGGTTTGTACCGTGCGTTAATCGCATCTATGGTTAAAGGTGTTTCTGATGGATATAAAACAGAACAGGAATTGGTGGGTGTGGGTTACCGTGCTGCCAACAAAGGAAATTTGTTAGAATTAACATTAGGTTACTCTCACAACGTATCGTTTGATTTACCTTCAGAAATAAAAGTAACTACAGTTACTGAAAAAGGTAAAAATCCTACTATTATCCTTGAAAGTGCCGATAAGCAATTGATAGGAATGGTAGCTGCAAAAATACGTTCGTTACGTAAACCTGAACCATACAAAGGAAAAGGTATTAAGTTTACCGGTGAAATATTAAGAAGAAAAGCAGGTAAATCAGCAGGTAAATAATAAGTAAACAATTCAAATTTATCGGCCAAAACCGATAGCAATAAGTAAAAAAAATGCCAGTAACAAAAGAATTTAGAAGAAACAGAATTAAGCAACGTATCCGCAAGGTGGTTGCGGGAGATGCTCAAAGTCCAAGACTTACTGTTTTCAGAAGTAATAAAGGAATTTATGTTCAGTTGATAGATGATGTAACAGGAAAAACTCTTGTGGCAGCAGGTTCGGCTGATAAAGGAATTGCTGATGCAAAAGTGAACAAAATGGACCAGGCAAAGATGGTGGGTAAATCCATAGCTGAAAAAGCAACAACTGCAGGTATATCCTCAGTTCGTTTTGACAGAAATGGGTATTTATACCACGGTCGTGTTAAATCATTGGCAGAAGGTGCCCGTGAAGCAGGTTTAAAGTTTTAATCGTTAATAATTAATATTCAATAATGTCAAACGCAAACATAAAAAGAGTAAAATCAAGCGATATCGAATTAAAAGATAAGCTGGTAAGCATTCAACGTGTAACCAAGGTTACTAAAGGGGGTAGAAACTTTACGTTTTCAGCTATCGTGGTAGTTGGTAACGAAAAAGGAATTGTTGGGTACGGTTTAGGAAAAGCAAAAGAGGTTACTGATGCAATTACTAAAGGTATTGACGATGCTAAAAAGAACTTAATAAAAGTAGCTATTGTAAAAGGTACTGTTCCTCACGAACAATACGGAAAATACAGTGGTTCACTGGTTTTCTTGAAACCGGCAGCTCACGGAACAGGTGTTATAGCCGGTGGTGCGATGCGTGCAGTTTTGGAAAGCGTTGGTGTAACTGACGTTTTGGCGAAATCAAAAGGATCATCAAACCCTCACAACGTGGTAAAAGCTACCATGGATGCATTGATAAAAATGCGTGATGCAGCTACAGTAGCTCAGCAAAGAGGTATTTCAATGGAAAAAGTATTTAACGGGTAAAAAATTATAAATTATAGATTATGAATTATAAATGACATTCATAATTTAGAATTCAAAATTCATAATTACAAAAGAAATGGCAACAATAAAAATAAAACAAACAAAAAGCGGTATCAATCGTCCGGAGCGTCAAAAACGTACGCTTAGAGCATTAGGGTTTACTAAAATGAACCAGGTACTGGATAAAGAAGCAACTCCTCAGATTTTGGGAATGTTGAAAAAAGTAGAACATTTAGTTACAGTTATAAAATAAGGAAAAGATGAATTTAAGTAATTTAAAACCGGCTGAAGGTTCTGTAAAGAATGCTAAAAAGCGTATAGGTAGAGGACAAGGTTCAGGTAAAGGTGGAACTTCAACAAAAGGTCATAAAGGTGCTCAGTCACGTTCAGGATACTCTGCAAAAAGAGGATTTGAAGGAGGTCAGATGCCATTACAAAGACGTGTTCCTAAATTTGGTTTCAAAAACATTAACCGCCAGGAATACCGTGGTGTTAATCTTGATGTTATCCAGAAATTAATGGATGACAATAAAGTAAGTACAATTGATTGTGCTTTCCTTATTTCAAAAGGATTGGCTCATAAAAACGATAAAGTGAAAATACTTGGTCGCGGTGAGTTAAAATCAAAAGTAGAAATTAAAGTTCACGCATTTTCAGCTACTGCTAAAACAGCAATTGAAGCGAAAGGCGGAACAGCAGAATCAATAGAAAAAGAAAAAGCTTAATTAAATACAGTAAAACTGGTTTATGAAAAACTTAATAAATACACTACGCAACATCTGGAAAATTGAAGATCTGAGAACAAGGATTCTTAATACTCTTGGATTTATTTTAATTTACCGTTTGGGTTCGTATATAGTACTTCCGGGGGTTAATGCCGATGCTTTAGCACAGGCAAATACTGGGGCTAATGAAGGAATAGTAGGACTTATTAATATTTTTGCAGGGGGTGCGTTTTCACGCGCATCTGTATTTGGATTAGGCATCATGCCTTACATTTCTGCTTCCATCGTGGTTCAATTATTAGGTATGGCTTTGCCTTATTTCCGTAAATTGCAACAAGGAGGAGAAAGCGGACGTAAAAAGATAAATCAGATTACCCGTTTCTTAACAGTAATTATTACGTTGTTCCAAGCTCCGGGTTATATAGCTTCACAAGTTACGAATAAAGCAGGTGTTGTTTCTGACCCAAGTTCTTTCTGGTGGATGCAATCAGTATTAATATTGGTTACAGGAACAATGTTTGTAATGTGGTTAGGAGAAAAAATTACTGATAAAGGAATTGGTAATGGTATTTCATTAATCATTATGATAGGAATTATTGCTCGTTTGCCATACGCTGTTACTACTGAGTTTGCTTCACGTGTAAACGATGAAGGTGGTGGTTTGATTATGTTGTTAATCGAAATGGTTCTTTTATTATTAGTTATTGTTGGATCTATCATGCTGGTTCAGGGTACACGAAAAATTCCTGTACAATTTGCTAAAAAGATAGTAGGTAACAAACAGGTAGGTGGAGTTCGCCAGTACATTCCTTTAAAAGTGAATGCTGCAGGTGTTATGCCAATCATCTTTGCCCAGGCTATTATGTTTATTCCTTTAACTGTTGCAGGTTTTTCTCAATCAGAAACAATGGCAGGATTTATTGGAACATTCTCTAACCATTATGGTTTCTGGTACAATGTTATATTTGCTTTATTAATTATCGTGTTTACTTATTTCTATACTGCTATTACGGTTAATCCTAATCAAATGGCAGAAGACATGAAAAAGAATGGAGGTTTTGTACCGGGAGTAAAACCAGGTAAAAAGACAGCTGAATTTATTGATACTGTAATGTCACGTATCACTTTGCCCGGTTCTATTTTCCTTGCACTGATTGCTATTTTACCTGCATTTGCGATAAAATTGAATATACAACAGGAGTTTGCTCACTTTTACGGAGGGACTTCATTGCTGATTTTGGTGGGTGTGGTATTGGACACATTACAACAGATAGAAAGTCATTTATTAATGCGTCATTACGATGGATTAATGAAATCAGGAAGAATCAAAGGTCGTTCTTCCATGAGCATGACCACTGCTTAATACAAAGAGGGGAAAGGGATAGTGTCGAAAGGATTGTATTATAAGACCAAAGACGAAATAGAATTATTAAGAGAAAGTTCTTTACTTGTTGGAAAAGCTTTAGCCGAAGTTGCAAAAGTTATTAAACCCGGAGTTACCACTTTATCATTAGATAAAGTAGCTTTCGAGTTTATTAAGGATAATCAAGCAGTACCTGCTTTTTTGAATTACAATGGTTTTCCTAATTCATTGTGCATTTCAGTAAATGATGCAGTGGTTCATGGATTACCAGGTAAATACGAATTAAGAGACGGGGACGTTGTATCAGTAGATTGCGGAGTAGTTAAAAATGGTTTTTTTGGAGACTCAGCATATACCTTTGCAATAGGAGAAGTTAAAGCAGAAGTTTTGCACCTTTTGGAGATTACAAAACAAAGCCTTTATAAAGGCATTGAAATGTCAGTGGTTGGAAAGAGAATAGGAGATATCGCATTTGCAGTTCAGGAATGGGCAGAAGCAAATGGTTACGGTGTGGTAAGAGAGTTGGTAGGACATGGAATTGGCAGAAATCTTCACGAAGATCCGGAAGTACCAAATTACGGTAAACGGGGAACGGGATTGAAGCTACAGGAAGGGTTAGTAATTGCAATCGAACCGATGATAAACATGGGTAAGAAGGGAGTGAAACACGAAAGTGACGGATGGACCATCGTTACAGCAGACGGGTTGCCATCAGCACATTTTGAACATACAGTGGCTATCGGAAAAGAAAAAGCGGATATATTATCATCTTTTGAATACATAGAAGAAGCATTAAGAAAAAAAAATTAGAAGTAAAGAATGGCAAAACAGGCGTCAATTGAGCAGGACGGAACAATTTTAGAATCATTGTCAAATGCAATGTTTCGTGTGGAGCTTGAGAACGGTCACGTTATTACAGCACATATTTCCGGTAAGATGAGGATGCATTATATAAAAATTCTGACCGGTGATAAAGTAAAGGTGGAAATGTCTCCATACGATTTAACAAAGGGAAGAATTTCATACAGGTACAAATAAGAAGTATAAAGTAATTAGTTAAAAGTTAAATAAGATGAAAGTAAGAGTATCAGTTAAAAAGAGAAGCGTGGATTGTAAAATCGTGCGCAGAAACGGAGTCTTGTATGTAATCAACAAGAAGAATCCAAAATTCAAACAAAGACAAAAATAAAATCAGATAAACAATGGCTAGAATTGCAGGTATTGATTTACCAAACAACAAAAGAGGTGAAATTGGCTTAACTTATATTTTCGGTATAGGTCGCAGCACAGCGCGCAAAGTTTTAACAGAAGCAGGTATTGATTTCAATACCAAGGTTCAGGATTGGGACGATAAACAATTAACTGACATTCGTAACATTCTGACAGAAAAATACAAGCTGGAAGGTGCATTGCGTTCTGAAGTTCAGTTAAACATTAAGCGTTTAATGGATATTGGTTCTTACAGAGGTATCCGTCACCGTTTAGGTTTACCGGTTCGCGGGCAAACTACAAAAAACAACGCACGTACCAGAAAAGGTAAACGTAAAACCGTTGCAAACAAGAAAAAAGTAACTAAATAGTAAACTAAAAGGTTAACGTTACAGTTAACGATTTATTTAAATAAAAGATGGCAAAAACAAATCAGGCAACTACAGCAGCAAAAGCGGTTGCGAAAAAAAGAGTTGTGAAAGTAGATGCAGTGGGCGAAGCTCATATCAACGCTACTTTTAATAACATCATTATTTCATTAACCAATAATGCGGGACAGGTTATTTCCTGGTCAAGCGCTGGTAAAATGGGATTTCGTGGTTCAAAAAAGAACACTCCATATGCAGCTCAGTTAGCTGCTACAGATTGTGCTAAAGTGGCTCACGATTTGGGTTTAAGAAGAGTGAAGGTTTTTGTAAAAGGACCTGGAGCTGGTCGTGAATCGGCTATTCGTACTATTGCTGGAGCAGGAATTGAAGTAAGTGAAATTATGGATATTACTCCGATACCTCACAATGGTTGTCGTCCTCCTAAAAGAAGAAGAGTATAATAAAATTATGAATGATGAATTATGAATTCATCTTCAAAACAAAAAAATATTTATAATACAAAATTTATAATTTATAATTAGTAACAATGGCAAGATACATAGGTCCGAAATCAAGAATTGCAAGAAAGTTTAAAGAACCAATTTTTGGTTATGACAAAACATTAGAAAAAAAGAATTACCCTCCGGGAATGCACGGTTTGTCAAAAAAACGTGCTAAACAATCTGAGTATTCAGTGCAGTTGCAGGAAAAACAAAAGGCGAAATATACTTATGGTATTTTGGAGCGTCAATTCGAAAAAATTTATCACATGGCTCAACGTGCACACGGTGTTACCGGTGAGGTATTGTTGCAATTGATCGAATCACGTATTGATAATGTTGTTTACCGTATGGGTATTGCACCAACACGTAGCGGAGCCCGCCAATTGGTAAGTCACCGTCACATAACAGTGAATGATAAAGTGGTTAATATTCCTTCTTATATATTAAAAGCAGGTGACGTGGTTGCAGTTCGTGAGCGTTCAAAAACAATGGAAGTAATAACTGTTTCTGTTGCAAAAGCTGCTAACGTTTATCCGTGGATTGATTTTGATAAAACATCAATGACTGGAAAATTTATTGCAATTCCTGAAAGAGCTCAGATTCCTGAGAATATTAAGGAGCAACTTATTGTCGAGCTTTACTCTAAATAGTAATTGAGACAAAAGTATTTAGTCAAAAGAATAAAATAATAATAACTTAAATCAAAAATAAAACATGGCAATTTTAGCTTTTCAAAAACCCGATAAAGTAATAATGGTTAATTCAAACGATACTGAAGGACAGTTTGAATTCCGACCGTTGGAACCGGGATATGGCATAACAGTAGGAAATGCGTTAAGAAGAATTTTGTTATCATCGCTTGAAGGACATGCAATTACAACTGTACGTATTGAAGGTGTTAATCACGAGTTTTCAACAATAAAAGGGGTTACAGAAGATGTAACTGAAATTATATTAAATTTAAAACAGATTCGTTTTAAAAAGCAAATTGACGGTGGTCTTGACTTTGAAAAAGTAGTTGTGACTGTTGCCGGAAAAAATCAATTAACTGCAGGAGATATTGGCAAATTCACTAATGGTTACCAGGTGTTGAATTCTGACCTTGTTATATGTAACATGGAATCAAGCGTGAAATTAAAAATGGAAATTACCATTGACAAAGGTCGTGGTTATGTTCCAGCTGAAGAAAACAAACCTTCTAACGCTCATGCAGGTGTTATTCCAATCGATTCTATTTATACTCCGATTAAAAATGTTCAGTACAGCATCGAAAATTTTCGTGTGGAGCAAAAAACGGATTATGAAAAATTAATCATGAATATTGTTACTGATGGTTCTATTCATCCGAAAGAAGCATTAAAAGAAGCAGCTAAAATTTTGATTCACCACTTTATGTTGTTCTCTGACGAACGCATTACATTGGATACTGAAGAAAAAATGGCAACTGAAGAATTTGATGAAACATCTTTACACATGCGCCAGTTATTGAAAACTAAATTAACTGATATGGATTTATCTGTTCGTGCATTAAATTGCCTTAAAGCAGCAGATGTTGAAACATTGGCTCAATTGGTTTCTTACGCAAAACATGATTTATTGAAGTTCCGTAACTTTGGTAAAAAATCATTAACTGAATTGGAAGATTTAGTAGCAAACAAAGGCTTAACTTTTGGAATGAACTTAGCAAAATATAAATTAGATAGAGAGTAAAAAATAGTTTTAGAATTTTAGAGTTGGATAATTCTAGAATTCTGGAATTCTAAAAATCAACAATTGATATGAGACACGGAGATAAATTAAATAACTTAGGCAGAAAAACTGCTCACCGCAAGGCGATGCTTGCTAACATGGCAAGTTCATTGATTATGCATAAACGTATTGCAACTACTGTTGCTAAAGCGAAAGCATTAAGAATATATGTAGAGCCTCTTTTGACAAAATCAAAAACAGATTCCACACATTCAAGAAGAACAGTATTTGCTTATTTGGGTAACAAAGAAGCGGTGGATATGTTGTTCAAAGAAGTATCAACCAAAATTGCAGACCGTCCGGGTGGATACACCAGGATATTGAAAACCGGTGCTCGTTTAGGTGATAATGCTGACATGTGTTTTATTGAGTTAGTTGACTACAATGAAAACATGATAGGAGGAAAAACCCCTGCTAAAGCAAAAACAGCAAGACGTGGTGGAAAAAAGAAATCAACAAACATTGACGCTACAACTGTTGAACCTATTGATGAAACAACAGACGACAGCAAAAAAGGTGAATAAATTTTTTGACTAAATTATAGTTCTTTAAAAAGGATAAAGTATTTTTGCTTTATCCTTTTTTTATGGATTAACTTTAATATTTACGAATGCCCCTGTCAGTGTTCCAAACCCGGACAGGGGTGAAAAATAAAATATATGAAATATATAACTAAATCACCCGCCATATTGTTACTGGAAGATGGCAAAGTGTTTCACGGAAAAGCTGCCGGAACAATTGGTACCGCAACAGGTGAAATCTGTTTTAATACAGGTATGACCGGTTACCAGGAGATATTTACGGATCCTTCTTATTTCGGGCAGATTATTGTTACCACAAACGTGCACATTGGGAATTACGGGGTAAACAAGGATGAAGTAGAATCGGATTCCATTAAAATTGCGGGATTGATATGCAAGCAGTTTGAAGAATTTCATTCACGCAAACGCAGTGATGGCTCTCTGAAGGATTATTTTATTGATAATGGCATAGTAGCTATATCTGATGTGGATACACGTGCTATTGTTCGATATATAAGGGATAAAGGGGCAATGAATTGTATTATCTCTTCTGAAACGCTCGACATTGAGGTATTAAAGGCAAAGCTTGCAAAAGTTCCATCCATGGCAGGCCTGGAGCTTTCGTCAAAGGTAAGTACAAAGAAACCTTATTTTGTCGGGGATGTTAATTCCGAATACAAGGTTGCAGTATTGGATTTAGGTGTAAAGAAAAATATCCTGCGGTCGCTGGTTGAAAGAGGTTGTTACTTACAAGTTTTTCCGCAGAAAACAACATTGGAGGAAATGATGAATTGGGCACCTGATGGATTTATGATTAGCAATGGTCCTGGCGATCCGGGTGTGATGAAGGAAGAAGCTGCAAACATTAAAAATATAATTGATTCAGGTGTGCCAACATTTGGAATTTGTCTTGGTCATCAACTTATAGCAGAAGCATCAGGTATTTCTACTTATAAAATGCATAAGGGCCATAGAGGTATTAATCATCCGGTAAAGAACCTGATAACGGGCAAAAGTGAAATTACTTCACAAAACCATGGCTTTACTGTAAAAGCAGAAGATGTGGCAAAAGTAAAAAATATGGAGGTGACCCATATCAACCTGAACGATAATACCATTGAAGGTTTCAGATATACTGACAGAAATGTATTCTCCGTGCAGTACCATCCGGAAGCTTGCCCGGGACCTTACGATGCCCGATATTTATTTGATGATTTTATTGGTATGATGACTACTATTAAGACAAAGACATTGGTTCATTAGTTTATACTTTTTAATTGCTATTTTCAAAAGATTAAATCTTCAAGGTTATCAAAACCTTGAAGTTTTTTTTGCTTCCATTATTCTCTAATTTTACAAAATCAATATTCTTTTTTTTCATAAGCTTCCTCAGAAATTATTCTCTACTTTTTTGAAAAACAATTTTCTCTTTCTGCGTTCATATTTTTGTATTTTTGCTCGTCTTTAAAATGACTGAATAATATATGAGGATAAGAAGTACACAGGTTTTAGTAATTCTATTATTGGTTATTAGTTTTTGTTCGAATGCGCAGTTAGATGTATCTAAAGCCTCCCCCAAAAAAATATTGAAGCTGGCCAGGGCCTATGCTGAACAGGCTTATTACGATCAGGCTGAGGCTACTTATAAATCTTATATTTCAAGAGATACTACCAATGCAACAGCCTATTACGAATTAGGGATGATGCAGTTTACTTTTTTATGGAAAAAAGAAGGGGCTATTCCCAATCTGGAAAAGGCCATTCAGAAAGGACGTAAAAAGAAGGATACTGTTCCTGAAGTATGCGATGCATTGGGCCAATGTTACCAGTTTGTTGAAAATTACGACAAGGCAATTACTTTTTATGAAGCCTTTAAAAAACAATTAAAAGACAATGATGGCGGTAATGCCATGAAAAAAACTACGGATAGGTATATTGAAGAATGTATGTTTGCGCAGGATAATGCTAAAAGTGCAAAAGATATACGTTTTACCAATGCAGGGCCGGCTGTAAATACAGCCCTTCCTGAATTTGACCCGGTGCCTGTGGAAGGTGACAACAATTTGTTTTTTACATCCATGCGATTTGCAAATGAGGATGGCTCGGATACCCCAAGTGAAGAGGCTTATCAGAACATTTACCTTGTAACCAAAAAACAGGGAAGCTTTGCTAAACCTCATCGTTATCATATTTTCGACAGTTTAGAATTCGGAAGCAAAAATATTGCAGCAGGTTCTATTTCGTTTGACAACTCAAGATTTTTCGTTTGCAAGGATGATAAAATTTATGAATCAAAAGGAAAGGATACTATCTGGGGAATACCCGTTATAATGAGCGATTCGGTTAATGCCGGTTTCGGGCAGAATCATGCATTTCTTTCTCCTGACGGAAACACAATTTATTTTGCTTTGAACAATGCCGGTGGTTATGGGGGGCTGGATATTTACAAATGTGAAATGCAGAAAAACGGTAGTTGGGGAAAGGCTATTAACCTTGGGAAAGATATCAATACTCCTTTTGATGAAGAGGGACCTTCAATGTCAGGAGATGGAAAAACATTTTATTTTTCTTCAAAGGGACATGTTGGCTTTGGAGGATTTGATATTTATAAAAGTACCGTAAAAGATGGAAAGCTTGGAATACCTGTAAACATGGGTCGTCCGTTTAACTCTTCGGCTGATGATTTATTTTTGAAATTTAATAAAGCCGGTGATATCGGTTATTTTTCTTCCGGTAGACCTAAAGGCTTTGGAGATATGGATATTTATAAAGTAGAAAAAGTAGAGAATATTGATTGTAAAACACTGGTGAATAAAACCTATCCTGTTTCATTTGATGCCACCAAATCAATAGACCCGGAAGGTGTTAAGTTGAAGTATGAATGGAACATGGATGATGGTACAAGGGAATATGGTACTAAATTTACACATGTTTACAAACGTCCCGGAACTTATGATGTGATTCTTACTTCAATCGATTCACTAACAAACAGGAAACTGACAAATGAAGCTTTTGTAAGCGTGGTTATTGAAAATGCATTGCATGTGGAATTTACCAGTCCCGATGCGGTTTATCAGAATGACACAGTAAAACTGGATGGTTCATCATCGGTAATTCCAAATAAAACTGCTTCAAAATACACATGGAAAATAGGGGAGGCAGGATTTGGTAACGGAGGAAGTTCAACTTATTATATTTTTAAAAATCCCGGAACGTATACCATAAAAATGCAGGTGGATTTTAAATGCAACAACTGCAAGGAAAATGAAAGTTATTGTTTTTCAAAAAACATAACAGTTTTAGAATATAACAGACGAGATAAAAGGAGACCTTAAACAAGTAGAAAATGAAAAATATTTTTTTTGGAATTAGTTTTTTATTAACCATTCATAGCATTGCGTTTTCGCAGGCAGTCCCTTCTGATGCTGAAAATATGGATTACCTGGTGACGTTCAGCAAAACAGCGAATAACACTTGGGGAGATGATGACCATGTTCAGATTTACTTTTTTGAAATACCTGCCGGAAGCAAAACTCCTTTTTACCTGCGCGTGTTTGACCCAGAAGTAAGCGGAACAAATGATATGCTTAATATTGAATTGAATTCAACCACCCGGTTCAGTGTATATGGTGGCGCGGGTACTTATTCCAATAAAGATGCAAGAGGAGTGAACCCAACAGGGAATTATAAAAGCGGTAATCAATTAGCAACAAAAACATTTACCGGTGCCGATTCAAAACTGGATAATAACTGGTATACCTTCGGTCCTTTCAATCCTCAAGATGGAGAATTTGATAAAACGCTTAATGCAACCATTTTTAAAATAGTGGTGGAAGGTCTTGAAGGGGATGATGGAAATATGTATCGTTTCTTTTTTAGTACCGATAAAAATTCAAATGTGGCTGTAAGCGGAAGCAATGCTTTTTCTTATGAAATCAGTTTCAGGTTGAAAAGTAAAGCAGGAGAAACCGGCCACTTGTTTCCATTGATTGATAATACCTCCACAAGCGTTAAATTAAATAATTATGATTTTGACAAAGACGGATACATACGTTTAACTTCTTTAAATAAAAATCAGCATCCGCTTTCTCTTTCCGGAGAAGGGAACTGGGAAGTAAACAAAGCAGATATTACTAAGGATGAAAAAAACACTTCCTTTGATATTCAGTTTATAAAGAAATCGGATATACTGAACGATATGACTTTTAATATTACCGATCAAAACAATCAGCCTTTACCAATGTTTTCATACCCTGTTGGTGGTATTCCTAAATATAAATACAAGGTGGATGTGGTGTATGATTTTCAGAAATAGATTTTAAATGAATTTTCATACCCCTGTCAGGGTTCTAAACCCTGACAGGGCTAATAGAATAAAAAAGCCGAAACAATTTGTTTCGGCTTTTTTAGTTTGATTATTGCCCTGACCTCACTACTTCCAACCATTTGCCCGGCTTTCTCGAGTTAATGGTATTATCATACATTGCTTCGCAATAGATGGTAGGTAAGTAATACCTTCCTACGTAAGCAGCATTCAATACAATCCGGAAAGTACTTGTTTTGTAAGGGGAGATATTAAAGTATGTATACACCCTGTCGTCACGCACATCCTGGTAAGTCGGATAATCACTCTTGATGGTACTTTCAGCATCATCCATCCTGGTGTTATGAATTTCCCATCCACTCGGGAATATCTGTGTCAATGCCATTTGCAGGTATTCACCTCTTGTGCCCGGGTTTTTAATCTGCACTTCTGCAATAAAATCCGTGCCTTGTTCCAGTTTGGTTATATCCATGCTGTTGCCCTGCATGTCTGTATAGTTAATGTTTACTTTCAGGTCATTGTCCACCTCGGTCTTATCGCCTGTTTCAGGAATACCTTCCATAATAACACGGGCAAACATAATTCCTGTTCCACTATTGGTAACAGAAACGTTTCCTGCCGAAGCGCCTTTTAATTTCATGTCAATCTGTTTGACAGGCAACTTAGTATTCAGGGCAATCGGTGCATCACTGTTGATTTTAACATTGTATCTCATTTCTCCCGAAGCACCCGATGAACCTGCAAATTTAGATACCGCAATTAAACAATAAGCTGTAGTTTGTGTACTCATCCAGCTTTGCGAACTCAATGCTTTGGAAACTGATTTTACCAATGGTCCAGCTTTTGCCTTCATATCCAGCAAAGTCATGGTTTCTAAAATCATTGCTTCATCACGGTCATTGGAACCATAACTCCAGCCCATTTCGCAATACCTCGGAATAGCGGTTGTTAAGTTGGAAATTAAATTCCTTGCTACTTCCGGTTGCCCTGCTTTTACATAGGCTGCCGCCAATCTCCATTTAGCTGCAACAGAAAGTAGCTGGTATTCTTTTAACCTGTTCATGGCGCCCAGTTCTGGCGCTTTGGCCAATGCCAATGTATATAAACGATAGGCCTGTGTCAGGTCATTATTATAGTAGTAATAATTATCTCTCGACCGAGGAACCCAAGCATTGGCAGTATTGCGCTGGTATCGTTTCCAGTTTTCAAGCATGCCCGGAGGAAGTGAATATCCTTTTCCTTCTGCTTCCAACAGGAAATGGCCGGAGTAGGAAGTTCCCCAATCATCAGCATCGTATTGTCCTGCCCAGTAACTCATGCCACCACTTGCAGTCTGGAATAATTTTATACGTTCAATACCTGCCTTGATGTTTTTATCAATTGCAATTTTGAAATCACTGTTCAGTTCCATGATATCGCCAAGATATAACTGCGGAAATACGGAAGAAGTCGTCTGTTCAATACAACCATGCGGATATTCAATCAGGTATTTCAATCGTTCTCCTAGATTGATAGGAGGGATGGAGGATAACTCAATAGTTCCTTTGTTGGTGCCACTCATGCCTGGAGGAGTATACGGAGAGCTCCATGTTTTTCCAGCTTCCACCACTGTTTCTATCACGTTTACCACCTTTGGATTCGGATTACGAACATCGATTTCAATATCGTAGTTTGCTTTCTCTGTTCCGCTGGTAGCCACTATTTTTACTCTTCCTATACCTAGGGCGGAATTTACTTTTAATTTAAAATTCACCACTTCATCACCCACTTCTGTAAACGTAACTCCTTTGGAAGTTCCATCCAATGCAGTGAACATACCATTTACCTGTATATCCACTTTCACATTTTTAATTTGTTTTTCCATGGCAAACACATTCACCGGCAAATCCACTTCTTCTCCCGGACCCACCACGCGAGGTAATGTACCAAGTATCATCAACGGTTTACGAACAGGTGTTGTTTTGTCAGACGAACCATAAGCTCCTTTGTTACCCGCCACTATCATGGTTCTTACCGAACCTACATATTGCGGCATCATAAATTCAAGGTGAGCGGTTTCTCCTTTTTTAAGCAAATAAGGTCCCATAAATTTCACCATTGGTTTAAAACGGTTGGCTTTTTTTCCTCCTTTGTTATTGATGTCACCATCACCACCTATGGCAAGTAATCGCGTTAACTCGGCACTGAAAGCGCCAATCACCATATCAAACATATCCCAGGTTTTAACACCAAGTGCTTCTCTCGCATAAAAGGCAGACCATGGGTCGGGTGTTTTAAATCGGGTAAGGTCCAGCAATCCTTCATCCACAATTGCAATGGTATAGGTCATTTCTCTACCATTCTTTTCCGAAACAGTCAATGTTGATTTTGTTTCAGGACTCCATTTTTCAGGTGTAGTAACCACAGGATATAAATGTGTTGCAGGGTCTTCTACTGAAATAGGAATAACTCCGTATAAACGGATTGGTAAATCGTTTATCGTTTGCGCATGCGGCTGAATAAGGGTTACATTCACATACACGTTTGGTGTCATATCCGGTGTAACTTTAAATGAGTATTCGGTTTGTCCCTTTTTAGTTTCTACCCAATACGAATTAATCACCTTTGAACCACTTTCCACGCTTACCAATGCACGGCCTTCATCTGATGATGGAATGGTCAGTTTAACATCATCGCCTACATTGTAATTCTTTTTATCACTGCTGAAAGATAATAAAGTAGCGCCTTCATTTCCTTTCGGAGAAGAACCTACCCATGCAGGCCAGTCAATATAAACTGTTTGCCCGGTGCAATGCCCGCTTTCCTCATCTGTTACGCGCACATAAAAACGACCCCAATCCGGACGGTTAACACGCAAAACAAATTGTCCTTTACCATCGCCTGCTGTCGAAACATCCATGGCCTGGTAATATTCTTTTGAATTACTTCCGGTATAATTGGCAAGGTCGCCATCATAACTATCCCACCACCAGCGCCACGATACTTTAAATACCTGAACTTTCAGGTGCTTGCGCGATATTGGTTTCCCGTTATCATCCACAGTTACTATTTTTACAATATGATTGGTATCCGTTACCAGCATGCCTGTAAACTTATTTCCTTCAGGCACTTTCATACCCACATAAGATTTGTAAGGAGAGTACGGCATCGAAAACTGGTCGACACTGAATGCACCGCCCTGCTCAAATACCCGTACTTTAAAGCTTGCGCGAAGCATTCCCGGTGCAGCATCTTTTACATTAATATTAGGTTTCACCATGGCAATACCTTTATCATTGGTCTTGTCATCAAATATCATTTGCGCATCCGAAGAATAACTTCTTGCAGGGTCATCAAAATTATATTCTTCGTATTTCTTAAACTCGGTTGACATCTGGTTCAAGGTAACTTCCACTTTTGCGTTCAGATTTTTTGCAATGGCACCTGCCAGCCATTTTACTTCCAGCGTTCCTGCATCATCTTTTCTTGTTATAGAAAGTTTATCAGACTTAAAGTCCAGTTTAATTTTCAACCGGTTTGGCATCACGGTTTCTATCTTCAATGTTTTAGAGAAGAAAGCACCGCCCACTCTTACATTGGCTGTCCAGTTACCTGTTGGCGAACTCTTATCCGTAGTGGTTGTAAACTGGTAGAAGCCATTGAGCCCCGAAGTTTTAACCATTTTACGGAATACCTGCCCCTGCGGATTAAGCAATTCAAACTCCACCGGGTGATTTTTTGGCAAGGTGTTCAGTTTGTCTTCCAGTATAAACGAAAGGAAGATGGTATCTCCCGGCCGCCATACTCCACGTTCCCCGTAGATAAATCCTTTTATACCTTTCTGCACTTGCTCACCCGATACATCAAATGCCGAAAGTGAAAGTGACGAACCATCATCCAGTTTTAAATAACCTCGCTGACTGCCACTTTTCACCACCATCAGGAATGGTTTCTTTTTAAATATGCCTTCACACATTCCATCTCCATTGGTATGCAATGTTTTCATCAGCTGCAGCTGGTAGTCAAGCAACTCAATAGTAGCTCCTGAAACAGGTTTGGTGGTTATTAAATTAGTAACCACAAAATGCATCGAACCATCCGTTCCGCGTTTGGCTATCAATCCTAAATCGGAAGCAAGAATATTACGGCTCAGGTTTCTGTTTCTGTAATAAGAATTGCTGCAAGGGTTATCGCGTTCACTGTAGTTATAATTATAGTAGCGGTAATCATCATCCGAATAATAATCTCCGTAATAATCCCAATCACGCTCTTCCTCATCGCTACCGTTGTTCGAAACCGATTGCATGTCTTCATCACCGCCATCTTCTTCATCTGTTTCATCGCTATCACTGTTTCTATTGGCTTCTGTTTTGGCAGCTTCGGTACATTGATAGGTGGAATATTCTTTTTTGAAACCGATGATTACTTTATATATAGCACCCGGTTCTGTCTTTATTAATTGAGCAAGGTCCAGCGAATAGGTATTCCATCTTCCCAAATCGAATTTGCTTTTCTGGGTCAACGGAATGGTTTTCTTTATTACCACTTTTCCTACTCTTCTCAGTTCGCGGTCTCCATCCAGCGAATTAACCTGAAGGAACTGAGGAATATTTTTTTCGTATATCTTTAATATTTTTACATCCACTGCTTTTAAACTTACCGCCCTGAAAGGAAAGATAAGCCCGTTGGAATTTGGAAGTATAACTCCTTTGCCAATTAATTCCACTTCCGGTTTCAGTTCTTCAAACATCAGTTCCATCGAATATTTTTCTTTCAATGGCATTCCAAGAATATTTTTAACTCCTGTTTCGGCTGTAATGGTGCGTGCTCCCGCTTGTCTCGATTGCGGATATACTCTTACTTCATTGTCTTCAATAATGTATTTTAATCCTGAACATCCGGTCAATGAAATTAATCCATCCAGGTTTTGTTTTTCCATCAGTGGGTCCGAAAACTGCAATACTGCATATTGTTCCGGGCTTTGAATTACTTTTACATCCACCACTTTAAAATCTCCGAGTGCAGGAATATCAATTATTTTTTTGTCAATCAAATCTACATCTATCGGGCTGCCATTCCAGCTTACTTCCACAACGCCTGCTTTTTCAGTACGTTCCACACCATCAGCCGAAAACTTATGAGTGGTTTTATTTGCATCGTGTGTCCATGTAAGCGAAAGATTTTTTCCATTCTGAGTTACAGTTACAATTTTTTCAATTTGTTTCGGGTCTGCAACATCAGCTGTAGCAAGTGTTCCATCGAGTCGTTGGCTGCGCAATGTTTTTTTATCAGTAGTGGTCATTCCATCTATCATCACTTCAAACGACTGATGGATGGTTTGAAAATCGAATTCAAATGTTTCCATATCGTTCGGAACTTTCATCAGTTCCGATAAATAAAATTCTGCCTTGTAATTGGTATTGCCCGGCAAAGCCTTTTCCGGCCGGAACTCCAGCGTTCGGTTATCAATCCATACGGTGGTTCCTTTTATGGAAGGAGAAAAATCAAAAAGTTTTTTGTCAACCGGCTTACCAATTTCTACGGGTGTTTCCATTTCATTGGTTAATAAAATGCGAATGGTTGATTCGCTCGAAATCATTCCTGAAGTGTATGCGCTGATATACGCAGTAAATGCAGGGTTTTCCTTGATTTCGGAAGAGGAGTTTTTTGTTTTACTGATTACAGTAAGTGCCACCAAAGCCAGGACTACAAGCCCAATTATGATTAATAACAGTCGTTTTGACATTTGTTTAAGAAGTTTTTAGGAGTTAAATTTATGGGTGTGATGTTTTATGGTGTAAATGTATATCAAAAAATCATTCTGTTTTAAAGTGGTAAAAAATATTTTTTTTTCGTGAGTTTGGCATGGGGTGGATGGTTTGTAGCTTGTTGTTTTTGGTTTTTAGTTACTTCACTCCCGAATTGCACGGGACATATTCCGGAGATGCGAGTCCAGCAAGTGAGGGATATAAAGTTCTTTGTGAGAAAGTGGAGCAAACTCCAACCGCCAGGAAGCGCAGCGTGAGGGATTATCCATGCAATAATATTTCTTTTTGGAATGAATGAATTCCGCAAAGCTCCATTTGTAGCGAAAATCCTTTTTTTGCGTTGGCTTTTAACAGGCAGAGTGTAAAAGCGGGGGCGAAAAAAGATTAGAGCGGAAAGCCCGACCCCGAGATTTTTCATCGAGGGGGCACGCCCAATGAATTTTTATTTATGTTTTTATTTTTTATAGGTTTGCAGGCGCAAATGATAATTAACAAGCAGCCATGAACGAGGACTATATAAAGCGAATAAATACCATCCTTGCTTTTATTGATGATAATTTACATACCGAATTGTCGTTGGAAAGCGTGTCGAAAATGGCTTTTTATTCGCCTTTTCATTTGCACCGGTTGTTTAAAGCCATTACCAACGAAACCCTGAACAATTACATTACCCGGAAACGCATTGAAAGGGCAGCCATGCAGCTGATACATAATAAGGAGCTGACGGTTTCGGAAATAGCTCTGCAAAACGGCTTTAACAGTCATTCGGTTTTTACCCGGACTTTTAACAAACTTTACGGACAAAGCCCAACCGATTTCAGAGCGGCCAACCTTAATAATCTGAGCAAGATTAGTAAAACAGATAGCAAGAAGGGTAAAGCCGGTTACATTACTGACGAATACCTTTGCAACATTATTAATCTTAAAAACTGGATAACCATGAATGCAAAAATTGAAATTAAAGAATTGCCGGAAATGAATGTGGCTTGCGTAACCCACATAGGTGCCGAAGGTGTGGAACAAGCTTTTGGAAAAATACTGAAATGGGCCCGGCCAAAAGGTCTGCTGGAAGATAGCGGTGCTGATTTGGTTCGAATATTTCACGATAGTTTTAAAATTACGGATGCTGATAAGGTACGTATGAGTATTGGCGTTATTGTAAACCCGACCATCAAAGCGGAGGGGGAAGTGGGGCTTACTAAAATAGAAAAGGGTAAACACATTGTGGGTCGTTTTGAGATTGTACCCATGGAGTTTGAAAATTCATGGAACGGCTTATTTGTTTGGATGAGCGAAAAAGGATATAAAAAAGGGAAACAAAACCCGTTCGAAATTTATTACAACAACCCGGAAGAACATCCTGAAAAAAAATGTATTGTGGATTTGTGTATTCCTATAGAGTAGGAGTATTATTTCGGGTTAAGTTTTAATGCCGCACGTGTGGGATTCAATCACTGTAATTTCAATAAGAGGCTTCTCAAATTAAAAGAGAAAGCCTCTTTTTTTTGTTTCAATCTATAGCTTAACAAGCATTTTGTTTCTCATTTCGGGAATCGGAGACGACTTTTGATGAAAGTCGTCTCCGACTTCACAAATGGAAGACGACTTTTGATGAAAGTCGTCTCCGACTTCACAAATGGAAGAGGACTTTTGATGAAAATCGTCTCCGACACCACAAATGGAAGAGGACTTTTGATGAAAATCGTCTCCGACATCACAAATGGGAGAGGACTTTTGATGAAAGTCGTCTCCGACTTCACAAATGGGAGAGGACTTTTGATGAAAGTCGTCTCCGACTTCGCAAATATAGTCTCCGATTCCCGAAACAGGCTTTTTTGCCTTAAAATTGACAACCAAGGCTTCTCAAATGAATAGAGGAATCCTCTTTTTTGTTTCCACATCTTGCTTTTCAGGCATTTTATTTCTCATTTCGGGAATCGGAGAGCATTTTCCCGAAATCGGAGAGCATTTTCCCCGACTATGCTCTTCGACTCCTGAAATCGGAGAGCATTTTCCCCGGCTAAGGTCTCCGACTCCCGAAATCGGAGAGCATTTTCCCGGATTAAGGTCTCCGACTCCCGAAATCGGAGTGCATTTCCCCAGGTTTAGGTCTCCGACTCCCGAAATCGGAGAGCATTTTCCCGGATTAAGGTCTCCGACTCCCGAAATCGGAGAGCATTTCCCCAGGTTTAGGTCTCCGATTCCCGGACTGAGGTCTCCGATTCCCGAAACAGGCTATTTTGCCTTAAAATGAACAATTTGCGGGTTGAAATTTTTAATCCCAATGCCGGAGAAGGGGGTTAAAATCACAGGCTCAAAGGGGAAAATTGGAAATTTGGGAAGCAGGGGGAATCCCGCACGTGCGAGACTAAAAGGGTAAATTAACATCTTCAACCAGTATAGTTGATTTATAAGCTAAAGTTCGTAATTTAATAAGACCCCGTTTCGTAGTTCCGCACTTTACAGAAATGGAACCATTATTATAGACCTTTCGGGCGGGTTTACCATAATAAAAAAAGTTACCATCCAGGTCGGCATACAGGTTAGGAATGCCTTTAAATAAATAAACTACCTGCTGTTTCATAATCTAAGTAAATGGCTGGCGGTGAGCGAATAAATTAGATACAAATATAAGGAACTTTTTTGATGAAAAAAGGGGAGTGGAATCTAAATTAAATGCTGATGGCTAATTGATTATTTAGTATCTTTATTGCGTATATTAATATGTTATCGG
>CANJYB010000031.1 GCA_947479085.1 Bacteroidota bacterium | reverse complement strand
TTTAAAAGTTATACAAGTAAACTGATACTATCCGAAATAGACTCACCTGGCGAAAGCAGGAAAGAATGGATGTTAAAACAATTTAAAGAAGCTGCATTTAAACACAAACGAAATTCTGACTATCAATTCTGGACACACGAAAACCACGCTGAACTGCTTTTTTCAAATAAATTTATTGAACAGAAACTCGATTATATACACAATAATCCGGTGAGGGCAGCAATAGTGTTTAAACCTGAAGATTACCAGTACTCGAGTGCCATAGACTATGCTGATGGAAAGGGTTTGCTGGACGTAATTTTAATTGCAAGGCAGTGGAAAACATATTAGGAATGAATTCTAAAAAGGCAGGATGCCTTGCTAAACAGGACGTAGCGGGACGCTACGCCCAACGGGGAAATATGGGAACCTCAGACGATGCTGTTTATCAGTCATTTTATACCTTTGCTGAAAATAATAATATTGGTGCATTCCAAAGGGTAAAGGAATATATAACAGACAGTACTTTACAGGATACTACAGCAGCCATAATTACTAATAATAATATACCTACCAGATGTTCGATGGAAGAAAATCAAAAGATAGTGAATAGTATTTATCTTCAACATTTAAATTTGAGGACAGACAGTACTTATTTAATGGACCCTCGTTACATATATGATTCCACAGAGATAGTAACATTACAAAATGTAGCTTACCAAAACCCCTTATCAGGAGGCGATGCTGTATATATGGCAAGGGTAATGCTGTTTATGAATATGACAGATGATGATAATGCTGGAGGAGAGAAAAGCTTACATTGGTATAATTTACCTGATGATAAAGCTCCAACTAAAGAGGCGTTTAGACTTTATCCTAATCCAAATAATGGAAAAATGATACTGGAATATAATTTAAATGAAGATGAAAAAGGAATAATTACCTTTTATAATTTAACAGGCACAGTTGTTAATTCTTTTAATTTTAGCAATACTGCATCCCATCTTAATATTGATATATCAAACATTTCCGCAGGTTCATATTTTTATAATGTAAAAGTTAATGATGTAAATGTAAAATCTGATAAACTCATAATAATTAAATAATACTACTAATAATAATAGCACCTTTGTAAAAAATTTCTACAAAGGTGCTTTTTAAGAAAATGAAAAAGGTCTACATGCTTTCGTTATGCTTTGCTATTTCTTTATTGTTTTGCAAAGCACAAAATTTGGTACCAAACCCAAGTTTTGAAATAAATACAGCTGCTTATGATAGCATCTCGGGGAGCTGCATTCTTCCTTTAGGCGGTTTCGGTTTAGGAATGGTTCCTCCATGGGATAGTCCATCTAATGGAAGCCCGGATCCTTTTGATACATGTGCTTCACAATTTTCAAGTGCTGGTGTTCCTAATAGCATGTATGGATATCAACAACCACATTCAGGAGGGGCTTTTGCAGGAGCAACTTTTTATGAAAGTAATGAATTTAGAGAATATATACAGGTTCAATTGCTTTCTCCTCTGGTGGCAGGTAGAACTTACTGTGCAAGTTTTTTTGTAAACTTAGCAGATACAGTTCTAATAGCATGTAATAATTTGGGGTTGTATTTTTCTAATGTGCATTTACATGATTCCTCAACGCAAAATAATTTGAATTATATTCCTCAAATAAACGATACAAACATAATAACTGACCAATTTAATTGGACTGAAATCACGGGTCAATATACAGCGCTCGGAGGCGAAAGCTATATTATCATTGGGAATTTTTATCCTAATTTACAAACTGATACTACGCTTGTTGGTGGTTGGAATTTAGTTCCATGGGCATATTATTTTATTGATGATGTTAGCGTAATAGATTGCACAGACCAAGGGGTTGATGAGGTGGGAGAAGATGGTTTCAAATTATTTCCAAATCCGGCAAAGAATGAAATAAATTTTAGTACTAATTACAAAGTACTTAGTACTAAAATTTATAATGTAATTGGTGAGGTGGTTAACAATACCATAAACACACAAACTAAAATAGATATTAGTAATATCCCATCAGGTTTGTACTTTATAGAAATAGAAACGGATGGTTCGGCAAGCTCACAAGGAAAGAGAACTGCGAGAAGGAAGTTTGTAAAAGAATGAGAGATATAAAAATCATTTGATGTTTAAGCTAATGAAAAATCTAATCCTCTTTATTCTGTTTGGCTTAATTGCTTTAAGCGTCAAATCACAAGTAAATTTAGTTCCAAATCCTGGTTTTGAAACCATTCTAGGATGTAATTTTTTTGGGGGGGGGGTTTTTCTGGTGTAGCCCCCCCTTGGGATGCCCCAAGCGATGGAAGTCCTGACCTTTTTAATACTTGCTGCACCTCTGCTAGTGCGCAGCTTCCCTTTTTGGGTGGCTTAGGTTATCAGAACGCTCATGCAGGCAATAGTTGTTCTGGAGTCGGTTTATACTGGGCTAATATTCCAGAATTTAAAGAATACTTGCAAGTGCAATTAAATGATACATTAATAGCTGGGAGAAAATACTGTGCAAGTTTTTATGTGAATTTATTTGATTCTGCTCGTTATGCGCTCAGCAAAATAGGAATGTATTTTACTGAGACACACACCTATATTGCTACTACTGACTATTTGAATTTTACACCACAAATAAATAATACAACATTAATAACTGATACAGCCAATTGGACATTAATTTCAGGGCAATACATTGCTAATGGTGGGGAGCAATATATTATAATTGGTAATTTTTTTCCGGATAGCTTAACAGATACTGTAGCTGTAAATCCTTCTCAATATTTTTCGGAAGCATATTATTTTGTAGATGATGTAAGTGTTATAGACTGCACTGATGCTGGAGTAAATGAAATAGAAGAAGCTGATTTTAAATTATTTCCAAATCCGGCAAAGAATGAACTAAATTTAAGTGCTAATTACAAGGTATTAAGTACTAAAATATATAATGTAATTGGTGAGGTGGTTTACAATACCATAAACACACAAACTAAAATAGATATAAGTAATTTACCAAGAGGTTTGTATTTTATAGAATTGGAAACGGATGGTTCGACAGGCTCACCACAGGTAAGAACTGCGAGAAGGAAGTTTGTAAAGCAATAAAAAAAGTGGTTCAATAAAATGAAAAAAATATTTTGTATTTTGTGCTTTGTGTTTGGTGCTTTATACAATTCGAAATCTCAAAATTTAGTGCCGAATTATTCATTTGAGATAGATACCGCTTGCCCTTCTGGTAGTAGTAATCTGTATTACGCAATTCCTTGGTTTGTGCCACATACAGCTTGGTCCTCAACAGATTTGTTTGATTCCTGTGACAATTCAATCACAACTGGATCAGGAGTTCCATATAATGATGACGGATACCAGTGGGCAAGAACAGGAGTAAAATATGCTGGTATAATTGTATATTTTGATACTATAAACTATAGAGAATATTTAGAAATTCCCCTATTAAACACACTAATAGCTAATAGAAATTATTGTGTTGAATTTTATGTTTCATTAGCTGAATTATCTGGCATGGCAATAAGTGATTTGGGGGCTTATTTTTCTAATGATAGTTTATTGGATAGTAATTTATACCATGCCATAGATTACGTTACTCCGCAAAGAGAAAATCCATTAGGAAATATGTTAAGTGATACATCCAATTGGATGTTAGTTTCTGGTAATTTTATTGCTAACGGAGGGGAACGATTTATAACGATTGGTAATTTTCATAATCCAGCAAACACAAGTACTCAAATAGGACCAAATTTAAATCCAAATGGAACGGCCTATTATTATATTGATGATGTGAGTGTGGTGGATTGTACGGAAATAGGTATAAAAGAAGAGAACAAAGATGAAAGAATAACGGTTTATCCAAACCCAAATAAAGGAGTGTTTGAAGTAAGAACGGATAAGTTAAAAATAAAGGAAATTGAGATTTTCAATGTTATAGGAGAAAAGATTTACATTGAAGAAATAAAGGATATGAATATTGCTACCATTAATATTATAACCAAACCCGGGCTGTATTTTGTGCAAGTGAAAACAGAGAATGGAACTTTGAGGAAAAAAATAGTGGTTCAATAAAATGAAAAAATTAATCTTTTCTATTGTTTTGTTTAGTATTCTGCAACATTCACTTGTTACTGCACAAAATATAGTTCCAAATTACTCTTTTGAAGTTGATACCGCTTGCCCATTTATGGGGAGTGATCTGTTTTATGCAATACCATGGTTTGTACCTCATACTAATTGGTCTTCAACAGATTTGTATGATACTTGCGATAACTCTGTTGGTAGCGGGGCTGGAGTTCCATATAATGATGGAGGATACCAATGGGCTAGAACTGGAGTAAAATATGCTGGCATAATTGTATATACTGATACTATGAATTATCGTGAATATATGGAAGTGCCATTATTGGATACACTAATCGCCAATAGAAATTATTGTGTTGAATTTTATATATCGAGAGCAGAAAATTCAGGATACGCAATAAGTAATTTAGGTGCGTACATTTCTAACGATAGTTTATTGGATAGTAATTCAAACGATGCAATTGACTATGCTGATGGAAAGGGTTTGTTGGACGTAATTTTAATTGCAAGGCAGTGGAAAACATATTAGGAATGAATACTAAAAAGGCAGGATGCCTTGCTAAACAGGACGTAGCGGGACGCTACGCCCAACGGGTGGAGTATGAAAATATGACATCTTTAAGCATTTCTTCAATATCAATCGATGCGAATAGTAGGGATCATGGTTCGGTTTCTCCATACTATGGGCCTTCAGATGGTATTTCTATGAGTTCGCCATCTCCCTCATATTCGCTTCCAGGTGTAAACCAAGGAACACCGGCAAGTGAGAATGGGGCTGGGTATGATGGTATTGGTAGTGCTTCTTCAAGTGGTCCGCATGGTGGTGGCGGTGGGGATGGACCAATTTTTCAACCTACTTATTCTGAAGCTCAACATTATCATGATGTTGCCCTAAGAGGAGAGGGAATGCAACCTGTTTATTTGGATTTTTATTTGGTAAATATGGGTGCTATATTAAAAACAGCTATATCTTTGTATAATATTTCCCAAGATTTTCCGTATGAATATATTCCGGAAATAGCTGGAAAAAAGGGCTCTTACCACAAATTTCCTTATTCTTGGGACAAACATATAATAAACGAAGGAGCTTGGGCTCAACGACTTAAAGATGGCGCAGATTGGTATGAATTGCCGGGTACTGTAAACGGAACTGAAGGAGTATATCAAATTGGCATTAATTCTAATAATGTTATTTTTCATAGATGTTTTGAAGAAATTGTTCCATTCCATTAATAAAAAATGAAAATAGAAATAAAAAATACAATTGGAACTCCAATTATTACATTTAGTAATTTTAAAAAGGGGAGTATTGAACCATTTATATTTATTAACTTTTTGACGTCTGTTAATATTAATGGCTTTGAAGCTAAATCAAATATTTTAGTTGAGTTAACGGATATTTCTGAAATGTTAGCTAACTTGAAAGTTTTAAATGAGTCACTTAAAAGAATTTTTTTCTTTCAGCATAATGATAAATACTTGACCATAAAATTTGAGCCTAATACTACAGGACAAATAATGATTACAGGCAATCTAAGAAGTGAAGATTATTCCTCGAGATTAGAATTTAAATTTGAAATGGGACAAGAATTACTTCCTGAACTTATAAATCAATGTGAAGAAGTGGTAAATAGATTTACCAAAGAAAGCCCAATTGATAAATATTTGTAGCTTAATAATTAAGTTCCGTTAGGCTTTCTTTAGATAAAAATAACATGTATTCACTTCTAAGTTCTTTTGACCCGAAAATCCTTAAAGGAGAAAAATTAAACATGATTTGCTTTACCGCAAATCAAATTCATTTTCATTTCGAAAGTTTAACTCGAATAACTATTGAAGGAGACTTTATTATAGAAGAAAATAACCAACAATTGAAGTACAATGTCTACCCTGTGAAAAATGATAGTGGTCTTTTTTCTTTAATTGAAACCGAAATAATAGATTCCTATACTGATTTCGAACGAAAAAATTTGCATATAAAGTTCTCCAATAAGATTATTTTAACACTAATTGAAGACGACCAATTTGAATCATATTCAATTAATAAGGGAGAACTTAAAATTTTAGTTTAAAAATACTTCTTGAAGGTTGAAATCATTTTGTTGGACAGTTTAAAAATGGGGTTTTGAAAGCGGTTGATGATTTTAAATTTATTGATGGTAAATAGTTATGAAAGCTATATGTAAACAAACAACATCTAAAGGGTTTGACCTAAAGGAAGTAACTACTGTATTTTCGCATGATTTTGATTATAGTTTTGGTGGTTATGGTCTCGAGATTAATAGAGAATATTTGATTATGGGGCTTGTTGTTTATAAAGATACTAATTGTATATATTTTTTAATTGATGTTAACGGAAAGCCAGATTGGTTTCCTTATTTATTATTTGAAATTACTGATAACTGTTTACCAAAAGAGTGGTTTTTAAAAGTGAATGGCAAGTCAAGTAAAAGTGATATTTATTCAATAGTTGGATTTGACGAACTATGCAATAATGAAGATTTTTACAATCAATTAGTGGAAAGAAATATAGATGCAATTCAAATATACTTTAAAAGAAAAATAGAATTGGAAAAAAATTGAAGTTAATGGCAATCACAATTACTTTGTAATTACTATGTTTTATTTAAGACTTTGTTCTACAATTTATCATTTCTATGCTCGCAGGGATAGCCATCCGGTTATATATACTTTTTGGGCATCATCCTTTATTGTAACAGCTAACTTTTTTAGTATTTATGATATAATCAGCTATTTTATTTATCCCGATATACCAATTTCTAGCAAGGTAACCAATACTTTAGCGGTAATTGTTTGCGTTCTAAATTACTTGATTATTATTTTACCAGCCAGGTACAAAGAAGTTAAGCTCAAACCTAATAGTGGAAGGAATACAATAATTTATATAATTGTGTCGGTTACACTAGCAATAGGAATGGCAAAATTACATCATGATAGAAATGTGCAGGCAAAACAAAATCAAAAAACTGAAATAAAACAATAGAAAAGTGTCGTATTAGATATGAGTGGGAATGCAAAGGGAGTTTATTTTGTTAAAATAGAAGATACTACGGCATGCTCAGCACAAGTGAAAAATATTGTGAAAAGGAAAATAGTGTTGCGGTAACAGAAACCTTCAAGGTTTTAAAAACCTTGAAGGTTTATCTAAGCATCTTTAAAGACTCCAAAAACTCCTTACAAAAATGTAAGGAGTTTTTTAGTTGTGGTATCTTACCCCCCAAATAATTTATAATCCCTTCTTCTTTTATTTCATTTATTAGCTTTACCACATCAATATTGTATTTTAGTATCTTTGCACCCTAAAACTTAAACAGATTATGAAAAAACATTTAAAAACAATTTTCACCGCGTTCACCTTATTGGTGGCTGTAACATTAAAAGCACAAACTTCTTTTTACTCTTTAAAGGCCAAAACCATTGATGGCAAAGATTTCAGTTTTGCTGACCTGAAAGGCAAAAAAGTACTGGTGGTAAATACAGCATCTAAATGCGGGAACACCCCTCAATACGAAGACCTGGAAAAACTGTATCAGAAATACAAAGACAAAAACTTTATTATCATTGGCTTTCCTGCCAATAACTTCGGGCGCCAGGAACCGGGAACAAATGCAGAGATAAAAGAATTCTGTACCAAAAACTATGGGGTTAGTTTTCCGATGATGGAAAAAATATCGGTAAAAGGAGACGATATGGATGCCGTATATAAATGGCTGACCCAAAAAGAACTGAACGGAAAGAGGGATTCTTCGGTAAAATGGAATTTCCAGAAATACATGATTGACGAAAAAGGTAACCTGGTGGATATTATTAACCCGGGAGATAAACCGGACAGTAAAGAGTTGATCAACTGGATTACGGATTGGAATAAATAATATTTTTAGATTTTTAGATTTGTTGAATTTTAGAATGAAGGGTTAATTCCAGAACTTAGAAATTACTTTATGAAATTAGATATTCTTGCCTTTGGTATTCACCCGGATGATGTGGAGCTTTCCTGTTCAGGAACGTTGCTTAAACACATTGCAATGGGAAAAACCGTTGGTATTGTTGACCTGAGTTGCGGAGAATTAGGAACACGGGGAAGTGGTGAACTCAGGTTGATAGAAGCTGCAAATGCTGCTAAAATAATGGGCATTACGGTTCGTGACAATTTAGGTATGGCAGATGTTTTTTTTATGAATGATAAAGCGCATCAGCTGGAAATAATAAAAAAGATAAGAGAATACCAGCCTGAGATTGTGCTTTGCAATGCGGTTTCTGACCGTCATCCCGATCACGGAAGAGCAGCTGAGTTGGTTTCGGAAGCCTGTTTTTACAGTGGATTACGAAAAGTAGAAACCAATGTAAATGGAGTTAGTCAAACAGCATGGAGACCAAAAGCAGTTTACCATTATATACAGGACAGGCAGTTAAAGCCTGATTTTGTGGTGGACATCACCGCTTTTATTGATAAAAAAATGGAAGCCATACAGGCATACAAATCACAGTTTTATAATCCTGATTCCAACGAACCAGAGTCTCCCATTTCAGTAAAAAACTTTATGGATGTGGTGAAAGGCAAAATGAGTGTTTTTGGCCGTGATGCAGGTTATGACTTTGCTGAAGGCTTTACAGTGGAAAGAAGTATGGGAGTAAACAATTTATTTGATTTAAAATAATTAAAAAGTAGCCATCATTTAAAATTCTGAAACAATATGAAAGGTTTTCTTGAATTTATTGTAAATACTTATCCGGGAGGATTTGTATTAACTTTATTAGGTATGTCGATGATAATCGGAATCTGGAAAAATTCCATTGTGGACAAGCCAAGTATTTCGGAAGATTTAATTGGTTACGTGGGTGGTGTGGGCTTTATGCTGATCGGGTTGGGAGTAATAGGTCTGAAACTTTACGACCACTTCGCTTATTAAAAAAACAGTATTTAGAAAATAAAAAATCCCCCTTACTATAAGGGGGATTTTTTGTAAAACACATAACATGAAAATAAACGGTTCCTTACATCGTTTATTTCATTTCAAAAGTATCCTTTCGTTTTATTCCCTGAAAATTAATGAGATGAATTGCCGCATTTCGGAGGTAAATATTACTTCCCTAAATTACTAAGCGATTTCCATACAATATTCAAATCGTTTTGAATTCGGTAATCTTTGGAATACGCAAGATGCAGGCGGTTTCGGGTATCGGTGGTTATGTTTATATTTTTTATGGCATCGGCAGGCGATAAAACGGATGGTTTTAATTTTGGTAAGTGCTCCTGTTTTTCGCTGCCATAACCAACCCATGATTTAACTCCAAATAATATGGAAAAAACATTACGAATAAAGCCTGCTTTGTTTTTCTGAAATAAAATAAGGACCGGGGAAAGCACCAGGAATAAAAGGCTGGCAAGAATATCGAATAATCGTTTGTTTCTTTTGTTCTTTGATTTACTGATGGAATTAACATCAATAATGTATAAATCTCCTGCGGTATCAATAGAGTTACTTCCAATAATAGAAAGGCTTTCAGGCGGTGCTATCTTAAAATCAACATCTGCCGAAACAAGGGTATGCATGTAATCGATGATACCTTGTGAAGAAATATCGCGGGAACAAAATATCACTTCATTGATTTTATAAATTTCTATTACTTCGCTTATCTGGTTGATGGTTCCCACATAGTTCACATGTCCGTTTCCGCTCTCGTCAGCGCTTATAAAGCCAAGGAAGCTTGCCTGGATATTGGTTTGTTTGAGTAAATTATTGACCCTTTCAAACTCTTCCTGCTTGCCAATAATTGCTATACGTTTACTTTTATCCGGGTTGAGATTAAACGATTTAAACCCTGCCACATGAAATGCAATACGTGAAATTAAATACGACAATACCACCCAACCGGTACCCAATAAAATCAATGCTCTTGAAAAACGATATGCCTCGGGCAACAATGAATATCCGATTAATATAATACCTGTACCTACAAATACTCCCCGCAAAATTTTAGTAAGACGAATGGGTTTATCATATCCACCGCTTAAATAAACGGTAAACATCCAGATGAGAATATACACCGGAAATGCAATTTTGATAAGGGTATCGGAGTAAGAACCACCGGCAATGAATTTAAAATTGGTGGCGTAATAATCCTTGATTAAAAATAATCCTATAAGTATTAAACCAAAATCGAACGCAGGTAAGGCTATGGATTTAAGAAAACGAATGATGATGGCTGTTCCGGCACGCAGGTAAATGGCAAAGTTGATAAGAAAGGAAAATAGTTTTGCATTGTTTTGTGAAAAATGTTTCTGCGCAAAAATGACCATGGCTTTGTAAAACACAAACACATAATTCACACTGCTCTTGCGGGTGCTCTCGCCTTTGTAATGAATAATGCGTGTTTCGGGGAAATAATAATTTTTATATCCGCCTAATACTATACGATAAGACAAATCTATGTCTTCTCCGTACATAAAAAAAGTTTCGTCCAGCAAACCTACTTTATCCAATACGGTTTTTCGCATCAACATAAAGGCTCCTGAAAGTATATCTACTTCGTTTGTTTTATCTTTATCTAAAAAACCAAGATGATATTTTCCAAATAGTTTTGATTTTGGAAACAAGGCGGACAAACCAAATATTTTATAAAATGCTACGGAAGGGGTTGGCAATCCACGTTTTGATTCGGGCAGAAAATTACCTTTTCCATCCAGCATTTTAACACCTAATCCTCCCGCATCAGGATGTGCATCCATAAATGCAATGGTTTTTTCAAAGGTATCTTCTTCCACCACCGTATCAGGATTAAGAAGCAAAACATATTCACCTTTTGCAATGCGTATGGCCTGGTTATTTGCATAAGAAAATCCGGTGTTCTTTTTATTTTCAATAAGGAGTACTTCGGGAAATTTCTGCTTCACCATTGCCACCGAACCATCCACAGAATTATTATCGACTACATATATTTCTGCTTCCACATTCTTCACCGCCTTGTAAACAGAGTGTAAACACTGTTCGAGAAAGTGCTGAACATTGTAATTAACAATAATGACAGTTAATTTCATTGGATTAATTTACTGATTAAATGATGTACCGATTAATTGATGTAACGATTTACCGATTGTATGATGTACCGATTTACCGATTAATTGATGTACTGATTTACAGATTAAGAGATTTACCGATGTACCGATTGTATGATGTACCGATTTACCTATGATTTGATTTGCCAATTGATTAATTAAATTTATACTCTTATTATTATTTTATTCGTTTTCTTATTAATGAAATTCCTTTTAATTAAAAAAATCTTTTGTGCTTCCATCGGCACATCGGTAAATCGGCACATCGGTAAATCAGACTGTTCATTTTTTTGATGAGGATAGTATTTTACCAATTACCTTTAATATACTTTGTGCTTGCAATAACAGGGAATCGCAATCAGGATAATTTTTACTGGATTTGCACAATAATAGCCAATATTCAGACTCTTCGGCTTCTTTGGCAGCAATCTTTATTTTATGAATAAAATCAGCTTTGCTTTCAGCATTTTGAGCTTCCCTGACATTTGCACCTATACTTGTACCGCTTCTAAATAGCTGATTAGCCATATTGTATTTTCTTTTTGACTCAAGCAGTTCAGTAAATTCAATAATCTCTAACGAAAATTTGAAAGTTAAATTAACGATTAGGTTATCCTTTTTAGGTTCCATATTAATTCATTTTAATTAATAAAATAATTTGCGCTTCCATCCGCACATTGGTACATTGGTAAATCGGAAAATCATTTTATGGAAAACGTATTTTCGTAAAGAGTACGATTGACAATGGAACGCCCCAAGGTAATTTCATCAGCATATTCCAGTTCATCACCAATGGAAATACCGCGGGCAATGGTGGAAACGGTAATATTAAATTCCTTTAATCTTTTATAGATGTAAAAATTTGTAGTGTCGCCTTCCATGGTAGTGCTCAGGGCCATGATGACTTCTTTTATTTCACCCGAAGTAGCTTTACCAACAAGGGTCTCGATATTCAAATCAGAAGGGCCTATGCCATCCATGGGCGAAATGATTCCTCCCAAAACATGATAAACGCCACGAAACTGATTGGTATTTTCAATAGCCATTACATCTCTTATATCTTCCACCACACATACAAGGCTATGCTCGCGGTGAGGATTGGAGCATACTTCGCATAAAGGTTTATCGGAAACATTATGGCATTTTTCGCAGTAACGAAGTTCGTTACGTAATTTTATAAAAGCACTTCCAAACTGGGTAACTTCGGTTTCGTTTTGTTTCAATAAAAAGAGGACATACCTTAAGGCTGTTCGTTTCCCCACACCCGGAAGTCTGCTGAATTGATTAACAGCTTCTTCAATTAATTTTGATGAAAAATTCATAGAGGCAAATGTAATGAATTTGCTCCTATATTTTTCAAACATCTATCATTGCTTTATAAGTTATACGTACTTTTGCATCCCGAAATTTACCGTATGAAATACTATAGAACAACACTTAAAGGCGTAATCGATTTACTTCAGAAAATTTTTGTTGAAGGTTTGTATGCGGATAAAGTAATAAGTTATGCATTAAAAAACAATCCTAAATGGGGAGCCCGCGACAGGAGTTTTGTGGCTGAATCTACCTATGAATTGGTGCGCTGGTGGAGGCTGATTAATGAATCGCTGGCAGAAGAAAATGATAATTCTGTTACTAATCACTACCGGCTGTTTGCCACTTGGCAACTAATCAATGGCAATGAATTGCCCGACTGGGAGGAATTTGCCGGGATTGACAAAAACAAAATTATTGAAAATGCATCGAAATTAAAATCGGACAGGAAGGTAAGAGAATCTATTCCGGACTGGCTGGATGAACTGGGAAGTAAGGAACTGGGAGAAGAAGTATGGTCGAGAGAAATAGCTGAACTGAACAAACCGGCAAAGCTGGTGATAAGGGTAAATACAATAAAAATAACATCCGGCCAGGTACAACGAATGTTAAAGGAACAGGAAATAGAAACCATCACTTCCGAAGAATACCCGGATGCATTAATAGTACTCAAACGAAAAAACCTGCATAACCTGGTTCAATTTAAAAAAGGCTGGTTCGAAATTCAGGATGCATCTTCTCAGTTGGTTGCCCAGTATCTGCAGGTGGAACCGGGAATGAAAGTGATAGATGCCTGTGCGGGTGCAGGTGGAAAATCAGTGCATATTGGCGCATTAATGAATAATACCGGAACGATTATTTCGATGGACCTGAACGAAAAAAAGTTGGAGGAACTAACCCGAAGAGCAGAAAGAGCAGGAGTAACAATAATAGAAACCAGGGTAGTGAATGATTTGGTGGTAGATCAGTTAACCAATATTGGTGACAGGTTATTGCTGGATGTACCTTGCTCGGGACTGGGCGTTTTGCGCAGAAAACCTCATACCAAATGGAAACTTAGCGCTGAAAAAATTGAAGAAATAAAAAACGTACAAAAAAAAATACTGTCTGACTATTCTAAAATGTTGAAACCGGGCGGTTTGATGGTATATGCCACCTGCAGTATTTTACCCGGAGAAAATGAACTGCAAATAGAAGAATTTTTAAAGACTCATCCCGCTTTTGAATTGGAAGAAGATAGAAAAGTAATGCCAAGCGAAGGGTTTGATGGTTTTTACATGGCAAGAGTAAAACGAATTTCCTGGTAATTTTTCTTTTATTACTAAGTTTTTCAACAATAGGGTATTGTTAACAGGCAAACTAAGTATTGGAATACGTTATATTTTGATGGAAATGCATCACTATTGGTTGGGAATGAATAACTATTGGTTGGGAACGAATAACTATTGGTTGGGAACGAATAACTATTGGTTGGGAATGAATAACTATTGGTTGGTAATGAGTAACTATTGGTTGGGGATGAATAACTATTGGTTGGGAAACTATCACTATTGAGCGGGGGGGCAATGATTAATAACCCGGGAACCTCTAACACCATTTCTCTGACTTACCAAAACAAATATATACTACTCATCAAGCAAGTTCGGATAACCTACCCCCCTGATTTGGACACATATAATCAAGGTTACAAAATACCTTTAGAGGTTTCGAACCATTAAAACATTCAGATTTAAGCACTTCAGTTTTGGTTGGTAAAAAACAATTAGGCTTTTTTGTACTGAGAGCTTTTTACTATTCAGATAAAAATAGACTTTTTGACTAATAAATTTTGAAAATAAAAAACTAAACAATACATTTGGCAAGTTAATCGTAACTGTGTAATTGTTAATCGGAATAATTATAACTTATAATTAATTTTCATTTATCTGCAATGCAACCAATTATTACAAAAACAGCAAGTATTTCCTATTACGAAAAAGATATTTTGCTGATTAAAATACTACAGGATTCGGAAATAGATGTGCGGGAGGCAGAAGAAACTTTCCAGGAAACCTTAAAAATTACTGAAGGGAAAAGGTATGCTGTACTTATTGACGCCTGTATTCGGGTGCAGGTAACCCCGGAAGCGAGGATATATGGTGCACAAAAAGAAAGACAGGAAAACCTGATTGCTCAGGCCATTGTTGTAAATTCGCTTGCAAACCGTTTATTGGGAAATTTTATAATTAAGTTTAACAAACCGCCTGCCCCTACCCGATTATTTCCTGATTATGGAATTGCATTAGAATGGCTCAGACTGCAGGTTTCTAAAGAACAATAAAGGCCTGCTATTTAATTCATTGGAAGGTAAACCACCTTTTTAGTTTCAAAGAATTCTTCTTTGAAATAGTTTTTTAAGTCATAAATCACGACCCGCTTTTTAAAACTTTCCAGTTCTTTTTCCAAATCTCCACCTTTAAGATATAATATCCCATTTGGTAAGTCATTGAATTTCTTGTTACTTATTTTATTCTGAACCCAACGGTAAAACTCAGGGAATTCGGTAACTGCACGGCTTACAATAAATTCAAATTTTCCCTTCACCTCCTCTGCCCTTTTATGTTCGGCTCTTACATTGGTTAAACCCAATGCTGCCGCCACTTCGTTAACCACTTTTATTTTTTTTCCAATGGAATCCACCAGGTAAAAATTAACTTCAGGGAAAAGAATGGCAAGGGGAATACCCGGAAAACCTCCTCCACAGCCTACATCCATGACATTGGTATTGGGTTTAAACTGCATTACTTTTGCAATACCCAAGGAATGGAGTACATGACGTTCGTAAAGTAAATCAATATCTTTCCTGGAAACCACATTTATTTGAGCATTCCAATGTTCGTAAACAGTCTGCAATTCAGCAAACTGCTTTAGCTGAACATCGGTAAGATTTGGAAAATAATGGGTGATGAGCGAAACCAAATAGGTATTTTATAAATATAGTTAGGATTGATCCTGTGTAAGCAAGAGGAAATTAAATCTTATGTTCGGAACCTTTTAATATATTAGCTAACAGATCTCTTGCGCGAAAAAGCTGAGCTTTTGCGGTACCTTCCGGGATGTCCATTCTGGCACAAATCTCTTCTATACTTAATTCTTCAAAGTAACGCATTTCAATCAATTGAAGGTAATGCGGTTTAAGATGAACAACAATGTCACGCAACATTTTCATTTTTTGTTTCTTTTCCATATCCTCGTGAGGAGTAAGGCTTAAAGAAACAACATCAATGGTAAATTCCTTGCCTTCATCATTGGTAATTGGGGTATCTATTGAAAAAGTCGGCATCTTTCTTTTTCTCATAAAATCGATGCAGTTGTTAGAAGCTATTTTAAACAGCCAGGTACTGAAAGCAAAAGTATTTTGATACTGATCAAGCCTTTTGAATGCTTTACCAAATGCTTCAATGGTCAAATCATCTGCATCGTCTTCATGTCCCACCATCCTCAACATCATGGCATACAGCGAATCGCGGTAACGTTCCAGCAATTCGGCATACGCCTGCTGATCACCATTATCCAATGCTGCACGAATCAAAACGGTATCGTGCTGGGCTTTTTCTGTAAGTTTGGGTGTTAATTCTCCTTCAGTCATTTTAAATTTTTTATCCGTTAATAAAGCGTTTTTAAAATTATTAAACCCGATTTACTTCCAGATACTTTTCTTGATAAACATATTGGATAAAGTAATTACGGGATATAATACCAGTAAAAACAACTCAATCAGTGGCGAATATAGTAATAAATCCTTTTCTGACAAAACTTTCATGGATTTATTGAAAACCAGTAGTTGTATTATCAGTCGGAAAACAAACACGGAAAGCACAATAATGGGTTGAAATTGTACTATCAGAAGGGTGGTAAAGGTTGCAAAAAAAAGATACTGGCTGAAACTAATCATTGTTAAACGAAACTTGCTTCCAAAATTATATTGACGGAAAGTAGTAACATGCCTGCGTTTCTGACGTATCCATAATTTCAAGGTGCCTTTTACCCTCGAAATGGTATGGCTCTCGATACTTACCTCTACTTTTGAATTCTTTTTTGTAGCCGCTTCATTTACAAACAAGTCATCGTCTCCGGATTCAATATGGTAATGAGAGGCGAAGCCTTTCATTTTAAAAAACAATGATTTTTTGTAAGCCAGGTTTCTGCCTGTCCCCATATAGGTTTTTCTGGCCAATGAAAAAGAAAGGAACTGAAGCGCAATCATAAAGGTATCGAAACGAATTACTTTGTTTACAAATCCTTTTTGTTTTTCATAAGCTCCATATCCTAAAACAATTTCAGTATCACCGGTAAAATGTTGCATCATATTTTTAAGCCAGTCTTTACCGGTAGGATAACAGTCAGCATCAGTTAGTAAAAGGTGTTCATGCGTTGCTCCTTTAATCCCCATCATTAATGCTACCTTTTTGCCATGCGAATGATTTTCGTTTTCCTTAATGGTCACTATTTTAAGGTTAGTATGCTTTTTTGCAAACTCATTTAATATGTCACCAGTATTGTCAAATGAACAGTCGTTTACTACCACCACTTCAAATTCAGGATATTCCTGTTGAAAAATTAAAGGAAGAAAATTAACGATATTTTGGTCTTCGTTTTTAGCACAAATAATAATAGAAGTTGGAGGGGTGTTAGGAGGAAGTTCTTTCTTTTTATAAAAGGCAAGCCTGGAAAAAAAGCCAAGGTAATACCATAATTGCACCAGCAAGGCAAAAGCAAAAACATAAAATATAACTAACTCCGGTGAAAGAGTTATAAATACTGACCAATCCATAATTAAAAATTCAGGTTATAAGTTTCGCGTTTTACTTATCGAAACTCATCATTAATAGTGCTTTTATTAAGCCTGCAAAAATAGATTTAAGTGTACTATGTATTGTATTATCTTTGGCACGTTTTATACAAAGTAATTAACAATTCAATCAACGAATAACGAAAAAAGACGAATTACGAATTTTAAAATAGCTGAATAAAAGTTTTCTTTTCAAATCAATCTATTCGTTATTCGTTAAAATAAGTAATTCGCAATAACTATGAAGTTTACCATATCGCATACCGATACCAACAGCAAGGCACGTGCAGGAGAAATAACCACTGACCATGGAACCATTCAGACCCCTATCTTTATGCCAGTGGGCACAGCGGGAACAGTAAAAACGGTACATCAGCGTGAACTGAAAGATGACATAAAAGCGCAGATAATACTCGGGAATACCTACCATTTATATCTCCGTCCAGGTTTGGATATCATAGAACAGGTAGGCGGTTTGCATAAGTTTAATGGCTGGGACCGACCGTTGTTAACTGACAGTGGTGGCTATCAGGTGTATTCTTTATCTAATTCCAGAAAACTTACGGAAGAAGGGGCAAAGTTTACTTCACACATTGACGGAAGCAAACATTTTTTTTCTCCGGAAGGCGTAATGGATATTCAGCGTACCATCGGGGCAGACATCATTATGGCTTTTGATGAATGTACACCTTACCCTTGCGAATATAACTACGCGAGAAAATCATTAGACATGACCCATCGCTGGCTGAAAAGATGTTGCCAACGCTTTGATGAAACAGAAGGAAAATATGGATATTCGCAAACACTTTTTCCGATAGTTCAGGGAAGTGTGTACAAAGATTTAAGAGAAAAGTCGGCTGAATTTATAGCATCACAAAACAGGGAAGGCAATGCCATCGGAGGGCTTTCGGTGGGTGAACCAGCTGAGGATATGTATGCCATGACAGAAGTGGTTTGTAATATATTGCCCTATGAAAAACCAAGATACCTGATGGGGGTTGGTACTCCTATCAATCTTTTGGAATGCATTGACCTTGGAATAGATATGTTTGACTGTGTATTACCCACGCGTAACGCTCGTCATGGATTTTTGTTTACACAAAGGGGTGTGATGAATATCAAAAATGAAAAATGGAAAAATGATTTTTCTCCGCTTGATGAAGAAGGTACATCGTATGTGGACAAAGAATATTCAAAAGCATACCTAAGGCATCTGGTACATTCTCAGGAATTACTTGGCGCGCAAATTGCGAGCATCCACAACCTTGCCTTTTATTTATGGCTGGTAACGGAGGCCCGCAACCAGATTATTGCAGGGACTTTCAGAGAATGGAAAAATAAAATGGTAAAACAAATGACTAATAGGTTATAGTTAAACTTATGGTTATATATAGTAATTGATTGATTTTTTAGATTCGTAAATTCGTAATAATTCGTTATCCGTGCACTTTGAAAATTTTAGATTGGTATATTATTAAGAAATTCCTTGGAACCTTTTTTCTTTCCATGGCTCTTATTATTCTTATCGTAGTGGTGTTTGATATTTCAGAAAAGATAGATGATTTCCTGGAAAAACAAGCGCCTCTAAGTGTCATTGTTGTAGATTACTATTTTAATTTTATTCCTTATATAGTTAACCTGTTCAGCCCGCTTTTTACTTTTATTGCAGTTATTCTTTTTACTTCCAAAATGGCCTCGCGAACCGAAATAGTGGCTATTCTTAGCAGCGGAATAAGTTATACACGCATTCTTTACCCTTATATTCTTTCAGCAACTGTAATTGCAGGTTTATCACTTTATCTTAATAATTATATTATCCCTCGTGCTACTAAAAAAAGAATTGCATTCGAAGATATTTATATACGAGATCAGTTCAGAAACCTGGACAGGAATATTCATAAACAGGAATCACCTGGAAATTATATTTACCTTGAACGATACAGTACGGAAGAAAATACAGGTTATAAATTTTCAATCGAAAAATTCAGAAAAGGAGAATTGTATTATAAATTAATGGCTGAAAGTATTAAATGGGACAGCACCAAAAGCCGGTGGACGGTGAACAATTTTTATATCCGTACCATTAATGGCATAAATGAACATATCCGCAAAGGAGTTAAAATAGATACCACATTTGCTTTTACTCCCAAGGAATTTGGTAGAAAAGATAATACGGTGGAAACCATGGATACACCTGAGTTGAATAAATACATTGAGTCGGAAAGGCTGAAAGGTTCTGATAATATTGAGGTGTACGAAATAGAAAAATACAGGCGCAGTTCTTTTCCCTTTGCTACTTTTATTTTAACCCTCATTGGTGTTTCCATAGCCAGTCGCAAAGTTAGAGGAGGAATAGGAATGCATATTGGGTTAGGTATTTTTATCAGTTTTACTTTTATTATGTTTATGCAGGTGAGTACTACTTTCGCGGCAGGGGGATTACTATCACCATTAATAGCAGTTTGGATTCCTAATTTTGTGTTTAGTTTTCTTGCCTGGTATTTATTAAAGAAGGCGCAGAAGTAATAGGAATTGTTGAATTTCAGATTTGTTAAATTTCAGAATTAATTAATTCTTTTTTAATTCTACAATTTCTCCATCAGCTCTTCCACCCCCTTTACAAATGCATTCCATGAAAACCGTTCCTTTTCCTTTGCTATGTGGGCAATGAAAAGTTCTTCACGGTGGTGAACATAAAACTCCACGATAAAATTGGCAATGGAAGTAGGGTTAATAGTGGACACATAACCAACCTTGCCATGGGGAACTATTTCGGGCAACCCACCTACATGGGTTACCAGCATTGGTTTTTCAAAGTGATAGGCAATTTGAGTAACTCCGCTTTGAGTAGCGTGCCGATATGGCTGTACTACCATATCGCATCCGCAGAAATAATATTTTACTTCTTCGGTCGGGATGTATTCTGTTCTTAAAATAACCGATTTTTCAAGTTTATGTTTCTTTATTATTTCGTTGTAAGGGGCAGCATCTTCATAATACTCTCCCGCTACTATTAATTTCACTCCAAGTTCCTTTACCCGTTCATCGCCCATTGCTTCCAGCAATAAATCAAGGCCTTTGTATTTGCGAATAAATCCGAAAAATAAAATGTATTTATCATTCTGCAATAATTTAAGATGCTCCAGGGCTTTTTGCTTATCGACTGCTTTCCCAAAAATATCATAGATAGGATGCGGTAAAAAAACTTTCTTCTCATTATCAGTAAATTCACTTAAATCATTTAAAACAGAATTAGACATGGCTATAAACCCATCTATCTGTTTAACAAAATATTTTGTAAGCACCTCATCCCCTATCCTGTTTTCGTGGGGAATAATATTATCAGTAATTGCAATTGTTTTAATTGCTGTTCCTCTTTTAATTCGTTTTGCAATGGTTCCAAGACATGGACCCATAAATGGAAGCCAATAGCGAAAAATAACAAGGTCAGGGTTTTCTCTTTTTATATCATTTGCAACCTTAATCCAGTTAAACGGATTAACAGAATTTATTTTTGTTTCAATAATTAAGTCTTCCGGACCTTTGCCTGTGTCCATTTGAGTTTTACCAGGGAATAAAATTTTAGGGTATTGAAGTGAGAAAGAAATTATTTTGGTATGATAACCTGCTACATTTAATGCTCTGCATAGGGCTTCATTAAAATTAGCAATCCCCCCGCGAAGCGGGAAAGCCGGGCCTACAATAATTACTTTTCGCTTTTTAGTTGACATGATACGCAAAGATATGTTTTAAGCAACCTGCTTTTGAAATGAAGAACATAAAAAATGAACAACTTTTCTTTGAAAACTTAAAGAATAAATAATTCTTCATTTTTAAAATACATCAGGCAGGTAAAAAAAAGAAGCCGAGGCACTCCTACCTCGGCTCCAACACTTCATGAAAACAACTAAATCACTTTCGAAATTTAGTGATACAAAAGTACAAAGATTTTAAATATAAAAACAACTATTTTTGAATAAATTTTTAATCTTTTTTTAATGAATAAATTTGACTCTTTTGTCGATATTTTATTTTCTTTAATATGCATTTATTTCAATGTTCATTTTTGAAATCCAATTGACTCTTCATTAAATTTCACCACTCGTACCATTTTTCTAACATATAAGTATCCTGTTTTTAATTTTGTTGAGTAATGATTAAATCTTCAGTTAATGAAAAAATGTATTCTATTATTATTGCTGTTTTTGTTCTTTTTATTTTCCTGCAAAAATGACAAAGCTCCAATAGCAATTCCTTTAGCAGAAAAACTATTTCCAAAAGTAAAAATCATTGTACGTTCAAACTGCACAGTATCCTGCCATGCACCATCAATGGGTTTTAACATAGGGCTGCCGGTAGTTCTTGAAAATGATACAGATATAGTTTATCATGCATCAGGCATAAAGGCAGCTGTGGCAGACCCTGTAACGCCTACCAACCATAGAATGCCACAAGGTGGCAATTTATCAGCTTCTGATATTGATATTATTAAAAAATGGTTTGAAGATGGGGGAAGTCTGAATAATTAGTTATACCAATACTAAATATAAAAGGCTCTGGTTACCCAAAGAATTTTGAATAATTCTATTTACTTATTTTATTGCTTAACAAGTTTGACCTTTTTTAGTAATTCCAGTTTATACAACAAATAAAAAGTCCTTTTCTTCAATCTTTTATCATAGACGTGGTGATTTTAGCAGAAAGCAAGCATAATGGCATACTAGGTCCAGGATGCACACTGCCACCGCAAAAATAAAGGTTCTTTATTTTTTTTGAAAAATTAGGATGCCTCATAAATGCAGCAAATTTATTATTCGAAGCATTTCCATAGATAGCACCAAAAGCACTGGAAGTTCTTTGTTCCACAACCCGAGGGTCAAGCAACAATTCACATTCTATCAATGGACGAATATCCGTTTTCAATATCCTTGAAATTTTTTCAATCATGTTTTCCCTGGCATCGGCCACCAACTTATCCCAATCCTGTCCAGAATTATTTGGAACATTAATCATTGTAAACCAGTTCTCGCATCCCGGAGGAGCATCAGTTGGCGTATGCTTCGAGGTTATATTAATATAAATAGTAGGGTCATGGTAGATGGATTTCTTTTCTACTACGTGGTTAAACTCTTCAGGATAATTTTCACTGAACAAAATGTTATGTAAACCCAGTTGTTTAAAATCATTTTTTATTCCCCAATAAAAAATAACTGCCGAAGAAGATTTAGGCTGGCGCAATGTCTTTTCAGGTTTGTCCTCATTCGGCAATAAGTTCGTATAAGTATTGTATACATCGGAATTGGAAATGATTTTATCAAACTTATAAGTTTGTGTTGCTGTTTTTATTCCAACTGCTTTTTTGTCTTCAACCACTATTTCTTTAACAGGAGAAGAAAATTGGAATGTAACTCCTATGTCTTTTGCAAGTTGAACAAGCGATTGGGTAATGGCATAAATTCCACCAATCGGGTAATATGCACCTTCAATGATTTCAAGATGAGGAATTACATTAAGTGTGGCGGGTGCCAGATAAGGGCTGGAACCATTGTAAGTAGAGTAACGATTAAATATCTGAACCAGTTTTTTGTCAGTAAAGGCTTTTTCATTTGCCTGGTTCATGGTTTCAAAAGCTCCGATTTTTCCAAAGTTCAATATTCCTTTTGCAAACGATTTAGTAAAATAATTTTTGAACTTATGTAATGAATTATATAAAAACACATCTGCTGTAAGATGATATACCTCTTCTGTATTATCAAGGTATTTCAAAATTGTTTCTTCGGAATCTTTTGTTTTAGCAGCCATCTGGCGGGCATATTCCTTCTTTCCATGATAAGAATCCAATACAGTTCCGTCTTCAAAGAAATAACGATAAACAGGATTGAGATGGATATAATTAAAATATTCGCGAGGATTTTTTCCTGACAACTCAAATAATTCGTCCACATAATGTGGCATCGTAAAAACCGATGGACCAAAATCAAATCGGTATCCCTTGATGCTTTCCTGGGATAATTTCCCTCCGGGAAAACTGTTCGCTTCAAAAACAGTTACTTTGTAACCCATGTTTCGCATCCTTATAGAAGCCCCTATCCCTGCTATACCTGAACCTATAATAGCACAGGTTTTGTTATTTTCCTTTATCATTTCATTTTTTTTCCTGCCAAAAATAGTTCAAATTGTGAAACATTTTACAAATCTGACTGTTATCATAGTTCAGTCATTTAAAAACAAAACTTTGTATATATACAATAAAGGTTTATTTTTGCGTCCCTTTTTAAAAAAGGGAAAAGTAAAAATTCAAAAGAAAAGCACAAACTGAAATGATATATATAGGAGCAAAAGAATTAAAGCTGGAAGATTTTAACAGAATTCTCTATGCAGGCGAAAAGATTGATCTGGATGAAGCTGCTCTTAAAAAAGTAAGTGAAGGTCATGAATTTTTAAAAGAATTTTCAAAGGACAAGCTTATTTACGGCATTAATACCGGTTTCGGTCCTATGGCCCAGTATAAAATATCGAATGAAAATCAATTGGAGTTACAATACAACCTCATTCGCAGTCACTGTGCAGGAGCCGGAAAACGATTATCAGATACGGATGTAAAGTCGACCATGATATGCCGTTTAAGTTCTTTGATGCAGGGCTTTTCCGGAATTCATCCGGAAGTAGTAATTCTTTTAAAAGAATTGATTAACAGAGACATTTACCCACAGATTTTCGAGCATGGCGGAGTGGGTGCAAGTGGCGATTTGGTGCAATTGGCGCACCTTGCTCTTAACTTAATAGGAGAAGGAGAGGTAACATACAAAGGGGAGTTACGACCTACAGCAGATGTTTACAAAGAAGTTGGTCTTACACCTATTACCGTTAAATTAAGAGAAGGATTAGCTCTTATTAATGGTACAAGTATTATGACCGGGATTTCCATGGTAAATCTCTCTCATGCCAAAAGTCTTGTAAACTGGAGTGTTTCGGCCTCCATGATGATTATTGAACTTGTTGAATCTTACAGCGACCATTTCTCAAAAGAATTACATAAAGTAAAACCACATATTGGTCAGCGAACTGTTGCACATGCAATGGATGACGCCATGAAAGACAGCAAACTTATCCGTAAACGTGAAGATCATCTTTTTAACGCAGAAATGACTGCAGTTGAAGTTTTTCAGGACAAAGTTCAGGAGTATTATTCCATTCGCTGCGTTCCTCAGATAATTGGCCCTGTATGGGACACTGTAACTTACACTCAAACTGTTTTACAAAACGAAGTGAACAGTGTAAATGACAACCCGATTATTGACAAAGAAAACAACAATGTATTTCATGGAGGTAATTTCCACGGAGATTATGTGGCACTGGAAATGGACAAATTAAAAATTGCCATTACCAAACTTACCATGCTCGCAGAGCGACAACTGAATTTTTTAATGAATGATAAGTTAAATGGCAAATTACCTCCATTTGTAAACCTTGGTACTTTGGGGTTAAATTTGGGTATGCAGGCCGCACAGTTTACAGCCACTTCCACTACAGCCGAAAATCAAATGCTGTCGAACCCAATGTACATCCATAGTATACCAAACAATAACGACAACCAGGATATAGTTTCCATGGGAACCAATGCTGCCCTGATTTGCAGCAAAGTAATTGAAAACGCTTACCAGGTTCTGGCAATTGAATTATTAAGCATTGTTCAGGCGGTGGACGCATTAAAATTTGAAAGTAAGTTATCTTCTCAGTCAAAAAAGATTTACAAACAAATACGTAACCTAAAAGAGCGTTTCGAAAAGGATAGTATTTTATACAAAGACCTTGAAAAAATTAAAATTTATTTGCAGGAAAACAATCCAAACATACTTTAAAACAAAATAAAAATGAAATACGCATTAGTAACAGGAGGTTCAAGAGGAATAGGACGCGCAATTTGCATTAAACTTGCAGAAATGGGATATTATGTTTTGGTGAACTATACTTCCAAAGAAGAAGAAGCTGAAAATACTTTGAAATTGATTCGTGAAAAAGGAAGTGATGGGGAAATAATGAAATTCAACGTTTCCGATCAGGCAGAAGTAGAAGGTACCTTAGGCGTTTGGTTGGAAAAAAATCCTGAAAAAGTAATAGAAATATTAGTAAACAATGCAGGAATCCGCAAAGACCAATTATTAATGTGGATGAGTAATGAAGAATGGAATTCTGTTTTAGGCGTTAATCTGGGAGGTTTTTTCAATGTTACCAGATTAATAATAAAAGGGATGTTGGTAAAAAAATATGGTCGTGTGGTAAATGTTGTTTCTTTAAGCGGATTAAAAGGATTACCCGGACAAACCAACTATTCTGCTGCCAAAGCCGGAGTAATAGGTGCTACCAAAGCACTGGCCCAGGAAGTGGGACGAAGAGGAATTACTGTAAATGCAGTTGCTCCGGGCTTTATCAAAACAGACATGACAGAAGGTATTAATGAGAAGGATTTTAAACAATTAATACCAATGAACCGTTTCGGAACCTCAGAAGAAGTGGCGGAAGCTGTTGCATTTTTAGCTTCTGAAAAGGCTTCTTATATTACAGGACAAGTACTTTCTGTAAATGGGGGACTCTACAGCTAATTCATTCTGAATCTTTTGAAGTTAAAAGTCTTGTTTACTTTTGATACGATTATCATCCGTACCAGTACTGATTTTTATTGTTCCATCCAAACACTTCCACACACTTCAAAAAAAAATTTTATCTTTGCCTCCTTTTAGAAAAAAGAATAATGAATAATAGGGTAGTTATTACCGGTTTAGGTATTTGGAGTTGTCTGGGCAAAGATCTGGATGAGGTAAAAGACGCATTATTTAGCGGAAAATCCGGTATAGGCATGGATATGGAACGCAAGGCATGGGGTTATCGTTCCGGATTAACCGGTATTGTCGAAAAACCTCAATTAAAAGGATTACTGGATAGAAGGGCCCGGGTAGGTTTATCCGAGGAAGCAGAATATGCATATATGGCTACACTTGAAGCAATGAAAAACGCCAAAATGGATATGAGTTGGGTGGAAAAAAATGAAGTTGGAATTCTATATGGTAACGATAGTTCGGCAAAAGCAGTAAGTGAAGCAATTGATACTATCCGCTTAAAAAAAGACACTACCTTACTTGGTTCTGGTTCTATTTTTCAATCCATGAATTGTACGGTAACCATGAACCTTTCTACCATATTTAAACTGAAAGGAATTAATTTCACCATAAGTGCTGCCTGTGCAAGCGGTTCTCACTCCATTGGTTTAGGATATTTAATGATAAAATGGGGGCTACAGAAACATATTATTTGCGGAGGAGCTCAGGAAGTTAATCCTTTTGCTTTTGGCAGCTTCGATGGTTTAAGTGCCTTTTCTATCAGAGAAGATGAACCAACCAAAGCTTCCCGTCCTTTTGATAAAAACAGGGATGGGCTTATTCCAAGCGGAGGTGCAGCTACTTTGATTCTTGAAAGTTATGAAAGCGCAATAGAAAGAGGTGCTCCTGTTTTGGCTGAAGTGGTTGGCTATGGATTCTCCTCGAATGGTGAACATATCTCCAATTCAAATGTGGATGGGCAGATTCGTTCTTTAAGGATGGCCCTGAATGATGCCAATTTGAAAGCCAATGATATTGATTATATCAATGCGCACGCTACCTCTACTCCGGGTGGAGATTTTGCTGAAGCCCAGGCGCTGGATGCTGTTTTCGGGGAATGTAATACAATGGTAAGTTCTACCAAATCAATGACAGGGCACGAATGTTGGATGGCCGGTGCAAGCGAAATAGTATATTCTACATTAATGATGCAGAATAATTTTATTGCTCCTAACATTAATTTTGAAGAAGGTGATGAAGCATCAAAAAAATTAAATATTGTTACTAAGACTACCGAAAAGAATATTGATGTATTTTTGTCTAATTCTTTCGGATTCGGGGGAACAAACTCATCATTAGTTATGAAGAAAATAAAATAACATTTAATAATCTATATTTAAGTAAAATGACAAACGAAGAAATTATTGAAAGGATCAATGGGTTTTTAATTGAAGAATTTGAGGTGGAACCTGAAAAGATTGTCCCAACTGCGAATCTTCGCGAAACACTGGAACTGGATAGTTTGGATTATGTAGACCTTGTAGTAATAATGGAGAGTAATTTCGGTTTCAAAGTGGTTGCCGAAGATTTTATTACCATTAGTACTTTTCAGGATTTCTATGACTATGTAAATCGTAAAGTAGAAGAGAAAAAAGCAGTTGTTCCTGAGACTTAATAAGCTACAGGCAATAGGCATTAGAGAACTATATTCTGCAAATAACTTCGCTATTCACTATTAACTATTCACTGTAAAAATGTCCAAGTGGGAAGGGAAATCGAAGGGAACCGTATTAGGGCATAAAATATTTGTTTTTATTTTAAATCATTTAGGGCTTAAACTGGCGTACATTGTACTAAGGTTTGTAGCCCTTTATTATTTTCTGTTTGCGCGAAAATCAAACCGAAGCATTTACTTTTTCTTTCACGATGTATTAAAATACAAACGCACTACTTCCTGGTTAAAAATTTACAAAAACTATTATATTTTTGGTCAAACTATTCTTGATAAAGTAGCACTCCTTGCAGGTGTTAAAACAAAGTTTACCATTAACCATGATGGGGGAAAAAATCTTGACAAAATAGCGGCCATGGGTAAAGGAGGAATTCTGGTTAGTGCCCATATTGGTAACTGGGAAATAGCTGGTCAACTATTAAACCGCTTGGAAACCACCTTTAATATTCTGATGTATGAAAACGAAAGGGAAAAACTGAAAAGCTACCTGGACGGTGTAGAGAAAAAAAAGAATGTTAAAATAATTGCCATTAAAGATGGTGAAATGGGACATTTAATTGAACTTCATAATGCATTTAGTAATAACGAACTAGTGGTGATGCACGGTGACCGCTTCAGAGAAAATGCAGTAACAATGGAAGCTACATTTCTAGGGAAAACTGCTCTTTTTCCTGCAGGGCCTTTCATTATGGCAGCTAAATTCGGAGTACCCTTATCAGTTGTTTTTGCTGTAAAAGAATCGAGTACTCATTATCATTTTTTTGCCACCGACCCGATTGAAGTAAAAAGAGCGAGAACGGAAGAACAAACCAATGCAGCTGTAAAAGAATTATTACAAAACTATCTTACAGAAGTTGAAAAAATGGTGTATCGCTATCCTGAACAATGGTTTAACTACTATGCTTTCTGGAAAGAACAGCCTCAATAATCATTTAAAGTTTTCCTTCCAGCATCATAATTTTTGCTTTCAGAACTATAGCTACTGTTAAACTATCCGTTATTTCTCCCTTTTCCACCATCTTATATAAATCATTGAAATGGATTTTTCGGCACACCAGCTCTTCATCTTCCTCGGGTTCGGCTTCGCCAAAGGTTAATTCCTGTGCAATATATAGTATACAATATTCATCACTTGCGGAATTACTCAAATACATTTCCTGTATTTGCGTCCATTTATTGGCCGTTATACCTGTCTCTTCCAGCAATTCTCGCTTTGCCGAATCAATTGGCGGTACATTGCGGTCTCCTCCTCCTTCCGGAATTTCCCATGAATACTGATTAATCGGGTAACGAAACTGTCCCACTATCCATGTATTGTAATCTTTATCCAATGGCAATACACCTATAGCAAGGTTTTTAAAATGAACCACGGAATACGTCCCCGGGTTACCACTCGGATTTAAAACATCATGTTTGGTGAGCCCTATCCAGGGAGAATCGTATATCTTTTCAGATTTCAAGGTTACCCATGGGTTCTTTTGTTCGTTACTATCCATTGTTTAATATTTTTTGCGAAGATAAAAATAATAGATTTGCGGGAAGATAAATTGATAAACGAAGGTATTCCTTCATGAGTTTAAATACAATTATTCAAAACAATACTATATGAACAAATTTGCAATAGCTATACATGGTGGTGCCGGAACTATCCTTCGGAGTTCAATGACTGCTGAAAAAGAATTGAATTATAAAAAAGGACTTGAAGATGCCATCATTTCCGGAGAAAAAATTCTTTCTGCCGGAGGCTCTTCCTTAGATGCTGTGGAAGCTGCCATCCGGAGCCTGGAGGACCATCCGTTATTTAATGCCGGGAGAGGTGCAGTATTTACCAATGACGAAAAGAACGAAATGGATGCTTCCATTATGGAAGGAAAAACATTGATGGCTGGTGCTGTAACCGGTGTAAAAAATATTAAGAACCCGATCTCCCTTGCCAAAACAGTAATGCAGGAATCTGAACATGTTTTTTTATCAGGGCTCGGGGCGATGGAATTTGCAGAAAAAATGAAACTAGAATTTGCTCCTGATGAATACTTTTTTGTTGAACAGCGCTATAACCAGTTATTACAGGCAAAAGAAACTGACAGCATCACCATGGATCATAATGATTCCAAATCCACAGGTAAAGACAAGACCGGAACGGTAGGATGTGTTGCTTTAGATGTGCACGGGAACCTTGCTGCCGGGACTTCAACCGGTGGAATGACGAATAAAAAATTCGGTCGTGTTGGCGATAGCCCGATGATAGGTGCCGGTACTTATGCAAACAATAATAGCTGTGCCATTTCCTGCACAGGGCATGGAGAATTCTTTATCCGCGCGGTGGTAGCCTACGATATTTCGTGCCTTATGGAATATAAAGGATTGACCTTAAAGCAAGCCTGTGATTTGGTAGTAAATAAAAAGCTTGTTGCTTTTGGTGGTGAAGGAGGTTTAATTGCCATGGATGCAAATGGCAACATCGAATTGCCTTTCAATTCAGAAGGAATGTACAGAGCCACTAAAAAATCCGGGGAAGAATTATTTATCGGGATCTACAGAGATTAATTATAAGGATTTTTTGAGCAGCGCTTGAAACTTTCCTTTGTTAATTAAACTAAATTCCTTCCCCAATAAAATCCCTTCCGCTTTTATTTGGTAATTTTACCCTATCAGAAAGTGTGATATAACATCATTATCTGCTTTCTATAAAATAAAAAGCAGTTTGCGCCATTGAAATTAAAAATTACTTTTCTTCTTTTTATTCTCTCGTTCACATTCATTTCCTTTGCCCAGCAGCGAATCAGTAACCTTGAAATGGGTAAGTATGAATTAAGCCGGGGACACTATACCCGCTCTGTCGATTACCTTAACCAAGCTATACAACAACAACCCGACCTTTATTATGGCTTTTATTTCCGGGGCATTGCCAAAGAAGCATTAGAAGATTTTGTGGGTGCTGAACAGGATTACACGAAAGCCATTGCCATTTATCCTAACAGAGCTGATGTGTTTACCGAACGGGCTGTTATACGGGACAGGTTATTTAATTTCACCGGTGCGTTTGAAGATTTTGCAAAAGCAATTTCCATTGATTCTGCCGATGCTAACATCTATTTTAATCGTGCGGTAAGTCTTCTTTCATTAAACCAGTTTGAGGCCTGCATACTGGATTGCAACAATGCAGAACGATTAAAATTTAAAAACGAAAACCTCTATATTATCCGCGGAGCAGCCAAAGCCGGCCTGACTTCCCATAACACTGCCATTGATGATTTTAATAAAGTTATAAAGAAAAATCCGAAAAATACTTACGCACTTAACCAACGGGGAAAAGCATTGACAGAATTATCTAAAAAAGATTCTGCGCTAATGGATTTTAACCTGGTTCTTAAAATCGATTCGACCAATATTGATGCCTTGTTTAACCGTTCGACCGTTTACATGACAGATATGAAAACAGACCTTGCCTTAGCAGATTTGAAAAAAGCTATTCGCCTTTCGCCCGACTATGCTTCCGCTTATTTTAATCGTGCTATTATATTTGGCAATTCAAAAAAATATAAAGAATCGTTGAACGATTATGACAAAGTACTTGAGCTGAATCCTGAAAATGTGTTGGCTTATTTTAACCGGGCTATTGTAAAATCTGAGAACAAGGATTTGAAAGGAGCATTGAAAGATTACGATAAAGTGATAGAACTCTTCCCCGACTTTGCTGATGCGTATTATAACCGTTCCTTGCTCAAAAAAGATTTGAATAACTTAAAAGGTTCAACAGATGATTATAAAAAGGCAATGGAAATAAAACAGCGCAATTATTCATTGAACGACAGCATTAAGTTCACAAAAGGCATTCAACTGATGAAACTGCTGACCGAAAACACTCCGGATGAAAAGAAAAATGAAGCCAATGAAAAAATACAAAACAGCATGGCTGATATCCAGTTGCATTCTGTGTATTCTATTACCTTGCTTCCTGTTCCTAAAAACTTCAGGATATATAAAACAGTCGGTAAGCAGCATTACCAGTCGGAAATGGTTAGCCTGGTTAATAATAAAGACAGTGTGGACAGTAAAAAAGTGAAGGATGAAATTAGTCAATTAGCCCTAGCAATAGCTAAAAACCCAAGTGATGCATCGAATTACCTTGACCGGGCTATTCTTTTCAGTTCCATTAAAAGTTATAACGAGTCTTTTGCTGACTATGACAAAGCCATTCTACTCAATCCTAAAAACCCGATGGCCTGGTTCAGTAGAGCGAATACACGCTTTAAGCTACTGGAAATAATACATTCGTTTGATGATGTAAATCAATCGGAAAGTCCGAACATTAAAAAAGATAAACCAGCGGTACAAGCTGACCATACCTACGAAATGGTGATTAACGATTATAACAAAACCTTAAAACTGGACTCCTCCTTTACTTTTGCATGGTTTAACAATGCCAATACAAAAATTCTGCTTGGCAAATACAAGGAAGCTGCCGATGATTTGACCCGGGCCATTCAACTGTACCCTACGCTTTCGGATGCTTATTTTAATCGTGGATTAATATTGATATTTCTGGGCTATAAGGCCGAAGCCTGCAAAGACATCAGTAAAGCGGGTGAACTTGGAATTCAGGAAGCCTACCAGGTTATAAAAAGGTATTGTTATAAATAGGTATAATCGATCATTTCTTAATCGAATCGACTTTGCTACCGAAACACATCGCGCCTTGCGTAGGTGTTTTTCTATTATTAAGTCATTTTCAGTTTATTTGCTTGATTTTCACCTATTTAAAACACCATTATGACCATCTTGGATGCTTCATCCACGTATGCGGATAAGGTTTTCACGTACGCGAAAACGATTTTCACGTAAGTGAAAACGATTTTAACGTACGTGAAAATTGCATTCGCATATCCCGATACTCTTTTTACTTATGCCAAAACACCATCCACATATCCCGATGAAATTTTTACATACGCGAAAACGTAATCCGCATATCCCGATGGAGCATCCGCGTATGCCGATGGGCCTGATTTATGCAAAAACACATTTTCCATAAGCCTCAGAACCTCTAAAAAGGGTCAGAATCATTCATTTATTGAATCAAAGAACTTAAAAAACTACATATTGGGTTTTATTGCTAATCTTGTGAGAATACATCCATTAATTGACTCTATATTGCTTTATGCTGATTTATTAATAAGATTTCAGTTTTTGGTAAGTTTTTTTCTTTGATAGTTTTCAGCAGGATTTAGGGTTGGGTTACGTTTTTTGTAAGTTTTTAAAAATGGAATGCAAATAAAGCTGAGTGTTAAGGTAAAAATGATTTTAATTGTTGGCGGGAGTGCTTTGTGTAGTGGCGGGACGCTACTAAATAATTGAAACAGGCGAAAAACGCCTCCGCATGCGGGCGAAAGTTTTGTAAAGCCCCCCCTACCCCCTCTCAAAGAAGGGAATTGCGGTACAAGTAGCTATCACAAGAAAGGGAAATGAAATGTTCCCAAATAGTTAATGCTTATATACTACTAATCCTCCGCATAGGGAAATTGGTTACTAAGGAAGTTAAGTGTCTATAAAAAAGAATTTTGAAAGGTTTAAACTAATTTAGAGGTTATGTTTCTTATCCCAATAATTTTCAAACCATAGGCTGAACTATTAATCAAGTCCATATTTTTCCAATATTACTCTTTCCAATCACTAATATGCGTAAATTTGAATCCGATTTTAAAACAAATCTTATTAATCTATAAAACTATTAAATAAAATATGAAAGAAGTTTATATTATTTCAGCAGTACGTACCCCCATAGGCAGTTTTGGAGGAGCATTATCAGGTATTTCTGCAACCAAGTTAGGGGCAGCTGCTATAAAAGGAGCATTGGCAAAAGCAGGAGTGGATGGAAAAGAAGTTGGCCAGGTATTTATGGGGAGTGTATTGCAAGCCAATTTAGGACAGGCTCCTGCACGTCAGGCTGCATTGTTTGCGGGTTTGCCAAACACAGTTCCTTGTACTACCGTTAATAAAGTATGTGCTTCCGGAATGAAAGCTATTATGCTGGGAGCACAAACTATTATGTGTGGAGATGCGGATGTAGTGGTAGCAGGAGGAATGGAAAGCATGAGCCAGGTACCTTTTTACTCTGAAAATCTTCGTTGGGGAAATAAATACGGAAATGTAACCATGATAGATGGTCTTGCAAAAGATGGTTTGGTGGATGTTTATAATAATTACCCAATGGGAAATGCTTCTGATTTATGTGCTAAGGAATGCAATATTTCCAGAGAAGAGCAGGATGCTTTTGCAATTGAATCATACAAACGTTCGCAGGCAGCATGGGCAGCAGGCAAATTTAATGATGAGATTGTTCCGGTGGAAATTCCTCAAAGAAAAGGAGATCCTATAGTAATGAAAGAAGATGAAGAATACAAAAATGTAAAATTTGATAAAATACCTGAATTAAAAGCTGCTTTTTCGAAAGAAGGTACAGCAACAGCTGCTAATTCCTCAACTATGAATGATGGTGCAGCTGCATTGGTTTTAATGAGTAAAGAAAAAGCAGAACAGTTAGGATTAAAACCTATTGCTGTTATCAAAGGATATGCAGATGCAGCGCATGCACCTGAATGGTTTACGACAGCACCTTCTTTAGCAGTTCCTTTAGCAGTTTCAAAAGCAGGACTAACTTTAGGAGATATCAATTATTTTGAATTGAATGAGGCTTTTTCTACTGTAGGTATTGTAAACATTCAAAAAATGAAATTGGATGCTACAAAAGTGAATGTTAATGGTGGTGCGGTTTCTCTCGGACATCCACTAGGGTGTTCTGGAGCTAGGATAGTAGTAACTTTAATCCACGTGTTGAAACAAAACAAAGCAAGATATGGAGCTGCCGGAATTTGTAACGGTGGTGGTGGTGCAAGCGCTCTGGTTTTGGAATCAATTTAACTTCAGATTTCAAATTTCAGGTGAGCCCATTTTAATTTAAACTTCTCTTTTCTCATTCTCTAAAATGTACGGAATCTGCAATTTAAGTATAGTACCCTGCCGAAAAGAGCCTGCTGATAAAAGCGAGATGGTCACTCAACTTTTATTCGGAGATAACTTTCAGGTATTGGAAACGCTTGGCAGTTGGTGTAAAATAAAAATAGCTTATGATAATTATGAGTGCTGGATAGACAGGAAACAATTTCTTCCAATTAATTCACACACGTTTGATAAACTGAATTCTTCCGATTCTTTCTGTACAGATGAAATAATACAGGTTATCACCAATATCAAAACATCCCAGTTTTTCCCTATCGTTTTAGGTAGTTCCCTTCCTTGTTTTGATGCAGGGGAATGTGTGGTAGAAAAAGAAAATTATACTTATGATGGATCCTTTGTTAATTGCGGAGTTCCTTCTTTAAAGGAAGATATAGTAGAAATGGCCCTGATGTATCTTCATGCTCCCTATCTATGGGGAGGCAAATCACCTTTTGGTATTGATTGTTCAGGTTTAACGCAGATGGTTTATAAACTGAACGGAACAAAATTGTTTAGGGACGCTTACCAGCAAGCCGAACAAGGCGAAACATTAAGTTTTGTGGAAGAGGCAGAGCCCGGTGACCTTGCTTTTTTTGATAATGACGAAGGCCGCATTGTACATGTGGGAATAGTAATGAATAATAATAAAATTATTCATGCTTCAGGAAAAGTAAGGATAGATGGATTTGACCACCAGGGGATATTTAATAACGAAGGAAAGGATTATACCCACCGGTTAAGGCTACTCAAGAGGATTATTTAATACACTGCTGATTCAGGATTGGAATAGCTATAAATCCATCCGCACATAAAGTGTTTCTTATTATAGTAACCTCAATTTTAAACATCGATTAATATCAAAAAAGAATCCCGCACTTGCGGGATTCTTTTTTGAAACATATTAACGAAGTGAGTAACTATAATGCAAATGTATTGCAGAACTTTAATTTTTCACCACCTTGGTTATAGATATATAACCGGTTTGCTCAAACATTACTTTCAAAGAATATACACCTTTTGAAAGATTTCCCATTTTCGAATTGATAACGGAGACACCATCATTTACGTTTTGCACTTCATCAGAAACAACTCTTCCTAAGTAATCAAGAATCTGAACCCGAACATTACCTTTTGCAACCGAATTGAAATCAAAGGCAATATCATCAGTAGTAGGGTTGGGATGAACATTATTAACACTAACCTCGTTCATACTATTGTTAACAGCTATTATTGCGGAGTAAGTATAAGCACCGTTGTAATCTGTTTGTTTTAAACGATAATACGTAACATTATTATAAGGTTCGTCATCGTAAGTATGGTAATCAATCACCTGGGTGCTGGTTCCTGCACCATTTACTCTTCCTAGGGTCATCCAGCCCACACCATCATTTGCTTTTTCAATAGTAAAATAATCATTGTTGGTTTCCGTTGCTGTGGACCATTTTATAAGATTTCGCTTACCGGCTGCTTCTGCAGTAAAGTAAACTAATTCAATAGGCAAAACCTGACAACCTGCGCCTGTGGCCTGAACATTCAATGTGAATGAACCTGTGGCAGGACCACTATAAAACTGTGTATAAAATCCAAAAACTTCAATATAGTAAAGGGTGCCTACTCCTGCGGTAAAGGTTACCTGAGAAGAGGTTCCGCAGAAGTCGTCATTACCTGCCACACAGGTAAAAGGACCAGCACAGGAAGTGGCGCTCCATACTCCAAGCATCGTATTAAAACTCGAGCCACATAAACTTACGTTGACCGTGCTTCCACCATTAACATTTCCATCAAAAAGATACCAAACTCCAGTGGGGTATTGTGCTGTTGCACCTGAAGCTCCGCTGCAATTGGTAATGTCACCATTAGCGGAAGCCTGGGCTGTAGACCCCGCGGTTGTATTGGAACCTGTACTTCCTTGTATACCACAGGTTACATTTATTGCCCCTGCACACATATCGTTAACAGGAGGAGTAAGACAAGTAAGGTTCATGGTAAATGCACCTGTTTGACCCGAAAAACCACATATAAAAATATAGTAATTAACACCGGCCGTGGTTCCAAACGTTGTAATCGATTGTAAACCACAAACACCTCCCGAATCATCATTTCCCGCAACACAAGCTAAGCCAGTACAAGGGCCGGTACTGCTATAAACATATATCTGGGTGTCATAACTGGAACCACATAAACTGGCAAATACATTTTGTCCTGTACCCGTAAATACATACCATACTCCAGGATTTCCTCCTGCGTTGGATGTACAGGATGCCGGTGCATTGGCGATACCTATATTTGAATTTCCTGTATAGGTTACACCGCAAGTAACAGGAATAGCATTGGCACATGTATTATTTAAAGGAGTAACCACACAAATAGCAAATGCTGAAGTGGTATTGCCACCACTGGCATCATACACTCTTACCCAATAAACATTTCCTGCAGTTAATCCTGTCCATGCATTAGTTTCACTACCTCCTGTACCTGTTAAATTCCGGCAACCTACATATGTTCCTCCTCCTGCGCAAGGACTGCTCGAATATAATTCATACACGACATCTATCCCTGCTGCACCTGTAACTGTTATAGTTTGTGTGGCAGACGCAGCTGTAAACCTATACCATACATCAGAAGAAACTGTTGTGCCTGCACAATTAGAAACAAACGATTGTGTTCCGTTTAAGATGGAACCGGAAGTATTAACACAGGAAGTAGAAACAGTTAAGTTAATTGCCGAAGCACAAGGGTCATTAACTGGAGGTGTGGAAACACAAATATTAAAAGAAGTGCAGGCAGAAACACCATTAAAATCATATACTCTTACATAATAAACAGTGGCATTAGTAAGCCCTGATAAATAGGCATTTTCGGCCACCCCATTTCCAAAAGCATTGGTACAGCTTATAGAAGTTCCTCCACAGGAACCGGAATACACCTGTATTGCAGGATTCATTGTTCCACAGGTAGGGGTTACGGTTATAATATGAGTAGTGGAGGTAGATGTAAAAGTATAAAACACATCTGCAGAAGGGGTTCCTCCGCAGGTAGCTGCAAATCCGGAAGCAGTTGCACCTGTTAAGGTTCCCGCAGTAGTTAAACCACAAATTGCCGGAGTTGTTATATTACCATATACTCCTATTGAAGTTCCATTACAATTATCATTAATAGGTGGAATAGTAACACAAATAGTAAAATTAGTATTGGTAGGATAACCTGAATTTGCATCATAAACCCTTATGCGATAAGTAGTACTTACAGCTAATTGAAATCCTGCCGTCAATGTTAACGTCTCCGTGCCTCCAGCACCTGTCGCATTTGTACAGCTTGTTGGCACAGAAACAAGAGCAGCACAGGTTCCTGAAAACACTTCAAATACAGCATTAAAAGGGGCAGCACCGCTGACAGTAATTAAATAAGGCTGATTAGGAGTTGCAGTAGTGGTGAATGTATACCATACATCATCATTGGCTACTCCTGTACATCCTACCATCGATTGTGTGGCACCGGAAACATCTCCTGTTTGCTGATTAGAACCGGCTACACAGGTTGAAGTTAAAGGAGTTAAAGCTATAGCTCCTGTACAATCATCATTAGCCGGAGGCGGATTTAAAATACAAATGGTAAAAGTGGTGGATGCTGGATAGGCAATACCATAATCATATACACGAATCCAATATTGAGTAGTAGGAATGGTGGCAATAACATCTGTAAGAGTAAGTCCCGAATTTCCTCCGGATGCATTACAGAATATGGATGTAAGAGCCCCGCAGGAACCTGTAAAAACCTCATACCCCGGATCGAAATTTGCAGAACCTGTTACTTGGATAGTATGTGTGGTACCTGTAGCGGTAAAAGTATACCAAACGTCATCGTCAGGGTTGCTGGATGCGCAAGTTCCTGAAGCTGCAATTCCTGAAGAGGAGGCAACCCCTACATTACCTGTAGTTGTAACACAGGTTGCAGCAGGAGCAAGAACTATTGCATTTAAACAATTATCATTGGGCGGAGGTGTTTGAATGCAGATGGTAAATGTGGAGGTAGCAGGAATACCTGTCCCTACATCATAAACCCTAACCCAATATTGAGTTGCAATTCCTATACCAGTAAGACTTAATGTTTCTGTCTGTCCTACCCCGTTTATATTTACACAATTAAGTGAAGTTCCAGCGCCACCGCAAGGATTGGTTGAAAATAATTCGAAAACTATATTCATACTTGCGGAAGGAGTAACGGTAATAATATGCGAAGTAGAAGTGGTCGTGAAAGTGTACCAAACATCATCATTAGTGGTGTTTGCAGCGGTGCAAGGAGCTATTGTATTTTGTTGGGTCGCACCTGCTGTTGTACCTGCGGTTCCTCCACAACCTAACGAAGCACCTAAGGGAACAATCGGACTTGCATTGGCACAGTCATCATTGGCAGGAGTTGCATTAACACAAACGTTAGAAACAGCCATGTTTACTGATGTACCAACATTAACAATTCGGATGAAATAAGTTCCAGCACCTAATACGCCTAAGGAAACGGCCTCAGTTTGAGCACTATTAGTTATAATATTATTTGCGCAGCCAATTTGCACTTCGGCTGCACAAGTACCAGAAATAACTTGTATTAAAAGATTGCTGGTAGCAGTTGTAGCAGTGGCAGTTACAGTAATGGCTTGTCCTCCTGGCGCATTGAATGTATACCATCCTTCCCTCCTAAATATTCCTGCACCCAAACAGGTCATGGCTGGTGAACCTACTTCCTGAGTAAAATCATTCATTGTTACTGCACCGGTACAACCAGGAACAGCCCCGGTACCTCCAATAGCAACAGCAGCGATGCATGTAGCTCCGGGCGCCTGTGCATTAGCTTTATTGGAATAAAAGCAAAAAGCCAATATCATCAATGAAACAAAGAGGATTTTGGTTTTTGATAAAATGAATTTGTAAGGATTCAACATTATTTTGTTGGGTTTTATAATGAGGTTAATAATTTCTATGCAAATATAAATTTAATTGTATATTACTTCTATCTTAATTATAGACGCGTAAAATTACAAAATAGTTGCATGAACACAAAATAATAGTAAATTTATTTTTACAAAAAAAGGCAGGTTTCGACCAAAGTAGAAATATGTAGTATTAAAAAAGACTATTTTCGAAAAGTCCGTCAATTAAAAAATTGTTGTTAAAAGAATCAGAATAAAAAAGGTTAGAAAATAATTACTTTCCTAACTTTTTAACCACCGTTCCGTCTTTATAATAAATCAGCCTCATGCCTTCATAATCAACAGGTACATCCTGTCCCATCATGTTGGTTATTCTCATAATTCCGGAAGTCTGAAAGGAATTATTGATGGAAACAATACCCGAAGGAACCCAATGACCATCATAATCTACCTGCACCAGGCGGTAGTAATTAATCATGTTTGGAGGGGTATAATCTTTTAAAGCGTAATTGAGCTGACTGTAGGAGGTTCCGGCACCCTGCACCATTCCTATGTTCTCCCAGTTTACAGCATCAGCACTTCTTTCTATCCGGAAATAATCATTGTTTGTTTCTGTAGCAGTGGTCCATTTTAATAAATTGACTCCATCTCTTAATTTTTCACCTGTAAAGCTGGTAAGTTCAATTGGCAATGGGGCACAGGTTACAGAAGCCGAACCTCCAAATACCAATGGCACGGTGGTAGTAAGCCCGCTCCAGTTAGTAAAACAGATCACATACTGTTGCCCGGCAGTAACAGCTATAGGTGGTTCGTAATTTTGCGCATTTCCTCCCCCAGGTATGGTGGCAACGCAACCTGTACCTCCGCTTGGCGTGGCGTTCCAGTTGCAACGAATTGGAGCTACTGTATTCGCTGCAATGGCACCACAGGTGGTATAAGGATACATTACCCAGTCGGTAAACCCAGCCTGAGTACCTACTCCCATGGTAAACTCAAGCGTTCCCGTGCCGGAAATATTCACCAGCCACCATGTTGGATTAATTTCTCCACTTTGCAAACATCCCTGGTGGTCGGTACCCCATGGGCTAAAAACTCCATCCCCAGCAATATATTGTGGGTTTCCCATTGTTCCAACTGCAGGTAAATCAGCAACACTTCCTGGCCCTACAGGACTGATGGAAAAAGTAAAATTGGTACATATATTATATGCATTTATACAGTCATTTGCCAATATATTTGGAGAAATAACACAGATTGCAAAAGTAAAAGTAGATGGTGCTCCTGAAAAATCATACACACGTATCCAATATTGTGCCCCTGCTGTTAAACCTGTCCAGTTATTGGTTTCACTTACTCCAACACCTCCCGCATTAATACATCCTAAAGATGTTCCTGCGCCTCCGCAAGGATTAGAGGAAAATAATTCATAAACAATATTGATGCCTCCCGATGCAGTAACAGTAACGGTTTGGCTGGATTGAACGGCCGTAAATTTATACCATACATCAGAAGTAACCGTTCCACCACAATTGGCAGGAAAAGATTGTGTTCCGTTTAAGACTGAACCGGAAACATTGGTACAACTTGTATTAGGCGTGAGTGTAATGGCAGCTGTACATGGGTCATTGATTGGAGGAGTGGAAACACAAATGCTGTAATTGGTACATGCGGAAACTCCGTTAAAATCGTAAATCCTGACCCAATATTGAGCTCCGATGGTGAGCCCTGATAAATAAGCCGTTTCAGTAGCTCCATTTCCTCCTGCATTGGTACAGTTAATGGAAGTTCCTCCACAGGAACCTGAATATACCTGTATCACAGGGTTGAAATTAGCACAAGCGGTTACAGTAACAATATGAGAAGTAGAGGTTGCGAAAAAGTTATAAAATACATCTGCAGAAGGAGAACCTCCGCAGGTAGCGGGCAAACCGGAAGCTGTGGCTCCTAAGGCATTGCCTCCTGTGGAAATGCCACAGAGTGCAGGAGTTGTATTATTTCCATATACTCCTATTGTTAACCCAGGACAATTATCACTAAGTGGTGGTATGGTGACACATACTGAAAAGGTAGTATTTGATGGGTAACCGGAATTTGCATCATACACCCTAATGTAATACGTAGTGCTTGCTGTTAATTGAATTCCGGTGGTTAAAGTGGTTGATTCGGAAGTACCACCTCCTGAATTTGCATTTATACAAGCCAAGGAAACCAGCCCTGCACAGGTGCCCGAAAACACCTGAATAACAGGGTCGAATGTACCGTTTCCGCTAGCTGAAACCAAATACGGTTGCGAAGCTGTGCCATTAGTAGTAAAACTATACCAGACATCATCATTTGCATTACCTGTACATCCAATCATTGACTGTGTAGCTCCAGAAACATTTCCGGTTTGTTGATTGGAACCTGCCACACAAGTGGTGCTTAAAGGAGATAAAGCTACTGCACCTGCACAATCATCATTGGCTGGGGGAGGATTTAACACACAAATAGTAAATGTAGTAGTGCCCGGGTATGCCACTCCGTAATCATATACCCTTACCCAATATTGTGTACCAATAACAGTGGGGGTAAGGATGGTAGTAATAGTAGTTCCCGGAACACCACCCGGAGCATTGCAAATAACAGAAGAAAGGGCACCGCAGGGACCGGTAAATACTTCGAATCCAGGATCAAAACTGGCAGAACCTGTTACTGAAATAGTATGCGAAGTGCCGGTAGCGGTAAAGGTGTACCACACATCATCATCAGGATTACTTGTAGGGCAACCTGCGGAAACTGCAATTCCGGAATTGGAAGCAACTCCTACATTTCCTGATACTCCCACACAGGAAGCCGAAGGAGTAAGTACTATTGCATTAGGGCAATTATCATTTGCAGGAGGAGTTTGAATACATATATCAAAAGTAGAAGTAAGAGGAATTCCGGAAGCATTTGAACCATTATCAAATACTCGAATCCAATATTGAGTACCAATAGAAAGCCCTGTCAATGTTGATATTTCCGGCTGACCACCGCTATTATTAACATTGGTGCAATTAATGGAAGTACCTCCACATGAAGACGTATATACTTCGAAAACAGCATTAAAATTTACAGAAGGAGTAACGGTAATTACATGAGTAGTAGTGGTAGCAAAGAAAGTAAACCATACATCATCATTGGCAGAATTAGCAGAAGTTAAAGAACATCCTAAATTAGCAGGTAACGATTGTGTGGCTCCAGCAGTACTGGCATTGTAATTAGAGCAGGGAGCCGAAGCAGCAGCAGGGGTTAAAGTAATAGCACCTGAACAATCATCGTTCACAGGTGTTGTATTAACACAAAGTTTGGCAACTGTAATATTAGAACCTCCTGCTAAAAGATTTAATAGCCTGAAATAATAATTACCCGGAGCGAGATTAGGTAAAGCTAGCGCTTCACAAGAAGCGGTGCCCACCGGGATTGCATTTGCACAGTTTATTATATTTGCAGCATTACAAGCAGAAAAAGCTTCAATTCCCAAATTTTGTGTTGTGGATGCTAGGGTAGCCGTAATGGTAACATTTTGATTTGGTCCTGCCGGGACTGTAAACCCAAGCCAACCTTCTCTACGGAAAGTACCACCATTTAAACAAGCAGCAGCAGGAAGAGCGGGATAGTCATTAGTTGGATCACTAATAGCAACGTTTGTAGCGCATGTGTTTAATGGCATAAAAGAAACAACTGCACCACAGGTGGCAGTGGCCTGTGCATTTGCTTTATTTGTATCAAAACAAAAAACCAATACCATCAATGAAACAAAGACGATTTTGGCTTTTAATAAGATGGTTTTGTAAGGAAGCAACATTATATTTACTGGATTAGCAATGGGTTAATAATTTTTCTTCAAAATAAATAATTGTTGATAAAACTGTTAGTTCTTTGTTATACAGATGCGTAAAAGTACAAAAAAGTTGCATTGGAATAAAATATTGTTAATATTTTATTAAATAAGGTTCAAAAGAAATCAGGAAAAGCTAAAAAAAAGTAAAGTATTGATGCATGATTAAGAGGGTAAAGAAATTAAATTTCCCTCTAATCCTCCTTACTTTTATACATGTTAAATTGATTTAATATTTAATGAAGTTATTTTAAACAAAAACTAATTTGAATTTTTCCTTTTGATTTAAAAATGGAAGAAAATTAATTTTCTTCCCATAAGGTAAAAAAAGATGACCTCTCAATGGCAAATCAAACTTAATTGAAGTTTATACTTTATGTTAAAGAATTCTATTTCTAATAACAATCCACATACATCCTATAAAAAAAAGAACTCCCCCTTCCGGATATTCCGGAAGGAGGAGTTCTTTTAAATTAACTTTATTCTTATTGTTTAATCACCGTTTGAGAGTGGATAACATTTGAATTAACATCTAATAATCTCACGAAATACATTCCGTTTTTGAAATCTTCAATGTTGGTTTTCATTGTATTTGTTCCGCTCACCAA
>CANJYB010000030.1 GCA_947479085.1 Bacteroidota bacterium | reverse complement strand
GCAAGAGCCATAGGGGTTACTGCTAATGTTACTGTACCTGCTGTTACTGCTCCTGCTGCTGAGGTTACCAACAATGCTCCCGGTACTCCTCCGTTATCTGCATACAATGCCATCTGTACGTTCGATCCTGAACCTCCTACTCCGTTCATTGATAAACCGGTTAATGTTCCTGCTGATGCTAACGTGTATTTTGTTCCTAATATATAATTGGCTCCGTGGTTACTAATATTACTAAATATTGGTAATTCGTTTCCGGCATTACAACCAGTATTTTGAGAATGACTGAGGTGAACGAAAAATAACATCGTTAATGTTATTAAACTGATTATTTTTTTCATAATTTTTTGTTTTTTAGTTTAATTATTTGTTTGAAACAGGAACAATGTTCATGTTGCTTAATTCCTTATCAGTTACCACAGCAGGTGCCAGTCCGCTTTTTACTTTTTGGTTAATCAAGGCTGACACTTTATTGAAGTCTGCCTGGTTTGCATAGGTTCTTCCCCCAATGGATAAAGGGTTAGATTTTGTTTCTTTAGCAACTACTGTTACTTTCCGAGCATTGTTTCCGGCCAAAGCGGGAGGTGAGGAAGGACGGCTGTCCTGAGCTGATACTGATAATGATGTTGCAAAGAATGTTGCTGCAACTGCTGCGATGTGTAATGTTTTCTTTTTCATAGTTTTTTTGATTAATAAGTTAGTTTTAAAATATTTTTCGAAATAAGACAAAAATTTATTTTAATGCAATTACTTCATTACTTTTTTCAAAAACTGTTCATATCTTTTAAGTTTATCGTAACCAATTTAACATTAAACGAACCAATACTATACCTTGTTATAGCGATTTATTGCAAAAGACCATTTTTTGAAAAGCATAAAACCGACTTACTTTTGAGGGAAAGCTTTTTCCTGCTTTACTAAAAATCTTGTTCATCTTTGAGTAGGTAGTCTTATAATTAAAGATGCTTTGCTCAATGTTTTAGAGAGATGACCATTCCATTATAGAAAAACAGCCTGATTTCTGATCAAAACAAGGCCCTTTTCCGTTTTCTTTAATCCTAACCTTTATTTTATTAAAGCACCCCTTGTTTAGTGCTTAGTTCCATTTTACACCAAATATCAACAATGGGCTTTAAATTAAGTCACGTTTGCAAGACCAATGAGTGTGTGGGAGGTCGTTCCCACACTGTGGGAGGTTGTGACCACTCAGTGGGAGGTTGCGACCACTCAGTGGGAGGTTGCGACCACTCAGTGGGAGGTTGCGACCACTCAGTGGGAGGTTGTGACCACTCAGTGGGAGGTTGCGACCACTCAGTGGGAGGTTGCGACCACTCAGTGGGAGGTTGCGACCACTCAGTGGGAGGTTGCGACCACTCAGTGGGAGGTTGTGACCACTCAGTGGGAGGTTGTGACCACTCAGTGGGAGGTCGTTCCCTCTCTGTGGGAGAAGGAATCTGTATTTTGATTCGATGCATCCTACTTTGAAATCCAAATACCAATTCAGGCAACATGCTTTTTAACTTCTTTTAATCCCATCCTTGCAGGCCCCACATTTATATATTACCTTTTTTGTTCTACGTCTCTTTGTTGCTTATCTTTGCCCCCCTAAAAAAAATGGGGTATTGCTTCAAATCATCTAATTAATGGCAGAAAAAACAAAAAACAAAAAAGAAGTGAGCACCCAAACAGTTAGTGAAATAGATTTTCTGGAAGTAATTGGGGCGCGGGTTCACAATCTTAAAAACATTGATGTGGTGATACCCCGAAACAAACTGGTTGTTATTACCGGTTTGAGCGGTAGCGGAAAATCCTCTCTGGCATTCGACACCATATATGCTGAAGGACAAAGAAGATACATTGAAAGTTTTTCTGCTTACGCCCGTCAGTTTCTTGGAAACATGGAACGCCCAGATGTGGATAAAATAACGGGGTTAAGTCCTGTAATTTCAATTGAACAAAAAACGGTAAATAAAAATCCCCGCTCAACTGTTGGGACTATAACCGAGATTTACGACTTTCTTCGTTTGCTTTTTGCCCGCGCATCCGATGCGTATTCCTATAATACAGGCGAAAAAATGGTTCGCTATTCTGATGACCAGATTATTAATCTTCTCCTGGAACGTTACACAGATAAAAAAATTATTCTGCTTGCACCGGTGGTAAAAGGTAGAAAGGGGCATTACCGTGAATTATTCGAACAGATAAGGAAATGGGGATATACAAGAGTACGCGTGGATGGAGAAGTAATGGAACTTTCCAAACATTTTCAGTTAGACAGGTATAAAGTTCACGATATAGAAATAGTAATAGACAGACTGGAAGTAAATGTTGATGCAAGGCAGCGCATTAATGAATCTATGCAACTGGCAATGAAACAGGGGAAGGGAATCATTATGGTTCAACCTTTTGAGGCCGGTGACTTTGATGATGAATACGGAAAGGTGAGTTATTTCAGCCGCCACTTAATGTGTCCAAGTACAGGCATCTCTTATGACGAACCTCAACCAAATTTATTTTCATTCAATTCCCCTTATGGTGCTTGTCCACGTTGTAACGGGCTCGGGCAGGTTTCTGAAATAGATATAGATAAAATAATTCCGAATAAAAGAACTACCATTAATAAAGGCGGAATAGCACCGTTGGGGGATGCCAAAAGCACATGGATATTTAAACAACTGGAGGCAATAGGAAATAAATACGGTTTCACTTTAGATACTCCGATTGAAGAAATTCCGGAGGATGCCATGAATATCATTTTATTTGGTTCGGATGAGGTTTTTAAAATAAGGCAGTTTAATGACACTTCTGCATCGAGTTATAGCATAGCATTTGAAGGAATAGCCAATCATATCATTAAACAAAACGATGAAAACAGTTCGCCTACCATGGAGAAATGGGTTCAAGGTTTTATGAATAAAATAGTATGCCCTAAATGTGAAGGCAAACGACTGAAAAAGGAAAGCCTGTTTTTTATGATTGATAAAAAAAACATTTCTGAACTCGCCACCATGGGTATTTCAGAACTGTTTGATTGGTTCAGGGATGTGGAAAACCGGATGGATACAAAACAGAATATTATTGCAAAAGAAGTTTTAAAGGAAATAAGAACACGTTTGCAATTTTTATTGGATGTAGGTTTAAACTATCTTAATCTTAATCGCCCTTCCAAAAGCCTTTCTGGTGGGGAAGCTCAACGGATAAGATTAGCTACCCAGATAGGTTCTCAATTGGTTGGTGTACTGTATATTCTTGATGAACCCAGCATTGGGCTTCATCAGCGCGATAATGTAAGATTAATCAATGCGCTGAAAAACCTGAGGGATATAGGTAATTCTGTCATTGTGGTTGAACATGATAAGGAAATGATTCTTGCTGCCGACCATGTTATAGATATTGGCCCTGCTGCCGGAGTGCATGGGGGAAAAATAATTGCAGAAGGAACTCCAAAACAAATATTAAAATTTCATACCCTTACTTCGGATTATATAAATGGAATAAAAGGTATTCCAGTTCCTTCGCAAAGAAGAAAAGGAAATGCGGGAACATTAGTTATTAATGGTGCTTCAGGAAATAATCTGAAAGAGGTAACTGTAAAATTCCCATTAGGAAAATTCATTTGTGTTACCGGAGTTTCCGGAAGTGGTAAATCCACACTGATTAATGAAACCCTTTATCCTATTCTGAACAAACACTTTTACCGTTCGGAGAAAAAAGCGATGCCATATAAGTCGGTATCAGGTTTATCTTTAATTGACAAGGTAATTGAAATAGATCAATCACCCATAGGGCGCACGCCAAGGAGCAACCCGGCAACCTATACCAATGTATTTGCTGATATACGAAATTTATTTGCAATGGTGCCTGAAGCCAAAATAAGGGGATATAAACCAGGGAGATTTTCGTTCAATGTAGCAGGAGGTCGTTGCAATACCTGCTTAGGTGCCGGTTTAAGAACCATTGAAATGAATTTTTTACCTGATGTGTATGTAAATTGCGAAACATGCAACGGCAAGCGTTATAATAAAGAGACATTGGAAATTCGCTATAAAGGAAAGTCTATATCTGATGTGTTAAATATGACTATTGATGTAGCTGTAGAATTTTTTGCAAATATTCCATCAATTCTTTTAAAGATAAAAGCGTTGCATGAAGTAGGTTTGGGATATATTACACTTGGTCAGCAAAGCACCACATTATCTGGAGGTGAAGCACAACGGGTAAAACTAGCAACTGAATTATCTAAAAAAGATACCGGAAATACGTTTTACATTTTGGATGAACCAACAACCGGTTTACATTTCGAGGATATTCGAATACTGTTGGAAGTATTAAATAAACTGGTAGATAGCGGCAATACCGTTTTGGTTATTGAGCATAATATGGATATTATTAAGGTGGCCGATCATATTATCGATTTAGGATTGGAAGGAGGAAACGGAGGAGGAACAATTCTTTGCGAAGGTACACCCGAAGAAATTATAAAAAATAAAATATCTTATACTGCAAAGTTTTTAAAAGAAGAACTAAAATAGCAAAAGAATAAAAAAACAAATCAAACACCCATAGTAAGCAATTCATAAAATAAAAATAGTATGACAAATCAAGAAGAAGAAGATAAAATCAGGAAAGTATTTGAAGCAAAAGATTGGAACGACATCAAGGCATCCGATTCATGGCAGATATTTAAAATAATGAGCGAATTTGTGGAAGGCTTCGAAAAGATGAGCCGCATTGGCCCTTGCGTTTCTGTGTTTGGCTCTGCCAGGACAAAAATGAATAACAAGTATTATAAACTGGCTGAAGAGATTTCTTTTAAACTTACCCGTGAAGGATATGGAGTGATTACAGGAGGTGGCCCTGGTATTATGGAAGCTGCGAACAAAGGAGCAAAGGCAGGCGGAGGTAAATCTGTGGGATTAAATATCACATTACCATTCGAGCAAAGTTCCAATTCATTTGTCGATAGTGATAAAAACATCAATTTTGATTACTTCTTTGTCCGCAAAACCATTTTCCTTAAATACTCTCAAGGCTTTATCGCAATGCCCGGAGGTTTCGGAACTTTAGATGAATTATTTGAGGCAATTACATTAATACAAACCAATAAAGTAGCGCACTTCCCAATCATACTGGTTGGAAAAAAATACTGGGAGGGACTGATGGCATGGGTAAAAAACACAATGCTGGAAGAAGAACATAACATAAGCGAAATAGATCTGAACCTGTTTAAAATTGTGGATACTGCTGATGAAGCTATTGAAATAATTAATGAATTCTATTCAAAATATTTGTTGAAACCGAATTTCTAGACTTGACATTTTATGTTTCCATTCTCGTAACTTAAACTTAAGGTATTAATAATAACAATTTATCGAACCAAAATATCTATAAGTCTAATTTATTTAAATTGTATTAAAATATATTATACTTTTGTATCACTAAATTTCGAAAGTGATTTAGTTGTTTTCATGAAGTGTTGAAACCCTGTAGGAGTGCAGGGTTTCTTTTTTGGGTTAGTAAAAAAGTCTCGTTTTGTTTATTCAAAACGGGGCTTTTTACTTTGTGAACTTTTCATTTATATCTAATGAGAAAACCAAACAATTTTCACAATTCTTATTTACCTTTCTTTTATACAAAGAATAAAGCGAAAGAATATAAAAACACTCTAAAATTTTTGTTTTGTATAATTCTTCTAATAGAACAGTTGATTTATCAAAATTTCCATTCTTCTCCTTCTTTCGCCATTAATCCTTGCTCTTTTCCATTTATTTAATTTTCTATTTTCCCAATTCGAATTTCCGATATATTTACACCTTATGAAAAAGGTATTACTTTTAATGGTGTATTTTTTACTGGCAAGTAACTGGCTCGCTGCCCAGGGAGACACCATGCTGGTAAGAAAAGGATACACCATTGAACGTGCAACAAAATCTCCAAAGATAGATGGTATCCTGGACGATGAAGTATGGCAGAATGTAATCACCATTTGCGACTTAACGCAATGCTACCCCTACTATGATAAACCAGCAGCTAATAAAACCGAAGTGAAGATGGTATATGATAATACTGCTATATATATAGGAGCTATGTTATACGACAGTGCCCCGGATAGTATAGCACGCCAGTTAGGAAACCGGGATGACAACCTGAATGCAGATAATTTCAGAATTGTATTTGATACCTATAATAAAGAACAGGATGCTTTTGATTTTACAGTAACAGCTTCGGGTGTTCAGCTCGATTCAAGGTTTTCGGACGAACTGTACAATGCTGTATGGGAATCGGCAGTAAAAATACATGATAAGGGCTGGAGCGTGGAAATAAAAATTCCGTATTCTGCATTGCGTTTTCCTAATATGGAAAAACAATTATGGGGATTCCAAATTACGCGAAACGTGGCACGAACCGGAGAGTTTGATCAATGGGGGCTTGTACCGAGGGGAGAAACGAATGCAATAAAATTCTGGGGTTTTTTGAATGGATTAACCGGAATAAAAGAGCCGGTTCGATTATCCATTACACCTTATATTACTTTTTCTACTTCTCATTATCCGGCCAATATACCTGGAGAATCCAATTACTCTTCACACTTAACAGGAGGCTTGGATTTGAAATATGGAATAAATGAGAGCTTTACTGTTGATGCTACTTTACTCCCTGATTTTTCCCAGGTGCAGAGTGATAACGTGGTGAAAAATCTTTCAGCGTTTGAAGTAACATACGGTGAACAGCGGCCTTTTTTCCAGGAAAGCACTGATTTATTTCAAAAAGGAGATTTGTTTTATTCGAGAAGAATAGGCCGCCAGCCAACTGAGTATTACAATGTATATTCAGACACTAGTAAAAACAAAGTAGTCATAAAAAATCCTGACCAGGCAAAATTACTGAACGCCACCAAACTTTCAGGAAGAACTACCAATGGGTTGGGAATTGGTGTTTTAAATGCGGTTATGGATAATACTTATGCAACTGTCAGGGATAGTTTAGGAAACGAATCTAAAATATTAACTGAGCCTTTTTCTAATTATAATATCATTGTGCTCGACCAGCAATTGAAACATGGTTCTGATATTTATTTAATAAATACCAATGTGAACCGAAAACATGATTACAACAACTCCAATGTTACCGGAGCCGGAATAAGTTTGAATAATAAAAAAAGCACATACAATGTATTTGCAAACGGAGCCTTAACAAATATATTTTCGAAAACCGATACCATTCAAAATCAATATTCCGATGTATATGGATATCGCTATGATTTGGGCATGGGAAAAATAACAGGGAAATTTCAGTTCGATGTTTTTCGCGAAGCGGTAAATAAAACTTATGATAATAATGACATGGGAATAACCCGTGAAACCAATTATGCCGCAAATGGTTTTGACATAACTGTTCATCGCTTTGAACCTTGGGGCAGAATTTTAAATGCTTATGCTTCGTTATCATTTGGAGAAAATGAAAACCTTACCACACACAGGGTAAATAATATAAATATAAACCCATTAATCAGTGCCACATTAAAATCCCTTGACAATATTTATATGGGAGCGGAACTGGAACCCGCTGACAGAATTGATTATTACGAGTCAAGAACTGAAGGTAGAATTTTTGTTCGCCCGCCCGCCTACCGTGGTTTTATAGGATTTAACAGCGATACTAGGAAAAAACTTAGTGCTTCCTTCCGATTTTATTATGGAACCACAACACTTATTTCTCCTACTATTGGATATAACCCATTTTATGGCGTTACCTTAAGTCCCTCTATTAGAGTAAGTGATAAATTATCTGTTGATCTTTCAAGTAATCTTTCAAAAGACAATGGAGACAGAGGTTTTGTGAATAAGGATGAATACGGCACAATTATTTTCGGAGTGAGGTATCTTACCAATCTTACTAATAGCTTAGCCATCCGTTATTTATTCAGAAATAATTTATCACTAAGTTTGCGTGGCAGGCATTATTGGGCAAGGGGAGATTACAGAAGTTTTTATGACTTAACTGAAGACGGGCATTTAATTGATAACATCAGTTACAATACTAATCATGATTTTAATTTCAATGCTTTTAATATTGATATGGTATTTCAATGGCAATTTGCACCAGGAAGTTCCATGAACCTTGTTTGGAAAAACTCAATATATAATGAAGGTGACCAGGTAATCAACAGTTATTCAGAAAACTTTAGAAATACCATACAATCAAAACAACTAAATACCGTTTCTTTAAAATTATTATACTATTTCGATTACCTTTATCTTGCTAAAAAGAAAAAGAAAAACGCGCAATAAATTTTCAAATGATAAAAGCTAACAACATATATAAATCCTATGGAACATTAAATGTATTAAAAGGAGTTTCATTAACCATTAACAAAGGTGAAATCATTTCTATTGTTGGTGCTTCAGGAGCAGGGAAAACTACTCTATTACATATCCTCGGCACACTTGACAAAGCTGATAATGGCACAATGGAAATGAATGCTGTCAATACTTCTTCACTCAGCGATAAAAAACTGGCTAAGTTCAGAAATAAAAATATTGGATTTGTCTTCCAATTTCATCACCTTCTTCCTGAATTTACAGCTTTGGAAAATGTTTGCTTCCCAGCTTTTATTGCAGGTACCTCAAAAGGAGAAGCTGAAAAAAAAGCAACAGAACTATTGGAGTTTCTTGGTCTTTCACAAAGAATGCAACATAAACCTTCCGAACTATCAGGTGGAGAACAGCAAAGAGTTGCTGTAGCAAGGGCGTTAATAAATAACCCCTCGGTTATATTGGCCGATGAACCGTCAGGAAATCTTGATTCTAATACAGCCAAAGAACTACATCAATTATTTTTTACCCTACGGGAAAAATTCAATCAAACATTTATTATTGTTACTCATAATGAAGAACTCGCAAATATGGCCGACAGGAAATTAATAATGCGGGATGGGAATATTATCTAAATAATAACTAAAAAAACTTTTTTATCTTTTCCATAAATCCTTCGGGTGCTGCGCAAGGTCGATTAGTTGCTATTTTAATAAACACTAAAGTAGTACTTGCTGTATTAATCAATTCATTTTTCTGGTTATAAATTTCATAATCAAAAGAAATTCTAACAGTGGGCAACTCTTTAATAATAGTTTTAATTACTAACAAATCATCGTAAGCTGCGGGTTTAATATACTTAATAGAACAGGTATGTACAGGTAACATAATCCCATTGTCCTCCATTTCTTTGTAGCTCGTTCCCAAAGACCTCAAGGCTTCCACCCGACCTACTTCATAATATTGTGTGTAATTTCCATAATACACATAGCCCATTTTATCCGTTTCTGCATAACGCACACGTAAGGTAGTTTCTGATATATACATTTTTAAAAAATTTGAATTTTCCGAATGTTGATAAAATACAATTTTATTTCTTTCCAAGCGAAAATAAATTAAAAATATTTTTAAAAAAAAATTAATCAAATCTCATTTTAATACTTATAATTGTACCCAATTAAAAAATCAATACTTTCTTCTAAATAACACAATTAAAAAAACATATTCTTTAAAACATCAATAAAATAATTACATTAGGAGGCAAAACGAAATTAACAAACAGGTGTTAATAAAATAAATAAATAAATAAATCATTTTTGTGACATCCCAAAAAAAATATTTCAAATAGGCAATAGCTAATTGATTTTTTTTGAAAAAATATTTTTAAAAAATTAACTCAAGATAAATAAAGTTGCATATATTTACACCGCAATAGCTAAAAACAGAGCATTTACACGACATTAAAGAGATAAAAACATAAGTTTCACACATATTACACTCGAACAGACAGAATGGAGAAAACATTTACAAAAATATGGCAGAGTTGTCTAGACATAATAAAGGACAACGTAAGTACACAAAGTTATAAAACATGGTTTGAACCCATAAAACCAATAAAATTAAGCAGTAGTGTATTAACCATACAGGTTCCCAGTCAGTTTTTTTACGAATGGTTAGAAGAACATTACATTACTTTACTCAAAAAAACAATAAAAAAGGAGTTAGGCACAGAAGGGCGTTTGGAATACAGTATTATTATGGAAAATAATTTCAATAATACTTCGAAACCTTATACTGTAAAAATTCCAACTACCAATAAGAAAGAACTGAAAAATCCATCGGTAAATATGCCGATTGATTTAAATCAAAACAGTATACGCAATCCCTTTATTATTCCGGGATTAAAAAAGGTAAATGTAGAATCACAACTAAACGCTAATTATTCCTTTGATAATTTGATTGAAGGAGATTGCAATCGTTTGGCTCGTTCTGCAGGGTTTGCTGTATCAAAAAATCCCGGTGGCACCTCTTTTAATCCATTATTAATATATGGAGGAGTTGGTTTAGGAAAAACTCATTTATCCCATGCTATTGGTATTCAAATTAAAAATGAATTTCCCGGAAAAACAGTTCTTTATGTTTCTTCTGAAAAATTTACCCAGCAATACATCGATTCGGTTAGAAACAATAATCAAAATGATTTTGTACACTTTTATCAAATGATTGATGTATTAATTATTGATGATGTTCAATACTTTGCCGGAAAAGAAAAAACACAGGATGTATTCTTTCATATTTTTAATCACCTTCACCAGTCTGGCAAACAATTAATTTTAACTGCCGATAAAGCACCTGTTGAGCTTCAGGGCTTTGAACAACGCTTGCTTTCCCGTTTTAAATGGGGATTGGCTGCAGATTTACAAACTCCTAGCCTTGAAACCCGTATTGCAATCTTAGAGAAAAAAGTTTATGCAGATGGAATTGATTTACCAAGAGACGTAGTTGAATATTTAGCTTATAGTATAACAACCAATGTAAGAGAATTGGAAGGGGCTTTGATTTCATTGCTTGCTCAATCGTCAATGAATAAAAAAGCAATCAATCTTGAGTTGGCAAAACAAATGATTGATAAGTTTGTTAAAAACACTGCTCGCGAAGTTTCCATTGATTATATTCAAAAAGTGGTTTGCGATTATTTTGAATTGCCTCTTGAATTATTAAAGTCAAAAACTCGCAAACGCGAAGTGGTTCAGGCTCGTCAGATTGCCATGTATTTTGCTAAAAGCATGACAAAATCTTCTTTGGCTACAATTGGTTTGCACTGTGGCGGAAAAGACCATGCAACTGTGCTTCACGCGTGCAGAACGGTTAATAACCTGATGGATACCGACAAGCGTTTTAAAAATTACATTGACGAATTAAATAAAAAAATAACCATTCAATAAAATAAAAAATTGAAAAAGAAAAAATAGGAATCAGCAAATCTGGTTCCTATTTTTGTTTTAAGTAAAATAGTATGACAAAAATTTTAATGGTTTGCCTTGGAAACATTTGCAGGTCTCCACTTGCTGAAGGTATTTTGAGAACTAAAGCTGAACAATTAAACCTGGAGATAGAAGTTGACTCTGCAGGGACGTCCAATTATCATATTGGAGAATGTCCGGATATAAGAACCATCAGAAATGCAAGAAATCATAAAATTGATTTATCAAAATTAAAGGCAAGACAATTTACAGTAAAAGATTTTGATTCGTTTGATGTTATTATGGTAATGGATGCATCCAATTATTCCGATGTTATATCACTTGCCAGAAATGAGAATGATAAGAAAAAGGTGGAATTAATTTTGAATAGAGTTTACCCTAATGCTAATATGTCAGTTCCTGATCCTTACTTTGGAGGAGAAGATGGTTTTGAAAACGTATTTACCATTCTTAATAATGCCTGTGAAGTGATAGTAAATTCTTTGATTAAAAAATAGCATGACAGAAAAAGGAAAATTATATCTAATCCCTACAACACTAGGAGACACAGGAGAAGTAGCTGATGTTATTCCGATGAAAATAAATGAATTGATAAATTTAATTGATGAATATATTGTAGAAAACGAAAAGACGGCCAGACACTACCTAAAAAAAATTGGGATTAAAAAATCACTAAATGATATTATTCTGCATCCATTAAACCATCATACAGATGGGAAAACGATTCTTAACTACTTAGACGCAATAGAGTCGGGAAAAAACATTGGATTGATTTCTGAGGCAGGTTGCCCTGCCATTGCTGATCCTGGAGAAAGTATTGTGAGATTAGCCCACAAAAAAAATATACAGGTTATTCCTTTGGTAGGACCTTCTTCCATTTTATTGGCATTAATGAGCAGCGGAATGAATGGACAGAATTTCACCTTTAATGGTTACCTTCCAAAAGAAAGGGGAGAAAGGATTTCTAAAATTAAAGAATTGGAACGGTTAGTAAATCAAAAAAATCAAACCCAATTATTTATTGAAACACCTTATAGAAACATGCATTTAATAGAGGATGTCCTTTCTTCCTGCGATTCGAATACTTTACTTTGTATTGCATGTGATTTGACTCTTCCTTCTGAATATATTAAAACAAAAAGTATTGCAGCATGGAAAAAAAACATTCCAGACATTGCTAAAAGACCTGCCATTTTTATCTTAGGAAAATAAATTTATTACAGTTTTAATGCTTTCGCCTGACGTGAAGATTTTGCAGGATTCCAGCTGTCCTTATATGATGCTTTAAAGAACAATTCCTGAACGTAAGCAACAGTCCTTACAATCCTTAAGAAGTAACCAAAATAGAATACCATTAAAGGTATATATATAAGGAAATATGTAATCCCTTCATTTTTCCTATCTCGAAATGGAGAAAACACAAGGAATTTCATAAAATTATTTACGGTGTACAATACTATATTCATCGGAATAATAAATACCAATTGAGAAGTGAAATTGAATACCATATCAAACAAATAAAAATACCATTTTACATTTAAGATCAAATTATAAGTCACATTTTCAACAAAAGAAATAAAATTTGAAAACTTAAAAGAATCGTTAGGAAAAAACACATCTCTATGCTTACGAAGCCGAAAACGGATAAGCGATTTATCCCAACGCAAACGTTGTTTTATTAGGCGATCAAAAGTAACCGGAACACTTGTTTGGCAAACTGCCGTTGGTTCGAAATGAATAATGTAACCAAGTTTACGTATCTTTACAGTAATATCTCCATCAAGACCTGGTCCAATGTCCCAGCCTCCTAATCTATCCAAAGCTTCTCTTTTGAAAGCACCAAAAGCTCCTGAAATTACACGATAAATACCCAATTCACTTGTGGTAATACGACCAATTGAAATAGTGTCATAGTATTCAAGAGCCTGAAGCGTGGCACATAAACTTTCTTTATAATTACGAACTTGAACATTCCCTCCTACTGCCCCTATTTTGGGGTTATAAAAAAATGGAACAAGGATATTTTCTATTGCATCTCTATCATAAGAACAATCTGCATCAAAATGAATAATATATTCTCCTCGTGCAAACCGTAATCCGAGGTTTGCCGCTGAAGCTTTTCCTCCCCTTACGTCATTTCTATAAAAGGCGTTTATCATTCCTCTATGCTCAAGATTGCGGCAAATAACCGCAGTATCATCATCTGAGCCATCATCAATAACTATTAATTCGAAGTTCTGATAAGTTTGCTCTTTAAGGGAATTTACGAGTTTAAAAATATGCTTTCCTTCATTCCTTCCCGGTACTATAATAGAAACAAGCGGTTGATTTTTAATAAGAGATAGGCGGGCATCTGCAATACCCTTTTTTCTGAAAATACTATCAAACTTCCAGAAAATAATGGTTGATATTTCAACAAGGAAAAAACGGAAAAATTCGAAAATAAAAAAAAACCAAAACATTCGGAAGAGCTTCGCTGCATCTACCGATGACATGTAATTAATAAATTCGTCAAGAAAACGCATTAATCAAATAGCTCTTTTGTTAGTTCGTCAAGTTGAAATTCTGATTTATTGAATGGTTGCAATAATTTCACTTTGAAATTTATTTTCACATCAAAATCATTAAAATTGTTTTTGATTAGCTTTTCTATAAGTGTTTTTAAATTTGCTAAATCTGTTTCAGCCTGCAAAGCTTCACTATTAATAATACCAAGATATAATGTTGATGAATTCTCAAAAGCTATGAAGTCCGTTGGCTTAATATTTTCACGAATCAGGTTAACAATGGTTTCTAAAACAGATTTTTCTGCCTTCTTTCCTATCTTCTTATATAATTCAAGAATGTTTTCAGTGTTAATAATTGCAATACATGATTTTTGTTCAGGGTTTTCTTTTATCCTTTCAATTTCATAGTGAAGCAATGTTTTGAAAACAGGCATACTGATAGCTCCGAAAATATCTTCCACTTCTTTTCCGCTTGAAAGGAATCCATTTCCTGCTGCCGTTCTACCTCTTTTGGTAAGTTTATAAATGTTAATTGATTTTGGTATCAGATATTGAACTTCCACATCCTGAGTGCATGAAATGCACTTTGCTTTCACAAAAAAGTCTTGGAAGTTTTTATCACAGTTATTGCAATGATGTATAATCGAAGGTTTATCGTAATCCACTCCTATATGGCGTAATGCTTTATTACATTTCGGGCATGTAAGTGAGTTGTCTATTGTGTTCCTGAAATCAGAAAGAGGTCCAATGTATGCGCAAGGAAAATGATGAACCAGATCCTGGGCACTTGAATTAGAAGAATTACAATGCGGGCACACCTCTCTATAACTTAAAAAACCACCATTACATTGATTGCATAAATAAATTCTTTCATAAAAATCAGGCCATATTATTCCTTCTTTCTCAGCCCATTCTAGTATTTCCAACACTTGTGTTTCTTCCGTAGAATCAAAATTTACAGAAATTTCAGGATATGTGTAACCAATTGCAGAATTCAAATCTGGAATAGGTTTTAGTGTTTTTAAATCTCTGGTAAACATATAGTTCAAAACCTTTTTCACCATTTGTGCTTCAAAGGTGGCAACCAATTGGTAATCTAACTGAGTAGTCTTTAAAAATATTTGTTTAGCAATATCTGCTATGTCTTTTAGTTGATCATAAGAGTGTATTAACCCATCATTCATATTATGCAGAATCGGATCCTTGGATTCTTTGTAATTAATTAAAAAAACGGGTTTCAAATAAAATTCCGGGTTGTAATGGGTACGTATTTTTTTCAAAATAAGCTTTGCAAAATCAGCATCTTTTGCATCAATAATTATTGCGTCATAACCAATTAATGGTTCAATTTTCACACTGCTGTTACTATCAACAATAAAAAATAATAGATTATCAAATTCTATTTTATTATTTCTTATTTCTATGCTTTGAGGAACAATTTTTAATGACATGATTGTAAGTGTTTAATGATCACTATTAATATTTATATTTTGTTATGGTTGCACCTAATTTATAAAAAGACTTCCAGTGTTTATACTCTGATTCTTCAACTGGATAGATATCCGCAGCTATCGTTCTGGTAGTTGGTTCATAACGCTTTTGAAATTCATCTGGTAATGAATAAGTAGCGTAATAAAATCTTCTGATAACACCGTTACTTTTTGTTCCATCAGGAAATTCAATATTTACCAAATCTCCTTCTTTAAAGTAACTCATATCTTCCTGATCAAAAAATCCTTTTATATACATTGGTGTATTTTTATGAATTGCCATTATTTGGTCAGATTTTAAAGCTACTTCAAATTGTTGTGTGTAAATTCTTGTTATCGTCCCATTAATCGGGGAATAGAAAACCTTTGTACTGTCATTTTCATCACCTCCGCCTCCGTTTCCTCCTCCAACTCCAATAGCTCCATTCCTTGTACTTTTAATTGCCGGTTTCAATTTCTCTGCTTGATTTAGCTGATAAATCAATGCATAATATTGTTGATTTTCACTGTTCAGTTTATCCACATTAGTTTGAAATCTTAATATCTCATTTTGAACAAATTCAAGTCTGCTTTTTGGTAACACATCCAATACAACCTCGTTTTCCAATCTTTGCAATTCAGCCTGATAACTTTTAATAATTTCCTTATTGGAATTTATTTCTATAACGTTTGTGGCAGCTTTCTTTTGAAGAGCGAATTTTTCTTTTTCTTTCCAATCCGGTGCTTGCTGATAAGTGGTATCATTTATATTTCCCTTTAATGCACCATAATTTCCCCCTCCTCCATTCAAATCATCTTTATCAAGAGTATAAACAAAAAGTGAATCTCCTTTCCGAACTGTATCACCCTCTCTTTTCTGATATGATAATACTCTGCAATCATCTGTTAAACGGATAATCACATTTTCATACAAAACCTGTCCATCCGCTTTTATATAAAACAGCTTATTTACTGCATAATAACTTAAAAAAACAAGAGCTCCAATTATAAATATAATATAGACAACTCTGTCCCAATTGTATTTTACTTTCTTGGTATCTTCGTTCATTACTCGTATTGCCGAGCCTTTTCTTTTAAAATCTATACTTTTCAAAATATTATGGTTTTGGTTTATTTCTGATTTTGATTAACACTTTCTTCATCCAATTTCACAAATGTTTCCAAATCATGCATTGCAAAATTAGTTGTATTTAAAAGTTGACTTAGTTCCGATATCAGCTTTTCACATTCGTTTCTGTTTTTAAAATCCTTTGCTCTTAAAGCTACAATTGTTTTACCGGCATCTATAGCGAATTCCTCTTTAACTTTTCTTACAATATAATCTGCATCATTATGCTCATAAGCCATTATGTATACTTTATCAGCTTGTCCATATATTTCTTTCAAAGTTTCTTCAGGATAAAATACAGGTATAGAAACGCTTAACTGTAATCCTTTTTGGGAACAATAACTTTTTGCTGTTTTCAAGAGTTCATGATACTTTTTTAAGTATTCGTCTTTATTAGTCTCCCAGTCACTCATTGTATGTGGTTCAACATCCAAATGTAAAGAAGAAAGAGCCTTTAAATCCAACCCTTTTGTCAACTCATCAAAATAGGCATTTGGATTGTTGTCCGTCAACAGTTTATTACTCCCAACTAATAATTCTACTTTAACTCCTTTTGAATTTAATTTATTTATCAAACTTAAAGCTTCTGTCCTGTTAGACTGATCTTTTTTCAAGGAAATAATCGCGGTCGAAATTTTATTCAAACGCAAGTATTCGGAAACATAAGAGGAGCCATATTTTGTTTGTGCTTCTGACCAAACATACATACTTCTGTTCATTTTTTCATGCGACATTGAAAGTGTGTCCATCTTGTATGGCTTTATTATTATTTCAATATCCGCACTAGGGGCTTTGGAATGGATATCTAATAATTGTAAATACATTTGCTGTTGAATGTCCAGCATTTCAATATCAACAGAAAGCATTTCGTCAAGCAAATTAAGGGCAGTTAGCGGGTTAAATTCCAAATCGTTAAATTTCTCCTTTACTCTTTCGATACGAATCAATTCTTCATACTTTTTTCTCTTTTCATAAAAATTGCTGTATTGTTTTAGTTTGTATCTAAATTCATAAAATGAATTCAATAAGTCAGTTTGCTTTGTTTTCGACCCCTCTTTTTGCTCAAACTGAAGAAGTCTGGTTTGTGCAGCTACCAAATTCTTGTTTGCCTTTATTCGCAATGGAATTGGAACTGCAAGACTCAAACCAGCTGACATGAAATTCCTGCTATAAAGATCGGTACTCACCAAATCGTAATAATTGAAACGTAAATTTGCATTCAATTTAATATCACTTAATGGCTTATGGGCAAGTTTCAAATTTTCCGTTTCCAATTTTAGTATGGTATCATTTCCTTTAGTTTTCAAACCAATAGAATCGGCTATAAGGAACTGAGAGAAATCCACATCAAATACCGGCAAAATATCCTTTGGTAATGAATCTACATTCATTTTCATTTTCAATTCATCGTTATAACTTTTATATATCCTGTTCATGCTGCCAACATCCACTTGCTGTTGCATTATTTCAAGCAAATTCAACCTTGATAAATGTTTTAATAAATACAATTCATTTGCCACAGACATTTTATCATCGATAATCTGCTGACGCTTTTCGAGTACTTTTATTTTATGAATATTGAATGAATAGATAATTTTGTGCGAAATAGCTATGTAATCCTCTCCATTATTTATTTTTGTTTTAGGAGTTAAACCAATAATGGCATTTTCGTTTTTTAGTATTTTTTGTTTATAGCGGTTTTCAATTAAACCTCCTGAAAGAATGTCCCAATCAAGCCCTACCTGATAACGGAAATGATAAAGTAAATTATCGTCCGTATTAAATCCTGGATTAAAATTCTGAGAATAATTAGCAATTCCTTCCAAACCTACATCCTGTTTCAATAACTTTATCCTAGCATCATTTACATTTTTTATGTATTGATCGTCTGAAACTATGTCTGTGGAACTTATTTTAAATAATTTAGGTATATTCGAATAACTTTCGTATTTATTCTCTTGTCTTGAAATGTCATTATCAAGATTCCATACTGCTTTTAATTCACTTATTTTAAAGGAAATCAAAGAGTCCTTACCATCATTCCTTATTTGTGAAAAAGAATACATCGATAACGATGTTATTAAACTTGTGGTGTATAATACTTTTTCAAAGTATTTCATAAATAGTAGAGTAAGGTTTATCGCAGTTATATAAAGTTTGGTCGTAAAGATATTAACAATTTCTATCAAATTGTCAAGTTATTAATAAAATTTCGGGAACTTGTTAATAGCTGATTGTTAATAACCTAAAGGTTTTTCTCTATCTGATAGCGGTTTCTATCGCTGGAATTGCGTGAAATCAACTCTCCCAGGAAACCTGCAAGAAATAATTGGGTGCCAATAACCATAGCTAAAAGTGCTAAATAGAACAATGGTTTATCGGTAACATCCCGGGTAGGAATAAGATAATGTGACTTATAAAGCTTTTCTGAAATTAATATTACAGATACTATTCCTCCAAATAAAAAAGAGAGTGTACCCCATAATCCAAAGAAGTGCATGGGGCGCTTACCAAACTTAGATACAAACGTAATGGACATAAGATCCAGGAAACCATTGATAAAGCGTTCGATACCAAACTTTGTTTTCCCATATTTACGCTCCTGGTGCTGTACTACTTTTTCTTCAATCTTTGTAAAGCCGGCCCACTTAGCTATTACAGGAATGTAACGATGCATTTCACCATATACTTCAATGTTTTTAACCACATCGCTTTTATATGCCTTTAATCCACAATTAAAGTCGTGAAGATTATTTATTCCGCTGGCTTTTCGGGTAGCCCAGTTGAATAGTTTGGTAGGAATTGTTTTAGTAATGGGGTCATATCGTTTTTGTTTCCAACCTGAAACCAAATCAAGACCATCTACAAAAATCATTTTATATAAATCGGGAATTTCATCAGGAGAATCCTGCAAGTCTGCATCCATGGTTATTACCACATCGCCCTGCGTTATGGCAAAACCTTCGTTCAATGCGGCTGACTTTCCATAATTTCTTCTGAACTTAATACCACGGATATTTTTATTTTTTGCGGATAATTGTTCTATTACCTTCCATGAGCCATCTTTAGAGCCATCATCCACAAGAATAATTTCGTAAGTGAAATTATTGGCAAGCATAACCCGCTCTATCCATTCGCAAAGCTCAGGTAAAGATTCTTCCTCATTAAATAATGGAATGACAACCGAAATATTCATGGGTGGCAAAGATAAAAACAAAAAGCAATTGTATTATCTTTTAACAATCTTTATCTCCACTCTCCTGTTTTGTTGGTGTTGCGACTCATCACATACCACATGGTCAGCGCATTTGTTTACAAGGTCGAGTTCTCCTCTACCTTTTGCATAGGCTTTGGTTTTATCCCAACCTTTATTAACAAGGTATTTCTTAACTACATTGGCCCTCCTTGCTGAAAGCAGTTGGTTGTTCTTTTTTGTTCCTTTCGAATCGGTGTAACCGGTGATGGAAACAGATAAGTCAGGGAAGTTAGCAAGCATTGAAACAAGATAATCCAACTGACCTTTACCTTCCTGTTTTATTTCAATATGATTAACATCGAAATAAACAGGTGATACATCCAAACCAAGTTTTGCAGTTTGTTCCTTTGTTAATTCACCATGTACATTTTTCAATTCATTAGCATAATACTTTATCATATCCGGTTTCAGGCCTTGTGCTTTGTTTCCGCCCTTAGCTGATGATACCATTTCAGCATCTTTTGTTTTATTAGCTCCTGATTTTAAATCGAGTTTATTCAGGGCTTCTGCTTCGCCAATGTGGGCGTTAATATCTCTTTCTTTAACAGATGAATTAAGACCTGACACAATATCAGTATTGATGTTTTCCATTGTTAATATGGAAACATTCTTTTCCGTACAGGCAATGTATGGATTAAGACAAGTATCGCACCAGGCCATCATTTTAGCTTTTACTTTATACTCTCCGATGGATTTAAAACTGAATTCAACATTGTTTGCGCTTTCCGATACCAGAGAATCATTGATGAGCCAGTTGAAAGAAATAACTTTGTCTTTCATATTGTCCGGAATCATGGCGGTGAGATTATATTTGTTTCTTTCTCCAGCTTTGGGTGAGGCTTCTATGCGCATGGTGGTAGCATCTACACTGTTACAATCCATGGTGTATTTATCCATAAAATTTATTTTATAAATATCGAGGTCGCCTTTGCCGCCTGCCCTGGCTGAAGAGAAATAACCTGCATTGCCGGAAGCATTCATTACATAGAAGATATCATTGGCAGTGCTGTTAATTGGTAAGCCAAGGTTTTCGGGTGTGCTCCATTTTCCGTTTTCATATACTGTTTTAAATATATCGAAACCTCCGTAACCATCGTGTCCTTTGGAAGAGAAGTATAAAATCTTTCCATCGTCAGCTATGAACGGAGACTCTTCGTCAAATACGGTATTCACTACTTTGCCAAGGTTTTCGCGCATACCCCAGCTGCCATCGGGCTTTTTAACTGATTTGTAAATATCATTTCCTCCAGTGCCAGTTGACGATTCGCTGGTGAAATAAAGGGTTTGACCATCTTTGGTGATAGTCGCATGGTTCTGGTAATAATCAAAATTAATTATTTTGTCCAGCTTTTTAGGGTGTTCTACAGATGCGGTAAGGTTGCCTTCGTATATCTTTCCATTTTTGTATAAAAACATTTGTTTGCCATCAGGAAGCATGGAAATAACAGATTCATCGCTGCTGCTGAGTTTGGACATTAAATAAGATTTGGGAATGGTAAACAATTTAGGTGCAGAGGTACGACCATTGTGAAGGTCGGAAATGTACATGGCTTCAAAGTACTGACCATTGTACAGATTGAATTTTTCCTTGTCATCGTCTTTGCGCTTGCTGGTAAATATCATCTGGTCGGAGCCGGTAAGTACGGGTACATACTCCGGCATATCGGAGTTGATGGTAGGTCCGGCATTAACGACATATAATTTTTTTGGTGAAACTAATGCTGTGTTTTTTAATGCGTACTTACAATCGGCTATGTTCTGGTCAATCTTTTTTTCAAATAAATCATCGTCCAAATCTTCAAAACGTTTTAGCTTTTGGAAATAATACATGGCCGAATCGAACTTGCCGAGGTATTGGTAATTTCGGCCTAAGGCATACATTAAAGCCGGAGCGGTATCTTTTGCGGGGTTTACGCTCAGTGCTTTTTGCAGGTAAGGAAGACTGTGGTCGTAATCTTCAATATCATCTGCAAGCAGTATGGCCATGCCATAATTGGCTTTATAGCTATCCGGTTTGCGGGCCAATGCTTTTAAATAATAGCCTTTGGCTTTCTGAAAATCGGCAATGTATATGGCGTTTTCGGCCTGGTATAAGGTTCTTCTTATCTGAGCATAACTGATGTTACACAGCAGTAAGATAACGAGCGGAAGTAGTTGACAAGAACGTTTCATGGCTTCTAATTTTAGTGCAAGTTCGGTATTATTATCATTAAATGCAAATTTATTTGTTAACCAATGTTTTTGTTATACAACCGATTACGATGTAATAAGTTTGTCATGCTAATTTTTTTGGCAGGCACATTACCACTTCGTTCTTTCCTGTCTTCCCGCCCACACGCGGTATCTTTTTTTTAATCACCTCCTCCCTCCGAATCCGGTCCTTTCCGGATTTGGAGGTTTTCTCTCCTTCCAACCTTCCAGCAAAAAAAAAGGATACTTCACGCGGGTCGGGTGCAATGGGCTAATGTATCGCTTTTATTAAACTTGAAGTAAGCCCTTAAACAAAATACCAAATCCCCTCGACTCCGGTCACTGAGCTTCGGTCACTGAGCGCAGCCGAAGTGCCGAAGTGTCAAATCTCAATAGCCCCCGGTTGGTACCTGAGCTTGTCGAAGGATATACATATATATATGTATAAATCAGAAAAACGTCAACCTGCCTGAGTTTTTCCTTCTTTTCCCAAAAAAGCCTCAAAAACCTGCTTTTAACATAAAAACCGGAAAATACTATCTTTTTAAAATAATAGCTTAAATCGCCTCAAAATGAGTTTTTCATCAAAAAAAAGCCATTTTTCCCATTTTGAAATGCCGGAATATATCACTTCTACAGAAGCGGGCTATACCAAAAAGTTGGCATATATCACTTCTACAAAAGCAGGCTATACCAAAAAGTTGGCATATATTACTTCTACAGAAGCAGGCTATACCAAAAAGTTGGCATATATCACTTCTACAAAAGCAGGCTATACCAAAAAGTTGGCATATATTACTTCTACAAAAGCAGGCTATACCAAAAAGTTGGCATATATCACTTCTACATAAGCACGCTATTCCCCCCGTTTGGCGTAGGGTCTCCCTACGTCCAGTTTAACCGGCCTCTGGCCGCATTTTTCTATATATTCCTATGTTCCTCTTTGGTAAAAAATCCCTTTAAATCCTGAATATCACCTCCCCATTCCCTCATACCTGCAAACCCACCCTAAAAACAATTAAAACACTCAAAAACAATAAAATAACACACATTATCCCCCATTTTAACCGCCCATAATCGGCATACCATACTCCCATAATCGGCATACCATACTCCCATAATTGGTATCCTGACTCCCATAATTAGCATACCATACTCCCATAATTGGCATACCATACTCCCATAATTGGCATACCATACTCCCATAATTGGCATCCTCTACTACAATAACCGGCATCCTGTACTCCCATACCTGGCATCCTGTACTTCCATAACCGGTATCCTGACTCACATAACCGGCATCCTGTCCTCCCATAACCGGCATCCTGCACTCCCATAACTGGCATCCTGTATAATTAACAGAGCCATCCTGACTAAATAACACAAGTGAAAAATATTATTTTGCTCAGGTTCCTTCGAAAAATGATACTACCTATACACCTATCTATCAAGGGGGATTATTTTTGGGATATGATACAATACCAACCCATACTGCAGGAACAGCAGCACAAAATATTCAGAACAAGTACCAGTTTTTGAGTGTGCCTGTTTCAATAGGATTTCGTTTTAATATAAAAGATAAACTATTTGTTGCTCCACAGATTTGTATCAGCCTTGATTATCTGCTCCCAGGAAGTTCTTTTTGGGCGGATACAAAAACAGATGAACTGAAATTATATCCTTATAGTTATGATATTAATTTAGGCTTGAGGTTCAAGCTATAAGCGGTTAGATGAGCGGATAATACTTAATTTGGAAATTTAATTTATGTAATTCCGAATTTCTTTCTACTTTTGTGCCGGGGTAAGTCTTATACGACCAGCTCCCTTCAACCCTCCAGGTGCGGAAGCAAGCAAAGGTATCAGGTTGAGCGGTGCGATGTAAGTAGCTTGCCCCTTTTTTTATTCCCCTACGAATAACGAATCTTCACGAATTACGAATGTGGGGTGCGGATAACTAATCATTACGAATTTACGAATGGGGGCTGCGGAGAATCAAAAAGTTATCTTAGTTTTCCACAATTGATAACTCTCCAGGCTATCCAACAGGTAATTTTCTAACTTTGTGCTTCAATCGTAATTATTAAATACTAACCATTAAATTCTAATTAAAACAAATGAAATTTTTTATTGATACAGCCAACCTTGAACAAATTAAAGAAGCACAGGACCTTGGAGTTTTGGACGGAGTAACCACTAACCCATCGCTGATGGCAAAGGAAGGAATAAAAGGAGATGCCAATATTCTGAAACACTATGTGGATATCTGTAATATTGTTACAGGAGATGTAAGTGCTGAAGTGATAGCCACTGATTTTGAAGGTATGGTAAGAGAGGGAGAGGCATTGGCTAAACTGCATAAACAAATAGTGGTGAAAGTACCCATGATTAAAGATGGTATTAAAGCAATAAAATATTTTACTGATAAAGGAATACGTACCAATTGTACCCTTGTATTTTCTGCCGGACAGGCTCTGCTTGCTGCAAAAGCCGGAGCAACTTATGTTTCTCCATTCATTGGTCGTTTGGATGATGTGTCGACAGATGGTTTGCGTTTGATTGAAGACATCCGAATTATTTATGATAACTACGGTTATGAAACACAAATATTAGCAGCTTCTGTTCGTCACCCGATGCATATTGTAGATTGTGCCTTGATTGGTGCTGATGTGGCTACCTGCCCGCTAAGTGCCATACTTGCTTTGCTGAAACATCCGTTAACAGATAATGGTTTGGCTCAGTTTCTGGCGGATGCTAAAAAGTAGTATTGTGAGGTGAGTATTGGGATATGAGACGCCTTTCTCAAACATTCCAATACTCGCATCTCCATACTCAATACTTAATTCTCAAAAATGTTACTACGAATAAACCCTGATAAACCAAACTTTGAAGAAATAGCTGAAGTGGTTACCTGCCTTAGGGATGGGGGTGTTGTAATATATCCTACTGATACGGTATATGGTATTGGCTGTGATATTAATAAACAAAGAGCAGTGGAAAGAGTGTGTAAAATAAAAGGCATTAATCCTGAAAAGGCAAACTTCTCTTTTATCTGTTCTGACCTTTCGCACCTGGCTGATTTTACAAAGCCAATAGATACTGTAACCTATAAGGTAATGAAAAAGGCTCTTCCCGGACCCTTTACCTTTATCCTGGAAGCGAATAATAATGTTCCTAAATTATTTAAAAGTAAAAAGAAAACGGTAGGTATTCGTATTCCTGATAATATCATCTGCCTTGAAATTGTAAGGCAACTTGGAAATCCCATAATGAGTACTTCGGTGCATGATGATGATGAAATAATAGAATACACCACCGACCCTGAGCTGATACATGAAAAATACAGAGACGTGGTGGATATAGTTATTGCCGGTGGTTATGGTAACAATGAAGCCTCCACAGTGGTAGATTGTACGGAAGGAGATTTTGAAATTATCAGGCAAGGATTGGGGATACTTGATCAATATATATAGTTGACTTCTTTCCTAATTAAAGAAAAAAGATTGGAAAGCAGATGACACTGATTATTTATGATAAAAAAATGATTTCTATTTTTATCATATAATTTAATTAACAATAGATTGCTTTATGATTTTTGCCTTCGGCTATTATGAAAAATCCAGTTTACTTCTTTCATTAACCATTACTAAAGAATAAAATGAAACGGACGATTTTAGTTATTTACGCTCCTCTTTTTTTCCTTCTCTTCTCCCCTCCCCTTTTTTCACAACATAAAATAAATCAATATAAACATAAAGAACGGCAAGGCCTTTGGATAACCTATCATGATTCTGCTAAAACTAAGATTAACGATATAGGAAGGTATAGGAAAGGATATCAGAGAGGGTGCTGGAAGTATTATAATGAGGTAGGCAACCTGATGAAAAAAGACCGTTATATTTTTCGCACTTCATTTACTAAATTATATCATGAAAACGGAAAACTAAAAAGTAAGGGAAAATCAAAACTGGTGGTTACAGAAAAACTGGTTCATTATTTTTACTATGGAAAATGGCTGCAATACGACAGCCTTGGGGAACTTGCAAAAGAAGAATGGTATGATAACGGGAAATTAATTAAAGAAAAAAAGTATAAAACAATATTAAATAAAAACTATAATGATTCACTTATAACTGTTCTGAAAAAGTTGGAAAAACAGGTGTATAAATATTCGGATTCGCTGGAACTGGCTGAGAAGATTTTCGGCAAAAAATCAGAACAATACAAAAACTATGTTTCTTTAAATAATGCAAACGGTTTAAAAATACAGAATGACCTGGATAAAATAATTTCTCAATACGGTTATCCATCAAAGGCATTAGTTGGCAGTGATAATTCTATTCCCTTTTCCATTATCAGTTATTCGGATATAGGTTACCGGGCGAGGCATTACAACTTAATTATTGATGCCGCCAATAAGGGAGAGCTGGAATGGAGAGATGTAGTTTTTTTTGTGGACAAAATAAAAGTTGCAAAAAAACAACCACAGGTTTATGGAACGCAATATAAAATTATTGACAATAAAGAGAAGTATTATCCTATAGAAGATAAAGAAAATCTGAATGAGAGAAGAAAGAAAATAAACCTTAATGAAATGGATATTTCGGAAATAGATGATACTGCAGGTTATTAAAAGCTAAAAAGAATCCCCGAATAAATTCGGGGATTCTTTATTTAATAAGGTTAACGTTATTATTGAATAACTATTTTCCTATTGATTACATTTTTGTTTTCACTGTAAATCTGAATGAAATAAATTCCAGCATTAAGCCCTCCCCTACCGATTAACAGACTTTTACCAGAAAAGTTAAAACTTTGCACTTCCTTTCCGAGCACATCTGCAATTTTCACAGTAATGTTCTTTTGTTCTTCTGTAAAAGAAACTATGGTTTGAGAAGTAAACGGATTAGGATAAATGTTTATTCCATTCTCTCCCTGCATTATCTCAATTCCAATGGATGTCATATTGAGCGAAGCGGAAGAAACAGAACAACCATTTGCGTTAGTTACCACAACAGTATATATTCCATTTTGCGTGAACGTATAGGTTTGGCCAGTGGCTCCTGGAAGGAGGTTTCCATTGAGGTACCACTGGTTCCCTGTAGGTGATGATGAAACCAAATCTCCTGCATTTAATGTAATTACCGGAGTAGCCGGATTAGGGTTTACAGTCACACTAATTTGTGAAGAATCTGCACAGCCTAATGCATCTGTTATCACAACCGAATAGGTCCCGGATTGATTTACATTTATACTTTGCGAGGTCAGGGTGTTGCTCCATACATAACTGCTGTTTGAATTTACCGAAAGGATAACTGAATCTCCCTGGCAAAAAGTAGTTGGTCCACTTGCAGAGATATTTGCAATCGGGTCATCAACAGTAACTGTAGTAACAGATGAAACAGCAGAACAATTAAACGAGTTATAAGCAGTTACTGAGTAATTTCCTGTCTGATTAACAGTGATGCCCTGAGTTACAGCACCTGTGCTCCAGAAATAAGAATTGGCAGCAGATGAAGTAAGCGTTACATTTTGACCCATACAAAAATTGGTTGCACCACTTGCAGAAATGACAGGAACAGCAGGAATAGGATTTACAGTAACTGAAACAGGAGCAGATGTTACGGCACAACTTCCATTGGAAACAGTAACTGTAAATACTCCTGAAGCAGTAACATTAATGGTTTGAGAAGACTGACCTCCTGACCAGTTATAAGTAGCATATCCACTTCCGGCATCCAATGTTACACTACCTCCCTGACAGAAAGTAGTTGGACCACCGGTAGTAATATTAGCAATAACAGGTGTTTCCGTAATTTGTAAAAAGGTTGAATATCCGGGGCATCCACTTCCATCTGTTACATACACCTGGTAAAAACCAGCTGCATTAGCATAATAGGTTTGCCCTGTACCCACTTGGGTACTACCTCTGAACCAAGTATATGAAGTATAAGCTCCCGAAGCAGTTAATAAAACACTATCGCCAGGACAGATGTTTGTTATATTTCCTGCTGAAGAAACAGTAGGAACAGGTTGTGAGATACAAGGAAGAAAATGGATAGCGGTAGTAAATACCGGACTCCATACACCTGCCACATCTTTGGCACGCACATTCAACGTATGATAACCAGGATTGGGTAAAAAAGCCCAATCTTGCGAAATAGTTTCAATTGCATTGTTAAAATTACCATCAAAAGCAATCATGGTAATACCACTGCCTTGACCGGGGTCAGTATCAAAAAACATTTCGCCAGCTGTTATTTTTATGTTGCGCAATGTGTATGGCAATTCAACATCCACAATGGTTGTAAACACAGGTCCCCAATTGTTTGCCACATCTTTTACACGAACATTTAATTTATGCATTCCTGTGGCAGGTGTGGTAATGGTATTGTTCAAAGCACTTTCTAGCGCATCAGTAAAATTGCCATCAAATGCCAGCATTGTTATACCGCTGCCTTGTCCCGGGTCTGTATCCCAAAACAATTCACCTGCTGCAATTTTTATAGCGCGAGACGAAAAGACATTTTCAATATGAACAACGGTTGTAAATAATGGTCCCCAAGTGTTGGCAAAATCTTTAACCCTTACATTTAATTTATGAAAACCTAATGAAGGAGTAGAAACTGTGTTATTCAATGCACTTTCAATGGCATCCGTATAATTGCCATCAAAAGCCAACATAGCGATACCGTTTCCTTGTCCCGGGTCTGTATCCCAAAACAATTCGGCAGCTGCTACTTTTATGTTTCGTGAAGTAAGAAGATTATCTACTTTTAAAACAGTAGTAAACACAGGTCCCCATGTGTTAGCCATATCTTTTACCCGTACACATATTTTATGTAATCCCAAAGAAGGAGCACCTGTTGTAGTATTCAACACACTTTCCAGAGCATCCGAAAAATTGCCATCAAATGCTACCATAGGTATTCCACTTCCCTGACCGGGGTCGGTATCAATAAACATTTCGGCTTGAGCAATTTTTATTGCCCGAACAGAAAGCAAATTTTCAACATGCAAAATGGTTTTGAAAACTGGTCCCCAGTTGCCGTTAATGTCTTTCACTCTTACATTAATGGAATGAAAGCCGACATCCGAAACGGATATTCCGGTTTGGATAGCTGTTTCCAGTATGTTATCAAAGTTACCATCCTCGGCTATCAAAGCGGTTGCGCTTCCCTGGCCCGGGTCGGTATCTATGAAGTATTCCGCTTGAGTAACCTGTGCATGCGCTGCAAGCCAGGAACTAAGGAACACAATTGTTAATAATAATATTTTTTTCATCTTTATGTATTTAAAAGTTAGATACTAGAAATAATTGAATTAATGATGTGCGATTACTTTTGCAGTAATAAAACAAAACATCCTTAATAATTTATTTTTTCCCTGACAGATAACTATCTGTCAAAAGCATCTCCTTTTACATTAAGAGTACTTCCAAGAGTAATTTTACGAGGAGCACGAACCATATATACACGAGCAGCATCTGTTACCGGATGAAAATTATCTAATGTGAATGAACCTCCGTATGCTCCGGCATCGTTGCGTGTTAAGTTAATGTCATAGTATGCCTCATCAGGCGAACCTCCATTGATTGCATCTGTTCCGCCATTTGGACGGTAATTCACATCCAATGTTGTATTGCTGCTTTGGTTATTTGTTCCATCATCGGTATATCCGCTAAATGTTAAAGGATTATTAAACGAGTTGTAACTTACCTGGCCTACAGTAGCTGAATACAAACTGATGGCAGAACCTGCTTGTGCCAAACAAAGATTATTTATTATGTCAAAGTAAGAATTTACTGCTGTACTTTGTTGTTCAATTCCGTGAAAATTTGCTACAGTTGCTCCTGATATAGTATTATTAACAATACTGTTTCGTCCTAGCAAAGAACTTTTTGAATAATTGATATAAATACCCCAAAGGTAGATATTGGTGGTTGTTATCACCTGATTGTTATTAATTTAGTAAAATTGACTTGTGGAGGAAGCAAAAATTCCATTGTTAAAATAAGAGGATGGGTTGTTATTCATTATTTTATTTCCAACTATCCAAATACTATCATTTGTTGGCACCACATCAGTTCCTACATAAATGCTGGTTCTGAAATAACTAACCGGGGCGTAATAATTATTGATGGTAGTAATGTCATTGCCTATTGCTTTACCATAACGGAATTGAATACAACCATCATTGAACACACACGAAACGACAGACACATCAAAATAATCCCAATCAAGGTTAATAAATCCATTGGCAAAATTGCAGTTCATAATGCTTACTTTGCATCTTGCACCTACAGGACTTGATCCGGTTGCAGTAACATTTCCCGCCAAATTATTCATTCCAATAAATGTAATTGTTCTACCAATGGCAGGAGTGATAACAATATTGCCAGATACAGCATATTGACCACCTTCCACATTACAAAGAAATTGCAAAGTTTTGGTAACACTAAGATTCTCGGCATAAGGTGCACCTCCAGCTTTAGGGTTAATAATAATGCGGTCGCCATTGGTTGCTGCATTTATTGCATCTGTAATGGTGGAATAACATCCGCCTGTTCCATTTTCTGCTACGCATAAATCGGCAGCATTCATTTTAGCAGTAGTTATTAATAATAACGAACCTGCAATTAGTAAATTTTTAATTTTCATTTTTTTGTTTTTGTTTTTAATTGTTTTTACTTTTTTATTTATCTGTTTATTGATTATTGTTTTTTTTTAAAAAGTAATTTTAATTCTAAAAAAAACAAAAAAACAATCCTGTTATTTTCAAGAGCAGGATTGGTTTTTTCGTTTTCATTTTTTGGTTTTACACACCTGTAACAGCAACAGAAATAACTGCACTCCAGTTTCCAACCACTGCACCTTTGTAAATATACACAGCCTTGTACTTCCATTCTACAGCCATACCAGCAGCAGGAAGCGCACTCAAATCCAGAAAATCAGGATGATTGCTGATGGTAAGTTGAACAAAACCTTTTCCATCGCCACTGTCTTTCCAAATTTGCGCTCCTTCGTATTTCGACATAGTAAAATGCAACAAAGGATGACCTCCGAACGCGTTTTTACCTTTCAAATCAGGTGTTCCGTCATTAGGCACAAAAGGCGAATGACTGCCCTCTATCCCCATCTCTCTGCCGATATTAGCGGTATAGCTCAGAGATGCCTTAATGCGGTCTGCCAGTTTAGTGAACCGATATTCCACCTTAGCAGCCACCAACCCCGGAGGTGTAATAAACACCGGAGGTACAGGTACCGTAGTTAATACTTCACTGCCGTTGCCATAACGCAGTAGATTTTTGAACCCAGTGATATTCGGGCTATACGCCTGAATCTGGTTCTGGACAGAAATTGCCCATCTTGTTAATTTTGCATCAGCCAGTGCACTTGCCAACTCATCATCGGTAAGCCCGAACAAAGTTTGGTAAATAACCACCTGTGCTGCAAAAAGTTCTAATTGTCCAGCGAATTCTGCATCGCCTCGTTTAACGTAACTCATAATTTTAATAAAGATTTTAAAATATTAATACTGGATTATATAAAAAAGCCCTGAAAACGCCAGGTTCGAATAGTAATTTGATAAAACCGATGTTCCGTAAGCTCACCCCGAACATCCGTTTGCCCCCCCCGAAGGTCAGGTACACATCCCGAACATCCGTTTGCACATCCCGAAGATCAGTTTGCACACCCGCATGTTCGGTTTGCACACCCCGATGGTCCGTTTGCGCACCCCGAAGGTAGGACACACACACCGAAGATCGGTTTGCACACTCAGATAATCCGTTTGTACACCCGGAACCCGGTTTTTTCATTTTCCACTTTTATTTCTTTATTTTATATTCTTACCTGTTATTTCCCCATTGTATATTTAGCCAACCACAAATTACTTTTCTTATCGCTGCCAATGTATATAATGGTTCCATCTTTTTCATTGTAAATAAATGGGCAATGCTGGTTGAGTAAATATTTTCTTTTTCCAATTTCCTGATAATCCATTATCTCTTTGGTGGCTGCATTAATTTTTATCATAGAAGGATGGAAGTTTCTGTAAAATGTGGCATCGCCATTATATGCATCCCAAAAATCGGCATAGCCTTTAAACACATTTGTTTCCAATAAATTCCAATACACTACTGATCCGTCAGCATTGGGATAAAAAAACTGTGGAATGGAGAAAATAATATTTTGCTTATCATCAATAGATTCAGGCTTAGCACCATATTGAGCAACTATTTCACCCTTACTGGTAAATTGTAAACAAATAACATCTTTATACGTTTTCCAATATGCTTTGTCCATCATTTCAGAACCCACAAGCTGACCAGAAATAAAAATATCATTGTTTGGCAATACATTAAAGTATTGAATTTTCAACCGTTTGCCGGTGTATGCAGAAGCTTTCTTTTGTCCGGCTGGAGTTTTTACCACCTTTGCCAAGTCTTCCACCGAGGTGTTTTTAATCCATTCTGTTTTGCCATTATTCATTTTGATAAGCGTTACAAAATCCATTTCCATTTTTTCGGTTGCACGTTCGTAGGTGTCCATACGGTAGTTTACACCATTGGTGTAGCAAGGGTTTGGAAGGGGTGAATATTCCTTATACAGTTGGTCGAATGTTTTTTCTTCTTTGTTATAACTACCAAATAAATAGGTGGCTCCGTCTTTAGCTTGAGCCACTCCGGTAATAATTAAGTTAGCTGCAGGAGCATCAATTTTTACATTTTCCTTTACCACACCATTTTTATCCACTTTCAGGTAGGTGTATTTTTTATAATCAGTCGGGTTTTTCTTATCAAAAGTAGGGGCGAAAACAAATACCATATCACTGTTGCAGAGTTCGCAATCATCATCAGTTTCTGAATCAGTATTTGAATTTCCATTTTCCATTACTGTAGAGTATACTAATTGGGAAGCATCTAAAGGCAATGGCATTTCTTTGATTGATAAATCGATACCCACTCTTAATAAGATAAAATCTTTTCTCATTTTTTTATCTTCCCCCTTGGTTTCGGAAGAAACCAATACCATGGCATAATCTCCAGCATTAAAAACATCGTATCCGCTAAAAGTTCTTTTATCATCGTTTTTAGGTTTTATTTCCACATCTTCGGTCCGTTTCCGAGTGAAATTCTTTTTATCCGAATTCCATTTGTACTCAAAGGTTTGTTTTGAAAGTTTAAGTGTGGTACTCAATATGTCAAATGAAGTGCACCCCCCAACTCGGGCATATATATAGCTTTTAGTATAACCTGGTTTATCAGCTATATCTGATTTTAAAACAGTGGTTTCTTCCTGTTTGGAAAAATTCAAATCCTTATCAAAATAGTATGTTTCAAAAGTTCCTTTGTCATCTTTGGATTTACCTTTGAATTTATAACTTACTTCGATACCTCCAGTTTCAGGATTTTGGACTGCATCATAAAAATATCCTTTTGACGCGTTTTTTGAAAGCGCCTGTAATTTTTCGACCACAGGTGTTTGCGAAAAAGTGTTGTTAACTGTAAAGGCAATTGCCAATAATAAGATTAGTTTTTTCATTTTGTTTTGTTTATTAGTTTACTTAAAAATTACGATACAAAAGTATAGTTGGAAAATAACATGACTATACTACTAAAGTAGTAATTTGAAAAAAAATAAATGAAACGAAATCTATTTCGGGAATACTTTATTTAACGCTTCGGTACGGGAATTTACCTGAAGTTTTTCGTAAATGTTGCGGATGTGTGTTCTAACAGTTTCGGTACTTAGAAATAATTTATCTCCTATTTCTTTGTACCGTAAGCCTTTTGAGAGGAGGTCTAATATATCTTTTTCGCGTTCGGATAGTTTTTGAAGTTCGGCATTTTGCTTGTTTACATTTTGAAAAGAGGAAACAATTTTCCTGGCTATATTGCTGCTCATGGGAGAGCCTCCATTATTAACATCTACAATAGCATCCAGTATTTTTGAAGGTTGGGTGGTTTTGGTAAGGTAGCCGGAAGCTCCTGCTTTTAAAGCATTAAAAACAGATTCGGTATCTTCGAATGCAGTACACATTACAAACTGAGTGTTGGGACAAACCGGTTTGAGTTCAGTAATGCACTCAATGCCGTTTTTGCCGGGAAGATGAATATCCATTAATACAACATCGAGGTGAAGAGAAGGGATTTCCCTTATCGCGTCTTCGGCATTTTCGTACCCGTTTAAGCAGCTAAACCCTTCGCTACCATTGATAAGTATGATAAGACTTTCTCTTATCTGGTTTTCATCTTCAACTATGCCTACTTTTATATCCATCGGGACAAAGATAAAAATGATTCCAAAAATGGGTCTACTACTAAAGTAGTAATTTGATATTTTGGATGAGTATTAGCTTTTAATTAATTTCTGCAATGGAACAGCAACAGTGACTGATGTTCCTTTTTCGTTTCCACTTATTAAAGAAAATGTACCACCAATAGCAGTAATACGGCTATTCATATTTCGTAAACCGTTTCCTTTTTTAACTGTTTCCTCGTCAAAACCAATTCCATTATCCATTATTGCTATGGTAAACAGGGTATCGGTGATATTAACAATAAAAACGACTTTGGAAGCTTTGGAATGTTTGGAAATATTATTCATGCATTCTTTTACTATCATAAATAATTCGCGATGAAATTCTTTATTGATAGGATAATCTGAAATAGGATTGGGAAGAATGTACTGTACTTCGATTGGCAAATCCTCTAGGTAATCGGTAATGTACTCTCGCATTCTTGCAACCAGGTTGGGCAATGTGGTATTGTCAGGGTTTAGCGCCCATATTAAATCGCACATATTTTCAATCATTTTTTTAGCGGTTTCTTTTACCGATTCGCTGCTGTGGCGGATTTCGGGGAGCTGGGATGATTTACTATATATGATTTCGCTTAAAAAATTAATTTTTGATAAGCCTGAGCCCAAATCATCATGTATGTCTTTTGCAATTCTCATCCGTTCATGTTCTTCGGTTTCTTTAATTGCCTTTTCTTTTGCCAGCTGATTTTTCAGTTTGATTCGGCTGTACCAGAAATAGGTGCCTGCTGACAGTGACAAGAGCAACAATACTAAAGCAATCAACATATAATTTCTTTTTTCCACCTTAAGTGCCTCCTCTTCTACTTTAAGTTTATTTATGGCACTTTGTGTTTCCAAATTTCTTATCTGATTGTCTTTCTTCTCGGTTTCGTATTTGGTTTGGTATTCTATTAATTGTTTGGACCGGGATTCATTAAAAATACTGTCTTTTAGTTTGGTATGCAAATTCTGAAAGAGAAAAGCATTTTTATAATCTCCAAGTTGTACATAACATTTAGCCATATTATCATAACTGTATTGTTGCAAATCGACAAACCCGATTTCCTTTGACAATACAATGCTTTTTTTAAAAAAGTCCATGGCTGTTTTATACTCCTTTTTTGCAAAAAATATTTCTCCCATATTATTCTGAGCAATGGATACTTCGTGTTTATCATTTAGCTTTACTCTCCAATCAAGCGATTTCTGTTCGTAATACAACGCTGAATCGTACTTTCCCCATTGAGAATAGACCTGTGCTATAAAATCGGCTGAATAGGAACAGCCTAAATCTGAATTTAGTTTTTTATATAAAAAATAGGACTTGTAATAATATTTCAATGCCTCCTCTAAATTACCCTCATACTCATAACCACCCCCGATTTCAGAGTTTAAATCGGCTACTCCGCCTTCATCATTAAGTTTCTGATAAATATTCATGGAGGCAATGTAATAATCCTTTGCATCCTTTTTTCGTCCATTTTTACTGTATAAAATTCCGGTTTCTTTTAATGCCAATGCCTGACCAGGGAGGTCATTTATCTGCTGGAAAATTTTTAATGCGGAAGAATAATAAGAAAGCGCCTTGTCGTAATTACCGATCCAGAAATTAGCATAACCAAGCAACATCATTGCTCGTCCCATTTGAGGACTGTTGCCGGATTTCTGTGCCTGCAGAAAACCTTTTTGCGCAAGGTTAACGGCCTTTAAATAATTTATCCCGTTGTACTTAAAGCCTTCGTCAATTAAACATTTTGCTTTTATTGAATCAGGTTTATTGTTACATACCTTTAATGAACTGTCGATAAAAGACTTTAGCGAATCTGGAACCGGGGAGAAACCGGAAATAATACTATTTACATTAGTATTGACCTGAGAAAATGCAAGAAAAGAAAAACAAAGGAAAAGAAAAAGCGCACTAACTTTTTTAAGCATAAACAGTTTTTAATCTTACCAATAATACAAAATTTCTGAATGTAGAGAAAAGATTATTTTCAACTCTTCGAAAGTAATGGCTAATACCATTTAAAGGAAGAGTTAATAACCCTGACCAACCGGCCAGGGTTATTTGTTCTTAATCCAAAATAAATTTCCCGGAAGAAATAAGGTTGTTATCCTGAATTAACTGATAGAAATAAATTCCTTTGGAAAGGTCTTCGCGCTTAAATATTAATTCATTTGATTGAATGCCTTCGATTACTTTCATCGTTCTTCCGTTATTATCCGTAACTTTTAATTCGGCATTTTTAATATTTACGGCCTGGTTAATTTTAAGCATTACCATATCGGTGGCTGGGTTGGGATAAACAACAGTATGGGAAGAATTTGCCTCTGCTGAAGAAACACCTGTGGCAAGAGATACGGTAAAATGAGTAGAATCAACATCATCAGGCACTATGCCTGCACTGCATCCCGGACCACCCTGACCGGTATTTAATGTTAACCGAAAAGTATGGTAACCTGCCTGAAGATAACCGAGATTAAATGTATCGGTTGAATTGCAAATGAAAGTAAGCATGCCCAAACAATGTGTGGCATAGGCATCTGTAAAAAGACCATTTGTAAAATCGCCCTGATTATCGACTCCGCAACCGCCTGAACTGAATTGTAAATCCACATACACTTTTACATAATCATTTGTAGTAGGATTGGCAGGTGAAACGGTGAAACTTTGAATGGTTACCTGAGCAAAGGTGTTGGCAGTAAAATAAACGCCTGCAATAAGTAGTACTAATTTTTTCATGGTATTTAATTTTTGGTTATTGTAATGCAAAATTATATTTTTTTTCCGAAAGGAAGAGCAAACCTACTACCCGACTCGGCTAATTGTAGGTTCGCTTCGGCTAATTGTTGATTTGGTGGCAAAAGCTTACGGAAACTACCCACTTTCCGTAAGGAAAACCTCTCCTTCCGCGAGGAACCTACCCCATTCCTTAAGGAATCTCTCGCCAATTATATATTCGCTTCGGCTAATTGTAGATTTGCCCTTCCTTTTACCAGGTTTACTTAACAAACCTTTAAATATGCATAATTAAAACCTAAACTTTTTTATTTGTTAATATTCCTTTAACCCGTTGTTCGCTCTTTACATCTATTTTTGTATCATAATATTAAATAATATTATTATTTTTGACAAAGCAAACAGTGAGCACCCTATACTCCCTATTTATAAAAGGACTAAACCGCTGTGTATTATGATTTCGAAGAATGAAATGTAATCACATTTATATAAGTTTAATTTTATTTTTATTCATCAATAACTGTTTTGGCCAAACCAATCCGGCAGCACAAGCATTACCTTATTCGCAAAATTTTGCAGGGCTGGCATGGGCTTCGACCACTTATCCTGCAGGATGGCAAGGGTGGAAACTGGCTGGTAGCCCAGCAACTTTTAACTATAGAGTAACTCCACCTACATTAGATGTGGCGTTAACGGCATCTGGTTCTGCGTCTACTAACGCTGGCGCTGTATATAATTATAACGGAGCCATTGGTTTTTTGGAATCAGGGTCGCTTGATCCTGCACTCTGTCTTGCTATTAATACTACTTCCTATACTCTTGTTACAGTTAATTATGATGTAATGGCTATTCGTAATCCCGGAACAAGAATAAATAAGATGAGCATGCAATACCGGGTTGGTACCTCTGGTAACTTTACAAATTTAACAGGAATAGATTACAGAAATGATTTAACAGTTCAGACAACTGCCGGAGTAACTACTCCTGAAAATTTACAATCAAGAAACATTGTATTGCCGGCAGCGTGCGATAACCAAGCAGTTGTGCAACTTCGCTGGACAGCAGTTGACTCATCAGGAGCTGGTTCGAGAACAAGTTTTGCAATTGATAATATTGTAATTGATGGTTGTTCAACAGGGGCTTATTTTTACCAATCGATTGCTACCGGCAATTGGAGTAATGTTTCCATCTGGCAGGTTTCGGCAAATGGAAGTACCGGTTGGGTTGCTGCCTGTACTTTTCCTACCAGTTCTGCAGCAGGGGTAACCATCCAAACAGGAAATACAGTTACTATTGATATAAACGCATCCTGCCCGAATTTAACTATTAACCCTGGTGGGGTGCTTCAGGCAAATGCTACTTCGTTTGTAACTTTTACGGAGGCTGGCAATATTACCAACAACGGTACTTTTCAGATGTTTAATTCTCCAAAGGGAGTAGATGTGGTGTTTAATAAAAACGGGGGACAAACTGTTACAGGTTCTGGAGGTACAACTAATTTCTATAGTATTGGGTTAAATATGGGAGCTACCAATGCAAATATGCTAGACATCAGTTCCACTAATTTCAGCTGTTCTACCAATAATTTGTTGACGAATAGTTCTGGAACTTATACACTGCTGAACGGAACAATACGATTTTCGGGATCTTATACTTTTACCAACCGGCTGTTTAACACGTCCGGCCCCAATTTGGCTGCATCTACAGGCATCTGGCTGAATAACCCTAATGTTACCATTACTCCTTTTAATTATTCGTACACGGTTTCCGGATTTTTAAGAACTACTTCAGGAACTTTTAATATTGGAAATTCATTAGGTAATTCTGTATTGCTTTTAAACAATTCTTCGTTTATTTTGGAGGGAGGAACAGTGAATGTGGCGGGCCGGTTACAGGCTTTAAATGGATCAAATACCGTTTCTACCGGGGTAACTTATAATCAAAGTGGAGGAACTTTAAATTTATTAACCATTGGTTCTGGAAACGCATTGCGTTCGGGGCTTGATTTGGAAAGTGCCACAGATAATTTTATTATGTCAGGAGGTTTAATGGTATTTCGCAACCAGGCTTCTGCAGTTGAATTATATAATTATGCAACCGGAACCGTAACGGGTGGAACCATACAGTTTGGAGATGCAAGTTCTACCAATATTACCTCTACAGGCTTCTTTATTAACAGTTCATGTACGCTTCCGTCAATTATAATTGACAATAGTTCAGGATTAAATCCAAATGTTCTTTTGTATCATAATCTCACCGTTTTTGGCAGCATTACAATCAGTTCCGGTTCTACCCTGAATACAAGTTACGATTATGCAACTCACTTTTTCGACATTTATGATACTTACGACATTGCACTAACCGGGGATTGGAACAACAGCGGAACTTTTTCGAATTGGAATGCTAATAAAGTTACTTTTAATGGTAACGCTGCACAACTGATGACGGGTACTGCTTTTACTACTTTTAACCGACTTACAATAAATAACACATCTGGTGGAGTAACTCTGCAAACCAATGAATATGTGGATAGCTTGCTTACTTTAACCAATGGCCTTGTTTACACGGCAAGTACCAATGGTTTGTTAACCATGAATCTTTATTCTTCAGTAACAGGAGCCAGTAATTCAAGTTTTGTATGCGGACCGGTAGCTAAATTTGGTAATACTGGATTTGTTTTCCCGGTTGGAAAAGATTTGGAATACCGTCCCATTGCAGATTCTGCTCTTACCTGGTATGCTACTTTTACTGCTGAATATTTTCACGCTTCTCCAAATCCAACTTACGACAATAGTTTGCACGACCCAACGATTAACCATGTTAGCGATGCTGAATACTGGATACTGAACAGGGCCGGTTCGGCAAACGCGTTTGTAAAATTAAGCTGGGATACTTATAGCGGTGGGGTTACTTTTTTATCTGATTTAACTGTAGCCCGCTGGGACGGAGCATTGTGGAGAGACGAAGGAAACGGAGGGACTACAGGAAATACTACTACAGGAACTATACTAACCGCGGGAATTGAAACTTCTTTTGGTCCGTTTACATTGGCTTCTACTAATGCTAACACCAATCCGTTGCCTGTTGAATTGTTAAACTTTACTGCTACCTATAACGGAATTAATGCTGTTAACTTAAACTGGACAACTGCAAGTGAAACAAATAACGATTACTTTACCATTGAACGAAGTGATGATGCCATTAATTTTGCTTCAATACATAAAAAACAAGGCGCAGGAAACAGTACAGAAGTTATAAGTTATTCTTCGTTGGATCCATCACCATTAAATGGAGTTTCTTATTATCGTTTAAAGCAAACCGATTTTGACGGGAAATATAAATATAGTTATGCGGTGTCGGTAAACATTAATAACAATAGTAATTTTGAAATTACCAATACTTACTTTTCTTCACAGGAAGAAGGTCTGGAAATTACCCTTCAATCAGGCAATGAAGAATTAACTTTTGAAATATATGATGCCCTGGGAAACAAAACAGTTGAAACAAAACAAGCTGTTTCAGGAAATGCGCAAAAGGTTATTATTCCGGGCAATTATCTGAGTAAGGGGATATATTTGCTCAAGGTTTATAATACCCAAAAAACAGTGGCAAGTAAAATAATCATTCAATAAACCTTATTGTTAAGTTATTTCTGAATTTTATTTCTTCACTACCCAAGTGTCATTTGCCAATATCCGATACTTAACAAGTTGAATTATAGTAAATATCCATAAAACAAATTGCCTTTTAATTCAACCGGACAAATTTTTATCGCAACATTTATGATATATATCGCAAAGTATTTTTGGTCACCTACAGGTTGTTTATCTTTGTAATCTAAATTTATTGAAAGTAGGTTTAGATTGGGTTATTGACTACAAGGCTTCGCAGCAATGCGAGGCCTTTTAGTTTTATATACTTTGGTAAGTTAGTTCATTTCCTTCAAAATTTCCAAAGCGGGCTCATAATCAGGAGAATTAGCAATGCAGGCATCAAAATCAGCTTTAGCTTTTCTTGCATTTTTCATTTCTTTATACACTACTCCACGAGCATAATAAGCAGCTACATATTTTGGGTCGATAATAATTGCTTCGGTAAAATGTTCAATGGCGTCAGAATTTTTTTTCAACCCCGTAAAATAAACAACGCCAATATTATATTGAGCAAATTTATAAGAAGGATCAATACTTAATAAAGAATTATAAGACGACAGCGCATTGTTCCAATCACCTTCATCCTGATAATATTTACCTAAATCATACCAGGCTTCGGTGCTTTTAGGGTTTATACGAAGTGCGTTTTTATAATATTGAGGAGCCAGCGGATTATGTTTTGCTGCGCATAAAAGTCCCAACTGAACATAGGCATTATAGTATTGCTGGTCTTGTTCCACGGCAGTTTGCATACTCGAAATTGCTTTGGCCGTATCGTGCTTTTGTTTGAAATTCATTCCTTTCATAAAGTAGGCCTTGGCATTGTACTTATCAATTTTAAGGGCCATATTAATGTACTCTATGGATTTATCATTTTTCTTGACATATAAATATAACTCCGCCAGTTTAAGAATGGCTTCTACATTTTTATCATCCAGCTTAATACTTTTTTCAAGTGCTTCTTTTGATTTACCTGTTTGATTATTGACAAACAAAACGTTGGATAATGTGAGGTAATAGTCCGATTTAGTAGAATCGCTTTTTATAGCATTAGTAATATCGGTAAGGCAATCATTAAAATTGTTTTTATTAAAATAATATTTGGCTCTTTTATTCAAAAGTTCAGCATTTCCGGGGTTTGCAAGTAATAGGGTGTTTAGTTCTTTTAATTCCTGAGGAGTTTTAACTGAAGTGGTATCAGTAACTTGAGTCTCTTTCTTTTCCCCACCTACATTGCAGGAAGCCAAAGAAATAAGAATAGCCATTGAAGCCGTTATAAAAAGTTTTTTTATTTCCATAAAAGCAAAAGTAATAAAAAATGAGAGAAAGGCACCTCCACAACAAGAGAGTTTAAGAGAATTGAGCGAAATGCAATTTTTACACTTCGCCAGCTTAGTTTTTAATATATTTGTTGCTGAAGAAATAAAAGACAAATATATAATTGCAAACTGTTACACCAGTATTGCAAGTATATATTTGGCTCAGGGTAACAAAAAAGAAGCTTTGTTAAATTATCAGAAGGCTTTAAAATTGGGAAAAGAAATTAATAATATTTCAATCATTTCACAATCCTACCAAAATATCGGGAATATATATATAAACAAAAAAGAATATTCTGAAGCATTAAATAATTATAGTGCATCGTTAGCTATAGTTAAAAAGTCGGATAACAAGCAACAGCTTGCCATGTTGTATAATAATATTGGCTGGATTCATCAAACTCAGGGAAATAATGCAGATGCTTTAAAAAATTATTTGGCTTCGTTAAGACTTAAAGAAGAACTGGGCGATAAAAAGGGGATAATAAATTCAGGCATGAATATTTCAGATATTTATTCGCAGGAAAAAAATGGAAGGAGGCCATTCATTACTCCGAAAAAGCAATTGCGATAGGAAAAGAAATAAAAAATATTGAAAAAATAAAAGATGCCTATCGAAATCTTTCTACACTTAATGCTAAAATGGGTAATTACAAAGATGCGTACGACAATGAATTATTATATCGTAATCTTTTAGATACTATCAATAGTGCGGAAACAGCTAAGAAAATTACAGAGTTGAAAATGAATTCTGAATTTCAAAAAAAGGATGCTATTGCAAAAATAGAACAGAATAAAAAAGATGCGCTTGCGGAACAGGAAATTCAAAAGCAAAATAACTTACGTAACTCTTTATTTGTTGGTTTTGCCTTAATGATATTGCTTGCCGTGGTCAGCTTCAGGAGTTTCAGAAGAAAGCAAAAGGATAATCAGGTTATTATAAAACAAAAAGAACTGGTAGAGAACAAAAACAAGGAAATTACTAAGTCTATTCAATATGCTTTGCGTATTCAAAATGCAATACTTCCTCCTCCCAAAAGCGTTAGCTTAAGTTTTAACAATTCTTTTATTGTGTATAAGCCCAAGGATATTGTAGCAGGCGATTTTTACTGGATGGAAGCAAACGAAGATTTAATTCTTTTTGCTGCCTGTGATTGTACCGGGCATGGTGTGCCAGGTGCAATGGTTTCCGTGGTTTGTCACAATGCATTGAATCGTGCGGTAAGAGAGTTTGGATTAACCAAACCATCTAAAATTCTGGATAAAACAGCGGCCATTGTAATTGAGAACTTTTCGAAGAGTGAGGATGAGATAAGAGATGGGATGGATATTTCTCTTTGTTCGTTTAATAAAAAAACAAATACACTGGAATGGGCCGGAGCTAATAATCCATTATGGAGAATAGTGAATGGTGAGATTTTGGAAACCAAGGGTGATAAACAGCCAATAGGTACGCATGAAAATTACCATTCGTTTACCAATCACACTTTTACGTTAAATAGCGGTGACTCCATTTACCTTTTTACAGATGGATATTCTGATCAGTTTGGTGAAGTGGATGAGAAACAAAAGAAACTGAAACGAAAACGATTTAAGGACCTTTTACTTTCTATCCATAAACAACCTATGTTGGAACAAGGTGTTTCTTTGGATAATTTCATCACAGAATATCGCAATGACATTGAACAAATAGATGATATACTGGTGATGGGTGTGAGAGTATAAAGAATTATGTGTAACTAATTTCTGTTCAAAAAAGAATTTAAACTATATTTGTTCCAAACTAAGTTAAATCAAATGAAAATAAAATTACTAGTCGCTTTATTTGTGGGTTTTATATGCGTTGGCATAGCTCAAACTCACCAACCTATAAAGCCTTTACAGGCTTTTCACCATTCTTTAGGCAAGGAGAATAAAAAAGAACATTCGAAAAGGCTCTTGCCCCGAAAATCGTCTTTCTATCAATCTAAATCATTGACTACAGGTTTAATGGACAGTACCTATACATGGGTGTGGAATGATACTTCATTTATCTGGTATCGACCAACTAAAACGATTTATACCTATGATATTAACCTTAATAAGACGTTGGCTGTTCAGCAATTTATGGATACCACCTTATGGGAAAATCAAAACCAGGACATGTATACCTATGATGCAAATAATAATTTAATCAATCAGGTTACGCAGCATTGGAATGGAACAGCGTGGGAAAATTTCTCTCAGAGTTCGAATACTTATAATGCATCCAATCGTATTTTAACTCAAAGCTACCAAAGCTGGAACGGAAGTGCCTGGGATAATCAATACAATTATACTTATACTTATGACGGTAATAATAACCAAACCAGCTGGACTTACCAGATAGGTAACGGAACTTTGTGGGATAATGATTCTCAGGCCATTTATACTATTGATGCCAATAATAATGTAACTACTGAAGTGGATCAAACCTGGAACGGGTTATCATGGGATAATACTATTCAATACACTTATACCTATGATGGCAACTTCAATACATTAACAAACCTGAAACAATTATGGAATGGTTCCAGTTGGGACAATGACTCTCAAATGGTTTTTACTTATGATGCTTCAAACAATCAAACATCCGAAGTTGATCAGGTTTGGAACGGTGTTGGGTTTGATAATCAGATTCAATATTTATATACTTTTGATGTAAACAATAATCCATTAACGATGCAAATACAAAGTTGGAATGGTATATTCTGGGACAATGTTTCTTTGGATACCAATACTTTTGATGCAAATAATAACCTAACCGGTCAGCAATCTGAATCATGGAATGGAGCAAGTTATGATTATGTGTATGCATATACTTACACTTATGATGCTTCGAATAATCAATTAACCTGGTTGTTTCAGTTAGGAAGCGGAAATACTTTGGTAAATGATTCCCAAGGTGCTTATACTTACGATGCAAATAATAATCAAACCAGCCAGATATCGCAAATGTGGGATGGATTTGGTTGGATAAATATCACCCAGGCTTTTATGGGTTATGATATGTACAACAACCAGCTTAGTTTGGTAAACCAGTCTTGGGATGGGGCTAACTGGTTAAATTCAGACTCTACTTATAACTATTACCATCCTGCATTTACTGTAGGATTATTAAACAATACAATTACAAATAATGAATTATTTGTTTCACCTAATCCTTTTTCATCGTCCGCTATAATTGTTTTAAAGGATGAACTTATTAATGGTATGATTCAAATAACAGATGTAACTGGCAGAGAAGTAAGAAAGGATTTGATTACCGGAAAGCAAGCGACTATTGAGAGGGGAAATTTATCGGATGGTATTTATTTTATTCGCATCAGTTCAGCAGATTGGAAAACCATTTTAACAAGAAAAATAATTATTCAATAGTATCTTAGTAGTTTCAAGAATAAATAAGTCTCATAGCAATATGGGACTTTTTTTTTGCAGATACATTCATTTTGAATTTTTAAAAGTAACAAAAGCTTTGAATTGATAATTTTATTAGCTTTGTATTACTTAGTCCAAAGTTATTTATTCAATGTTAATAACTTAATAAGTTTAGATGAAACCTATTATCGTTCGCCACGTATAATTTTATAAAAAAATTAAAATGAAGAAATTCTTACTCCTCTTAATAGCTTTGTTTTTAGCTTTTCAATTAAAAGCTCAAAACGTTGGTATTAACAATTCAGGCGCCACACCTAATCTTTCCGCATTGCTGGATGTTGATGTTTCGGCATTTGCAACCAAATTAGGTTTGTTAATACCAAGGGTAACCTTGGTTCAAAAAACAGCTATGAGCCCTTTGCCTGCTGTAGCACAAGGACTGGTGGTATATCAAACGGATGGAATAGAAGGTTTTTATTACAATACCAGTCTTACCACAACCGCCAACTGGGTATATTTAAACCCGAATAGTTCCGGTTGGGCTGTTTCAGGAAATACATTAACAGGAACATTGCCTGCCACTCCTGCTGAATGGATAGGTAGTATAAATGCAGCCGATTGGATTGTGAAAACAAATAATTCAGAATCGATGAGAGTTACTTCCGGAGGAAATGTTGGAATTAATAACAATGCTCCCTCGGATAAATTATCAGTAAACAGTTCCTCCAGTGCAGCCAATGCTATTTCAGGAACTATCACTTCCGCCTCTACTACCAATACTTATTATGGTGCCGGGGGTTTTGCTGTGAATGGTGCATATACACCCGCAAGAGGTTACTTAGGTTATCACAATGGAAGCAATGTTACATTTGGTGTATATGGCGCTTCGGGCGATTTAGCGGGAATGTTTGCAGGTAAGGTGGGTATAAATTCAGTTGCTACAGCTTTAACCACCGCTGACTTAGAAATAAGAAATACCACTGCAGGAAACCCTGCTGTAGCAATGTTTCGCCAAACGGCAAGTCAAACTACTTCAGGTACCATTTTAAATCGGATAGATTTTGGAGATAACCTCCAAACTACTGCAGAAGCACAGATAGCTGTTATACGCGGTGCTGCCGGAGGAGCTGGTGATTTACCTACTGATATTGCTTTTTCTAATATTCCTGACGGAAGTACTGTTTTGACAGAGCGCATGCGAATTTTAAATAATGGAAATGTGGGAATTGGAACCATTGCTCCTGCTTCCACATTGGATGTAAATGGAAGTACAAAAACCACAAATTTCCAAATGACCAGCGGAGCAACTCTTGGTTACGTTTTGCAAGGTAACGCTACGGGTAATGCTTCATGGGTTTCGCCTTCTTCCTTTTTTGCTGTTGGTACCGGTTTAAGTTTAACCGGAATAACTATAAACAGTGTATGGACAGCTTCCGGAACCTCTATTTACAATAACAATACTGGTAACGTTGGTATTGGTACTGCTGCTCCTGATGCGAGTGCAAAATTAGACATTACCAGCAGTTCCTCCGGTTTATTAATTCCCAGAGTTGCACTCACGGCTTCTAATGTTGCAGGTCCTGTTACTTCCCCCCTTACCTCTTTATTGGTATATAATACAGCCTCTGCCGGGGTAAGCCCGAACGCTGTTACTCCCGGGCATTATTATTGGGATGGAGCTGAATGGGTTTCTTTAAGCGGAGGTCCAAGCAGTAACAACTGGTCAATTACCGGAAATGCAGGTACCACGGTGGGTACAAATTTTATAGGAACTACTGATGCCCGTGCCTTAGCATTTAAAGTAAATAATAACCTTTCCGGCTATATTGATTATTCGGCAAATGCAAATACAGGGTTCGGGTATCAAACACTAAATGTTACAAATGCAGGTGGAGGGACATTCAACACCGCTTTGGGGTATCAGGCCATGTTGGTTAACACTTCAGGGGTCAGCAATACTGCAATCGGTTACCAGGCTTTAAAAGCAAATATTGTCGGGAATAAGAATACTGCTGTAGGGAGTAACTCGCTTTTGACTAATACAGGTATCGAAAACACAGCCGTTGGTTTTATCGCTTTAAATAATAATACCACCGGACAAGGAAATACAGGAGTTGGATTAGGTGCCCTTGGTTCAAATCAAGGAGGAAACTATAATGTGGCGGTAGGATATTATGCACTAAATGGAAACACTCCCAATACTACCCAGATAAATAATGTGGCGTTGGGAAGTTATGCCGGGTTTAATAACCAGACAGGAATTAACAACCTATTTGTCGGCAACAAAAGTGGATTTAGTAATACAAGTGGAAATTATAACCTCTTCTTTGGTAACGTGAGTGGATATACAACTAATTCAGGAAGTAATAATCTTTTTATGGGAGACAGTACAGGATATTTTAATACCACAGGGACTGATAATATTTTTCTGGGAAATAATGCAGGTTATACTAATTCGACTGGCATTCAAAATACATTTGTTGGTCTTAAAGCAGGTTATAAAAATACAATTGGTACCGAAAATGTATTTGTTGGTTATCGGGCTGGTTATCAAAACAGTTCAGGGAGTTTTAATTATTTTGGAGGATATTCTGCCGGATATAAAAACACTGTTGGAACGGATAATACATTTATCGGAACCTTTGCAGGAACACAAAATACTACTGGAACCAATAATACAATCATTGGTTCTTACAGTGGTGCATATAATATAATAACTGGTGGATTAAATACCTTTTTGGGCGACCATTCAGGGTATAGCTTTAGCACAGGCTCCACAAATACCTGTATTGGCGCACAGGCAGGCTGGGCAAGTATTTATAGTGGAAATAACAATACCTTTCTTGGATTTAATGCCGATGCCTCCGGAAATTTTTCTAATTCGTGTGCTATTGGCGCAAATGCTGTTGTTGGCGCAAGTAATGCTATGGTTCTTGGGGGAACAGGCACTTATGCGGTTAACGTGGGTATTGGTCTTACTACCCCTCTTTACGCCCTGCACGTAACCGATGTTATTAATGTAAGCGGAAATCAGGTTGGGTATTTTAAAAATACATATACGGGCTCAGCAGATGGGGTGGGTGTAAAAGGAGAAACCAGTAACACTGCAACTAATTATGGTATCGGCACCGAGGGGATTGGAAAATATATTGGTGTTTATGGATTGGGAATTACGGGAGGCCTAACAGGTGTAATGGGAACTTCGGGAGGAGCAACTTATGGTGTATACTGCTCCGGAAATGGGGCTTATACAGGAACCTGGAGCAATGTTTCTGACAAACGATTTAAAGAAAACATACAACCATTAACCGGAGCATTGGATAAAGTATTAAAACTGGAACCAAAAACCTATACTTTTAAAAAAGACGAGCAATACAAACGAATGAATTTCCCGGAAAGTTTACAAATTGGCTTAATTGCGCAGGATGTGGAAAATGTTTTTCCTGAATTGGTAGGACAGGGTATAAGCCCTAAAGGAGATAAAGAGGACCAGTTTACTTTCAAATCCATGAATTATATCGGGTTAACTCCAATACTGGTGCAAGCTATTAAAGAACAACAAAAAATAATTGAAGAGCAGGATAATAAAATTAATGCCCAAACCAAAAGCATAGAAGAATTAAGAGCGGAAGTAAAGGCCATTCAAACAGCATTGAATAAAAGTAATATTTCAACTTCTGATGAAAAATAAAAGATTGTCAAAAGAGTATTTTGAAAATTCAAATGACCGCCATTATTAATACAATACAATAAAGGATTCACCCAAAGCAATCAAATTATTGACCAGTATTTCAAGAGATTGCTTCGTTCCTCGCAATGACGCCACCCTGTTTTTAGTCCTCCACATAACGAAAAGGCAGCGAAAACCATTGTTAACCTACAAAGGGTTCGTGTTAACCTGCAACGGGCAGGTGTTAGCCTACAACGGGCACGTGTTAACCTACAACGGGCGCGTGTTAACCTACAACGGGTCCATGTTAACCTACAACGGGTCCGTGTTAACCTACAACGGGTCCGTGTTAACCTACAACGGGTCCGTGTTAACCTACAACGGGTCCGTGTTAACGTACAACTCGTCCGTGTTAACCTACAACGCGTCCGTGTTAACCTACAACGGGCGCGTGTTAACCTACAACGGGCGCGTGTTAACCTACAACGAGCGCGTGTTAACCTACAACGGGTCCGTGTTAACCGAACACCTAACAACTCACCTATTAAAGATTCATTATCATTGTGTTATGCCCCTTACTTAATCAACAAGAATCTGTCATTCCCAATTGCCCAGGGGGATATCAATCTGAAAAATGTATAATAGTTTGCGCACATATCCCTAAGATTATTTTCTAACTTTATAACATATTAAAAATCAATAAAATGTCAACAAATATACTAAATGTAGCAAAACAGTACGATACACAGGCGAAATGCCTATCGTATTTGATAAAACTAAGATGGGGAAAAACT
>CANJYB010000029.1 GCA_947479085.1 Bacteroidota bacterium | reverse complement strand
GGTTCGGCACGTATGGCGGTGTATCAAAGTATGATGGGAAATCCTTTACGCATTTTACAGAGAAAGAAGGCTTGAGCAATAATACTGTTTTGTCGATGTTAGAAGACAAAAGCGGAAATCTTTGGTTCGGCACGGATGGTGGTGGAGTAAGCAAGTATGATGGGAAATCCTTTACGCATTTTACAGAGAAAGAAGGCTTGAGCAATAATACTGTTTTGTCGATGTTAGAAGACAAAAGCGGAAATCTTTGGTTCGGCACGTTTGGCGGTGTATCAAAGTATGATGGGAAATCCTTTACGCATTTTACAGAGAAAGAAGGCTTGAGCAATAATACTGTTTTGTCGATGTTAGAAGACAAAAGCGGAAATCTTTGGTTCGGCACGTATGGCGGTAGAGTAAGCAAGTATGATGGGAAATCCTTCACGCATTTTACAGAGAAAGAAGGCTTGAGCAATAATACTGTAAGGAGTATATTAGAAGACAAAAGCGGAAATCTTTGGTTCGGCACGAATGGCGGTGTATCAAAGTATGATGGGAAATCCTTTACGCATTTTACAGAGAAAGAAGGCTTGAGCAATAATACTGTTTTGTCGATGTTAGAAGACAAAAGCGGAAATCTTTGGTTCGGAAGTAGGTTTGGATTGAGCAAGCTAAGCCCGGAAAACAAGGAGAAGTTAGTCTTTTTTTCTGACAATGTCAACGCCTCTAAAGAGGCCGAAGGAAAAATTTTCTTTAAAAATTATACTTATGAAGATGGCTTTTTAGGCATTGGTGTAAATGGAGGCAAAACTATTTGTGAAGACAAAAACGGCACTATTTGGATAGCCGCAAATGAAAGGCTAACCGCATATCATCCGCAAGGAGAAATTACAGATACTGTTGCGCCAAACATTCAATTAACAAGCATTGCACTATTTAATGAAAATATTGCATGGGTAAATTTAGAGAAGAAGAAAGACAGTACGCTAACACTCGGCAATGGAGTGAGCGTTGGTGATTTTGAATTTGATGGAATAACAAAGTGGTATTGCTTACCTGAGAATTTAAGTTTAGCATACAACAACAATTACTTAACTTTTAATTTTATTGGTATTACGCAAAAGCAAAGTAAAAAAGTAAAATACCACTATAAATTAGAAGGCATTGACGAAAACTGGAGTGCGATCACTAACCGCACCGAAGCACCTTACGGTAACTTACCGCAAGGGAAATATTCGTTTAAAGTAAAAGCAATGAACAGTGAAGGTTATTGGAGCAATGAATTTAATTACACATTTACAATTCGTCCGCCTTGGTGGAAAACGTGGTGGGCTTATTCAATTTATGGTTTATTAATTATCGCTTCTGTTGTTTTTATTGTTTGGTGGAACGGAAGACAATTAAGAGCAAGAGCAAAAGAACTTGGAGAAGAAGTGCGCAGAGCAACAGTTACTATTGTGAAACAAAAAGAAATTGTAGAAGAAAAAAATAAAGAAATTACGGACAGTATCAACTACGCTCTACGAATACAACAAGCGTTTCTTCCCGACAAAAAAGAAATCAATTTATCGCTTCCTCAAAGTTTCATTCTATTTAAACCCAAAGACATTGTAAGCGGAGACTTTTATTTCTTTCATAAAAATACTGAATCAGTATTTATTGCAGCAGTTGACTGCACCGGTCACGGAGTACCTGGCGCTTTTATGAGTATGGTTGGCTCGGAAAGGTTGACAGATGCGGTTCAACAAAGCAACAATACAAGTGAAATATTATCGCTGTTAAATAAAGGTGTAAAAACTTCTTTAAAACAATCAAGCAAAGATGAATCTACCAGAGACGGAATGGACATTGCCATTTGCTCCGTAGACACAAAAAATCGTATTGTAAAATACGCTGGTGCAAACCGACCTGTGTGGATTATTCGTAACGGGCAGACCGCAGTGGAAGAAATAAAAGCAACCAAAGTTGCTATTGGTGGTTTGACAAATGATGCTCAGCATTTTGACACCCACGAAATAAAATTACAGCAAGGCGACACTTTTTACATTTGCACAGATGGATACGCAGACCAGTTTAGCGGGAAAGATGGAAAAAAATTAATGACGAGAAAACTGAAAGAAATTTTGCTCAGCATTCAAAACAAATCAATGCAGGAACAAGAGCAACACTTAGACAATTTTGTGGAAGACTGGAAAGCCGGTACAGAGCAAGTTGACGACATTTTAGTAATTGGAATCAGAGTTTAAAAATAGCCAACGCATTTACTCATAAATTGTTAATTTTTATTGGTATTCGTGAGTGCTTCGCAATTGCAAGCACATTTAAAAGCCGCGCAAAGCCAGGCTATACCAAAGCTTTTAAAAGAGCTTGCAAAGCTTGCGCAAAAAAAATAGTATGCCGACAGACAGAGCTTCGAATGATAACAATGCTGAACAATACGCCAGCAGGTAACAGCGGCTAAAAAAAATGCGGAGTTTGTGCAAGTTGCAATTTTATTTTTTCAGCGGTATAAATTTATTTTTAAAAAATTGCGATTTAGTTCAGTACATTTAATAAAGTTTATCGGTTAAGACAGTTTTGTGCAAGTAATTTCCGCACTTCTTTTAGCCGCAAACCTTTAGGCGTAATGCCGAGAAGTGCGGTGCAAACTTTTACGCAACGAATTAAATTTTATCTATCTTTACGAACTTTAAAAAAGAAACAAAATGAAAAAAACAAAAACAAAAACAATTACATTGTTTTTATTCTGTTTAGCATTAACAGAATTAAAAGCGCAAACATTAACACCACAAGTACTTTCAACAGCAGGAACAAGTTTTGTAAACGGAACAAATGTATTAGATTGGACATTGGGCGAACCTGCAACCTTTACACTTAACAACGGTACAAACCTTTTAACACAAGGGTTTCATCAAAACGATTTACTTATTACACAAGTAGAAAATTTAGACAACAGTTTTGGAGTTACTGTGTTTCCTAACCCTACAGCAGACTTTGTGCAAATACAATTTGACAAAGCAACAGATAATAATGTTATAGAATTATTTTCAGTTGAAGGAAAATTACTTTTATCAGAAACGAAAAACGCAACAACTATTTCGCAAATAGATATAAGTAAATATGCAAACGGAACATATCTATTAAAAATAAATAAAAGTAAAACATATCAAATAATTAAAAATTAAATCCTAAAAACAAAACAAGAAATGAAAAAACTAGTACTATTATTATCTGTAAGTTTATTATTAAACTTTACATTGAAAGCACAAGCACCGCAGGGATTTAATTACCAGGCAGTAGCACGCAATACCACAGGTATTGCAATCACAAACCAAAACATTGGTTTAGAAATTAGTTTGCGACAAGGAAGCGCAACAGGTACAATAGTATATACCGAAACATTTAACACAACATCTAATAACATAGGTTTGATAAATGTAGTTGTTGGCACAGGCACAGTAACAGCAGGTACATTCAATACTATCAATTGGGGAAGCGGTTCTTACTTCATAGAAATAAGTATGGATGCAACAGGCGGAACAAGTTATTCATTAATGGGAACACAACAATTAATGAGTGTACCTTATGCTTTGTATGCTTTAAATAGTGGCGGTTCAGTTGGTGCAACAGGCGCAACAGGTAACAATGGTACGAATGGTACAAACGGAACTGATGGAGTAACAGGTGCGACAGGTACAGCAGGTACAAATGGTACGAATGGAACAAACGGAATTGATGGAGTAACAGGTGCGACAGGTACAGCAGGTACAAATGGAACAAACGGAATTGATGGAGTAACAGGTGCGACAGGTACAGCAGGTACAAATGGTACGAATGGAATTAATGGAGCTACGGGTGCAACAGGAACAGCAGGTACAAACGGAACAAATGGAATTGACGGAGCAACGGGCGCAACAGGAACGGCAGGTACTAATGGCTTAAATGGAACAAACGGAACTAATGGTATTAATGGAACTAATGGTTTAAATGGTACTAACGGAATTAATGGAGTTGATGGTGCAACAGGTGCGACAGGCAACAACGGAACGAATGGAACTAATGGTATTAATGGAACTAATGGTTTAAATGGTACTAACGGAATTAATGGAGTTGATGGTGCAACAGGCGCAACAGGAAACAATGGAACAAACGGAATAGCAGGTGCGACAGGTGCAACAGGAACTAATGGAACAAATGGTTTAGCAGGTTCAACGGGTGCTACTGGTGCGTCAGGCAACAACGGAACGAATGGAACAAATGGTTTAGCAGGTGCTACTGGTGCAACAGGCAACAACGGAACAAATGGAATTAACGGAGCAACAGGCGCAACGGGAACTAATGGAACAAATGGTTTAGCAGGTGCTACTGGTGCAACAGGCAACAACGGAACAAATGGAATTAACGGAGCAACGGGCGCAACAGGAACTAATGGAACGAATGGTTTAGCAGGTGCTACTGGTGCAACAGGCAACAACGGAACAAATGGAATTAACGGAGCAACAGGTGCAGCAGGAACAAATGGAGCAGTTGGCGCAACAGGTGCAGCAGGAACCAACGGAACAAATGGAGCAGTTGGTGCTACAGGAGCAGCAGGAACTAACGGAACAAATGGTTTAGTTGGTGCAACAGGCGCAGCAGGCACAAATGGAACCAACGGAACAAATGGTTTAGTTGGTGCAACAGGCGCAGCAGGAACTAACGGAACAAATGGTTTAGTTGGAGCAACAGGTGCTACTGGTTCAGTTGGCGCAACAGGTGCAGCAGGAACTAATGGTACAAACGGAACCAATGGCACAAATGGCCAAAACACCTTAGTAAATACAACTACCGAATTTGCCGGTGCAAATTGTGCAAATGGTGGTACAAAAATAGAAGTAGGGTTAGATGCCAATAATAACGGCACATTAGACGCAGGAGAAATAAATGCCACATTAACTAAATATGTATGTAATGGCGTAACTGTTGCTACTGGTGCAGCACAAATTATCCTAACAGCAACCCAAACGGGAGCTTATCAAACAGTACCCTTGTCCACAGCTGTAAATGTGCCAGGACAGGCAGACATAACATTTAACACATACACACCGCCATTGTCCGGAAGCTTTGATGGAGTAACATATACAACTGGCTTATCAGGAATTTATTTAATAACAGTATGCGTTGCAAACACAGGATGCAATTCAACAGCTTCGATTGGTATAGAGCTAAAAATTAATAGTTCTACTATTTCATATGGTTCCTGTGATGACTCAAATAGATATTTATGTAGTTCTCTTGGTCGTTCGAATTTGACTATGGTTGTTAATTTATCGGTAGGAGATTTAATAAAAATCCATGCTCAAAATTCAACTGTAAATAATACATTTACAACTACGGATGGCACAACAAGATTTGTTTTAACTAAACTAAATTAATTTTGAATGTTTTCAATAAAATTTTCGGAATTACGTAACTTCTTCGAATGATCAATAAACTAATTTAACATTTTCAAATATGCAAGGAGTATTAAATACAAATGATATTAAGTATTACTCGATAGCTTTGTTAACAGGCAGTTTTAGCTTGTTCCCATTTGCTAGTATTTTCATAAATAATTATCCCTCCTTATTGAATACAAACGAAGATATTTACACTGCATATTATTTTGTATTCCTTGTATTCGCGTTGTTACTTGGTTTACTCTTTTTAGAATTTGCCTTATGGATTGAAGGTAAATACGATGAAATTTTAAGTACAAAACCAGAAAATTATTTCGTAGACACTGAAAAAGATGAATTCCACAATTCGCATTGGTATGATTATTTACTTAAATCTAAGAAAATACATGATGTAATTGACTATATCGTATTTCGTCTTAAATTTCAATTTGCATTATCATTTTCACTTTTCTTTTTCATCATTGGATTAATAATTCTGAATTGCAATCAACATTACCTTTCTTCCATAGAGCTCATTTCAGTGATTTTTTTTAATGCTTTGTTAATGTATGCATTATTAAAAAGAGCTTGGCAGAATTGCATTAGTCTCTCTTATTTAAGATATAGATACAATGTCCATTTTGATGAGATAAATAACAATATAAATAATAACGTATAAAAATGTCAAATACTAAAAAAAATAATTTCATATATTTATTATTGGCTGTATTTACATTTCTGTTTACAAATATTAAATGCCAACAACAAAATCGTTTCACACAGTTTATGTGGAACCCCAGTTGGGCGTAGGGTCCCCTTGTTAGCGCATAGGTCGCCCTGCTTTCGGTTAATTTCTTTTTTCTCTTTCCAATACAAATTTAGTTTACTTTTGATTTTTAGAGTGCAAGTCTAAAGGTTAGAGGAAATCCTACGGCAACTCGAAAGCGACTACTAACTTTTCAGTTTTCCGACCAGACCCGACAACAGAATTACAACTTTATTTTGACACCACCATTAAAAACAAACCCTTCTGTATGTGTCCAAATCTCATCAAAAGTTGGATTATTGTGCGGTTCATTTACAACACGTTTATAATTACTTTGCCTAACATTAGTAAAGTTTTCAAAGTTCACAAACAAACTAATTTTACCAAAAGTTTTTTCAGCCATAAAACCAAACTCCCAAAACGAAGGAGTTACAACACCATTACTCAAAAATTGTTTGTCAGTTAAATAACCTTCCAAACCAATTTTAATATTTTTTTCTTTCTCATAAACCAACGCAAGATTTAATTTATTTTTTGGCAATAAAGGCAAAAACTGATTACTAATTAAGTAAAATGCTTTCGCTTCATTGTAAGTATAGCCGACAAATAATTTAAAATTCTCTTTATAAATTAATTTCACATTTGTTTCAAAACCCAAACTCTGCACACCTTTCGTAGTATTACTAAAATAATAATTACCCAAAGTATCAGCACTCAAAACAGTAGCATTATTTATATAAGTATAAAAAAACATTTCATTCAAAGCAAAATAAAAATCCTTACCAATGCCTGTTTTAAAACTAACATCAGCAGTACCGCCAATACTTTTTTCACTCGTAACATTATTTAGTGGTAACACATTTCTATACTGAAAACTTTCCGTTTGTTCAGTAAACAAAGTAGGAGATTTATAACCCAAACCACCACCAATACGAGATGTTAGTTTATCAGTAAATTTAAACAGCCCCGAAACCCTTGGTAAAACAAACACTTCCGAGTTATTATAATTAGCATTAAAATAATTAACCACATCACAACGAACTCCACTTTCCAATTGAAACTTTTTAGCAACATCCCAAGTATGTTGAATATAAAGACCTCCAGTAGTAGTAGTAAAATTTCGCAAAGGAAAAACAGTAATTTTATTTTCTTTGAAATCATCATAAATAAAATTACCACCAATAATTAAAGTATGCTTTTTTAAATTATGAACGTAAGAAATATCAGTAAAACTATTATTATTTACACCTTTAAAATTATAATTAGGAACACCAATTTCCCTTTCAAAATAACTGAAAGAAGATTTAACAGTCAAATGATTTTTATCTTTAAAAACCTTATTAAACTCCAAAGTAGAAACATTTCTAACACTATTATTTTTTTCAAAATAAGTATGATTAGTATCCGCATTACCTTTTATAAAATTAATATCCCCTCCTATCCTTTCGCCCTGTGTAAAGCTATTACCAACCATCAACATAGTTTTTTCAGTAGGGTAAAAAAACAATTTAGGATTAATAGTAAAATCTTTTGCCTTCGGCAATTCCGTAAAATCATCCCCATCCACATCATAAGGCAGTTGATTATTTCCCAATGCCAAAAACGTAAACCCAAATTTATTTTTTCTTTTACTCACAAAAGCACCAATATTAGTTTGCCCAACGTGCGATTGATTTACGATAAAACTATACTCCCCTTTTTCGCTCGGAGTTTTACTAATAAAATTCACAACACCCGCAATGGCTCCTGCACCATACAAAGTAGAAGCACTACCTTTAATAATTTCAACCTGTTTCAAATCAAGCGGAGGAATTTCCAACAAACTCAACCCACTGGAAAAATTACCAAAGTTCGGATAACCATCTTTCAACAATTGCGTGTAACGCCCATCAAGCCCCTGAATCCTGATACTTGCATTACCACTTGTAGCACTCGTTTGTTGAACCTGCATACCCGTACTTTCGTGCAACATCATACTAACATTCGCAGGGCGCATATTATTTTTTTCATCTATTTCATCAAGCTCAATAGTTTCAACCCTTGTCGGAACGTTTTCAATAGTACGGCTTGTACGAGTACTTGACACCACCACTTCATCCATTTCCTTTGCTTCCGATTTTAAATAAATAATAATTTCTTTAGATAAATCAGTAATTGGAAAAACAAAAACACGTTCCAATTTTTCATAACCAACAAAACTAAAAACAATAATATGTTCGCCATCGCTCACATTTTTAATTTCAACTTTACCATTAACATCAGCACTACCACCATTGGTAGTACCTTTCAGCACAGCAGTACTACCAATCAAAGTTTCATTAGTCAAGCTATCTTTAATAGTTGCCTTAAATATATTTTGTGCCTCCACAACGCCAACAACAAGCATTGCCATCAAAAGCAAAACATTTTTTTTCATTTGAATAAAATAAATAAGTTAATAATAAGAAAAGAAAAAGCGGTGCTACGCACCGCCAACACTATTAACTATACTTTGGCGGTTGCCAAATAGAAGAAATAAAATCAGAAGAAAAACAAACAGAATAATTACAAATAAAATTTTCGCTCACAAATTCAGAACAAGAAACCACCGTATAAAAACAAGGAACATTAAAAGCATTACAACCACAACAAGCACAAGTACAAAAAGGCGAACAATCATTATCCTCCTTATTACTTTGCCCATTATCTTGCGAACTCTGTAAAGTCAAATGCTCATTAGAAACACTTGCACCCACAGCATCCACACAAGGCACAACCGAAAGCAACAAAACATAAAAAGAAAAAATATAACAAATAAATTTCATCGGCACAAAAGTACAAAATTTATATTTTCAAAAACCCCTAATTTATCCCCAGTTGGGCGTAGGGTCCCCCTACGTCCGGTTTAGCAAGGCGTCCCGACTTAACCACACCTGTACCCCTTTCGCGCTAAGCTGACGGTTAGGACATGTGGTGACGCTTAGCGTGAAACTAATACCATAAGTTTTACTTACATAAATAAAAAAGAAATGAAAAAAAAGCAAGTTAAAAATACAGCTCTGGCAAAAAAAGAAGAGTTAATATGGGACTTTTAAAAACTTCATTTATCTTTCCACAAAACACCCCGCAGGCGCGAGCGCAATGTCATTAAGTTAAGGAGACGAAATTAACATTATAGTTTTAATAAGATACAAATAAGCGTGTTTTATATATCCCGGACTTACTTGAAGCGATAACTAAAATTAATTATCAATAAATGGAACAAAAAGGTGCTTTTCACAAGAGTTCTAAAAATATGGATTTCGAAAATGCGAGGCGCAAAGCAATCCTTTAAAAGAACTACAGAGACTGCTTCGTTCCTAGCAATGACGAACTTGACATTCATCCGGCATTGGTCATCCGTCATCGGACATCGGACATCCGTCATTTTATTTTAACACCTCCCTTATTAATTTTCATCGTTTTTTCTTTCCACCTTAATAAAATTAGTTTAGATTTGCTGCATTGCATTTGTTAACTAAAAAGCTACTAACTTATGAAGAAACATTTCTATCACCATTCTCTGCGTATTTTATTGTTAATCATTGCCGTTGGTTTTACCAGCGCCACGTTTGCCATTGATGGCAACAAGGGATGGGACATAAAATTTGCCAATCAAAAATCGTTCATCGAAAACAAAGGACAGTTTCAGATAAACGGAAAATCTGAAAACAAGGCAAAAGTTCTTTATGCGGTGGATAATGGTCCGGTAAAAATTTATTTTACTGCCAAAGGGTTGACCTATAGTTTTCTTAAAAAATGGAAAAAAGAAGAAGACAAAGACCAAATGGAGAAAGAAGGCAAGGAAGGTAAATCGCATGCAGAACTGGAAGCCGAAGAAAGGCAAATGAAGTTCACCACCGATGTGGTGGACATGATATGGCAAGGTGCTAACCCCAATGCACAGTTAGTTGCCGAAGACATTACCCCCGATTACCAGAGTTATTCAATACCTCAGAAAAATTCAAAACCTATCAATATCAATCACATCAACAGCTATCGCAAACTTATTTATAAAAACCTCTACCCGGGAATTGATGTGGAATACACTTTTCATCCCGAAGAAGGTATTAAATACGCATTAATCGTTCATCCCGGTGCCGATGCATCGGTGGTGAAAATGAAATACGATAGTAATATTAAACTAAATGGAGCGGGAGATGTTTTGGTTAATTCCAGGTTTGGAAACATCATCGACCATGCTCCTGTAAGTTTTTATTCCGGAGATAAATCAAACATCATCACTTCCTCTTTTAACAGAAACGGAAAAACAATAGGTTTTAACCTTGGCAATTATGACCATTCAAAAACGGTTATTATCGACCCATGGGTGGTAACACCCACCTTGCCTGCTTCTAACGGGGTATGGGAATGCGAAAGAGACGGTGCCGGCAATGCATACATAATTGGAGGAGATACCCCAATGAAATTATTAAAGTACAGCTCTGCTGGCATATTGCAATGGACCTATACGACCCCTTGGGATACTTCACAGCAGGATTGGTTAGGAACTCTGGCCACCGACCTAGCGGGAAATTCTTATGTTACCAATGGCTCGGGAGCAGCCATGCAAAAAATTAATACTGCGGGTACAATGGTATGGAGTGTTAACGGGGGAGGTTTGGATGAGTACTGGAGCATCGCTTTTAACTGCGACCAAACCAAACTCATTGTTGGCGGAACTAGGCTAAACTCACTTTTTCCCACAGGAGATGGGATGATTTTCGATATCAATACGGCCAACGGAAGTGTAACAGCTACCAAAATAGTTGGTTACGACCGGCCCGGATTTTTAGGAATTAACGATGTGGAAGAAGTGCGTGCAGTTACATCATCGTTTAACTCCCGCTATTATTTCCTAACACTCGATTCAATTGGTTCCTTCGACCAGAATTTTGCAGCCTGTCCCGGTTCCAATACTTTATTCAATATCAATGATGGTTATCATTTTAGTTATAAAATGGAGAACTATCGGCCAAACAATGGTAATTCAGGAATATGCGCCATCAAGGCAAATAGAAATTTTGTTTATACCCAAAATGGAAGTACGGTTCACAAGCGTTCGTTAACCACAGGTGCAATAATTACTACTGCCGCCATTCCCGGAGGTGTTTCCAATGCAGTATTTGGAGGGACCAATCAGGCTGGAAACAGTGGTATAGATATAGATAGTTGTGGCAATGTTTATGTTGGTTCAGGTAATGCTGTTATTAAATACGATGCTAACCTGGTGCAGCTGTCTTCCGTTTCTGTTCCTTTTAAAGTATTCGATGTAGCGGTAAGTACGGGAGGAAATGTAATAGTTTGTGGGGCAACCGGTGACAACTCAGTAAACACTCGTACAGGATATGCACAACAAATAAATATGTCTGCCTGTCTTCCTCAGGTATTAATCTGTTGCGATGCCACGGTTTGTCCGATTGCTCCGTTATGCACCACCAGTGCATCAGTTACCTTATCTCCTGTTGTTGCCGGAGGAACATGGAGTGGTACAGGAGTTACAGCCGGTGGAGTATTTAATCCGGCTGTTTCAGGGGCTGGAGTTTTTACTATTACGTATACTTTGCCATGCGGAACCGGAACGGTTGATATTACTGTAAATAACTGTACTCCTTTAAGTGTATGTCAAAATGCAACTGGAACCTTATTAACAGTTTCGGGAGGAAATGGTCCTTACACCTGGCAGCAGCAGGTAACCACCAATCCATGCGTAGCAGGTTTTGGGTTTTGTAATGGTGCTTTTACAGTAGCAGGTCCTCCTGTAACTGGTTGGAACACCTTTGCCACCGGCACCACAGCAGTACCTCCTGGAACTTTTCCTCTGCAGGTAATTGATAATGTAGGAACAATATTTACTATTACCAGTCTTGCTTCAATTCCTTTCTGTGTCAGCTGCCCTCCATTAACGGTAAGCATTTCCGCACAGGTAAATGTAAACTGTTTCGGGCAGTCTACCGGCAGCTTTAGTGCGTCCACTTCAGGTGGAACAGGACCGTATAATTATGTATTGATGAATGGAGCAAGTACGGTAGCTGCATTTTCAAACGTTGCAGGAACCCAAAGTTTTAATGGGCTTGGGGCAGCCACCTATACTTTAAATGTTACCGATGCTAATAACTGTCCGGGAACCGCTACCGTTACCATCACTCAGCCTTCTTCTGCCCTTGTTACCAGCATAACAGCTTCCACAAATCCTTCCTGTGGAGGAACAAACGGTAGTGCAACGGGTCTGGCATCGGGTGGTGCAGCCCCTTATGATTATGTCTGGACAGGAACAGCAGGTACACTGCAAACTACCAATAACAGTAATACTTCCGATGTGTTAAATAATCTATCGGCCGGAACGTATACGGTTACAGTAACGGATAATAATGGTTGTACCGCTTCTGCGACAGTTACTTTATCCAATTCCGGAGGCCCTTCCGTTTCCATTACTTCACAAACAAATGTTTTATGTTTTGGAGGAGCTACAGGAAATGCCACAGCAAGTGCCACTCTTGGTGCTTCACCTTATGATTACGCATGGACAGGAACAGCAGGTACTTTGCAAACTACCAACAACAGTGTGGTGCCTGATGTAATAAATAACCTGGCTGCAGGAACTTATACCATAACTGTAACCGATTCTAATGGTTGTATAGGAACAAACACCGTAACCATTACCCAGCCAGCTTCAGCTTCATCAGTTTCCATAACAGCCTCCACCAATCCTCCATGCGGAAGCAATACAGGAAGTGCAACAGCCCTGGCAAACGGAGGAACTTCTCCTTACGATTATGTATGGACCGGTACCGCAGGAACATTGCAAACCACAAACAACAGCACTACCCAGGATGTATTGAACAACCTGGCAGGAGGAACCTATACTGTTACCACTACTGATAACAATGGTTGTGTGGCTTCGGCAACGGTTACTTTAACCAATACAGGAGGAGCTTCCGTCTCCATCACTTCACAGATGGATGTTTTATGTTTCGGGGGAACTACCGGAAGTGCCACTGCCAATGCTACATTAGGGGTATCTCCTTACGATTATGTTTGGACAGGCAGTTCAGGAACAGTGCAAACTACCAATAACAGTGTGGTTGCGGATGTTGTAAATAACTTAATTGCGGGAACTTATACCGTAATAGTTACTGATAATAATGGTTGTATCGGAAGTGCTACAGTCACCATCACTCAGCCTTCATCAGCTCCTGTCGTAGCTATTACCAATACTGTAAACGCGCCTTGTAATGCATCTTCCGGAAGTGCTACTGCATTGGCTTCAGGAGGAACCTCGCCTTATGATTATGTATGGACAGGATCAGCGGGAACATTACAAACAACTAATAACAGTACTTCTACGGATGTGTTGAATAACCTGGCAGCGGGTACATATACCATTACGGTAACGGATAATAATGGTTGCACAGCTTCCAATACTGCGGTTATAACTAATACAGGCGGGGCTACAGTAAATATAACCAGTCAAACCAATGTGCTTTGCTTTGGTGGAAATACAGGAAATGCCACTTCCACCGCTACCGGTGGTGCTTCTCCTTACGACTATGTGTGGACAGGTACTGTGGGAACCTTGCAAACGGCAAACAATATTGCGGTTCCCAATACCTTGAATAACTTAACTGCCGGTACCTATACGGTAACGGTTACAGATAATAATAATTGTGTTTCCAGTGCGGTGTTAACCATTACCCAGCCTGTTTCAGCGCTTTCTGTTGCTCTTGTCAATTCCATCAATGCTACCTGTGGAAACAGTAATGGAAGTGGTACAGTAGCTGCAAGTGGCGGAACTATAGGAGGAGGTTATACTTACAGCTGGTCACCAAGCGGAGGAAATAATGCTTCTGCTTCCGGCCTCGCGGCCAATACCTATACAGTTACTGCAACGGATGGCAATAGCTGCATCGCAACCTGCCTGGTAGTAATTGCTAATTCCACAGGACCGGTTGTTTCAATCACTTCACAGATTAATGTAAATTGTAATGGCGGAAATACGGGAAGTGCAACGGCCAATGCAACAGGCGGAACAGGTACATTGTCTTATTCCTGGTCGGGTGGGGGAGGCACCAATGCTACTTCTTCTGGCTTATCAGCTGGAACTTATACTGTAACGGTTACTGATGGTGCCGGTTGTTCTAATGCTTCAACCGTTACCATTACACAAAATCCGGCAATTATATTAACTACTTCATCCACTCCTTCTAATTGTTCGTCAAATACCGGAACAGCCTCAGCCATTGCAGGTGGCGGAACAGGAACTTTGTCTTATTCGTGGAGTCCGCCCGGGGGAAGTACTTCTTCCATAAATAATTTGGGTGCAGGTACATATACGGTAACTGTTACTGATTCGCTGGGATGTACCGCAACCAATACTGCAACGGTTGCTTCCATAGGAGGCCCTACGGCAGATGCCGGAAATGATGTTACCATTACTGCCGGAAATTCTACTCTTTTAAATGGTACCGGTTCATTAGGTGCAACTTTTAGTTGGTCACCTTCCGGTTCATTAAGTTGTAATAATTGTGCAAATCCTATTGCTACCCCTGCGCAAACCACAACCTATACACTTACCGTAACATTAAACGGATGTTCTACCACCGATTCGGTTACCGTATTTATAGATATACTTTGCGGAGAATTATTTATTCCTACTGCATTTTCTCCTAACAACGATGGTCAGAATGATTTTCTTTATGTAATGGGCGATTGTATTTCTAATCTTCAACTAGCCATCTTCGACCGTTGGGGAGAAAAGGTATTTGAAACCACCGACCAGACAGTTGGCTGGGATGGAACTTTTAATGGGAAGAAATTGGATGCCGGTGTGTTTGCTTATTATTTATCAGCCACTGTAAAAGGCCAAGAAGTAAAGAAACATGGTAACATAACAATTGTAAAATAAGATGCAGATGGAAACTAAAAACACATTATCAGTCAAAGCATTTTGTTTCATCATTGTATTTACTATGATTACAGGCTTTCTTGCAACAGCACAGGACTTTCACTTTTCTCAGTTTGACGAAACTCCCGTGCAGCTAAATCCGTCTAATACAGGTGTTCACCATGAGATACAGGCAATAGCTAATTATAAAAACCAATGGGCCAGTATTTCTTCTCCATATAAAACATTTGCTCTTTCGTTTGATACTCGGCTGTTAAGAAAAAAGAAAAACCACATGGGCTTCGGGTTCGATTTCTTAAACGACAAAGCAGGCGATGCTGCGGTAGCCACTAATCAATTCAATGTTTCCTTATCAGCTATTATTCCTATTTCACGCAAAAGTATTTTTTCAGGAGGATTGATGTTCGGGTATTCACAGCATACTATTAATACAGGTGCACTCACTTGGGGAAATCAGTACAATGGTATGGCCTATGAATCATCGTTGGCATCAGGAGAACCTGTAACTGCAGGTAGTTTTGGATATGCAGATCTCGGAGCAGGTATTAATTACAGCTACGGCACCGATGAAATGTATATTTCTTCAAATGATGCACGAAAAATTAATATTGGCTTTTCTGTCTTTCATCCTCATCAGCCCATATATTCTTTTTATGGTGATGCTTCTGAAAAGCTGTATACCAAATTTGTTTTTAATGGAAATGCCGCAATAGGAATGAAAGGTACCAACCTGGTTTTAAAGCCATCCTACATTGTATTTGTTCAAGGCCCCACAAAAGAAATTACTCCTGGAATGATGTTTCAGTACATACTGCAAAGTGGTTCAAAATATACAGACAATAAAAAGCCGGCTGCTTTTTCTATTGGCGGGTATTATCGTTTAAAGGATGCGTTGATAGCTGTTGTTAAATTTGAGTATGCCAATTATGAAATTGGTTTTAGTTATGATATTAATCTTTCTCAGTTAAAAACTGTAACTACCACTAGAGGTGGTTTTGAAATTTCCCTTAGATTTGTTGCACCAAGTGCATTTAAGAAACCAAGAACGGAAGCAAGATTTTAAATATGTCCTACAAAGTATCCTCATTCATCAAACTGTTTTTTGTCACGGTTGTTCTTTTTGCCTTTTATTCCTGCTCATCGCCTGACGAAAAAAAGGAAGAAGGGAGTGAGCTACCAAAGGACGGTTCGAAAGGTACCATGGTAACAGCACCCGAGAAGAAGCCATTGCTGCTGCTGACAGACAGGCCACCCAACCTGGAAACACCATTAAAATATTTTCTAGAAGATTTTACACCAAACGATGTGTTTTTTGTTCGTTGGCATTTGTCTAATCTGCCAACACAAATAAATGCCGATACCTTTCGTTTAAGAGTTTCGGGAAATGTAAATAGTAAGTTGGAATTATCACTTACAGATTTAAAAACAAAATTCAAATCCTATTCGGTAAATGCAGTATGCGAGTGTGCAGGCAATTCAAGAAACAATTTTAATCCAAGAGTTCCCGGTGCGCAATGGACCAATGGGGGAATGGGAAATGCAAAATGGACAGGAGTAAAGTTGAAGGATGTATTGGAGATGGCCAAATCGAAATCTAATTCAAAATTTGTTTCGTTCAATGGAATGGATGCACCTCCTTTACCCACCATTCCTGATTTTGTAAAGTCACTCGATTATAATCATTCCATCGATGGCGAAGTCATGATAGCTTATGAAATGAATGGGCAGGCATTGCCTTTACTAAACGGTTACCCTTTAAAGCTGGTGGTTCCGGGATGGTATGCAACATATTGGATAGGTATGCTGAACGAAATAAAAGTATATCCCGATACATTCAAAGGTTATTGGATGGACAAGGCTTATCTGGTTCCCAGAGGCATAAAAAACGGAAATGAGAAACCCGATTCGCTTGCCAAAAACCTGGTCCCGATTAATAAGTTAGATGTTCGTTCCATCTTTGTTGCTCCGGAACCTGGCACTGTTGCTTCTGTTGGAGTAAATACTGAGATACAGGGACTGGCACTGGATGGGGGAGATGGCATTGAGAAAGTGGAAATAAGCAATGATAGTGGCAAAACTTGGACTGCTGCAAAGCTCGATGCTTCGCTTGGAAATTATTCATGGAGAAGATGGAGGTATAATTTTAAACCCACAGCTGCCGGTACTTATAAGTTTTTTGTAAAAGCTACCAATACTAAAAACGAAACTCAGCCATGGCATCAATGGAACAGAAGCGGGTTCATGAGAAATGAAATAGAATCGTTGGTTATTAAAGTAAAATAATGATGAAAGGAATTAATGGTTTAGCACTTGTTTTTATTTCAATGATTTTATTTTCCTGTTCTCCCGAAAAGGAAAAAGTAAAATTACCTGTTCCTGCCGAAACTTCTATAGATATTGATAAAGTAGCGGTTTCGCTTCCTGATGCAAAGGATGTAGAACTGGTAAATTCCAATTGTGTCACCTGTCATTCCCTTCGTTATATTGAAATGCAACCGGACATGAACAGGAAAGGCTGGGATAAAATTGTAAAGAAAATGGTGAAGATGTATGGCGCTCCCATTGCCGATACCACCATTGTTAACCGCATAGTTGATTACCTGGCAACGGTTAAAGGAAAAAAATGAAATTGAAATTTTACTTTTTCTCATTACTATTTTTTTCGTTTTTTTATCCTTCTATTTGCACTTGCCAACCATATCCTAATCCGCGATACCTCAATCCCGAATATTTTACCAAAGAAAAAATAAAAGCAGATACTGATGTGGTATATGGTGAATCAGTTGATTGGAAAGGAGTTTCTAAGAAACAAAAGTTTAACATCTATTACCCATCAGGTAATTATGATGTTTTAAAAAGGCGACCATTTATTATGTTAATGCATGGTGGCGGTTTTCAGGAAGACGACATTACCCAGAAAAAACAATGGAATAACCTATGCATGATGTTTGCCCAGCGGGGATTTGTTACTTCTTCCATCGACTATCGTGTAGGCTGGGATTATCATGATAAAGAAATAAATCCGAAAAGTAAAGTAAGACCATCATACACAAGGGCTGCTTACAGGGCTTATCAGGACGGACATGCAGCAATACGTTTTTTTGTTCATCATGCTCATGAATATGGAATAGATACCAATGCCATTTTTATTGGAGGCAGAAGTGCTGGAGGAGAGATGGGGTTGGTAATGGCTTTTTTATCTCAAAGAAATATTGATTCATTATGCAATTCTTTAATCCCGGAAAATTGTCATCAGTTGTATGGTAGTATCGATTCATCCACCAATACACTGACGGATAAATTTAAAATTAAAGGGGTTATCAATATGTGGGGTCCCATAGCAGATACTTCATTTATCAGCAAAGAAGAAGCATTGGCTACATCCCTCATTATGTTTCACGGAACAAAAGATAAATCGGTTCCTTACAAAAGATTAGGCCCTCCCGATTATCCCTACACCCGTGATGGTTCGTTTAACATAGCGCAGAGATACAAACACATGGGAGGATGTTATGAATTAAATACCAAAGTAGAGGGAACTCATAGCCAGGATTTTTCAAATGAATTTCTTGCCGACCACGTTGGAGCATTTATTAACTCGGTGCTTAATTTTGAATGTGAACCAAAGGAACTGGAAACAACTGTTTCTGTAGACACCAATGTGGAAACATTTATTACCTCAGGCTTATTTATTCCGCTTAGTTTACTTATGGTTGCTCTGATTTTAATTGTGATTTTAATACGATTGGTAATTGTAAAAAGGCGGAAAAGAAAAAAAATGATGTTGTAAAACGCTTTTACCCCCGTGTCATATCAATCATTTTACCAAACTATCCATTTTATTCCTCAGCCCTTTATATTTCATAAGGTACACTTTTATTTTACCGACAAAAATTTCTGTTTCCACATAAACAGGCATTTTATTCTCATCATCAGTAACCCATACCGTCATTTTTTCTCCACCTTTAAAAAGTGTTCCTGCTATCAGGTTTGCCTTGAATTTTATACACCTCACTTTCCCTATCGAATCATTTTCTATTGTTTCCTTACCTAGATAACGGATATAAGTAGGAAACACTTCCTTGCCTAAAACAAAAGTAATCGGGATAGTATCCTTAGGTTTGTATTTAGAAAAGTCGAGGCATCTGGCATAAAATATGGCTGTCATTACATCATTGGTGCAGGCGGTAATACTCACCGAATCAAGTTTAGCCGATTCACCGTATTTCCGGAAAGACGAATACACTTTGTTTTTTCGCTGGTTAAATGCGTAATCATCAAAATAAACATTGCTGGCTTCATGCACCTCACGCGAAAATCGCAAAGGTTTTAAAGTTGTTGTATCTGCATACGATTCATATTTGTCTCTTACCTTATAAAACCAATCATACTTGGGGTAAGTAGCTCCTAAACCAATAAAATGGTACATGCTGCGGTTGTTGAGTTTTGCTAAATCAATTGAAAAAACAGCTTCTCCGGCTGGCACCCACAGCACTCCCCAGTTGTAATATATTTTATAGATACATTGTTCTCCACCTTTAAATGTATGGTTACTAACCGTGCAATTGGTTTGAGAGACTAATTGCATGGATAGCAACCATAATATTATAAAAACACTTTTTTTCATCACGATAAAGGTAAGGAATTATAAATGATTGGTTAAGTATAACCTTTTGCTGAACAAGATAAACAGAAACAAATAATTTTTCATAACTCAAAACTATCGAATTCACTTTAAATTTTTTGTAACTTTAAAACTTCAAGTAAACGTAACAGTTTATAAAGATAGTTGGAGAATAACTATGAGCAACGAAGTAAAACCAAACGTATTTAAAAATCATCCTTTTCTTTCAAGGTTTGTGGTACTTGTTTTTATAACCAATTTTGCCGGTTTTCTATGGGCAATTAACCCACAAACATTTGGGGTATATTTATGGCTGCTTGTATTTGTCCCTGTTAATTTTATTTTTCTTCTGGTAGGTTTAATAACTGTTATTGTATTTCAAATAAAAAAAAGACCCCTCAATTTTCTGATATATTATAGTATTGTCATTTTAGTTCCTGTTATCGCACAATCACTTTTGTTTTTATTAATCTACTTGTTTGCACTAAAAGGTGGATGTTAATTAATTCCTATTTGCAGGTATTTAAAGAAATTTTTAATAATTTTACATGCTGCTGAAAATGGAAAAAAGTTTTGGCTCAAAAAATTCTAAATTATTTAACGATGAAAAAATTTATTTATACCACCTTTTGTCTGATATTCTTTTTTATTGGATTGTCTTGTGCTCAGGAGCCCTCCAATAGTAAACTCGAATGGCATACAAGTTTACAGGAAGTACATGAATTGTCAAAGACTTCAGGCAAACCTATTTTTGCTTTCTTTACCGGGAGCGACTGGTGCGGCTGGTGCAGGAAACTGCAGAACGATGTGTTTTCCAAACCCGAATTTGTTGCATGGGCAAAAAAAAATGTGATATTATTGGAGCTTGATTTTCCCCGTACCAAACAATTATCTCCTGAATTAACTCAGCAAAATGCGGGTATGCAGCAGGCTCTTCATATTAGTGGCTATCCTACTGTGTGGCTGTTGTATACTAATAAAGACGAAACTGCTAACAATTTTAATCTTGCACCGATTGGTTCGTTAGGCTATCCTTCAGGTGCTACAATAGGGCAGGAACAGGTGCTTTTTTTAGAAAATGCCAACAGAATTTTGCAACAGGCTAAAACTAATTAGCGAAACCTTTCATTTCTTTTTCCTTATTATTTAAATAAATAGAAGTTTTAACTTAAAAAGAAATATGGGATTCGAATTAATTTATTGTAGTATTGCAATAAGAGAAATTACTTCAAAAGATATTACGGACATTCTTAATACTGCTCGAAAATTTAATGATGAACATAATATAACAGGTTGCCTTCTTTTTCACCATCGCGAATTTTTACAAATCCTCGAAGGAGAAGAAGAGGTAATTAAACAATTGTTCAAAAAAATTAATATTGATAAAAGGCATTGCCACCCCACCTTATTGCACCAAGGTTCTTTAAAGGAAAGAGCCTTTTCTTCATGGAGCATGGCGTTTAAAGAACTAAAAGATGTGGATATGAAACAGCTAAAGGATATTCTTAATCTACAGGAATTTTCAAGCCTGGTTACTTCTCTCGATAATGCAACAACTGCCAAAAAACTGTTTAAATATTTTTCTCAAACCATTTTAAAATAGGTTCTCACTTTATTTTTTTTACTTCTTTCAAAAAACATAAGATTAACTTGATTCGGAATAATCAGATACCTTATTGCAATTTGTGAATAGGAAGTTACTTCATATTCACAAATTGCAATGGTAAATCATAACTTCCTCTCCGCATCATTGCTATTACTTCCTGCAGGTCATCAATCTTTTTGGCAGTTACCCTCACTTGGTCATCCATCATTTGTGCCTGTACTTTCAACTTCGAATCCTTTATGTCTTTTATAATTTTCCTTGCCACCTCTTTGTCTATTCCTTCCTTCACTTTCACATCTTTTTTTACCATAAAGCCCGAAGCATATCTTTCCTTGCCCACATCCAGGCAAAGTGGATTCAGGTTTTGTTTAATCATTCGCTGACGGATAACGTTAATAATCGATTCCATTCGCATATCATCTTCCGTCAATATGGAAATCATCATGGCTTTTTTATCCAGTGTTATTTCACTTTTCGAACCATTAAAATCAAAACGATTCATAATTTCTCTTTTCGCAACATTAATGGAATTATCCAGTAACTGCGCATCTACCTTGTTTACAATATCAAATGACGGCATCTTTTCTAATTTTTTTTATTAAATAATATTCAAACCAATAACAAACCACAAACCAATACCTACCTAACATCAGCAATCATACACCTAGCACTTCCTCCTCCATACTTTTCAATTGTATACAGGGGCGGGTGAAGTATCTTCCCGAATTTTTTTAATTTGGTAATCTGTTCTTTTTTAAGCGACTTATATCCTTGCTCGCTCATCACAATAATGCTTTCTCCTTTTTTGTTAAACAGCTGGTACATATTGCCGGCAAAGGCATTCAGCTGCTTATAATTTATGGTAATAATTTTATGGTCCGTATCTATAAGCGATTTCATCAATGTAAATAATTCTTCCTTATCCCTCACACACTCATCGCATACTACTGCAAATCCTTTGCCTATACACATCATCACATTGGTATGGTATATTTCATTTCCCTTTTTATCTACTGACGAAAACGTTACTGTCGAATAATTTAAATGTTGACATAGCATTTTAAACAACTCAATATTTGTTCGCTTCGAGTTACTTGCATAAGCTACCTGGTTTTCGTAATCAAATATTATGCTTCCCGTACCTTCCAGAAAGTTTTCATGGTTTTCATTAATAGACAAATCAAATACAACAGAATACCCTTTCATTTTCTTTCTTATCACTCCTTCCCTTTCCCTTCTTCTGTTCTTGGCCATCATCGGGTAAATAACTAATGCAGGAATATTTTTAAAGTTTAAAAGGTTGTCGGGCAAATTCATTTCAGGAGGTGCTGGCACTGTAAGGTTTTCGATGGTATGAAATGAAACAATATTATTTGGGAAAATTGAATCAGGGGTGGCGGGCGAAATGGTATCTTTAAGAACCTTTACATTCACATGGTTTTTTTTTAACAGCTTAACAAATCCCTCAAACTCTTTCAGCGCTCTTTCTTGTATTTTATCAGCACTCACATCATCATTCTGTTGAAACAAGTTAGTACTTGCCGTTTGTTTGTTATAACCAAAACGAGCAGGGCTCACCATTATTATTTCAGAAGCTTTATTTTTCATTTTAAATCAACGCTTGGCTTAAAACATATAACCATATTTCTGTTTAACAAATTGATTGTCTGTTTTTCCGTGTTTCTTGCCTCGAAGTGGTTTCATACTGTAAGTTATAACTATCTCATGCGAACCGCTGTTGGTATGCCGCATCTTGCTTAGCAAAAAGTCGTACGAATAAGTCACCTGGAAATCCTCCAGGAAAGTTACTCCAAGGTGCAGCGCTACCGCATCATGTAAGCGGAGCGATAAACCACAAAGCATCTTTTCTTTTATATGCAGCCGTAAGGTATAATCCAGGAAAAGGGGCACTCCTGTTACATAGGTGGCCAGTACATTGCTTTCCCATACATATTCAGGGTTTTGCGCAAAGTTATATCCTACACTTAAGTTGACATGGGCACTGTAAGGTATTTTACCATGTTTGGCCGAATCGCCTTTATAAAAATTGGCCTTTTGCTGTGCAAGGTGCAGCGCACCCACTCCTATGTGAAACCGGTCGTTATAAAGGTATATCCCGGCATTTACATCCGGCACCCACACACTGCTGGCTATGTATTGATTAATCGAAGGATCCACTGTATTATGCAGTGTTATGTCACCACCTTCCAGTGTATATTTGGTAAACAATCCTCCTGCTCCCATTGAAAGTTCGCAATCTGGAAATCGAATATGGAATGCATAATTCACACCCAGGTTCGTTTGTTTGCTCGGACCTATTCTATCCTGGACCATAAACAGACCTGCTCCCATTTTCCCTTTAAAGAACCTTCCATGCGCACTCACCATGGAGGTTCGCGGAGCCCCATCATACCCTGCCCATTGGTAGCGATAGCCCAGCCTTGCATCTACTGTTCGTTTTGTTCCGGTTACAGCAGGGTTCAGTAAAAATATATTGCTCCTGTACTGTGTATAATACGGCAATTGTTGCGCCTGTATTTCATTACACACCACAAGTATAAATAAGATATATAAACTAACTTTTTTCAATATTTACAGGCAACTAAAAAACTTATAATTCATAACCCATAATTACTTAACAATCGTCACCGTACCATGATAACTATCTCCTGCCTCATTTCCCAAATCGAGAATATAAAAGTAAGTGGCAGCAGGTAGTTCCTGGCCAAAAGCTTTTCCATCCCAGGTATTGTTATACCCCTCCTGCTTAAATACCAGCTGACCGTTTCGGTTAAATATTTGCAAGGTATTGTCAGGGTGTTTCCATATATTCCCAATATACCATGTATCATTTATATCATCACCGTTGGGAGTAAACGTATTATAGAAAAAAACATTGTCTCCCGGTTTTACATGCACTGTAATCGAATCTCCTGAGCTGCATTGCAGTGTGCGGTCTATTCCCAGAACATAATAAGTGGTAGTTACAATAGGTTCAGCATCCGGATTAGCCGTGAAAGCGTTTCTTAGTGTTGGGCTTGCGTCCCAGTGGTAAATATAGGCACCTGTGGCTTCCAATTGAATACTTTGGCCTTCGTCTATAGTCGTATCCGGCCCGGCCGAAACATCTATAGACACAAAGTAAATAGTAACCGTTGTTACCTTGGGTGTGCAACCTGCCATGGTAGCAGTTAGTGTATAGGTGATGGTTTCGGTAGGTGATGCTAGTGGACGTGGGATTGTGTCGTTATCCAGACCGGTGGAAGGTGCCCAGCTATAATGAATGCCCTGTCCGATAACATTGAGCGTATTTCCAAGCATAAAATTGTCTCCTTTACATACTTCCCTGTCTGCTCCCGCGTTTACCTTACTGATGTATTTCAGCCCTACGGCTATGTTGTCTGTGCTTACAGCCCCGGTATCATCTGTTACTGTTAGGGTATAAATGGTTAGCGAAGCAGGTGATGCCATGGGGTTGGCCACATTTGTGGCAGATAAACCTGTGGATGGCGACCAGGAATAATGATAAGGCGGTTGCCCTCCGGTAGCGGGTATGGTGGCTCCTATCTGTGTGTTGGTACCAGGACAAATGCTGATGTCTGTCCCTGCATGGGCTGCCAGCTGTGCCTTAGCAGTATGAATAAACGTAAAAGATAAACAAAGAAAAATTAAATAATAGGTTCTGAAAGTAGCAATCATTTAGCTGTTGGTATCTTTATACTGCAAAAGTAAGGAGATAAATTGTAATACTATCGGGTTTAGTTCTTAAAAAAGACTAATGGAGGGGGGAGCTTTATAATTATTGGGAAGATTATTACCATTTCATGGTTCACAGTCTTCCCGCCCCAAATGCGGTATCTTTTTATACCCTCTCTCCTCCGAACTGGCTCCTTTGCCAGTTTGGAGGTTTCGTCTCCATTATAAAATGTTTGCGGGTGAGTTTTGAAACCAAAAGTGTTCGAAACCTTTAGGTTTATCATTTCTGCTCCTTTAGGAGCTAAATCTTAATAGAAACAAATAAACATAACTACTTATTAGCTCCTTTAGGAGCATCATTGAACAATCCTTCTACCTTAAAACATTCCTCAAATGGAGGATATTGTCCGTTTCTTTGAATCACTTATTTTTAAAGAAGCTTCCGCAACGGCAACTTATGTTAGCCTCAGTTGTGTTTGCCGTGTCATATTTTCACACCCATAACAAGTATGTCGTCTATCTGTTCTACTTCTTTTCTGTATTCTATTATAAATTTATCTAAAGCAGCACCTTGTTCCTGCATTGATAGATTTTGAATGGAGAGTATTAAATCCTTAAATCTTTTTTTCGTTAATTTCTTTTCTCCCGTGTCGCCACCAAACTGGTCTGCAAAACCATCTGTGAAAAGATAAATCGTATCTGTTGCCTTTAGGTTGAAAGAATGGTTAGTAAATGGTTTACTGTCCTCATCCCTGCCTATTGGTTGTTTGTCTGCTTTGGTTTCTATAAGTTCTCCGTTCTGCAGTAACCACAAAGGATTATTAGCTCCCGCCCATTGAAGAGTATAGCTTGGGTCTTGCCCCCTCTCCTTTGGAGAGGGATTAAGGGTGAGGCTACACAGCGAAATATCCATTCCGTCTTTTATATCTTCTTCGCTTTTACTGAAATTCTCTATTACTATTTCTGATGTTTTGTCAAGTATGGCGGCTGGTTGTGTTAAACCAAATTCTCGCACTGCTCTGTTAAGTGCATTATTGCAAACAACTGAAACCATTGCCCCCGGCACTCCGTGCCCTGTACAATCACAAGCAGCGAAAAGGATTATCTGATGTGCAGATGTACCAATGTTCGGATGTCCTTTATCGGTAAATCCTTTCATCGTTTCATCGGTAAATTGAACGGTCTCCATCCAATAAAAATCTCCAGCCACTATATCTTTGGGCTTGTAAAGTATAAAGGAATTTTCTAAATATTTTTTTACCGTTTTATTGGGCGGAAGTATAGCAGTTTGAATACGCAAAGCATATTCAATGCTATCCAGTATTTCTCTTTGCTTTTCTTCTACAACTGTTTTTTGTTTCACAATCTCCACATTTGCAGTATCCAGTTTATTATATGAATCAGCATTGTTTAATGCTACCGCAATTACAGGGGATAAAGAACGTAATATGTTAATATCAGTTTTTGTATATGCATTCTTTTTAACACTTTGAACAGAATACAAACCAATTACTTTTTCATTAATAAGTAATGGAATAAATACTACAGTATCTGTCATCATATCCTCTTTTCCGTGAAGTTGGCGAACACTATTAAGATAATTCGAACGCTCCTTTTCCTCATCCATAATTATTATTTCACTCTTGTTTTTTATTGTCCAGGCGGTGTAACTATCCGGATTAAGAATAGAAGTTTTGAATTCTTCCCGAACTACTTTTCCATCCTTAACACAATATTTAATTTCAACATTCTTTTCAGATTCATGGTAGGTGGCGATAATAAAAAAGGAAATGTCCATTATGGAACTTAAATTTTTATATATCTCACTCATTACATTGTCTATATTAAGAGAGGAAGTAATTTCAGTGCTTATATTATTTAATAATTCAAGATTACTGAACGAGTTTTGTAATTCAGCTTTTTGAGTTTCAATTATTTTATTGTCTTTCTTCTTTCTTCTGAAGTTTCGGTAACTCACCCCTGCAAGCAAAATCATTAATGCAAAACCACCTATAAAACTATTGCGAACTATTTTTTGCTTCTCAATTTCATTATCCGAAATGGCTTTATCTATTGCTTTTTGTTTATCATATTCGTTTTGATATTTTTCTTTTTGTGCCAACTGGTGAACTTCCTCGCTCTTTAATTTATTGCTGAGAAGTATGTATTGCTTGTAATGTTCATAAGCTCCATTTCCATCACCTCTTGCCGAATCAATTTTTGTGGCAAGTAATTCTCCATTTTGCAAATTTGAAATAAATGCCTGCTTTTTTTCTATTGCCAGGGAACTATCACTATACAATTTTGCTGTGGAATAATTTTTTTGTTTAAAATAAGTATCAGCCAACCGATTGTACGACCAGCCTGTTTGCGTTTCATCCCTCAGGTTCTTATAAATGATTAATGCCTCTTTTATTTTCGCGAGTGCTTTATCATAATAACCTTGTTGGGAATATATATTTCCAATACTTTTTAACGAAAGCCCAATCCAATAATTATCCTTCATTTCTTCCGACATCGACAGGCATTTTTGCAAATACACCATAGCATTAGGGAAATCATTATTTTCTATATACACACCTGCAATACAATCATAACCTTTGCGAACGCCACGTTTTTCTTTTTTAATTTCATACAATAAAATACATCTATTATAACATTCAAGTGCCTTTTTGTAATCATGAAATTGGCAATAAAGCAGTCCTTCGCTTACTAACACATCAGCCAATGCAATGGTATCTTTTAGTTCACTATAAATAGATGATGATTGCTGAAACTTTTCCATTGCTTCTGCGTTTTCGCCCTGTCCTTTATATATCTCTCCAATTTGGCGCAGGCAACCAGCAATACCTTTTTTGTAATTCATTTCCTTAGCCATAGCCAATGCTTTTTCACAATATTCAATTCCCTTAGGATAATTTTGAAAAGACATATAATAATTGCTCAAGCCTCTCATCTGACCAATAATCGCTTCTGTGTCCTTAGCTTCCTGGTATATGTTAATCCGTATTTTTTGAACTTCTACAGTTTTAGCGGTATCCTTTTTATCGTCATAAAAAGCCCTGACAAATCCATAAGCATCTGCTTTTTTTTCCAGATAATGTTTTTTCTTTTTATCATTCGGAGCTTCCTCAATAAATTTATCTAATAATTTTATTAACGGTTCTGTATATTTCAAATTATCGTTTATGTCACATGCATCACAAAGAGCTAAATATATCCGCAACCGGGTAGTATCTTGCTTTGCTTTTTTCAACTCAAGGTTCAGCGAATCCATAATAGGATTTTGCACCTCATTAGTTTTTCTGTTTTGAGAAAAAGATGGGTGGTGAAACAAATTTAAGATGGCAAAAAGAAGTAGTAATTTTTTCATTTCAGTTTGACAAGTTTGGTTTGATACAAAGTTTGCTTGTAAGGAGGTGAAATTACAACTTATCTTTAATTAGGTTGTATGTTTTCTTTAGTTGCCTTGTATGACACTTTTAATTGTCCGGTATGACACTTTTAACTGACCTGTATGAGTGTTTTAATTGCCTTGTATGGTGTTTTTAATTGTCTTGTATGGTGTTTTTAATTACCCTGTATGGCACTTTTAATTGTCCTGTATGTCCTTTTTAATCGTCCTGTATGTCATTTTTAATGGTCTTGTATGCCTATTTTAATCATCCTGTATGCCTATTTTAATCATCCTGTATGCCTAAAAAGTAGGGTGGGAAGGGGGGTAAAACTATGTTATATTATTGAAATACAGTATTATGTAATTTTTAGGGTTAAAATATTGGAACCATACATATATATATATGTATAAATCAAAAAACCGTCAACCTGCCTAAGTTTTTCCTTCTTTTCCCAAAAAAGCCTCAAAAACCTGTTTTTAACATAAAAAACCGGAAAACACTATCTTTTTAAAATAATGTCTTAAATCACCTTAAAATGCGTTTTTTACCAAAAAATGCCAGTTTTAGCCATTTTGAAATGCTGGAATATATCACTTCTACAGAAGCAGGCTATACCAAAAAGTTGGCATATATCACTTCTACAGAAGCAGGCTATAACAAAAAGTTGGCATACATTACTTCTACAAAAGCAGGCTATACCAAAAAGTTGGCATACATTACTTCTGCAAAAGCAGGCTATACCAAAAAGTTGGCATATATTACTTCTACAAAAGCAGGCTATACCAAAAAGTTGGCATACATTACTTCTACAAAAGCAGGCTATTCTCCAAAAAATGGCAATTGCTTGTTTTAAATTTTTTGCCTTTGTTGGTATTTTCGCCACAAACGTTGACGATTAATATATTCAACTTTTTAATCTATGTACTTTTATAGGTAAAAAAAACACCTATAAAAATGTTATAGTAGTAAGCTCAGCTTACACCATTAACTGCACACTAAGCCCCGCCCTTTTGCTTGCCCGTTAGCTTAGTGCGTACGGGGGTGGTTTTCTTTTTTTACCACATAGGCACCCCGTAAGAAAGACGGGACAGGCATAGAAACATAGGAATTCACATAGGTAAATCGGCCAGAGGCCGGTTAGGCAGGACGTAGGGGGACCCTACGCCCAACTGGGGTTCGGGACTTTTTTTGAAAAAAAATTTTTAAAATGATACTACGAAGAAGGATATTATCAATCTGCACCCGACCCGCGTGAAGTATCCTTTTTTGCCATCGCCCCGCAGGGAAAAAAAATATTTAAAAAAGATACCGCGTCTGGGCGGGAAGACAGGAAAGAACGAAGTGGCAATGTACCTGCCCAAATAATTAATAGTGGTGTTGTTGAGATTGCTTCGCTGCCCTCGCAATGACGAAGTAAGCAAAGGACAGCCTCTTTGGATGAAGTTGAGAAAAAAATAATGTCGAATACCGAACACCGAATATTGAATGCTGAAGGGTAACGGGCACTGATAAATCATAATTCATAACTCATAATTGCCATAACTAAAACCCTATCTTTGCCACCCGGCTTTTGAAAAAAATGAAACGATTAATGCAGAGCAACAATTCGCAACCTTTTTTGATGGTAATACTGGTTACCGTGGTATTGCTATGTGCGGGTCAGTTTGAAACCGGGGTAAAGCTGCTAGGGATGGAAACCAAAAAGGTGGACCCGCTGGGAGATATAAGGATGAAGGAGCGGGCCAAAAAGGTTCCGCTGCCGGGAATGATACTGAGCGAAGCGGCAAGGCGGGGCATAATAGCAAAGGAAAAAAACGAACTGGCGCGGCACGAAGCGGATTCGAGCAACATTGAAAACACGGTGACGGATACGAGTAGTGCGCTGGCGCATTTTTTTTATGCACTGAACCAGGTAAAGAAGCAGAAGCACAAGGTGAGGATAGCTTATTTTGGCGATTCGATGATAGAGGGCGACCTGATAACGCAGGATTTCAGGGATTGTTTGCAGGATAGGTTTGGCGGGTCGGGTGTGGGGTATGTGCCTATTACGAGTATAGTGGCCAGTTTCCGGACGAGCATTATTCACAGCTTTGGCGGCTGGACGACTTATAACCTGGTGAATGATGTGCCGGGCAGCCATAAGCTGGGCATTTCGGGGTATTGTTTTGTTCCGAATACGTATACTTCTATTGATACCAATTCGACCAGTTCCACCTCGTGGGTGAAGTACGCAACGGTTTACCGCAAGCATGTGGATAAATTTTACGATATAAAACTGTTGTACGGAAAATCGGACGGGGAAAATTATGTGGTGATAAACGGCAAACATTATAAACTGGATGAAAAGAATACGGTGAATCAGTTGGTGATAAAGGGGGATGGCAAGGTGAGGGGTATTAATGCCAACTTTCAGTGCAAAACTCCGATGGATATTTATGGCTTCAGTATGGAAAGCGATAGCGGTGTGTTTGTAGATAATTTTTCTTTCAGGGGGAATTCGGGAATGCCTATTACCAAGGTGCCGCAGCAGGTGTATTCGGGAACGAACGATTGCCTGGGTTATGATTTGATTATTCTGGAGTATGGGCTCAATGTGGTGTCGCCCAATGTTACTGATTTTTCGTGGTACGAAAACGGGATGGGCAATGCGGTAAAGCACATACAGCAAAGTTTTCCGGGTGTGAGTATTCTCTTAATTTCAGTTGGAGATAAGAGTATTCGAAAGGATGGCAGTTACCAAACCGACCCGAGTGTGCCCTTGCTGGTGAGCGCACAGCGAAGGATAGCAAAGGAAAACAACCTTGCTTTCTGGAGTTTGTACGATGCCATAGGTGGCAGTGGTTCGATGGTGAAATGGGTGGAAGGGGATACTGTGCTGGCTAACCACGACTATGCGCACTTTAATTATAAAGGGGCACACAAGGTGGGCAAACTGCTGTACGCAAAACTAATGGGCCTGTATGCCGATTACAATAAAAAAGAAAAACATAAAAAAGAAGGAGCAGGCGAAACTGCTTTTGGAACTGTATTAAATAAATAACACGTATAGCTTGAAGAATTTTTTTAGTCCCTTATTGTCATTCCTCACCAGATTTTCATTTATCAGTTTTCGCGCTTTGCTGTTTACAGCAGTTTGCTGCAGTTGTGTAATTACTGCTGCCAATGCACAGCAGATGGATTCTGTTTCGTACGAAAAATATAAGTTTATTGATTTAAGTAAAAATAAAATTGAAAATGATAGTTCAGCTTTGAGTTCGTTCTATCAGAATTTATTATTGCTGGAAGAAAAAAAGAACAAGCGGGTAAACATAACTCACATTGGCGATTCGCACATACAGGCCGATATTTTTTCGGGAACCATACGGCAGCATTTGCAATTGAAATTTGGTAATGCCGGTCGGGGATTAATATTTCCTTATCGTGTGGCCAAGAGCAATGAGCCAGGGTCGTACAAAACCACATCAGGGACCAAATGGGATGCAAAAAGAAATGTATTTTATGATAAACCTTTGCCCATTGGCATCAGCGGGTTTACTATCGAAACCAATGATTCATCAGCAGAGATTGACCTTGCGGTGAAAAACCAACCGGGGCTGGATTATAGTTTTACAAAGTTTACTTTATTTCACGAACGCGGATTGAGCAATTACGACATCACCATTTGCGATAGCATTAATTGCGAGCAGGGAATTTTTAAATCTTCCGATAAATCGAATAACCCGTTTGTTTCGGAACTGAAGTTTGAAAAGCCAATGCGCCAGATTATCCTGAGAAATAAAAATACCGATACCGCTCATCAGCATTCGACCCGCATTTATGGAATGTTGCTGGAGAATGATTCAGCCGGTGTGCTTTATAATATGATAGGGGTAAACGGTGCGGAGTACAGGCATTATACCAAATCAAAATACTTTATGGAGCAGCTTACTTATCTGCAATCGAGTTTGGTAATTATTTCGATGGGCACCAATGAGGGGTTTAATAAAGGGTTTGATAAGGATTTGTTTTACAAACAGATTGATTCGCTTGTGCTTGCAATACGCATCACCAATCCTTCAGCATCTGTTATACTTACCACTCCCGGTGATTCGTTCCGCAAATCGAGAAAGGGCAGGGTGAAGAATCCCGATATCAAATTGGTGGAAGCAACCATTATTACGTATTGTAAAAATAATAACCTTGCGTACTGGGACCTTTACGAAATTATGGGAGGATACGGCTCCATGGCAAAATGGTATACTGCCAAGCTTTCGGCAGCAGACAGAGTTCATTTTAATGGCAATGGTTATAAGCTCCAGGCCAATCTTTTTTATGATGCCTTGATGTCGGGGTATGAAAAATACAGGAAAAATAAATCGTGAGTTTTAGTTTCGGAAATACAGACATTGATGTTGATAAACTGATTTCGCAACTTACCTACAATGCGAAAGACCCGCTGTTATTTAACTCCGGGTTCTTTTTGTTTTTCTTCACTTTCTTTTTAATCGGTTACCAGTTTTTGTACAAGCGAAAACTACTCCGTGTTATTTATTTCATTCTCTTTTCGCTTTACTTTTTTTACAAAGCCTGCGGGTTTTATTTCGGGTTTATTCTTCTCTCTGCAGTTGTTGATTTTACTTTATCCAAGTGGCTTTACCTCGAGCGGACAAAATGGAAAAAGAAAGCCATTCTTATTTTCAGTATTGTTATCAATTTAGGATTGCTGTTTTATTTTAAGTATACCAACTTTTTTATTGAAATCATCAACGACCTGCATGCAGGGCAATTAAAGCCCTTGAACCTGATACTTCCCATCGGTATTTCTTTTTATACGTTCGAGAACCTGAGCTATACCATTGATGTATACAGAGGAAGGTTTAAGCCGGTGAAAAGTTTTTTTGATTATTGTTTCTTTCTTACCTTCTTTCCAAAGCTGGTAATGGGGCCTATTGTAAGAGCATCCGATTTTATCCCTCAAATAAGAAAGGATATTGTTGTTACCGAAATGGATGTAGCAAAGGGGTTATACCTTATTGTTGGTGGGCTGTTTAAGAAAGTCGTCATTTCCGATTATATATACGTTAACTATGTTCAGTATATTTTTGAGGACCCTGCACATCATTCGGGGATAGAATGTTTGATAGGAGTGTATGGTTATGCCATGGTTATTTACTGCGACTTTTCAGGGTATTCGGATATGGCGATAGGGATGGCCAAATGGATGGGCTTTACCATTAATCAGAATTTCGATTCGCCTTACCAATCGAGCAGCATTACTGAATTCTGGCGCAGGTGGCACATGTCCTTATCCTCATGGCTGAAGGATTATCTCTACATATCATTAGGAGGAAACAGGGTAGGAAAGTTCCGCCAATATTTGAATTTGATGATAACCATGGTGCTTGGAGGATTATGGCATGGTGCCTCATTTAACTTTATTGTCTGGGGCGGTATGCACGGGCTGGCATTGGCAGTGGATAAATTCAGAATTTCTTTAGTAAGTAATGTAAAATCAAAACTGTTGAACAATGGAGTGATGAAAGTATTTGGAGTAATTATTACATTCCACTTTGTCTGTTTCTGCTGGATATTCTTTAAGGCGGCTTCATTTCACGATGCGGGAATTATCCTGACACAGATATTCACTAACTTTAATTCAGAAGCTTTTGTTCCAATGCTTTCTGCTTACGGAACAGTTTTCGGAGTAATGTTGCTGGGATACGTAATTCATTTTATCCCGCAATCCTATCAGTATTTTTCTGAACGAATACTTTCCAGGATTACATTGGCAGGCAGGGTAGTGGTGTTATTAGTGTTCATCTGGATTGTTATCCAGGTAAAACAAGCCGACCAGGTAATGCCTATTTACCTGCAGTTTTAATCAAGGCTTCTATTTAACTTTCTTAATAAACCCAATCACTTCTTTTGTAAAGTCTTTATTTAAAGGCAAATCAGGGTTAGAGTAAATGGGTTTCTGTAAATCTTTATCTGAAGTTTCGCAATCTTTTAAAACATGGTTCATGTTGGTAATGATTTTTAATTCCGCTTTAGGTTGCGCTTTTGCAAGGAGTTCAGCATCCTCCACTTTTACCTGTGCATCGGTGGTGCCTTGCAAAATTAGTACAGGGATATCCAGTTTCTTAATCTCCTCCTGAGGATTGTACTTAAACCATGAAATCACATAGGGCTGCACGGTCGGGCGAAACAACATATAAAATGCCGGAGCCACATTGCCAATGGTATCACCTTTTTTCAACGTGTCAATCATTGAATAAATAGTTTGTTTAATAGCTGGAGGAGTCTTAGCCATTTGTTCTTTAAGAATTTCATCGGCTGGTCTTCCTGCACCTGCAATGGAAATAAAAGCTTTTACATTTTTATTTTTTACCGCTGCAGCCATACCCAATAAAGAACCTTCCGAATGCCCTGCAATTATTATTTTTGAAAATCGCTTGTCTTTCGCAATCATTTCCACCCATTCTTTCACATCATTTACATACGTATCAAAACGCAATTCTTTTTCTGAACTTACCGCATCGTGACTTGCTGCAATTCCCCGTTTATCAAAGCGAACAGAAGCAATTCCGTTTTTTCTTAATTCTTCTGCCAGAAACTTCAATGAATTATTTTCCATCGATTCGTTGTTTCCGTTTCGGTCTGTTGGTCCTGAACCTGCAATAATTAATACTATCGGGATATCTTTTTTTATTTCCGGTAATGTTAATGTTCCATCTATATCTCCGGTGGCTGTTTTTAAAATGATATTTTCTTCCTGCGCAATTGTATATGAAGGGTTAAGAAGTAAGAGATTTGAGAATAGAAAAAGGAAGATGCTTTTTTTCATTTTTCTTTTACTTAAGATTAGTTTTAAATCAGAAAACGAAAGTAGTAATAATTACTTTGCCTTCTTAAAAACAATGTGGGTGGAAGTAGCAGTGATGGCTCCCATTACCGGAGCAATTAAGTATATCCAAAGTGATTGTACATTCCCTGAAACGATGGCAGGAGATAAACTCCTTGCAGGATTCATGGAAGCACCGCATATAGGTCCGGCAAACATTGCTTCCAGCAGAACCACTGCACCAATAGCAATACCTGCCATAATACCTGTTTCTTTCGAACCTTGTGATACGTTTAATATAACCAGCATCAGGAAATAAGTAAGTATAAATTCAAGAATAAAGGATTGAAGTTGTGAACCGGCAGGCAATGTTCCACCAAGTGTCATGTTTTCAGGGAAAAGAAATTTCAACACCAATGTAGCGATAAAGGCACCGGCTATCTGTGAGGCGATGTAGGGCAGAATTTGTTTCATCGGGAAAAGTTTGGCAAATGCAAATCCTATAGTAACAGCAGGATTAAAATGTGCTCCTGATATTTCACCAAATGTATAAATCATTGCCATAACAATCAAGCCAAAGGTGGCGGCAACTCCCGCATGGGAAACACCACCATTGGTTTGCTGATCAATTATGATAGCACCGGTCCCGCAAAAAACGATTGCAAATGTTCCTAAAAATTCAGCGAAGTATTTTTTCATTCCTATATTTAATTTGCTTTTGTGGAAATAGTTTCAGCAATAAATTTCTTTACTGCTTCTTTAATGGTATTTCTAACAGCTATTGTCATTTTTAATCGTTCCTCATCAGTTCCTACAAATGAAGAAGGGTCAGGGAAACTCCAGCTTATCTTTTTATGAACTCCCGGAAATATCGGGCAGGCTGCTGCACTGGCTTCATCACAAACGGTTATTACATATTTATACTTCCTCCCTTCTTTTAAATAATCAAAGACATCATTTGTTTTATTTCCCGAAATATCAATTCCATCTTCCATCATGGCTTGCACAGCAAATGGATTCAGCTTTCCTGCCTCTAATCCTGCGCTTTCTACCTCAAATGCATCTCCTCCCATATTTTTAAGATAGGCTTCTGCCATTTGGCTTCTGGCTGAGTTGTGTATGCACAAAAACAATACTCTTATTTTCTCCATAGTCTGTTTATTTTATAAAGAAGATAACGAAACTTTCTTTTTTTCAGTTGGAGTACAGCACGCTGAGGCTTCGTTGGTTTCATAACGAGGGTCATTAAACTCAGCATCTTCGTGAAAGTAATATACTTCCCACTGAACACCATCGGGGTCATTCACCCAGAACTTGTCCTGTTTTGCATAGCAACAATTGGTACCTACTTCTTCCTTTGCAACCTGGTTTTTCTTTTTTGCTTCCCAAAGCTTAATATTTAAATCTTCCAGCGACTCCACCTGGAAACCAAGGTGACCGAAGTTTTGCTGAACACGTTCTTTGTTTTCTACAAATGAAATGATCAGGGAAGGACTTTCAAGTATATATTTGGCATAATTGCTTTTTACTTTTGCAGGTTCCTGTCCGAAAAAGGAAGTATAGAAATCTACTGTTTTTTGAATGTCGCTAACATATAAGCTAACGTGCATTCTTGGAAATGGATTGTTTGTCATGTTTTTATTTTTATTTGGTTTTTATTAATCGTTTAATTGCGATTGGTATTATCTTTTATTAACAGCATTTATCCTTATTTACATAGTTGTCAAAAAAGGTACTCAGGTATTTCTTAGCCTGGGCCCATTCTTTTTCATCAATGCAATAGCAAGTAGTGGCGCCTTCTATATCACCTTTGATGAGCCCGCAGGATTTTAATTCTTTCAGGTGCTGTGATACCGTTGACTGTGATAAGGGTAACTCTTCTACTATGTCACCACAGATACAGGATTGTTTTTTGATTAACAATTGCAATATGGCAACTCGAGCCGGATGTGCCAAAGCCTTGGCATAGGCAGCAATTTTATTGTCCTTAACTGTAAACTCCTCTGATTTTGTACTTCCCATGTTTTTAATTTCATCGCAATATTACGATTAGTTTTTAAACTGGCAAAATTTATTTATTTAAACAATTTAGGGTGTTGATTTTTAAATCCGGAAAAGGGTTACAGATAGAAGCTTAAAAAAAGGAAAAGCAGAGGAAAGGAGTCTAGGTTTTTTGTTTCTTTTTCTTGGCTGCAGGAAAAAGAACATTATTCAAAATCAAACGGTATCCGGGAGAATTAGGATGAAGGCTTAAATCAGTTGGAGGGTCCTCCACTCTGTGTTGGTAATCTTCCGGGTCATGGCCGCCATAAAAGGTAAAGGTGCCTTTGCCGAATTCGCCATGTATGTAGCGTGCTTCATTGGCGGCTTTATTTTCCCCCAATATCAATACATTCGACTTAATTAATGATTTATCAAAACCAGTGGTTTGCCCCCAGAAACCTTTTATTATCTGTTCATGGTTCTGGCAAAGCATGGTAGGTACCACATCCCATTTTGCTGAAAAATCAAACAACGTAAACAAATCGTTCTTTTGGGTTACACCGTATTTCTGACCCCTTGGTACGGTAGTGTCTATATTGGATTTGCTGTACTGGCCAGGATTTATTTCCGCTAAAAAATTAGTGAATGCAAAAGTCTTGGAGTAATCTAATTTCTGGTTATAATTAGGAGTGATGCCGTCACCATCAAACATAGTTTCACAGATATCCAGTCCCTCAGCCGCTAAAGCAATGTCATAGCTATCGGGTGCTGAACACATGGCAAACAGAAAACCACCACCTGCAGTAAAATCACGAATCTTTTTAGCAACTGCCAGTTTCATTTGCGATACTTTCTGGAATCCTAAAGATCTTGCACTTTCTTCCAGTGTTTTTTGCTGCTCCTGGTACCAGGCAGCATTCCGGTATTGAGCCCAGAATTTACCATACTGCCCTGTAAAATCTTCATGGTGAAGGTGAAGCCAATCATAAGTAACTAATTTATCTTTAAGAATTTCTTCATCGTAAACCACATCATAAGGAATTTCTGCATACTTCAAAACCAATGTTACCGCATCATCCCAGGGTTGTTTAAACTTAGGAGAATAGACAGCCATTTTAGGGGCTTTCTCTAGTTTCACATCTTCCATGTTCACTTCCGGGTCAGCTATTTCGGTAAGTATTGACGTTGATTTGGCATCTGCAATTATCTCAAAGCTTACCCCACGAATAGTGCATTCGCTTTCAATTTCCTTTGCATCTTTAATCATAAAACTCCCACCCCTGTAATTTAATAACCAATGCACTTCCACATAGTTCTTCAGCACCCAGTAAGCAACACCGTATGCTTTAAGGTGGTCCTTTTGCTGCAAATCCATTGGTATCAGGATGTAGGAAGCCTGGGAAAGAATGGAAAGAAACAGGAACGAAGAAAGTAAAATTATTTTTTTCATGGTTGAAATTTCAACAAAGTTAAGGCTTATTAATTAAAACGGTGCATCCTCAATATCATGCTTGTCCCAGTTTTGAGATTGCTGAATCTTTGTATTAAAATCAGTTGATGGTTGTAACGAAGTTGAATTGTTATAATCGTCCATAGAACCCATATCATCAAGGTCCATAAACTTAGTAAGGTGAGCCACGTATTTTGTTTTTACTGAATCCACAGGACCATTACGATGCTTTGCTACAATTAACTCTGCCATTCCCCTTGTGTCATTTCCTTCTGCATCGGCTGTTACATTGTAATATTCCGGACGGTGAATAAACATTACCATATCCGCATCCTGCTCAATTGCTCCCGATTCACGTAAGTCGGAAAGCACGGGACGTTTGTCACCACCCCGGGTTTCCACCGCACGGCTTAACTGAGATAACGCTAAAATAGGGACATTCAATTCCTTTGCAAGTCCTTTTAATGAACGGGAAATAAATGAAATCTCCTGTTCACGGTTTCCTCCTTTTCCATCACCACTGCCCACCATCAATTGAAGGTAGTCAATGATAATCAGTTGTATTCCTTGTTTTTCTTTTAGTCTTCTTGCTTTAGCTCTTAATTCAAATATGGAAAGACCCGCTGTGTCGTCAATAAATAAAGGAGCTTCCGAAATTTTCTTAATCTTGTCATTCAATTGCTGAAACTCATAATCTTCCAGTGTTCCTTTTTTTAATTTTTCGGAAGATAGTTCTGTTTCGCTTGCAATAAGCCTTGTAACCAATTGCAGGGACGACATCTCCAAAGAAAATATGGCAACCGGATGATTAAAATCAACCGCAGCATTTCGTGCCATGGTCAATACCAATGCGGTTTTACCCATCGCTGGACGTGCAGCAATAATTACCAAATCAGATTTCTGCCAACCTGAAGTCAATCGGTCCAATGCGGTAATTCCTGATTGAATACCGGATAAACCATCCTCACTATTTTTTGCTTTTTCTATCTGTTCAATCGCTAATTTAATCAGCGTACTCATCTTGTCAAAATCCTTTCGGATATTTCCATCAGCTATTGCAAACAGGTTTTTCTCTGCTTTATCAAGCAATTCAAACACATCAGTTCCTTCCTCGTAAGACTCTTTAATAGTATCACTTGATACACGAATCAACTCACGTTGAATAAATTTCTGTACAACTATTCTTGCATGAAATTCAGCATTGGCAGCAGATGCAATACGATTAGTCAGTTGGGTAATGTAGTAGGCTCCGCCCACTATTTCCAGTTCGCCTGTTTTTTTTAATTCCTGTGTAACCGTCAGAATATCTACCGGTTCGGTACGATTAGCCAAAGCCTGTATGGCTGAAAATATTCTTGAATTGACATCTTTATAAAAACTTTCAGGCTTAAGGATATCAATTACATTTATCAATGCATCTCTTTCAAGCATGATGGCACCAAGCACTGCTTCCTCCAGGTCAACTGCCTGTGGAGGCATTTTGCCGATGTCCGGCATTGGACCATTAATATTGGGTTTTTGTACTCTTCTTCGGGAGTTTATATCGGTTTTTGAAGTGAATTCTGTCATACAGCAAAATTACCAAAAATTAAACCACCTCAAATAAAAATATATTTTTGAACACCGAATCAACATCTTATTAACACTATTTATGATTCATTGCTTATCGCAAATAATGAATACTGTGCTGGTTTTTATTCGATTACATAAGCACAGCTAAAATAAAAGATTAATGAATAAGGGTAAATATTTTTAGTAACTTTATCCGATGGAATTCTCAAAAAGCAAGTGGCTGTTTTCTTTTTTTGTTTTGTGTTTTCTTTTTGCATGTAAAAAAGAACCCGATGATATTTTCGGACCTAAAATCACCTTTAATTCTCCTTCCCAAAACCAGTTTTTTAATGTAATGTCTTCTGTTACGGTCAATGCTACCATTAAAGATGATACCAAAATAACTTCTGTTAACGTTAGCCTGGTCGATGCGCTTGATAACCCTGTGCATGTTTCTGTTTCGGTTCCTGTTTCGTCTCCTTCCATGGAAGTGAACATGCAATATATATTGAATAATATTCACCTGGAGAGTGGCATGTATTCCATTATGATAACTGCATCTGATGGTAAGAACGATACAAAGTCTTATCAGCCTATTTACCTTGGCGCTCTGCCTAAAGTGGTCAAAAAAGTATTGGTAGTAAGTGCCACTTCCACTAGTCAAACTAACTTATCATCCATCGACAGTGCCTTTACAACGATGACTCCTGTTCATGTTTTCCAGGGAGATTACATTGGTTCTTCTGCCAGTAGTTATTACCAGCAGGGATATGTTTGCGGTAATTATACCGGTAATCTTTCTTGTATTAACCTTGCGGATAATACCATTAAGTTTTCTGTTTCTTCCAATCCTTCTGCATGGCCTTATTTCACAGGTTATTTTAATACCGAAAAACTAACCTATGTTTCAAAATACGATGGAACGGTGAGAGGATATGATTATACTGGTGCTATTTCCTATAATGCTGTGGCTGAAGCTGGCTTTTATATTCAGCATTTTTGTTTCAATGATGGGTTCATGGTTTCGGAAGAGCAGGACAAAACTTCGGCTGCCAAACGTTTATTGGTTTCTTATGCAACCGGTGTGGCAGAGCAGGGTATGGTTCTTTCGCAGGATGTGGTGACCTTTTGCGAAATGGACCCCGAAAATGTTTTTATGTTTGGTAACAATGCCGGGCAGGGAGTGATTCAACTTTTCGATAGGTTAAACAATCATATCTGGAACCCCTATAATTCTTCATTACCAGCAGGTAGTTTATTATCTGCTGTCGAAATTGATTCCAATACCTATTTGATTGCTCTTTCTAACGGAACCATTTATAAATATGAATACCAGAACAGTAGTTTAACTCCTTATTTAACTGGCTACACTGCCAATAAATTAAAATATGATTTTGAAAATAACGAGGTATATGTGGTGGAGGCAAATACGGTAAGCACATTCGATTATCCTACCAAAACCTTTCATCATTCAATAGCTTCAACTGAACCAATTTTGGATATTCATTTAGTTTATAACCGATAAATCATAGTTAGTGTGCAGATAACATTTTTAGGAACAGGAACATCACAGGGAGTGCCCATCATTGCTTGTCCCTGCGCGGTTTGTCAATCAACAGATTCAAAGGATAAGCGGTTACGTACCTCTATTTTAATTGAAGAAAAAGGAAAAGTATTTGTAATAGATACCGGTCCTGATTTTCGCCAGCAGATGTTGCGTGAAAATGTGAAACAAATGGATGCAGTGGTGTTTACACATGAGCACAAGGACCATACCGGTGGGTTTGACGATATCCGTGCTTTCAATTATATACAGCAAAAAGAAATGGATGTATATGCTTCTCACAGGGTGCAACAGGCCATCAGGCGCGATTATGCGTATATCTTCAGCGATTTCAAGTACCCCGGCATTCCGGAAATTAAGTTGCATTCGCTTGAAAATAAACTCACCAACATAGAAGGTGTAGATTTTATGCCCATCGAGGTAATGCATTATAAACTACCTGTCTTTGCCTTTCGAATCAATGATTTTACTTATATCACCGATGCCAATTATATTTCGGAAGAAGAAAAGGAAAAGATAAAAGGTTCTAAAGTTATTGTTATTAATTCGCTCCGTAGAGAACCACATATATCACATTATACATTTGATGAAGCCATTAAACTGATGGAAGAGCTGAAACCCGAAAAAGCTTACTTTACACATATCAGCCACCAACTTGGCCTGCATGCAGATGTGGAAAAAGAATTACCCGATTTTATTTCATTGGCCTACGATGGTTTAAAACTGCAACTATAAAATTAGCTCTGATTGCCTCACACCTTAATCCCCTCTCCAAAGGAGAGGGGGTAGGACAAAGAAAAGTGAAACTCACCTATTAATATGTAATACTGAAGGTAGCGTCACCCCTCTCCTTTGGAGAGGGGCCGGGGAAGAGGTGTAAGGATAAGGACTCGTTTTCTATTGTTATAACCTATTTTTCTTACTTTTGCCGAATGATAAAAGCAAACGACCCTACATTAAAATCGTGGATAGAAGTTGATGAAAACTGCGATTTCCCTATACAAAATCTTCCTTTCGGAATTTTCAAAACACAAAGTTCGAGCCCGCGTGTGGGTGTTGCCATTGGCGACCAGGTGCTCGATTTGGCAGTACTTAACAAATTAGGTTATCTCAACAACCTGAAAATTGATAATTCAGTATTTATCAATCAATACCTGAACGACCTGATGGCATTGGGAAAACCTACCTGTAGTTCGTTGCGCCAGCGCATTTCCGATTTATTAAATGAAAACTCAGCCGAACTTCGCGATAACAAGGAAGCAAGAGAAAAAGCATTGCAATACATCAGCAATGTTCAAATGCTGATGCCGGTAAGAGTGGGCGATTATACAGACTTTTATTCTTCCATCGACCATGCCACCAATGTAGGCACCATGTTTCGCGACCCTGCCAATGCATTGTTGCCTAACTGGAAACACTTGCCGGTAGGTTATCACGGGCGGGCTTCTTCCATTATTATTTCAGGAACTAATTTTCATCGCCCCAAAGGGCAGACCAAATCTGCTGATGCAGAAGTTCCTGTTTTCGGGCCATGCAAGTCATTGGATTTTGAACTGGAAGTGGCTTTTGTAATTGGCAAACCTACTTCACTTGGCGAAAGCGTATCTACAGCAGATGCTGATGATTATATTTTTGGTTTGGCTTTGTTCAACGACTGGAGTGCCCGCGATATCCAAACCTGGGAGTACGTTCCGTTAGGACCATTCCTTGCCAAGAATTTTGCTTCCACCGTTTCGCCTTGGATAGTTACTCTGGAAGCGCTGGAACCTTTCCGCACTGCGGGTTATACACAGGAACCAAAAGTATTGCCTTATCTGGAATATGCAGGAGATAAAAACATTGACATAAAGCTGGAAGTTTCCATTCAGCCTGAAAATAGCACCGAAACTGCCATTTGCCATTCCAACTATAAATTTATGTACTGGACCATGGAGCAGCAACTGGCCCACCATACCGTTAACGGATGCAATATTAATATTGGTGACATGATGGCTTCCGGCACCATCAGCGGGCCAACGCCTAATTCGTTTGGTTCCATGCTCGAACTTTCGTGGAAAGGAACCAAACCATTAAAACTGAACGATGGCAGGGAACGTAAATTTATTAACGATAACGATACCGTGATAATGAGAGGCTACTGCAAAAAAGATAAAGTAAGAATTGGTTTTGGTGAGGCAAGAGGAAAAGTACTGCCTGCATTATAAACAGGGCAGGAGGGAAGCTTTGATTTTTTTTATTCGTTATATAATTTCGAACGGATAAAACTTACCACATCCCAAACTATACGCATAATAATAATTCCAAGAATAAGGTAGTTGCCGATAATTTGGTTAAAACCCCCTTCGCTTATTGCATTCATATCCATTTTAAGATTTAATAAAAATTTTTTTTTGTTTTTAATTTCCTTATGCGTTACAAAATTAGGATTATTAAAATGAATACTGAAATTTTTTACCATAAAGTTTAAAAACGATGCGATGGAGGAGATTATTAAGCAGGTGAATAGTAATGCCCCCAAAATGCCAAACTAATTAAAAATAAAAAAAGCAGCGGAAACATCTATAAAAACTGTTCTTGCAATAACAGCCACAATTCGATGTTCCCGGTGCTTTCCGGTTTTAGCCTTCACAAACTATAACACGTACATGGAAATCACATTGCTCCATACCTGGTGTTTGCTTGCGCCAACACCGGCACCCTGAACAAATACTTTCTTTCCGCTAACCAATTCACCTATTAAGGCTTTAGGATTAGTAGAAACTATTGTTTTCCAGGTTGTCTGATCACTGCCTTCCTCCTGCGTGTACCTGTAAGTATAGGACTTCGCATTCGGACCCAATGAATCCATACTGGCATATATCTCGCGCGAGTTATTTCCGGAAGCCAACGTAAAATTCTTTGGCTTAGGCAAATCTCCCACAGGAGTACCAGTTTTCCAGATGTCATAACCGCTTTTCAATGCAGTTTCCTCATCGTTACCGCAATTTTGCTGTACATACAATGCCAGCGAATTTAAGTAATCAATCAGTGCTTTACGAGCAGCTTTTTTAGCAGCGGTTTTAGCCGTGGTGCCTCTGTCTGCAAGCTTAGCCAAAAATGTATTGATTTTGGTTTGACCTGAAGCAAGTGAGGGAGATGGGGTTGAATAATCAGCCGAATCTGCCGCCATGTCATCGTGAATTTTCTGTGCTTTTACAGGAAGGTCGTTATCCTTATAGGCTGCAAAACCAGTTTTAATCTTGACTTTCATTTTCTCAATTGTTTTTGGTGGTTATACCGATTAACTTTCATTTTACTTCTGTTTTCGATCATTTCTTAAGCGAATCGACTTAGCTACCGAAACACATCGCACCTTGCGCAGGTGTTGTATTATATTATTGTTTCTTTTTTGTATTTACTTGAATTTAAAATATTTATAGTGTTATTATGACTATTTCCGATGCTTCATCCACGTATGCGGATAAGGTTTTCACGTACGTGGAAATGATTTTCACGTACGTAAAAAGAGCATCTGCATATCCCGCTGCTATTTTCACGTATGCGAAAACGCCATCCGTATATCTCGATGAGATTTTCACATACGCGAAATCGTCATCCGCATATCCCGAAGGAGCATCTGCGTATGCCGATGGACCTCATTTATGAAAAAAACTATTTTCCATAAGCTTCAGAACCTCCGAAAAGGGAAAGAATCATTCATTTATTCAATCAAAGAACTTTAAAAAACGCCAAATATGGCGGTACTAATAATTTTGTGAGCTTTTGCCAAACCATATTGTTACAGGTATCTGGACTTCAGTAGTAAGGTTCACTACATGCGCGGTATTGTTTAGGTTATACTTCCGTTTATTTACTTTTTATTGTTTTACGCTGATTTTTTTAAAAGGTTACACTTTTTGGTAAATTTTTTCCTTTGGTAGTTTTACGCAGGTTTTTGGGAAAGGTTACGTTTTTTTGAAAGTTTTTTTAAAATTGTTTGATTTTGTTAGAAACCTTAGTTTTTTCGAATGGTACCTGTTGTTGATAGAGTCAAAATAAGTATATCTTTACAGAGAATTTAAAACTAAAGGTGATGAAAAAAATAAATTTATTACTCGTTATTCTTTTCGCATTAATTTGCCAGCATCATTGCATTGCCCAATGCACAGCTACTTCAATAGCAACTCAACCCCAAAACCAAAACGATTCCATTCCCGGGCATGCTCATTTTTCTGTTTCTGTAAGTGGCACATCTCCATTTAATTATTACTGGTACGTAAATGGGGTGGTGGTGGATAGTACTGTTAACAGTGCTTCTGCAACCAATACTTACAACACCCCATCACTAACCATGGCAGATAGTAATAATACCTATTATTGTATTATTACTAATTGTGCTGGATTAAATACGGTTACAAGTAATACGGTGCATTTAATTTGTATCCCGGTTTCAATAAGTATTCAGCCGCTTTCACAAACGTTTACAGCAGGAAATGTAGTTACTATTTCATTTTCAGTTACGGTAAATGGTACTCCTCCTTTTTCTTATTATTGGTATGCAGGATCTACTTTGGTTCAAACTACACTTGACACAATTGGCCACACCTCCATTTATTCCTTCTATGCTAATCCGGTTGTTTTTGGTATGAATGGGAATACCTATCATGTAGTGATTACTAATTGCAGGTATGGTCCATTGATTGGTGATTGCAGCCAAATGACAAGTAATAATGCGGTGTTGACGGTTATTTGTCCGGTAATGAGTGCGCCTGCGGTTTATGGACCTCCTGATGGTAGTTGTACTAATGGCAATGGCTATATTAACTTTTGGTTATCCACACCCACTGTTGCAGGGGCTACCTACTCATGGTCTTGTGGTACTTGTAATTCATCATCACAAAACCCTGGCGTTAGTTTTTGGGCAACCAATGCCTGCCAATCTCAATTTAATTATTGGCTTATTATTAACGTTAACGGGTGCACATCTCCTCCTGGATTTGGTTCTTTTTTTTATAGTACACCAGTTTCGATAACAAATCCCATTGGGGATTTATCTATTTGTTCTGGTGACGCTGTTATTTATTATCCTTCGTGGATAGGGTGTGGAGGTATGAATAACGGCATTCCACATTCTGCTACCTCATGTATAACGGGATTCGCTAATAACCTTTGGTATATTAATGATACTTTAGTTAATACGGGCACCACGCCATGTTCGGTAACATATTATGTATCTCCTGTATCTTCTTCAAATTGCGGCATTGCCATGAGTTCTGATTTTACAGTAACGGTTTACCCTTTACCAACTGTTACAGTAAATTCTCCTTCGATATGTTCAGGACAAACCGCAATGCTTGCAGCAACCGGTGCCACAACTTATATATGGAGTGCGGGGGCAAGTTCAACAGGAGTAAATACTGCCAATGCCTCACCTTCAACTTCATATACCTATACTGTTACTGGAACTACTAATGCCTGTTCAAACACTGCAATATCAACAGTTACAGTTAATTCTTTACCAACCATCACTGTTAATTCTCCTTCCATTTGTTTAGGACAAACTGCGATACTAACTGCAAACGGTGGGAATACTTATGTCTGGTCAGCTGGTGCAACACCTATTGGCAACGATTCTGCCACTGCTTCGCCATCAGCAACCACTACTTATACTATTACCGGAACCGATTTAAATACATGTACAAATACGGCAGCAGTAATTGTTACTGTTGACCCTTCGGTTATTATTACAGTTAATTCACCAACAATTTGTTCAGGGCAAACCGCAACTCTTACAGCTAACGGAGCCACCAGTTATATATGGAGTGGAGGGGCAACATCAACAGGAGTTAATACAGCAACAGTTTCGCCAACCAGCGACACCACTTATATAGTAATAGGAACAAATAGTTGCGGAACAGATACTGCTACAGCGTTTGTTACAGTATTAAATAATCTTGATAATACGGTTTCATCAGTAGGTCCTTTATTAACAGCCAATCAAACTGGAGTTTCCTATCAATGGTTAAATTGTGAAACAGGTTATTTGCCCATCACAGGTGCCACCAACCAATCCTATACGATTACAACAAATGGTCAGTATGCAGTGGTAGTTAGTTTAGGTAATTGTATAGACACATCAACGTGTATACCTTATTATTCAGTTAGTGTAAATTCAACAATCAACAATCATCAATCCACCATCACCATCTCTCCTAATCCCTTCACATCCGCTACCACCATTATTTTTACCGAATCACAGAAAAATACCATCATTAAAATAACCGATGTAGTAGGCAAAAAAATAAAAACAATAAACTTCACTGGCAACAAATGTATAATTGAAAAAGGGGAAATGAAGGCAGGAGTTTATTTTGTGGAGATAATAGATGAAGAAAATAGTAGGGTGAACAGAAAGATGATAATACAGTAGGAGTACGTAACAATAATAGATTAAGGAACTCCCGCTCTTGAAAAAGAGCGGGAGTTTATTTTTTTATTAAAATATGTCGAAATAAAAAATAATTTTACAAACCAATATAACGTAAAAGCATGAAACGCATCCTCACAATCGTCCTTATCCTTTTCTGCACTAATGTACTGTTAGCGCAGCTAAATAATCCGCCTGCAGCCAAACCCCGCCAGGCAGATTTTGAATACCTGTCGGCTCCCGATTCCACCGGCCATCGTACTCCCCTTAAAACGGCAAATGTAAGCCGTTCGCAACAGTTAAAGTTACCTTATCCCATCATTTTTATTCATGGTCTTGAATCCAATAGCGATACATGGAACACAGCTACCACGTGGATGGATGGTCAATATAACTTAACCTTTGGAGGCCGCCTTGATTTTTGTTTGAACTTTGATGCGAATAATTCCATCGCTAATACCAACTTTTACCCTACGGCCGGAGCTGACCTTGCTTTATTTTCTTCCACATTAGTGGACGGTGATTATTATTACCTCAATTTTGATGTAGGTACCGATGGCAGTTTCAGTCCGTCCTCGTGGAGTGGTGCCTATGTCAAAAGTAATCAGTCTGCCATCACCAAACAAGGATTAGCACTTAAGTGGGCAATCTATTTTGTACTTCAGCAAACAGGAAGAGATAAAGTGGTACTCATGGGGCATAGTATGGGAGGGCTTGCATCGCGCCAGTATTTACAAAACCCCGCCTTCTGGCAACCCGAAGGACAGTCGCATGTAGCCAAACTGGTAACCACCGGCACTCCGCACGGAGGCAGTAACACCACCACAGCAGGTATATTATATTGGCCTGACGGGCAATCGGAAGCCGTCAGAGACTTGCGAAGAGATTATTATTATTCCGGAAACCCGGGAGTATTTCTTTTTGGAGGTATCGAAAATCTGTCATCAATGGACGACCAGTTTTGCTGTTATTTCTATAATGCCGATGTCAACTGCAATGGCGTGGGCAACACTAACGAAAGTATAACCGGATTAAATCAGCGGAGTATTTATACCAATCTCGATTATTCCTGTATCATTGGCGAGTGCAGCGGCTGTATCATTGACCTGAGCGCAGGAGATGGAGTAGTAAATGATTATTCGGCCAACCTCAATAACTTTTATACCAACATAGCCAATGTGTTTTATTATAACGCTTCAGCCGTTACTCAAATTCATACCGATTTACCTTCGCAAAGCTATCAGAACATGGAAGGACTGGATGAACCTAACGAATACAATTTGTCGTATGGAATAAATTTCGACACGGCCTACACCGGATTTACCACTATACAGCCCGCAGGCAGCTATCCTTATGATTATGATGATTACAAATTCACGGTTTCTGCCAATAGTACTGTAAATGTATCCATTAATAATATTGCTTTGGCAGATTTAATGGTTCGCATTCTCGATAGTCAGTACAATACGATTGGCACTGTAGTTCACAGCTCAGGAGCGTCAGTTATTAATTTATCGCAGATACTCTGCACCGGTACCTATTATATCGAGATATATGGAACACCCACCACTACAAGTTATTTATCTCCTTATGATTTTGTTGTTACGCAATCCTTACTACCTAACGTAACCGTTAATTCCCCAACCATCTGTGCCGGACAAACGGCTAATTTAACAGCCAACGGAGCTGTGTCTTATTCATGGTCGGCAGGTGCAACATCAACAGGAGTAAATACATCCAATGCAACTCCCGCTGTTACTGCCACCTATACGGTAACCGGTAATACAGGAGGGTGCAGTACTACTTCCATTTCCACGGTTACTGTTATCCCTTTACCTTCAGTTACAGTAACCTCAGTTGGAATTTGTGAAGGACAGTCGGCCTTGCTTACGGCAAACGGAGCAGCATCTTATGATTGGTCGGCAGGAGTTACTGCTACAGGCGTAAATACAGCATCCGCATCACCATCATTAACTACTACTTATACAGTAACAGGCACAGCTAACAGTTGTAGTGCCAGTGCCACTGCTTTAGTAACGGTAACTCCTAATCCATCCGTAAGTGTTAATTCACCAACCATTTGTTTTGGTCAGGTTGCAACATTAACTGCAAATGGTGCTGCTTCCTATACCTGGTCTGCAGGGCCAACCCAGATTGGTGTAAATACTTCTACTGTTTCTCCTGCAGTTAATGCTACCTACACCGTTACAGGTACTGCTTCAGGGTGCAGCAATACGGCCGTTTCAGTTGTTACTGTAAACAGTCTACCACCTGTTACTGTTTCCTCGGATACCATCTGTTCAGGCCAGATTGCGTTGCTCACTGCCAATGGTGCAGCCACCTATAGCTGGAGCAATGGGGCAACTTCTTCGGGTGTAAACACAGCTAATGCAAGTCCCATAACAAGTTCAACATACACCGTTACAGGCACCACTTCGGGATGCAGCAACACGGCTGTAGCTATGGTAAATGTCAATCCATCACCATCTGTAACCGTTAATTCCACCACAATATGTGAAGGGCAAACTGTAAACTTAATTGCAAACGGAGCCAATTCATATACATGGTCTTCGGGAGCTACAGTCACCGGAAGTAATACTGCTTCTGTTGCCCCTCTCGTTACTACTACTTATACTGTTACCGGCACATTGGGTGCCTGCATGGGGTCAGCTGTTTCCACCATCACCGTTAATTCTGTTCCTATAGTTACTGTAAATTCTGATTCAATATGTCAGGGAGAATTTGTTTCATTGGTGGCTACCGGAGCAGTAACTTTCGTATGGATTCCAGCTACAGGCCTTAATAATGTTTCTATCGCTAATCCAACAGCTAATCCTTCCACTACTATAATATATACGGTAACAGGTACTGCTTCCGGATGTTCAGCTATGGCACTTTCTACAGTAAGTGTTACACCATTACCGCCAACTCCGATAATTACACAAAACGGGTTTGTACTAACATCCAGTTCAGTCTCAAGTAATCAATGGTATTGGAATGGTACTTTAATAACAGGAGCCACGGGACAAACATATACAGTCACTCAGAACGGTAACTATTCTGTAATTGTTCTGGACAACGGATGTTATTCATTATCTTCTGCTGATGCCAATGTCCTGATGACCGCTGTAGAAGAGAGTGCCGGAAACTCAATTAGTATATATCCTAATCCATTTAACTCGCAAACCATGGTTTTGTCGGGTATAGAACAAAATCATGCAATATTGAGAATTTCAGATGTATTAGGAAAAGAAATAAAAAGCATCCGGTTTTCCGGCAAAGAATGTATAATAGAAAAAGGAGATATGCAGGCAGGGGTCTATTTTGTAGAGATAGCAGGCTCTGCAGGCGAGAAGACAAGGATAAAAATGATAGTTAATTAAGTACCGGCTATTCTATATATATATAGTAACAGATTTCAGATTTTTAAAAGCAGAATCTTTAACATATTTTAGATATTTCTAAAACCCCATTGTTTATTGGCCATTTGACGAATTGGCAAGAAGATTGTTAATAACTCCAAAAAAAAAGTAAAAATAATCCTTGTGGGTCAAAAATAAATACTACTTTTGTCGCCCCAAACAAAGGGATAGTTCTTAAAAACGATTGCAGCGGGTACATTTTTATAAAAATAAAAATAAATTAAAAAAAAGCTTGTATATCAAAAATAAATACTACTTTTGTCGCCCCTAAGAAAAAGGGTCGTTCTTAAAAGGGTTAGCAAGTAATAGATTTTTAAAATAAATTAAAGTATTTTAAAAATAATTAAAAAAAAGCTTGCAGTGTCAAAAAGTATTAGTACTTTTGTCGCCCCTAAGAAAAAGGGAGTTCTTTACAACTTGAAATTTATTGGTTTTACGAAAGTAAAATCATCTGCACAGAGCAGAACAAAATATAAATAAGTTCTTTGAAAATATTGAGAAATGAAATGAAATAGTAAGTATCCCTTACATAGTAATGTTCTTATTATGTATTGAGAAACCAAGTCCAAAATAATAAATAATTAATTTTCTTTTTTGAAATAGAGCAAGAAAATCAAATTCTACAATTACAATGAAGAGTTTGATCCTGGCTCAGGATGAACGCTAGCGGCAGGCCTAATACATGCAAGTCGAACGAGATTAGTAGCAATACTATGAAAGTGGCGCACGGGTGCGTAACACGTATGCAATCTACCTTTAATTGGAGCATAGCCTCGAGAAATCGGGATTAATACTCCATAACATTATGGAATGGCATCATTCTATAATTAAACCTCCGGGGATTAAAGATGAGCATGCGCAACATTAGCTAGTTGGTAAGGTAATGGCTTACCAAGGCTACGATGTTTAGGGGGTCTGAGAGGATGATCCCCCACACTGGTACTGAGACACGGACCAGACTCCTACGGGAGGCAGCAGTAGGGAATATTGGGCAATGGAGGCAACTCTGACCCAGCCATGCCGCGTGCAGGATGACGGCCCTCTGGGTTGTAAACTGCTTTTATACGGGAAGAAAAAATACTACGTGTAGTATATTGACGGTACCGTAAGAATAAGGATCGGCTAACTCCGTGCCAGCAGCCGCGGTAATACGGAGGATCCAAGCGTTGTCCGGATTTATTGGGTTTAAAGGGTGCGTAGGCGGATCTTTAAGTCAGTGGTGAAAGCCTGCAGCTCAACTGTAGAACAGCCATTGAAACTGAAGATCTTGAATATGGTTAAAGTAGGCGGAATGTATCATGTAGCGGTGAAATGCTTAGATATGATACAGAACACCGATAGCGAAGGCAGCTTGCTGAACCATTATTGACGCTGAGGCACGAAAGCGTGGGGAGCAAACAGGATTAGATACCCTGGTAGTCCACGCCCTAAACGTTGATTACTCGTTGTTGGCGATATACAGTCAGCGACCAAGCTAAAGCGTTAAGTAATCCACCTGGGGAGTACGCTCGCAAGAGTGAAACTCAAAGGAATTGACGGGGGTCCGCACAAGCGGTGGAGTATGTGGTTTAATTCGATGATACGCG
>CANJYB010000028.1 GCA_947479085.1 Bacteroidota bacterium | reverse complement strand
GATTAAGTTCTTTTATCCAGTTATACAATTCTAATCCTATAACTGCTACTTCCGTGTTAGCAGCCTCTTATCCTCCCGTAGTTGGTACCAGAACATTTGTGGGAGTGGAAGCTACCAATATGACCAATGCTATTCCTTTGCAAATAGGAGGAATGCCAATAGCAAACTCCATTGATAACACGTTTGATTATATGGATTATGGTATCCGGGCAAATGGGTCGAATGTAACGGTTTACAATAATTTTTTTAAAAACATAAAGAACCCTGCCGGAAATAAAATATCTGACAGATGTGCTGTTTTTGCCAGCCAAAAAAGCGGCCCTTGCCGGTTAAAGGTGGGAGGTTTTGGTGCAAACGAACTGAACCTGTTTGATGAATGCACCATAGGGGTATATGCCTATAGCTACCATGCTGAAGTTGTAAATAACACCTTTTCTAATATATACAAAACAGGTATTGACATAGAGCAGGGCCAGCAGCGCACCATTACTATAGATGCCAATCAAATGACCAATGCCTATAGCGGTATATTGTGTAAGGACATAGGTACGTGTACCAATACATACATAGCAAATAATATTATTGATGTTTCTACCGGACTTGGCAACGGGCCCACCATAGCCAATTACGGAATAATGGTAACGAATACCAATATTACACCAACTTTATGCACCATTACCAATAATTATGTGCAAAAAGCAAAGACAGGAATTTGGGTGTACCGGGCTCCTACAGTTGATGTTGAACATAATACTGTAGATTTTATAGGTTTAAGCAATGGTTTGCAGTTGTACGGTATCAGGATGATAAATAGCGATAAATGCACAGTGAAAAATAATACTGTTTCTAAAACAGGTGCATTACCTACATCTGGTCTGATAAACCTCCTTAGAGGTATAAGTATCGAAAACAATCCATTGGCCTATGTTTACACCAATACATTGAACCAAATGGGAACCGGAATATTTGCAACTGGAACTTGTACTTCGAGTTCTTTTTCCTGTAATGTAATGAATACTTGTTATTATGGTTTTAAATTTATTGGTGCTGATATAGGTGACCAATTGAATGGAGGGCAGCAATCAGATAATTATTGGAATGGAATTATAAATCAGCAAGGATGGATAAGAGGAACGATAATGCCAGCAATTTCTTGGTATTTTACATCTGGACCAACTACTGCTCCATCAGCTCTTAATACGCTTGTATCAACTATAAATTTTTCAAGTCCTTACGCGACAAGTTCAAGTCCTTGTGGACATTCTCCTATTCAACTTACTCAAACAGAATCCAGGGAGTTAAAAATCGGGAAAATAGTAAGGAATCAAAATAGCTACGATACACTAAGTGCCGAATTTAAATTGAGAGATAGCATATTTGCTTATCATGAGTTAAAAACAAATGCTACCTGGCTAAACCTTGGCACCACTGATGACTTGCAGTATCAATCATTTTATAATTACACCAAAAATTCCAATATTGGAAAATTTGAGAAGGTAAGAGGATTGTTAATAGATTCGACCATGATAGATACATTGGATGTGGAGATAACCAATCAAAATATCAGAAGCAGGTGCACGATGGACGAGAACCAGCAAACGGTTAACCAAATTTATGTACATAAAATAAGAATGGAGGGAAAGGATACTACTATGAATTACACCTATGAGTATGATAGTTTGGAAATAGCAGCATTGCAAAACGTGGCTTATCAGGACCCGTTAACCGGGGGAGATGCAGTATACCAGGCAAGAGTAATGCTGTTTATAGATGTAATTGATGATGAATTAACTAAATCCTTATTATTACATTCTGCACAGGAAGAAGTTAAAATTCCGGATTATAAACTATATCCTAATCCGAACAATGGAAATATGCAGTTGAAGTATTCATTAAAGGAAAACGAAAATGGTATTATAATAATTTATGATTTAATGGGCAGAGAAATGAATAAATACAAGCTGGTTCAAGGGGAAACGATACTAAACATTAATGAAGAAAATTTATTAAATGGAATGTACATGTACAGGGTAATGGTGAATGATAAATCTGTTTATGCAGGTAAAGTAATCATCTCGAAATAACAATTAAATTAAGCACTTTATCTTGTGAACCTAAGATAAAGTGCTTAATTTTGTATTATGAAAAAAGCACTTATTATTATTATTCTAATTAGCATTTCTCAGCTTAAATTTTTAAATGCTCAGGTTAATTTGGTACCAAATCCAAGCTTTGAAACAATTACAACATGCAATTTAGGAGCTGGAGGAATTAATTCGGGTGAAGTGCCACCATGGGATAGTCCATCAGATGGCAGCCCCGACCCATATAATACTTGTAATATTGGTTCTATTTCTGGTTGGGTTCCTAATAATTGGTGGGGTTATCAAAATCCTCACTCAGGTAATGGGTATGCTGGTGAAGTTTTTTTTGCAACTTCATCTGGACAAGACGTTAGAGAATATTTACAAATTCAATTAGACAGCACTTTAATTGCAGGGAAAAAATATTGTAGCAGTTTTTATATTAATTGTGTGAATGTAACAAATGTTGTATGTAATAATTTCGGAATGTACTTTTCGAATGCTCATCATTATGTTCAAAGTTTAAGTCCATTGAATTTTACTCCTCAAATAAATGACACCTCGATTGTTAGTGATACAGTAGGATGGACATTAGTATCAGGAGATTTTATTGCTAATGGAGGAGAAAAATATCTGATTATTGGGAACTTTTATTCTAATTTATTGACTGACACTGCAACAGTAAATGGTTTATATCATCAGTCATATTATTTTATTGATGATGTGAGTGTGATAGATTGTACAAATCAGGGGGTTGTTTCGGCAGGCTCAACAGCTGAGGAAATAGAAGTGTTTCCAAATCCTGCTTCAAATATACTTACAGTAAAAATAAAAAATAATACAAGACAAAAAAGTGTACTTGAAATAAAAGATATGCTTGGACAAAATTTATATATAGAATTATTACAAACACCCGTTATAAACATAGATGTAAGCCATTACCCAAGTGGTATTTATTTTATAAACATTAAAAATGCTACCCAAAGCATAAATAAGAAGTTTATTAAGGAGTGATTTATTTCCATGAAAAAAACAATTCTAATTATCTCCATCCTTTTTAGTTCCCTGTTTATTCAGTCGCAAAATGTTCCTGTTTTTCAATGGGCAGACCATCTTTCTTATAAAAGCGGAGTGTCGGTAGCAGAAGGAAATGGTAAGGTATATTGCACCACAAAGAGCGGGATATTTGCTTTTAATAAGTAGAGACAAACAAAGGAAATGTTAGAAAAAAGTTTGTGAAGGAATAAAAAAGTAAGTACGGGAGTTTACATGGTATTCTGCACCAATGAAGATGGTTCACAAAAATGTTCTTCTAAAATTTTGTTTGTTAATTAAAAGTTTTTTTCTCTTAAATAAAAAAGCCGTTCTTCCATCAGAAGAACGGCTTTTTATTTAAGTAAGTATATTTTTATTTCTTAGGCTTTTCAGCACCCGAAAATTCAAATTTCTTTTTATCCACACCGCCTTTCTTTTGAACCACAGTGCCATCAATATCGTAATTAATTACGGTAGCTTCCCAGATGGTTTCATCCTTTTTGTTTTCAATAAAGGCCTGCAGTTTTACTAGGTGCATGGGAGTATCGTCCTCGGTATAAGTAGAATCTAATACAACGGTAAAATTGGCTTCTTCTATCTGAAGTTTGTCTTTCATCAGGTCCGATTCTATTTTCCCTCCTTTGGTAGTTACCGTACTTTCCACTGCCTTGCCTCTGCCGGTGGCTTTCATTTCGTAAAACTGAACTTTAAATTTACGGTTTTCCATAAATTTATTTTTATCCACCTTTTTGGCTCCCTGCGAAAAAGCAAGTCCGGAAACCAACATACATAATAGCAATACAAGGGATTGAAGAGTAGTAATTTTTTTCATAGCTGATAATTTATTATTTGATTAATATATTTAACTGTTTTTAATTTTTTTAATGACTTTGTAAAACTATACCTTTATCTTTGTTAAAAAAAATTTTTAGGGAACTATTTTTATTATGATTGTGTTCAACCTCTTGTTGTATTACCTTGTTATCATTCCTATATCCCTGCTACCATTCCCTGTTTTATACGGCTTTTCCAATTTTCTGTACTTTATATTTTATTATGTAACCGGTTACCGCAAAAAAGTAGTATTGAACAATATCCGAAATTCGTTTCCCGGAAAATCGGAAAAGGAAGTGCAGGAAATATGCCAGAAATTTTATAAGCACTTTTGCGACATCGTGGTGGAGAGCGTAAAAACATTTACCATCGCCGAAAGGCAGGTAAGGAAGCGGTTTACAGTATCCAACCCCGAACTATCTGATAAATATTATAATGATAAACGTTCGGTGATTTTTGCCGGGGGGCATTATAATAACTGGGAATTGCTGGCTGTAGGTATGGACCAATGCATAAAACATAAGGCCGTGGGGTTATACACCCCCTTGTCCAACAAGTTTTTTGATGATAAAATGCAGAAAACCCGCAGCCGTTTCGGATTGATTATGTTATCTACCAAGGCTGCAAAACGGTATGCAGATACCAATAAAGATAAACTGACAGGCATGGTGTTCGGGTTCGACCAGTCGCCATCTAACCCTAAATCTGCTTATTGGATGAAATTTCTGAACCAGGACACAGGCATGCAATATGGGGTGGAAAAATTTGCAAAAGATTATAATTATCCGGTTATTTATGGTACCATCAATAAAGTAAAAAGAGGACATTATCGCCTGGACCTGGTGCTTGTTACGGACCAACCACAGGAAACTCCTTATGGCTTTATTATTGAAGAGATAAATCATTTACTGGAAAAAGACATTATTAAAAAACCTGAATACTGGCTATGGACGCATAAAAGGTGGAAACATAAAAAACCAGTGAATAGTGAATAGCGAATAGTGAATAGTGAATAGTGAATAGTGACCAGTAAGCAGAACAGAGTGCAACAAATTACAAACTACAAACTTTAAAACCTTAAACAATATATTATATGAAAAAAACAATCGTAATCGTATCCGGAATGGCAGTAATGATGTTTTCTGCCTGTAAATCGAACAAACCAACTGAAACCACTTCAACCAAACCGAAAATGGATTGCAGTGGCCCTGCTCCTACTTATGCCTTCGATATTAAAGGCATTATGACAGAGAACTGCACCAAATGTCATGGTGAAGGCGGAAAAGGAGGTTATAACCTTACCAACATGGATGATCTTCACAGAGCAGGGAAAAACGGAGATTTAGTTGGTGTTGTAAAATGGTCTCCGGGTTTTGCGAAAATGCCTGCCCATGCAGCTCAACTGGATGCAGCTACCATTAAAAAAATAGAATGCTGGGTAGCTACCGGCATGAACTAAAAAGAATGCAAAGCTCCACTCCTCTTGCGGAAAGAATGCGTCCAAACAGTTTGGATAACTACATTGGTCAGAAACACATTGTGGGCGAAGGAGCTATTTTGCGCAACGCTATTGCATCCAACTTATTGCCTTCCATTATCCTTTGGGGGCCTCCTGGGGTTGGCAAAACTACCTTAGCCAATATCATTGCACATCAGCTCAAGCGACCTTTTTACGCATTGAGCGCAATCAATTCGGGAGTAAAAGATATAAGGGAAGTAATAGATAAAGCAAAAGGAAACGGGATGTTTCAGCAAAGCAATCCTATCCTTTTTATTGATGAAATTCATCGTTTCAGCAAGTCACAGCAGGATTCATTACTTGGGGCTGTGGAAAAAGGAACTGTTACACTTATTGGAGCCACTACCGAAAACCCTTCGTTTGAAGTTATTTCCGCACTTCTTTCCCGTTGCCAGGTGTATATTTTAAAATCGCTGGACAAAGATGACCTGCTGGGTATGCTCGACCTGGCCATGAAAACGGATAGCGTTTTAAAAACAAAAAAAATAACCATCACCGAAAATGAAGCATTATTAAGGCTTTCGGGAGGAGATGGAAGAAAACTACTGAATGTTTTTGAGTTGGTGGTGAATACCATTGGCGGAGAGGATATAGAAATTACGAATGAAAAAGTAAGTTCCATAGTTCAGCAAAACATAGCCATTTATGATAAAGCCGGAGAAAATCATTACGATATTATTTCGGCTTTTATCAAGTCCATTCGTGGCAGCGACCCTAATGCTGCCGTTTACTGGCTGGCAAGAATGATAGAAGGTGGTGAAGACCCTTTGTTCATTGCCCGCAGATTACTAATACTTGCTTCCGAAGATATAGGCAATGCTAACCCTACAGCATTGGTTATTGCCAACAATTGTTTCCAGGCAGTGAATGTAATTGGCTATCCCGAATCGAGAATTATATTATCTCAGGCAGTAACTTACATGGCCGCTTCTGCAAAAAGTAACGCAGCTTATATGGCTATAAACGAAGCTATTGAAGTTGTTACCAACAGTGGCGCTTTACCTGTCCCATTGCATTTAAGAAATGCTCCAACCAAATTAATGAAGGAAATAGGTTATGGCGAAGATTACAAATACGCCCATAGTTTCGATAATAACTTTATCTCCCAGGATTATTTACCCGAAGCAATAAAAGGAATGAAATTTTACGAACCGGGAAATAATGCAAGAGAAAAGGAAATGCGGGACTATTTAAAAAAATTGTGGGGAACCAAATACAATTATTAATCGTCTATCATTTCAGGCTCAAATATAAAAATATGAGTGAGCGCAACCACAATCCCTCCTAATCCCTGTTCCAACATTTGCCACAAAGAATCAAAAAACAGATGTCTGAAATTAAATTCACTATGAAAAGGAAAGTCGCAAATTGTGGAAATCAAAAATAGCAGAAAACCAATTGACGCCCCAGCCCTGAAACCACGTGTAATGGCTTTCTTTTTATATTTGTTGACAAAGTAAGAAATATTGAATGCCTTTGTAACAAGGAACCCAATCAAAACATAAACAAGTGAGGCAACCAGCATAAATTGCCTTTTGTTATAGGATAAACCATCAAAATCGAATATAATAATACCATGCCATATATAAAACAGCAGTAACATAGTTATTGCGGAAAACATCCAGGATGCAAAAAAACGTTTTCTAAACATACATTAATTTAAATTTTCTTCTTCTTTAGCAATCATACTTGGGTCGAAAACCAAATTATGAACTACCCCGACAATAATACCTCCCATCATTTGTTCAAAGAGTTGCCAGAAAAAATTCAACAACAAATATTTGTGGTTGAGTGTAACGTTAAATGAAATGCCTTTAAAAGTAGAAAGCGCAAAAAACAATATTCCACAAACACATCCTACAATCAAACCCTTTACCACCGGAAGGTATTTTAAGCGTTTGTCAAAAGTTTTCAATCTGACTACGCTTGCAATTACAAAACCAATTACAAGATAAATAACAATTTTGTAAAATAAAATTAACCCGGATGGTTCGCCATAATTGACAAAATCCAACAAGACATAACCATGCCATAGGTACGACAAGACAAACATGCCAATGGAAGAAAACAACCAGGATAATAAAAACTGTCTTTTAAACATATTAATTCAGCGTAAAATTAATTGAACAAAAATACTTTATAATTTCGTTCGGTAAGAATTTTTAAAGATTATTTATTAAATATTTCTTTTTCACTGCGTGAAATTAATTTACTATTTTTATCCAAACAAAAATAAGCCATCAGGGCTTTACTTAATGAAAAAAACAGCATTTCTGATTTCTATCATAGTTATCACTTTTTTATATTCCTGTAGAAAAGACGGTACCAAACCATCGTGGGATACTCAGATTTTAGCCCCGTTGGTAAATGCGAATATGAATATCAATAATTTATTATCCAATTCCTTTTTGCATATCAATGCAGATAGTTCATTAAAGATTGTTTATGAAAATGATATTTATGGTTTATCAATGGATACACTTTTTAATATTAAAGATACTACACTTCACCAGGCATATAGTCTTCCTATCTCACAAACGGTGCAGCCCGGAGGCGCTATTCTTCCTTACACGGTTTCGTCCACTACCTATCAGTTACCGGGTGTTCAACTGCGAACAGTTATCATTAAGGCCGGGCATGTAAACTACACCATACGAAGTAAAATACATGAAGTAACACAGTTTGACTATACCATACCAAGTGCAAAGCTTAATGGAGTTCCATTTAGTATTCACATTGATGTTCCAGCTGCAGTGGGCACTACACCGGGTATTTACACCCAGAATTATGATTTATCGGGTTATACATTAGATTTAACCGGTCCCAGTCATAATATGGTAAATACTATTTACACCACACTGCAGGCAATAGTAACTCCTAATGCTGCCAATCCGGTAACAATTAATCCGGGAGATAGCCTGATTATAGACAATACTTTTTCCGGTCTTTTTCCTTATTATGCCAAAGGATATTTTGGTCAGAACACCTTTAACATCGGCCCTGCTACCAGCGATTTTACTTTATTTAACCGCATTGTTTCGGGTTCGTTAAGCCTGGAGGATGTAAACTTTAATTTTAAAATTGAAAACCCAATTGGGCTGGATGCAAGGGTAACCATCAATAACCTTAGTTCAATTAATACCCGAACAGGTATTACTGTCCCGTTGTATGCCCCTTCACTTATTGGAGTTCCTATTAATATTAACAGAGCTTCGGAGAGCAATTCAGTTGTTTATCCTACTTATGCTAATTTACCATTGAACACCACTAACTCCAACATTAAACCAGTGATAGAAAACCTGCCGGATAAGTTTGGTTACAATATGCAAATCATGACCAACCCGCTTGGCAATGTTTCCGGCTCCAACGATTTTATTTATTCCGACAAACTTTTAAAAGCACAGTTGAATATGGAAATTCCGCTTTCGCTGGTTGCTACTAACCTTACACTGGTGGATACGCTTGGATTAAACATTTCGGCCCCGGAAGGAGAGGAAAGTGTGCACAGCGGAACCATTACTTTATTTGCTGATAATGGTTTCCCGTTTGATGCTTCATTACAACTATATCTGTTAAACGATCAGAATGTGGTAACAGATTCTATTTTTGGTTATGTCAATACCATTGATGAAGCACCATTGGATGCCAACTACCGCGCAGTGGGTAAAAAACTAACCAAACTGGTGATACCGATGAGTGAAAGTAAAATGTCGCTGTTATACGCAACTAAAAAAATGACCCTGAAAGTAAAATTCAATACCAGCGCACAGCCCCATTATGTTAAAATTTACAGCAACTATTCCATTGATGTAAAAATTGTCGGAGACTTTAATTATACAGTTCATTTATAATTACACTAAATTTATTTGTGAAGAAATTTTTATTTTTAATCGTTATACTTTGTATTTGCAGCAGTTCATTTGCGCAGATACCAGCCATATTTACCAATGAAATCTCTGATTCCTCTTCTTCCCGGACAGGCATTACCGGTGATTTTAATTTCAACTCCACTGCTTTAACCACTAAGTTTCTTTCGAAGTTTTATAACGGAGAATACATAGATAAAGAAAGTAAAAACTCCGTGCTCGACCGTACCCGGAACAAAAACCGCATAGGAGCCGAAGCCAATTTCGGGATATTTGTGGCGGTTAAGCTCGATTCTGTTTTTCATAAAAAAGATGTCAATTTCTTTTTCAGTGTGCGCGACCGCGAACATTTTGATACCCGTTATTCAGACGATTTTTTTAAACTTGGATTTTATGGCAATTCGCAGTTTGCAGGAAAAACAGCTGTATTGAACGATTTCAACCTTACTTACCTTCATTACCAGCAATTGCAAATTGGTTTCTTTTCATCAAAGGTAGACAGTGCAGCCCGCTGGGGAATAGGGGTTTCGTTTTTAAAAGGCCAGCAATTCGGTTCCATACTTGCCAAAAAAGCAGAACTGTTTACCAGCGAAGACGGGCAATACATTAATTTTGATACACAGATGCAGGTAGCTCAGTCGGACACTGCACATACAGGCCTTACTGCATTTAACGGTTACGGAGCCAGCATAGATGTCTATTTTGAAGCTCCCTTAAAAACCCGGCATTTTAAATCGAAAATTGCAGTTTCAGTGGCTGATATAGGAGTTATCCGTTTTAATAAACAATCGCTATATCTCAAACAGGATTCACTTTTTCATTATACCGGCTTCCGTATCAACAGTATTTACGACATACAGGATTCCACCTTTGGCCATACCACTACCGACAGTGTGCAGAACAGGATAGCACCCTTTAAGAAACAAGGTGTATCCATTACTCTGCCTGCCACATTAAACATAACCTACGAAACCGAATTCAACAAACATTTCCGCCTTACTGAAGGTGTAAAGTATATTTACAATGCCAACTATAATTTTATGATATATGTAAAAGCCGGAATTACCATCAACAAACATTTTATGGTTTCCACCACATTTGGCTACGGGGGGTATGGAAAATATAACTATGGCTTAGGAGTTTTTGCTAACTTTGGTAATGGTTTTATGGTATATGCCGGCAGCAATAACCTGGAAGGCTATATAGCACAAAACAAAGCTTCCGGTTTGGGAGGTTACCTTTCATTGATAAAAGCGTTTAAATAAAATTTGAAGAAATTAAAATTAATATCATCCGATTATATTGAAACATATTCTAAACAATGTAAAATTGATTGGAAAGATATGATTGATAAATTGCATTCCAAATCGGATTTTACTGCAGAAGATTTTGAATATTATCTCATTGCTTCTTCTCTTTATTCCTCCAAAATAGAAGGCAACACGCTTGATGCAAATAGTTTTTTCAGAAACAGGGGAAGCAAAAGTTTTCCAAAGAAAAAAGAGGTGAAGGAGATTGAAGATTTGATGAAAGCGTATACTTTTGCGTCAGAAAGCAATTTGAATAAAATCAACTTTTTGAAAGCTCACAAAATACTTTCAGCCACTTTACTTCCTGTAAAGGAAAGAGGAAAAGTGAGGAAACAACAGGTAGGTGTAAGAGATGCTAACACCCTAAAGCCGGTATATATGGCTGTGGAACCACAATTTGTAAATGATGAATTAAATAAATTATTTGCAGATATTACAGAATTGCTGAAAAGAAAACTAAGCCCGGGTGAACTATTTTATTACGCTTCCATTATTCATCTTTGGATTGCAAAAATTCATCCTTTTGGAGATGGTAACGGAAGAAGTGCGCGATTAGTGGAAAAATGGTTTTTGGTTTCAAAACTTGGTCAGGTAGCATGGTCTGTAAATTCAGAAAAATATTATTGGGACAACCGTCCTGATTATTATCAAAACATAGCACTTGGCTATAATTACTATTCGCTTTACTGGGACCGATGTTTGCCTTTTCTATTAATGTTGCCGGAAGCATTGAAAGAATCGTTGACATAAAACTATTTAAATAAAAATGACACAATCAAAAAACATATTTTTTATTCTCTTCCTTTTTATTGCTGTAAATAATTATGGGCAAGCTATTCGCTTCAGCCACGTATTGGGTAGCGATGGATATGACGATGGATATTCAGCAAAACAAACCACCGATAAAGGATATATAATAGGTGGCAGCACCAGTAGTTTTGGAGCAGGAGCTACAGATATGTATCTGCTGAAAACAGACCCATATGGCAACCCGGTAAGACAAAACACCTTTGGAGGTATTAATATTGACATTGGGAAATGTGTACGGCAAACTTCCGATGGTGGCTATATCCTGCTTGGATACACCAATAGTTATGGTGCAGGCGGGTATGATGTGTATTTGGTAAAAACTGATTCACTGATGGATACTCTCTGGACCAAAACTTATGGAGGTACAGGCTGGGATTTTGGAAGTTGTATAGAACCTACCCTTAACGATGGAGGTTATATTATCTGTGGTTCTACCTATAGTTACGGGCATGGTGACCAGGATTATTATGTATTAAGAATTTACAGCAATGGAGATACCGCCTGGACACGCACCTTTGGCGGTGCCAAAGAAGATGTGGCTAATTCAGTTATTCAAACTTCTGATGGTGGTTTCCTGGTAACCGGCACTACCAAAAGCATGGGCGATACGCTTGGAGATGTTTATACTGTTAAATTAGATATTTATGGAGATACCATGTGGACGAATAAATGGGGTGGTATTGGCCACCATGATTATGGAAATGATATTTTGCATAGTCGCAATGGAGGATATTTAGTAGCTGGTGAATCACAAAGTTTTGGAACAAATGATTTTGATGGGTTTATTATTAAAATTGATATGCAAGGTGCAGCGGCATTAATGTGGAGAACTTATCTGCCATACGATGATTATTTTCAATCTATAACCGAAGATGGGCTTGGAAGGATTGTTGTATCAGGTGTAGGGTTTTCACCTGCTTCTGAAGGGAATGCTACCATTTATATATTAAATAATGATTGGTCTTATTTTAACGGAACTGATTTTGGAGGTCCTAGATATGACATCGGTTTTTCAGTTGAACCAACAAATGATTATGGATTTATAATAAGTGGATCGAGCGTTAGTTTTAATAATTATTTGGATGATGTTTATCTTATAAAAACAGATTCGATGGGAATTGGTGGTAGTGCAGAGGCTGTTGTTGCAACAAATATTCAATCATTTTCTACTATAAATAACGAATTAGAAATTTTTCCAAATCCAGCTTCTGATTATTTAAGTATAAATTCGGACAAAATAAATGAATCTACAACAATTGAAATTTTTGATATTATTGGAAATGAATTGAAAAATGAAAAAATAAATCTTCAAATACATAATTCATTAAATATTTCTGATTTAGCAAATGGAATATATCTCCTTAAAATAGTTTCAAGTACAAACTCGTCAACTTTTAAATTAATTGTTCAACATTAATTTTTTATTTCCTTCAAAGAATAAACATTTAAAAAGCTAACACTATCAGCCTTTAATAACGAGTACTTATTTTTTGAATCCCATAAAGGCTTAAATTTTTCTTTCTTTTCAAAAGAGCCTAAACTTAATATCATGGCAGGGGTATGATTCCATTTATTCTCAAATTCACTCAATTTAAAATATTCCAGTATTTCACCTGAACCAATAGGCTGCCATATATATTCAGCATTTTTATGTTCTTTCCATATTACCGGAAAATAAGAGGCAAAGCTACTGTTACCTGCCTCATAATTATGAAGAGTAACAAGGTTATGTTTTATTGCAACATAATTATCAAGATTTGACATAAAATCTATATAACTATGAATTTGATATTCACCTATAAATCCTCGGACAGGTTTATAATGAATAGAACTAATTACCGTATTGGGTTTAACAATTGAATCTGTTGATTCAATTATCGCTTTGCATTGAATAGCACCACACTCAATAACACTCCACCTTAGATTCAACAAAGCTATGTTTATCAGATAACATATCAATATTAGAACTTTTGTAAACTTAGTAAGGGAAACATCAGAAACCCACACAATCCAAAACAAAAAAAACATAAGATTTAATCTTAATGTAATTATTCCACCTCCTGCTGCATTATCAGGAATAAATAAAAACAATAAAATATAAGATAGAAAAACGATAAATGTCACATTGAAAATATTTTTCTTTTTTACAAAATCCTGGTAAAGTTTAATTACAGCAAGTATTATCAGGATAATGTAAAATATTTTAGTATAATTTCTTTCTGAATATCCGGTAAAGTTTATTGAACCCATTTCGAACCATAACTGAGATAACCGATTAAGAGCAGAATAAGTCTTGCCGTATTCAATCTGTGCAGATTTTTGCTGAATAAGGTAAATTATAAAAAGAAAAACTCCGGGTATAAAAACAAGGATTGATTTAAAATAAATTATCAAAGTATATTTATTCCTGTTTCCTCCATTAATCCATTCAATAATAATTTGAATAGCAACGTATAGGCCACATAAAATAAAAACAAGGGCATGAGAATAATATATTAGTAGTGATAAGAATAATAGTTGAATGATTCGAAAGCCTGTTAAATTTTTTTTGTACTTTTCAAATAAGCCTATTAACCAAAAGCTCAAAGCTAAACCAATTAAGAAATTATAAAATCCCAAAAATAAAACAGCATTTAAAAGGAAAGGAAATACCAATAAACAATACCAATCTGAATATATAGTAATTTGTTTTAAATAAAATTTAAAACCAAAACTAAAAATCAAAACATATAATGCAATCATTATTTTTTCGGCCATTAAAAATGGCACGATTAGCTGTAACAAACAAAGGATAATATAACCGCTTAAATTAGGTTGTGCCCAATCAGGATTAAAAGCGTGAAACTTTTGGTAAATTGAAGTATCAGAAAAAAGTAATTCATTAATTATATGCGAATTGTAAAGGTGTGAAGGACCATCGTGAGTAACAAATGCATAAGGTATTAGAACAATTACCAAATAGATAAAAACTGTGGCGTAAAATAAATTTGTTAAGGAAAATACATTACTCAGGATTTTATTTTTCACTTATCTGTTTTTTAGCCCGCCAAAAATACGAAAGTTAATTTATCTTCTATAATTACTTTCAACCCCTCCCCTACCCCAACCCTGCCTTTTGCAATGCCTGTTTCCAACTTCCAAAATGGTTTCTGAAAGTTTCGTAGGTGTATTTTCCTGAATTATCAGTATATTTTTTTGATGAGATTTTATTTTTTTTCATTTTATTAGCCACTCTTTTCAAATCATCCAATAGTTTTTCATCAGGCAATGGCAAACTTCCTCCCAGCTTTGCTGATTTTAAACCTGCTAGTTTTAATGCATTTTTCCATTTTCCGAAATGGAGTATAATAGTTTTTCTATTGTATTTTCCGTTATTATTTTTGTATTCTGTTATTGAAACACTATCTATTTTAATTTTTTTTGCCACTCTTTTCAATTCCTTTAGAAGTTCATTTTTAGGAATTAATAATTGTTTTGGTGTTTTTAAACCAGCTTTTTTAAGCGCATTTTCCCATGAATTAAATCTCTTGACTACATGCCAATACTTTGATAATTTTGAGTGGATATTGTATTCCTTTTTTGTAATGTTATTTTTGTTAAGCAATGTTGCCACTTGCTGCATGTCAGCAATCATTTCTTCATCGGAAATTGTAATTTTATGGGTCTGGTAACTTTTTTTTCTCTCTCTTTTAATGCTTGCTTTTTCCATCGCTATTCTCCAACTTCCAAAATGACGAATTTGCATACGCGGAGTGTAAATAGAATGTTGGGCATATAACTTCATTGTGAAATTCTCAGACAGGTTAAACTCCTTTACCACGCGGTGCATATCAGCAATCAGTTCTTCGTCCGTATAAGTAGCAGATTTGCGTGTTAAATTTTTAAATCCGGCTTTAATCAATGCCCCTTTCCACGACCCGAGATGTTTATAAATGGAGTTAATGCTGTGTTTTCCATGTTTAAAATATTTTTTGCTCGAAATATAATCAGTCATATTCAATGTAGCCGCAGTTGCCTTAATATCTGCTATTATTTCTTCAGGTGTTATCTTTTTTTGATAACCACCTCGATAATAATTTCTTTCCGGTTTTTGTTCTTCCATCTGATTTTATTTTATAAAAAAACACCTCTCCCCTACCCCAACCCTGCTTCTTTCAATGCGTTTTGCCAGGTTCCAAACCTTGTAATGATAGTAGTGCTCGAATATTTACTTTCACCCCTATTGTAATCCCACGTTGAAAAATTATTTTTATTAAGCAGTATTGCCATCCTTTGTAAATCCTTTATAAGGTCAATTTCACTCACCCTATTTCGTGACATGCTCGATTTTCGGCCTACTACTTTCACCGCACTTGACCATGTTTTAAAAAATCTATAAAAGGTTTTTAAAGCGTACTTTCCACCGTTTCGTTTGTATTGAGCAAACGATAAAAGTTCGCCCTGCACCTTGGGTGCCACATTTTTTAAATCGGCAATTGCTTTTTTTCGGGTTACACCGTGGTCTCTGCTCTGTAGCTTCATATCTGCTGCTTCCATGGCTTTTTTCCATGTTCCGAAATGTTGGCGAATATCCTTGTCGGTGTACTTACCCGGAAAAGTCATGTAAGCAACCCAGCTCATTCTTTTTGTTTTCAGCTCCTTTGCTACGCGTTTAAGGTCTGCCAAAATTTCGTTGGGGGTTACTTTCTTTTTTATACTTTTACCCTGCAAACCATCAGCCAGCATAGCATCTCGCCAGTTTCTGAATTCGCGTACAATATCCCTCCTTTTATATTTCCCACTATTTTGAAAGTAATTAAATAAGGTATAACTATCCGAATTAAGCAGTGTTGCCACTCTCTTAAAATCTTCTATCAGTTCCTTTCGGGTGGGTATTTTTTCTGAAAGGATTTTATTTGTTTCTTTCGTGTTCATTTAATTTATTTGCTTTCAAAATCAAAAATAAAAAAAATAAATTAATGAAAATGGAAAATTAAAACTAGCAACTTCTTTGTGCGGCTTTTTTTTGTTGCAAAAAGTCATTTTATTAATCTCATTTATTTAATAAACTTGTATTTGCAAAACAAACAAACAAAATCCATATACTATGAAAAAACAATTACAGAAATCAACCTGGGAAATAAAAAGCCCAAAACAAAGCAACATTCGGATAAAAAAATCGCTGGCCTTTATGGCGGGATTATTTTTAGTTATCGGTAGTTTTGCTCAATCTACACCCGAACTATTGTATTATAAATTTGATGGTTCCGGAACTACTGTGCCTAACATGGCAAGTGCTCCTCCTGTAGGAACAACTAATGCCACCATTATGGGTGGAGTTACACAAGGCGGATCCAGCGGACAATGTCAGGGAGCGCTTATTGGCTCAGGAATATCAGCCAGCAGCGATTACCTGAACACAGGGTATGCTACCAGCCTTTCCGGCTCCTGGACCATTTCCATGTGGACCTCTAACATTACAGCCAGCACTACTTTGTTCTATATATTCGGAGATGGAACTGCGGGTTCTTTCCGTTGTTTTACTAATGGAGTGGCGGGTGCTAATAACTGGATTTTAAGAGGCCCACTTACTGATGTATTGGTAAACGGAGGAGCTACCGTAGCCCCGCATGTTACCACATTTGTTTACGATGCTGTAGCAGGAAATATAAAGGCTTATCTGGATGGAGTATTGGTGAACACAGTTGCCCAGGCCGCTATAACTTTATCAGGAACAGGTCCGTTTAAAGTAATGGGATATAATACTAATGTGGGTGCTCCTGTAGGAGGATTGTTAGATGAGTTCCGTATGTATAACAGAGCTTTAACTGCTACTGAAGTGGCAGATTTATTAACTATTGATGCTGTGGTTACCACAGACCCTTCTAACCAGACTGTTTGTGCTGGAGTTAATACATCCTTTTCTATTACTGCAAATGATGCAACAGGCTACCAATGGGAAGTAAGTACCAATGGAGGAACATCTTACACCACTGCTACAGGAGGAATTTACAGTAACGAAACCACCGCTACGTTAAACCTTACCTCCCCTGCTGCCAGCGATAATGGAAATATGTACAGATGTATTGCGTTGAGCACCTGCGGAAGCAATGATACATCAGCAGCAGTTACCTTAACGGTAAATGCACTTCCTGTTATTGGCTTAGAACCGGTGGCAATTGAAGTATGCCCTGGTGATAATGGTTCGTTTACCATTACTGCCACAGGAACAAATATTACCTATCAATGGGAAGTAAGTACCAATGGTGGAGCAAGCTATACAAGTGCTACCGGTGGAATTTACAGCAATGAAACTACAAATACTTTAAACATTACTGCACCAACAAGTGCTGAAAATGGAAACATATACCGCTGTATAGTAAGTGGCACCTGTAGTCCGAACGATACTTCGGCTGCTGCAATGCTTACCATCAATTCTTTACCACTTGTAACTGTTGATGCAAATGATGTGACTATCTGCGAAGGAATCAATGCTTCCTTCAGTATTACTGCCACAGGCACCGGCTTAACCTACCAGTGGGAAGTAAGTACTAATGGTGGTGCTTCTTATACAAGTGCAACAGGTGGAATTTACAGTAACGAAACAACAGCTACATTAGATATTACCGGTGCAACTGCAGCTGAAAACGGAAATATGTATCAATGCGTTGTAACAGGAACCTGCAGCCCTGTTGTAACATCCGCTGCAAAAACACTTACGGTAAACACTTCCCCGGTTATTGCCATGGAAGCTTCGGATAGTACCATTTGCGAAGGAAATGATGCTTCCTTCAGTATTAGTGCTACAGGTACAGGCTTAACTTACCAGTGGGAAGTAAGCACCAATGGTGGTGGTTCTTATACAAGTGCTAAGGGAGGAATTTACAGTAACGAAACTACTGCAACACTAACTATTACCGGTGCAACTGCCGCTGAAAACGGAAATATGTATCAGTGCATTGTAACAGGTACTTGAAGTCCTGCTGTAACATCCGCTGCAAAAATGTTAACAGTTAACACTGCACCACTTGTAACTGTTGATGCAAGTGACATGACTATTTGTGAAGGAGATAATGCATCATTCAGCATTACTGCGACAGGCACAGGCTTAACTTATCAGTGGGAAGTAAGTACCAATGGTGGTGCTTCTTATGCAAGTGCTACCGGTGGAATTTACAGTAACGAAACTACTGCAACACTTAATTTAACAGGTGCTACTGCTGCTGAAAACGGAAATATGTATCAGTGCATTGTAACAGGTACTTGCATTCCTGCTGTTACTTCTACAGCGAAAATGTTAACTGTTAATACCGCACCTGCCATCACTTTAGATGCAACAGACATGACTATTTGCACCGGAAATGATGCTTCGTTTGCTATTACTGCAACAGGAACAGGTTTGGCGTATCAATGGGAAGTAAGTACAAATGGAGGAGCAAGTTATGCAAATGCTACAGGAGGAATTTACAGCAATGAAACCACCAATACACTAAACCTGACCGCAGCAACTGTTTCAGAAAACATGTATATGTACCGTTGTGTGGTAAGTGGTACCTGCAGCCCTAATGATACCAGTCTGGTATATACATTTTATGTGAATAATACAAGTAGCTCTTCACTTACCCAATCAGCTTGTACTTCTTATACTTTGAATGCACAAACGTATACAACCAGCGGAACATATACGCAACAATTCACCAATGCTGCAGGTTGTGATTCAACGCTTACTTTAAACCTTACCATCGATAACATTGATAATACTGTTACTGCCAATGGGAATGTAATAAGTGCAAACCAGATGGGAGCTACTTATCAATGGGTAGATTGTGGAAATAACAATGCTGTTATTCCTAACGAAATTAACCAAGTGTTTACAGCAACTTCAAATGGAGATTACGCAGTTATCGTTACCATGAATACCTGCACTGATACTTCAGTTTGTACCAATGTTACCACTACAGGTATTTCAGACAATAGTTTTGCAAACATGGTTGCTTTATATCCTAATCCTGCTGATAAACAAATAACTATTTCGGCAAAAAGGAATTTAACTGATTTCTCTGTTAAACTTATGACATTAACCGGACAGGTGATTATGAAAAAAGAAAACCTGAACGGAAGTTCATTTACATTAAATATTGCTGAACAAGCATCCGGCTTTTATTTCCTTGAAATAAGCGAAGGAACAGATGTAGTGAGAATGAAATTCATGAAAGATTAAAAAAACAGCAAAGAAACTTTTGCAAACAGCCTTGTTTGCAAAAGTTTCTTTTTTTATTCAAATTAAAACCAACTCCCCTCCTGCTTTCCTTTAACTAAAACTGCCATTTATATTTCTTTTTAAAAAACAGCAATAAACTTTTATCGTATAATTATTTATTTATATTTGTTCCTTTATTAATCTCATCTATCATTTTTAAATTTAAGAACATTTAAAATTTTGATATTTGATTAAACTCTCAATTATTAAGTTTATGACAGGAACCAATACAAAAAACGCAATCATCCTATTATTAGGAATCAGTTTATTACTTTTTAATACAAAAGAATTAAAATCTCAGAATGATGCAAAGAAAATTAAGTACAGAAGAAGTTCATTGCATACCATATTAGTAGAATCGGAAGAATTTCCGAGAAAAGAAACCGTTATTAAAGCATATAATAATGCTCCGTTTCCTGACAAGTATAACAATCACTCGCTTGAAGCTCGTTCCTTTAATCCTAAAGATTTTGTAATAACCGAAGAAGACCGCAAGGCTTTTGGTAAAAACAGGAGAAAGGCAGGTGGATTTTTAAAAGACGCTGCGAATCTTGCGCAGGGAAAAAAAGCGGACGAAGAAGGGCGTGATATGCCCATTACCATTACCAAATATATTCGCGAAAGTAAACTGGCAAATAAGCTGGTTGCAAAATGGTTCGACAGGCAACCGGATGGTTCGTTTGATATGAACCTGATTGGTGAAAGAGGTTCTTACAATGCAAGCGAAATGGAAGCAAATATTGCCAAAGGTTCGGCAAGGGGACTTTCATCATTAGCCGATGCGGGAGAAGAACTAATTCACAACACCTTTGTTGTCTTTTCGAGACTTACCTTTGTAAGTAACGAAATAGCTGCTGCTGCTGCCAGAGATGTTGCCAAAAATTTAGCCAAATCTTACATTTCAGATACTTCGACTTTAAGAAAAACAATGCAAATGGCTGATGAAACCTATGAGAGAGCAAAGGAAGGTTACTCGGTATGGACCTATTCTTATCTGTATCAGTTAAAATGGAATGATTCCATAGCCGCTGTTTTTTATAACGACTTATGGATAGATAAATCAAAACCGGACTCCCTGAAAAAAGCTGCTTTTGACAAATCTAATATTTTTGAGCTTGAGTATATTGGAGATGAACGTGCAGCAAGTCTTGTTACCTTTTCTGCAAAGGAAACAAGAACAGAAGACCAATTGGTTGAAATAGCAACTGTGCGAAACCTGGACAATGTATTGTACCGCCTTCAGAAAAAATTCGAAGTATTTAAAACCAAAGTTCCACTTTATACAGGCAACCCCATAACTGCAAAAATTGGAATGAAAGAGGGACTGGAAGGTGGAGAGCGATTTGAAGTGCTCGAGCAAACCCTTGACCCTAAAACAGGGTTAACAACCTATAAGCAGAAAGGTAAAATTACTGTTGACAAGCATTTATTGTGGGACAATCGTTTTGTGGCAGGCGAAACCGTTAAAACAGATTCATCGGCAACAGTAAAACCTGTAATTGACAGAACAACGTTTAGTGGTGGTAGTGATTATTATCCGGGAATGCTTATCAGGCAGTTGCATTAGGTTTTATGAAAAGAATATATTTAATCTTACTCTTCCTTTTGGGGTTTTTACAATTAAAATCCCAAACCGTAAAAGGACTATATGTAAATGGTTTTAATAATATACTTGGTAATACTATTTCAGAAGACAGCCTCTTAAATTATGCCCAATACAATGGCTTTAATTACCTCGCTTTATATGATTTATGGCCAATTCATGTGACTTATAACCTTACTAATTCTTCTACTTGCACAGTGCTTGCCAACTTTATTCAGCGGGCAAAACAAAATTTTGGAATTTCACAGGTTGGAGCCATTGGCGAAAATTTCTATTTCTTTAATAATGTTATCCGAATTTATAACCAACAGCATACCAATCCTCTTCAGAAATTTGAAGTCTATAATATAGAATTTGAATTCTGGAATACTACAACTGTTTCTTCCGGTAATTATTATTGCACCACCTATCTTCAACCTGGAGGTTATACCTGCGATACGGCAGGAGCTTTCCACTTTTATAAAACTCTCATTCATCAGGTTGATTCAGTTGCCTCCATTGGAGGTGCCATCAGTGAGGCTTACGTGGGATGGTTTAACCAAGGACAAGCCATAACCATTGCCAATACAGTTGACCGTATTTTATTGCATGATTATATCAGCAATTATTCAGGGTTATACAGTTACATACAACCAAGATTGCAATTAATAGCAGCCAGAAATAGTTTAACAGATGTAATCCCTATATTTTCTGCGGAACCCTCTTTTATGGGACCTTGGCTCCTTACTCATAATGTACTCACTCCCTTTTCTGATTTACAAACAGCCCTTTCTAACGAAACAGGTAGTTGGAAACAGTTTATTAATTTAAAAGGATATCAGTGGTTTGCATATTCCTTTATGCCATATAATGTTGTTTCAACTGGTGTTTTAATAATCGGAGGAACAGAAATTGAATTTTTCCCTAATCCTGCTTCTGATTACCTCGTAATAAAAAGCTTAAAAATTGATGAAACTCTTGATATCAAATTGTATAATAGTTTAGGGCAGGAAATTATTAATAATAAAAAATCATTTAATGATGAAGTTACTTTAGATATTTCAAAATTACCCGATGGTATTTATTATTGCTCTGTTCAAACAGATGAATGGAAAACGATTAAAAGAATAATTGTAGTAAGATAGGTTTGATAAATTGATTTAACTAAAAACACCCCTCATTTTTAAATCAGGGGTGTTTTTTATTTCTGAAAAACTTACTTCGTTTATTTCTTTTCTTCTACGATGCTTAAATCAATAGGATTAGAAACCTTTTCCTTTAACAAAGCCAATTTCACTACATCAATCATCTGTTCTACATAATGGAATTTCAAATCCTTGATATAATCTTTTTTGATGTCTTCAATGTCTTTTTTATTGTCCACACATAAAATTATTTCCTTGATTCCTGCACGTTTGGCAGCCAGTATTTTTTCTTTAATACCACCCACCGCAAGCACACGCCCACGTAATGTTATTTCACCTGTCATGGCCAGATGAGGTTTTACTTTTCGCTGAGTAAATGCAGATGCTATAGCAGTAAGCATAGTAATACCGGCAGAAGGGCCATCTTTAGGAGTAGCTCCTTCTGGAACGTGAATATGCACATTCCACTTATCAAAAACCTCCGGTTTTAAACCAATAATGGCGCTATGTGATTTTAAATATTCCAACGCAATTACAGCAGACTCCTTCATCACTTCTCCCAGGTTCCCAGTTAAAGTAAGCTTGCCATTACCACGGGTAATACTTGTTTCAATAAATAAAATATCACCACCAACAGAAGTCCAGGCTAAACCTGTCACCACTCCTGCAACATCATTGCCCTGATAGCGGTCTTTAGCATGCGCTGGTCCCAGTATTTTTACCAAATCTTTCAACTCTACTTTGATATTATACTTTTGCTCCATAGCAATTGATTTGGCTGCATTTCGCACCACTTTCGCAATTACTTTTTCCAACCCTCTAACACCACTTTCTCTTGTATAATTTTCAATAAGGTATTCAACAATTGTTTTATCGAGAGCAATCTGCTCTTTCTTTAAACCTTGTTCTTCCAGCTGTTTCGGAATAAGATGACGTTTGGCTATTTCCATTTTTTCCTCGATGGTATAGCCGGTAATTTCTATTACTTCCATCCTGTCGCGCAATGCAGGTTGAATAGAACTTAAACTATTAGCAGTAGCTATAAACATGACGTTTGATAAATCATAATCCAGCTCCACATAATTATCATAAAAAGTATTGTTTTGTTCCGGATCCAGTACCTCCAGTAATGCAGAAGAAGGATCTCCATGAAAATCGTTTCCTACTTTATCAATTTCATCAAGAATAAAAACAGGATTAGAGGAACCTGCTTTTTTAATGCTTTGCAAAATACGGCCGGGCATTGCACCAATATATGTTTTACGGTGACCACGAATCTCCGCTTCATCTTTTAAACCACCCAAACTCATTCGGATATATTTTCTGCCCAAACTTTCGGCAATACTTTTCCCCAATGATGTTTTACCAACTCCCGGAGGGCCATACAAACAAAGTATAGGAGATTTCATATTCCCTTTGAGCTTCAATACAGCCAGGTGTTCAAGGATACGTTCCTTCACCTTTTCCATACCAAAATGATCTTTATTAAGTACCTTATCAGCACGCTTCAAATCAAAATTATCCTTGGTCATTTCTCCCCACGGCAAGTCCAGCAATACTTCCAGGTAATTGGTCTGAATGGAATATTCCATGGCATTCGGGTTCATACGTTCCAGTTTACCCAGTTGTTTGTTCACCACTTCACTTACTTCCTTCGACCATTTCTTATTTTTCGCCTTTTCCCTCATCTCCTGAACATCCTGGGTTGGACTGTTTTCGCCCAGTTCTTCCTGGATGGTTTTCATTTGTTGATGAAGAAAATAATCACGTTGCTGTTTATCTAGGTCTACCTTTACTTTCGACTGTATCTGGTTTTTTAATTCCAGCATCTGCAGTTCTTTGGTCAGATTAGAAAGCACCAATGTAGCACGCTCTTTTAAATCAACCACTTCCAGCATCTTTTGCTTTTCGGCAACAGGTGCATTCATGTTGGAAGAGATAAAATTGACAAGAAAAGAAGGGCTTTCGATGTTTTTTAAAGCAAAACCTGCCTCACTTGGTATCTGGGGACTGTGCTTCACAATCTGCAATGCAAGGTCTTTTAAAGAAGAAACCAACGCCACAAATTCCTTATCGTCTTTTTCAGGACGGCTTTCAGAAATGGCAGTAATGCTTGCTTTAATATAAGGCTCGGTTTGTTTCTCTTCCTTTAATTCAAATCGCTTTTTACCCTGAATAATTACAGTTGTATTTCCATCGGGCATTCGCAGCATTTTAATAATCTGGGCAACGGTACCCATTTTATTAAGGTCTTCAAATGTAGGGTCTTCTATCGCATCATTTTTCTGCGAAACCACCCCAATTATTTTATCCCCTTTGTAAGCCTCTTTTACCAGCTTAATGGATTTATCACGTCCAACGGTAATAGGAATAACAACTCCCGGAAACAAAACAGTGTTGCGCAAAGGTAAAATTGACAGTTCATCAGGCACCTTTTCATTGTTCATCTGGTCCTCATCTTCCGAAGAAAGCAAGGGAATAAACTCGGTATCCTCATCCATTGCACTGTCGCTAAGCATTGGTATCAGGCTATTTAAGTCAAAATTGTCAGTCATATATTGAGTGAGTTAAAATCGTTTTGTAAATTAGTTGCCATTTGTTTCCAATAGGTATGCCAATAGATTTTCAGGACATTATGTCATTATTTATAATTGCTCCTTGGCTTTATTAAATAATAGATATTAATAACAATAATTACGGTATTGGTAAGTATTATAGGGATTGAAAAATTCAATAGGATTCCGTAAAACACAAACAAAAAACAACCAATTGTATTAATGATACGCAACTTTTTTATGTCATGCATCAGGAAGGATATCAATACCCCTAAAGATGCAGAATAACCAATTATTTCTGTAAAGGAAAATGTAAGCATCTATTTTCTGTATTTTTCTGTGAGTTCAAAAATGTGAGTCAAAATATTCTGTTCGGTTTCATTAAAAATCATTCCTCTTCGTTCGTAAACCCTTGTCGCCACTTCAAAAGCATCCTTGGTTTTGTAGGTGGTAAAACCTGCAGCCCCTCCCCACGAAAAGTCAGGAATGAAATTGCGGGGAAAGCCTGCTCCAAAGATATTGGCATTTACTCCCACCACTGTACCTGTATTAAACATGGTATTGATACCGCATTTGCTATGGTCGGCCATTATCAAACCACAAAATGTTAACCCTGTTAAGGTAAACCTTTCCCTTTCGTAATTCCATAATTTTACCTCTGCATAGTTATTCTTCAAATTGGAATTATTGCTGTCCGCACCAATATTGCACCACTCCCCGATTACAGAGTTCCCTAAAAAACCATCATGTGCTTTGTTGGAGTACCCAAAAATAATCGAATTATTTACCTCCCCTCCTACTTTACTATGTGGACCCACTGTAGTAGGTCCATATATTTTAGTACCTAATTTTAAAGCAGAATGGTCGCATAAAGCAAAAGGGCCGCGAACTATGGACCCTTCCATTATTTCAGCATCTATACCAATATAGATTGGACCGGTGGTAGCATTTAATATGGCACATTCCACTTTTGCGCCTTCTTCTACAAAAATGTTCTCTACTCCCATTATTTTATTAGTAGAACTTAATGCCAATGATTTTCTGCCTGAAGTAATCAAATCAAAATCAGATTTTAGCGCTTCTCCATTTTTGGAAAATATATCCCAACTGTTTTTAACCTGGACGGCCTTGGCATGAGATTCAAATTTCTTATATCCTTCCAGCGAATTAAAATCCATTTTTTTATCACCTCCTGAATTAACTGCAATAACAGCATTCATGGAAAGCAAGGCCTGCCCTGGTTCCAGCGATTTAATTTCAACCAGCAACAGGTTGTTTGGACAAAAAGAACCATTGATCCAAACATTATCTGTATCAATGGCAAATTCCAAAGGGAATTTTTCTGATAAATAGGATTCTGTAAGGGAAGAAGTTTTTGCTTTCAGCATTCTCTCCCACTTCTCCCGAATAGTTAATATTCCCATCCTGATGTCTGCCACAGGTCGTGTATAGGTTAACGGCAAAAGGTTAATTCGGGTAGAGTCGTCAAATAAAATAAAATTCATAAGCCCATACTTACCTCCTTTGATAGAGGATTTTGTTAGTTATCAAAAATGTCTGTTTAAAAAATGTTTAATTAAGATTCGGTTCGGCTTTATTCATCATAGTGATGTAAATATCTACCTGCCGGAGGAAATACTTAACCGTTTTTGTATTATCTGCATCTATCATCATGTCGTACATATCAGTATCCCTTTCGCTGTATTTACCGACTTTAAACTTTGCTTTTGATAAGGCTGCCATGTATCGCAACGGAAAATGGTCATGCACATTCAAATCAATGAGTAAATCATATTCTTCTCTGATAAAATTCTGAACCACCACCCCTGAAGGTTTTCCCATCCAGTTCAATTCTTTCTGAGAAAAAAAATCATACTCCAGTTTTGAATAAGTCATAGGTGGCATTTGTTTAAGATTAAAAAATCCAATCACATTTACCTTTTTGCGAAATTCCCGCAAATAAAGAACATATCGTTTTACAATTTCATAATCTTCTGCATTGGTAGCATCGAATAAAATACCAACTGTTTTAGAGGAATCGAAACTGAATTTATTTTCCTTTCTTTCTCGTTTGAAAGTTTGCAATTCTTGCTTTAAGGTATAACCCGCAACAAAATTTTTTATTTTACTTATTAGGCTCATTCAATCATTTTTATAAAATCGTCTTCCGAAATAATCTTAACTCCAAGTTTTTCTGCTTTCTTTAATTTCTCAGGTCCCATGTTTTCTCCGGCAATAACATAAGAAGTTTTGCCGGAAATGGAACCTACATTTTTACCACCATTCTGCTCAATGGTTTTCTTCAAATCATCCCTGTTAAATTTGGTAAACACACCGGAAACAACAAATGTCAAATCCTTCAACTTCTCAGACTTGTTGGCCAATTGCTCACCAGACAGCTCGAACTGAAGCCCCTGCACTTTCAACTTATTGATTATCTCCACCGATTTTTCATCTGCAAAATAAGCAATAATTGTTTGAGCCGTCTTTTCTCCAATATCCCCTACCTCCAGCAACTGCTCCAAAGTAGCATTTATTATTGAATCTATGTTTTTGAAATAATAAGCCAGTTTTTTAGCAGTAGTTTCCCCTATATGCCGAATTCCAATTGCAAACATAACTCTTTCGAAAGGAACTTTTTTAGATGCTTCTATTCCTTCGAGCAAATTATTCGCACTCTTTTCAGCCATCCGCTCTATCTTCAGCAGGTCTTCTTTTTTTAATTCATAAATATCCGCAATGGTTTTTATCAACCCTGCATCGTAAAGCTGAGCAATGGTTTCACTTCCAAGGCTGTCAATATCCATTGCCTTGCGCGAAACAAAATGTTCAATCTTTCCTTTCACCTGTGGCGGGCACCCCAACTCGTTGGGACAATAATGATTTGCTTCTCCTTCACTTCGAACCAGTTCTGTTCCGCATTCAGGGCAATGAGTAATGTATTTTGTCGGACCTGTTTCTTCTTCAAATAAATTTGTCCCCGAACCAGCCCTTTTGTTTAAATCTACTCCTATAATCTTAGGAATAATTTCACCGCCTTTTTCTACAAATACCGTATCACCAATCCTTACATCCAGTTTTTCAATAATGTCGGCATTATGCAACGAGGCTCTTTTAACAGTTGTCCCTGCAAGTAATACAGGTTTTAAATTAGCAACCGGAGTAATGGCACCAGTCCTGCCCACCTGGTAAGATATGCTTTCCAGGAGTGTAGAGACCTGGGTAGCTTTAAATTTATATGCTATTGCCCATCGTGGTGACTTGGCTGTGAAGCCTAGAAAACGCTGATGTTCGTATGAATTTACTTTAATTACTACTCCATCTGTTTCCACATTTAAAGAATGGCGTTTGGTGTCCCACTTTTCCAGGTACTTTATTACACCATCCAATGATGCAAACTTTTCCATTTCTCCTGAAACTTTAAATCCCCAGCTTTTGGCTGCTTCCAGGCTTTCATAATGAGATTTGAAAGGAAGGTTTTCTCCAAGCACAGAATATAAATAACAGTCTAATTTTCGTTCTGCCACTGCTTTCGAATCCTGTTGTTTTAATGTTCCTGAAGTAGCATTGCGGGGATTCTTTAATTGTTTTTCATAAATCTCTTCTTCGTTATACCCTTCTTCAATCAATTGTTTGCGGATATCTTCATTGATTCTTAAAAATTCTTTCTTTGGCATAAATATCTCCCCTCGAATTTCGAATTCAGCAGGAAAATCATTTCCTCGTAAGTTTAAGGGAATGCTGTTTATAGTTTTAACATTAGCAGTAATATCATCTCCTTTTTCTCCATCACCTCTTGTTACAGCCTGCGATAATATTCCATCAACATAAGTAAGCGAAATGGAAACTCCATCATACTTTAGTTCGCAAACATATTCATAATTACTAATGCCGGACTTGCGAATGCGTTCATCAAAATCCCTAAGGTCTTCTTCATTATACGTATTGCCCAATGAAAGCATTGGATACTTATGTTTCACACTTTTAAACTCTTTAGTAATTTGGCCACCGACCCGTTGCGAAGGTGAATCAGGTTTTAAATATTCGGGATGTTCTTTTTCAAGTTTAATTAACTCTTCAAGGAGTTTATCAAATTCAAAATCGCTGATGGTGGGATTGGAAAGCACATAATAATTGTAATTATGCTCTTCTATTTCTTTTGAAAGTTTTTCTATTTCTACCTTTATTAATTCACTCATATAATTTGCGCATTTTCAAACAAGCACATCTTCAAATTATTTCTGTTCTCCGGCACTGTTATCTTTAAAATCCTCGTTCAGAATAAAATAAAATGGCATGGTCATTTCTATTCTGGCCAGTTTTTCATTCATCTTTCCCGGATACCATTTTATCATTTCAAGAATACGGACAGCTTCCTGGTCGCAGCCACCACCAACTGATTTGCTGACACCTATATTGGTAACCAGTCCGCTGGGTTCCACTACAAATCGAAGAACCACCGTACCTTGTATATTAGCTAACTGAGCCTGGCGGGGATACTCCAGGTTTGCTTTGATAAAATCCTGCAAAGCGTAATTCCCTTTCGGATACATGGGGTATTGTTCGGGAGTCTTGTAGATTTTTCCGGAACTATCCACCGTTGCATTTGGCAGGTATTCTATTTTTTTAAATCCTCTTTCTTTACAAATTTTAGCATATTTATCTGGATTAAATTCGAAGGTGGCATTACAATAAGTACCCACAAACTGTCCGGCTTTCATAGCAGGAACCCATTGAAATAAATTAAATAATCTTCTTGCCTCTGCTTCCAGTTCAGGGGTAGCATTCTGTAATATCTTAACATCCGAAACAGAACTGTCCTTTTTAACAATGAATTCAAACACCACCTTACCTCCTACTTTGTCTTTTAATTCCTTTTCAGGATACATTAATTCCTGGTCAAAAACCCTTTTAAACTCAGCCTTACCTCCAATGTTGGAAGGTAACACATCCACATTAAAACCAACCTGCGCATTGGAATGAAAGGATAAAAATCCTATCATCAAAAGTGTAATTAAATATTTTCCGGTCATAGTATAAACAGCTTAAATCTCACCTCGCAAGATACGATTTTTATTATTTAAGTCTTTTTTCAGTTCAATATTTTTAAATCCTTTTTCTACCATCAACTGCTTCGTCTCCTCTCCATACATCCCGTTAATTTCAAAATATAATCTCCCGTTTCTATTAAGATGTGTTAAAGCAAAATCAGCTATGGCATTATAAAACAATAAGGGGTTGCTGTCTTCCACAAATAATGCCAAATGCGGTTCATAATCCAATACATTTTTTTGCATCTCATCTTTTTCAGAAATACAAACGTAAGGTGGGTTACTGACAATTATGTCGAAGGAGTTATGTCCGATGACGGATGACGGATGAAGAATATTGTCCTGAAGAAAATTGATCTGCACATTGTTTAATAAGGCATTTTGTCCGGCTACCTTTAATGCTTCTTCCGAAATATCTAAAGCAACTACTTTAGCTGATGGAATGTGTTTTTTTAAAGCAATGGCAATACATCCGCTGCCGGTTCCAATATCAAGTATATTAACCGATTGATTCTGAATTTTGGAATTTGGAATTTGAAATTCTTTTATTATCAAATCAACCAATTCTTCCGTTTCCGGGCGGGGAATTAGTACATTTGAATTAACAAAGAACTGCATTCCGTAAAAATCTGCCTTACCTAAAATATACTGAATGGGTTTGTGTTGCTTTAAATCTTTTACTGCAAAATTAAATTTAAGCAATTGCGATTCGCTTACTGTTCTTTCTGTCTGAATATTCAGTTCATGTTTTTTAATACCTGCAAACTCCTCGAAACACCAGGCCATTATGGTATCCAGTTCCTCTTTTTCATAACCGGCACTTAGTTCGTTTCTGAAATAACGAATAATATCCGCTATTTTATTGGAAGCAATTTTCATAAGTTGCAAAAGTAAGAATAGTTAACTTTACACCCACTTAGAAAATGAACAACCACGAATTATTTATGAATCGCTGCCTTGAACTGGCATTAAAAGGTTTGGGAAATGTATCTCCCAATCCCATGGTAGGCTGTGTGATAGTGGTGGATGATAAAATTATTGCCGAAGGGCATCACCAGGAATATGGAAAAGCCCATGCAGAAGTAAATGCAATTGCCAAGGTGACAGACAAGGAATTATTAAAAAAAGCAACATTGTATGTTAACCTTGAACCATGTGCTCACTTTGGCAAAACTCCTCCCTGTGCTGATTTAATAGTTGAAAATAAAATTCCACATGTGGTGATTGGCAGTGTGGATTCCAATTCATTGGTTTCCGGAAAGGGAATAGAAAAACTAAAGAAAGCAGGAATTAAAGTAGAAACGGGGATTCTGGAAGCTGAATGTAAAAAGTTAAACATTCGCTTTTTTACTTTTCACGAAAAGAAACGACCATACGTTATCCTGAAATGGGCTGAAACCATGGATGGTTTTATAGATGCTGACCGGACAGAAAACAATACCCAAAAGGCCTTGCAGGTGAGTAATGCTGCATCAAAAAAATTAGTTCACCAATGGCGAAGTCAGGAACAGGCGATTATGGTAGGGACCAATACCGCCCTGCTGGATAACCCGCAACTGACAGTTAGAGATGTGGAAGGCAAAAACCCTTTGCGAATAACAATAGATAAATGGTTACGTATTCCTAAAAAAAATAATTTATTCGACCAGTCTACCCCTACCCTTGTGTTTACCGCTGCTGATGCTGTTTCAGAAAACAACCTGGAGTTTGTAAAAATTGATTTTGAAGCACCGGTGGTACCACAACTCATGAATGAACTTTACAAAAGAAATATTCTTTCTTTATTAGTAGAAGGAGGTGAACAATTGTTAACCAGTTTTATTAAGGCGGACTCTTGGGATGAAGCGAGGGTATTTGTTGCTATTAAAAAAGCAGGAAAAGGTGTGAAAGCCCCTGTAATGAATGAGCAACCTGTGCGTACTGAAAACAGCAGTGGTGACAGACTGCTCTGGTTTGAAAATAATAAGGTGAATTAATTAAATTGTGGCTGTACTACTCTCTGTACAAATCAAAAACCATTTCTACCATACGACCATTATCCGAAAAATTTACCTCGTGAGATAATTTTCTCATCAGGAATATTCCTCTCCCGTTTGGTTCATAAATTCTCGCAGGACTGGTAGGGTCAGGAACTAATTCGGGATTAAAACCTCTTCCTTCATCTTTTACAGAAAAGCAAAGAAAGCGTTCGTCTTTAATTTCCATGGAAAGCCGTACTTTTTTGGAAGAGTCGAATTTGTTTCCATGTTTTATTGCATTGGATACTGCTTCGTTCAGCACCACCCATATATCGTTGCAATAATCGTCTGAAATGAAGTAGACCTCACGTATCCCTGAAATGAGTTCGTCTACAGCATTTACACTTTTTAGTTTCGATTCCAAAACTAATTTTTGTGTTGTTGGTTCTATGTCTATGAAAGTAGGTAACATTGGTTATGTTATTAAATTTTCAGCTAAAGTAAATTAACTATTAAATAAAAACAAATATTTTTTCAATAATCTTTTAACACAATCCATTGGAAAACAAAAAGTTTTTCCATTCGTTTTGGCAAATTAGTAGTTTTGCAGCCATGAGTGCAGAGGATACCTATTTAACCATTTCCAAACCCAGCCAGGGTTTGTATAAAGACAAGGGCAGTAAATTTATTGCCTATGCTTTCCCTGTTTCTACTGAGGAAGAAATAAAAAAACACCAGGCCGATTTAAGAAAGGAACATCATAGTGCAAGACACCATTGTTATGCTTACCGGCTGGGTGCCGAAAAGTTAGTATACAGGGCCAATGATGATGGTGAACCATCCGGCACTGCCGGAAAACCTATACTGGGGCAACTGCAAAGCAAGGATGTGACCGATATATTAATTGTAGTGGTTCGTTATTTCGGTGGAACATTGCTCGGGGTAAGTGGTTTAATTAATGCGTATAAACTAGCTGCTGCTGAAGCTCTTACCAATTCCATAATTATAGAAAAAATAGTAACGGAGCGTTTCGAACTGCAGTTTGATTACCTGCAGATGAATGATGTGATGAAAATTATAAAGGATGAACACCTGGAAATAAAATCGCAAAACTTTGAACTGACCTGTTCACTTGTTTTTGAAGTTCGAAAAAATAATTCATCAAAAGTGCAGGAGATGTTTAATAAAATGAGTAATCTTGAATTGAAAAAGAAGTGAATAGTTAATAGTGAATAGTTAATAGTTAATAGTTAGTAGTGAGTAATGAGCATTGAGAAGAGAGTATTGAGGAGTGAGTAATGAGTAATGAGTAGAGAGTATTGAGTAATAAGTATAAATATAATTAGTAAATTCGTAATAATCCGTTATCCGCAACTATGAAACTATTAAAAGAAATGTGCGCCATTCATGCTCCATCGGGCAATGAAGCACCAATGACTAAATTCCTGTTGAACTACATTGATAAGAACAAAAAGAAATGGAAACATAAACCAACCGTTTATTCAGGTGATGGTTTCCAGGATTGTATAGTATTGGTTTTCGGGAAACCAAGAACTGCTGTGTTTGCTCATATTGACAGTATCGGGTTTACGGTGCGGTATGGCAAAGAACTGGTAAAAATCGGTGGGCCGAGAACGGTAGATGGTTTTGAACTGGTGGGCAAGGATGAAAAAGGAAAAATAGAATGTACCCTTTCTGTGGATAAGGAAAACAACATTACTTATAAATACAAACGCGAACTGGTAAGAGGTACTGAACTTACTTTTAAACCCGATTGGCGCGAAACGAAAGAGTATGTACAGTGCTGCTATATGGACAACCGCCTTGGCGTTTGGAATGCCCTGAAAGTAGCTGAAACATTAAAGGATGGGATACTTGTTTTTTCGTGTTGGGAAGAACATGGTGGCGGAAGTGTATCCTATCTTCAGAAGTTTATTTATGAAAAATTCAAAGTAAAACAAGCCATCATTTCTGATATTACCTGGGTTACACCCGGTGTGCCTCATGGCAAAGGGGTGGTTATTTCATTGCGTGACAGTTTGGTTCCCCGCAAATCGTATGTGGATAAAATAATTGCTATTGCTAAAAAATCGAAAGTACCTTATCAACTGGAAGTGGAAGGAACCGGAGGAAGCGATGCCAAGGAACTGCAAATGGCGGAAGCTCCTTGGGACTGGTGTTTCATTGGTGCACCCGAAGACTTTGTGCATACTCCTGATGAAAAGGTGTATAAAACAGATATTGATGCAATGGCGAAATTGTATAAGGTGTTGATGGAGAAACTGTGAAGTGTCCGATGACGGATGTTGGATGACGGATGTCCGATGACTGATGAGTAGTGAGTTCGTCATTGCGAGGAACGAAGCAATCTCTGCACTTCTTTTAAACAGATTGCTTCGTGCCTCGCAATGACGATGCAACTAAAAAATGCCTGATGAATATCGACTAAATAAAAATAAAACATGAAGCTGTTTTTAATTCTGCTTGGTTCATTTCCTTTGTTTTCTACTATTGCAAATGCTCAGGATAGTTTAGTAAAAAAAGATAATAAAATATATTATTTTGGCGAAAATTCATACCTCTACCGAGGTGAAACTATCGGAGAATTGAAAATGATGAACGTTTTAAGTGCTTCGGGAGATAAAGAGGTAATGAGACTTGCACGTATTTCAAATCGTTCGCATAATTCACAATTGATAGGATTTTTGGCTATTCCATTAGTCATAGCAACATGGGGATGCCTGAATAAAATTAAGCAAAATAATGCTCCACCATCTCCAGGTGCCATGTATCTGCAGTATGTGCCACCTTCCCATGAAGCAGAAAATAAAAAATTGAATGCAATAGCCGGAACGTGTTTAGTTTTAGCTGTTGCCTGCCCTGTGGCTTCAGGTGTTTTTAAATACCGAAGAATGAAATACAAGCGGAAAGCAATTGAATTATATGATCAGAAGTTTTGAAAGGTCGGATATTGGATGTTAGATGTTGGATGTTGGATGTTAGATATTGGATGTGCAAATTAAGTTCGTCATTGCGAGGAACGAAGGAATCTCTGCACTTCTTTTAAACTGATTGCTTCTTCGCCATGGCGAATCGCAATAAATTAAACACACCCCTAACCCCTCTCTAGAGGGGAATTGCTGCGCACAAAAAAAAAGCCCTGCATACTGCAAGGCTTTTTTTATACATATTTCGTCATCAAATATCCAACATCAAACATCCTCCATCTGTCTTCTTTTACTTCACAATAAAACTCTTCACTCCATTCAGCTTTTTGCTTTTTATTTTTGCAAAATACATTCCCGGAGAAAGATTTAATTTTTCCTGATAAGTGGTTTGTCCGGTAAGGTTAGCAGTAAAGGCTGTTCTGCCCATAATGTCAACAATTTCAAGGCTCAATAATTCATCTTTTGAATTGGAATCGGTAAGATGAAGCGTAAAGTTTCCATCGTTAGGAGAAGGATATAGCTCCACTCCTATTTCGGTGGCGGTTGGTTTTGCAACACTGGTTACCAAGGAGGACAAGGTGTTTTCCCAGATGCCTCTTCCGAAAGTAGAAATATATATTTTATCCAGAACCGGATTAAACTCAATATCCGAAATGATAACATTTGGTAAACCTGTGCTTTGGCTTACCCAGGTATTATTGGCGGCATCCAATACATATACACCAAGGTCGGTTGCAATCATTAAGTCTCCTGCTACGGGCACTGTCTTGATACAATTAACAGGAATGTTTGGCAGGTTGTAAGAAATATTGATCCAGGTGGCACCGGCATTGATGGTTTTAAATACTTTGTTTCCGCTGCTGAAACCGGCCAGAGATACAAATGCTACGCTGGCATTGGTTTGACTTACATCTATTCCTGTAATGTATAATGTATCCGGAAGGCCAGCTGTAATGTCGGTCCAGCTGTTGCCCCCGTTTTGTGAAACATCGATGGAAGAAGGTGTATTGTACTCAAACCGTATTCTTCGCGCTGCGTACAGCACATTGGTATTATTATAACCAACAGCCAGAGCAGAAATTTCATTGTCGTGAATAGCATTAGTCGGCAATGGATTCAGCGGAAACCAGTTAAACCCTCCATCTGTTGATTTGGCAACATTGGTAAATCCGGCATACAAGGTTCCGGGATTATTATAGTCAGCAATAATGGGCGATACCCACTCACCTGCCTCAAAGTTTACATTTACATTGGCCCCGATGTCAGAAAATCCGCCATCATTGGAAACAAAAAAGTTACCATACTGGGCCGAACCTATCACCACATTATCGTTTACCGGGTCGCAATAGTTATCCATTCCATCTCCGCCAAATATGGTATTCCAGGCAGTTCCATCGTAATAAAAAGTAGCATTGTCCTGTGCTCCTGCCGCCAGTCGGTCGGTGAAATTTCGCGAACTGGATAAACGATAAAAGGAAGTAATGTTCATCCCGTCACTGATGGTGGTCCATTGGGTAGGCCATGGTGAGCCGTTATTGGCATCGTTCCAGGTTTGTGGTGTAATAGAATTGGTGCGGTAAAGTCCGCCATCGCTGCATACAAATATGCTTCCGGTAGCGGGTTGTGTTTCTATAAAATGAATGTCTCCGTGTAAAGTAGGGCCATACTGCAAAGTCCAATGACTAACGGGGTTAAACGACTGTGCACCATCGGTAGAACACCAGATGTTTACACCACCCACATACACCGTGTTTTTATCATTGGCATTAACGCTGAACCCAAGGTCGTAAGTTCCCTGTCCGCCTGCCACTGAGCCATCTCCGCCTTCCAGCATGTTCACCCCGGGGTCAATGAAGTTCCAGGTAAGTCCGGCATCTATAGATTTATATATACCTGCCGAACCTTCGTCCGTGCCCACTGTCATGGCATATACATAATTATGATCGGAAGGTGCTACTGCCACTCTGATGCGCTGAATGATGCCGGTAGCCGGAATGCCGGTGTTCAGCAGGGTCCAGGTGTTTCCAAAATCCAATGATTTATAAATGCCGCAGGAGCCGATGTTCTGAAACTGCAACCAACCGGTGGTGGCATATAATGTGGAAGGGTTGGTTGGGTCTTGCTGCAAATCCCAGAACAGTGAGTCCAGCGGATGGTTCCAGGTGGTGCCTCCGTTAGTAGAAGTGTACATACCGCTTACTCCGCAGGCTATCACATTATTGCTGTTGGCGGGGTTCACCATTATTTTTCTTATTAAAGAAGCATCTCCGTTGGTCAGCTGAAAGGTCAGTCCTGTAGGGTTCCAGGTGGTACCTCCATCGGTGGTTTTATAAACTCCCAAACCATAATGTGTATGGCGCTTGCGGGCATCGAGGTTTAGCGCCACATCTATGTATTCGAAATCGCAAACGGAAATGTACATCGTGTTGGGATTATTAGGGTCGATGCAGATGTCGCTTATTCTTTCTATTGGCAGGTTATCGGTCAGAGGTGTCCAGCTTGAACCATTGTTGGTGGTTTTCCACATTCCGCCCTGTGCCACTCCTATAAAATAAGTAGAAGGATTAGTAGGATGAAAAGCTATGCAATTGATACGGCCTATTCCGTTTTGCATGTATCCGGTAAGGTTTCCGGGCAATGTGTAAGGCCCTACTGGCGACCATGCCGAACGAAGAAATTTTTCGGAACGCTTGGCATTTTTTTCATTCGCTGCTTTTACTGCTGCATCTATATATATGGCAGGATTTCCGGGATTGCCCTTTCCGTCCAGGTGCATTTCCATTTCGTTTTCCCAGCGTTTAAAGTATTTCCAGTGTTTGGTATGTTTCAAATCGGTTTTGCGGGCCCAGTTATCAAACTGTATTTGCATTTCTTTGAACGACTGAGCTTTGCCGGTTTTGTTTTTCAGAAATACCTGGGCATTGGTATAAGTGGCACCTACTAATAACAGTGCAGTAATGAGGGTAGCTTTTTTCATTTTTCAATTAGAGATTGATTAATTAAGTGATAAAAGTAAGGATTTTTGTTGGAAGTGAAATGACCGATGTCGGATTACCTGGAAAAAATTTTACAAGCATATTAAAGCCAAGAGTAACCATTCAATTGTACAAAAGGCTCAGCATCGGTTTAGAAGAGTATGTTTATTTTAATAATCGTAACCAGGAAAATGCACCTTTAACACATACTATAAAAACCGAACAAAAGGTATTTCTACTTATTTATTTAGAAAATTCGCAACGGAGAGGACGGTATAATTAATATTAAAAAAGTAAAACATGAATAGATTCATCATTATGCTTGTCACTGTTTTTTTGTTTGGAAGCCTTTCGGCACAAGAAAAAAAAGACAGTTTGAATTTAATAACTAAGGACAGTCTTAATCTAGTAAGCTCGGATAGTTTGCATAAAGTTACAAAAGACAGTCTTAAAGTAGTGAAAAATGATAGCCTGAAAAAAAATACTGCCCCCATTGATTCTGTAACCATTATTGTGAAAAACAAAAGTTACAAAACAAAGTTATTTCCTTCTATGATTATTCCTGCAGCATTAATCTTATACGGTCTTTCCACCATCCGAGGCAATGGAATATACAGCAGCTACCAGGCAAAAAAAGACATACAATATACATTTGGAAATAACAGAGCGCCAGTGGATAACTACCTTATTTTAGCTCCTTATGTGGAATTTGGTGTACTTCTTTTATTAAAACAAAAATGTAAAAATGACGCACTTAATACATTGCTATTGATTGCAAAATCTGAAGCCATAATGCTTGCCATTGTTTTTCCCCTAAAATACGCCACCAATATGGAACGGCCTGATAGTTCTGACTTCCATTCTTTCCCTTCAGGACATACTGCTGAAGCTTTTGTTGCAGCCACTATTGTGTACCGTGAATACAGGTATAAAAGTCCCTTGTACGGCATAGCAGCCTATGCGCTTGCCGCAACCGTGGGAGCTTACAGGATGATTAATAACAAACATTGGGAAAGTGATGTGTTTGTGGGTGCAGGAATCGGAATGTTTTCAGCTAACCTGGTATATGCTACGCATATTCACCGCTGGGGAAGAAAAGAAGTATGTCTTGTTCCAACTTATCATGATAAAGTCACTGGGCTGGCCATGTCAATTAAATTTTAAACAAAAATACTATTCACTAACAAATTTTAAAAACTAAAAAATGAAAAAACTGTTCCTTTTAATAATTACATTATTCATTTTCGAAAATGCATTTTGTAATCCACCTGATTCGACAGAATTATACCCCAAAAACAAAGTATACCATATAAACAGGGCATTCGAATTATCGGTAATTGGTGTTGGCCTTGTCGGAGATTATTTTGCAATACCAAGGATAATGGCAAAAGATACTATTTCGAATTCGGAAATAGCAAACCTTGATCCCAAAAGACTGAATCAAATCGACAGATGGGCATTGAATCAAAACACCACTGATCGTAATTTATATAAAAACATTGCCGATTATGGTATGGCACCCTTGGTGCTTATTCCCACCTTTCTTTTAATTGATAAAAAAATAAGAAAAGATTGGTTTAACCTTACCCTTATGTATGCAGAAGGACATTCGGTGGTGTTTTCTTTTTACAACTATAGTCCCCTGGGGCCAACTTTTCAAAACAGATACCGTCCAATGACAAACTATGACGAATTTCCGATGCACGAAAGAGAAAGTGGAAATAACAGAAATTCATTTTATAGCGGACATGTTGCCACTGCTACCTTTACTTCCTTTTTTATGGCAAAGGTCTATTTTGATTATCATCCGGAAATTGGAGCTAAAAAATATCTCCTTTATACACTTGCTTTAATCCCTGCAATTGGAATGTCCTATGCACGGACCAAATCTTTGGACCATTTTCCATCAGATGATGCAGTTGGTTTTATGCTTGGTGCAGCATTAGGAATTATCATCCCGGATTTACACCATATTCATGCTAAAAACGTTACTGTCGGGATGTATTCTCCTCCTCATGCAATGGGCCTGAGTGTAAGATGGGTATTGGCAGGAAAACAAAAATTAAGGAATATTACCTCATTGAATATAGATAATTCCAAAAAACTGAATAGTAAATTATAAGCTAAATAATAATAAAGAGATTATTAATCAACAACCAAATCGGCCACTTCTTTACCTATTAAACTTCCTATGGCTACTCCCATTCCTCCCATTCTTACTGCACAAAAAACATTTTCGCTTACCGAACGAACAATACTTTTCTTTTGAGGACCAACTCCCATAATCCCGCTCCACCTCATATCGATTGTAAAATCTTTACCTGGAAGTATCATCGTTTTTAATAAATCCTCTAATTTATTTTGTACCAATTGGGTTAATCCAAACTCCATGGTTTCTTCTGTTTTAAAATCGAGGTTTCTGCCCCCGCCAAGCAACAAGCGGTTTCCTATATTTCTGAAATAATAATATCCTTCATCATAATGAAAAGTACCCTTTATTTTCAGATTTTTAATCGGGTTTGTTATTAATACCTGGGCCCTGGCAGGATTAACAGCATACTTAGGCAATAATTGCTTTGCAAAGCCATTAGTGGCTACAATAACCTTTTTGCAGGAAATATGTATTCCGTTTTTAGAAACTATTTCAACTTTTTTCCCATCATCACTAAATTGCAAAACCTCAAATCCATTCATAATTTCGATTCCCAAACCCCGAACCTTATTAATAAGTGCGGCCATCATTCTCCCTGTATCAATCTGACTTTCAAAAGTATTAACAATAAGATGTTTCACCTTTTTAAACCCAAAATTCTTGATTTTAGAATCAGCATTCATAAAAACCTGTTTTTTACCGATTATGGAGTAAAGATGGTTATTAAAATACCCCATCTTTTCATTGCATTGATCAAATTCAGTTTTGGAATCAAAAACTTCATAGCCCCCCAGGTTTAGAAAATCAATTGCCTTATCTCCTAGGTTTTTTCTCAATTGAAGTAATCCTTTCCATCTTTTTTCCACCAGAGAAAAAACCTCATCTTCAGTATGATTTTTTAAATCCAATAATAATTCTGAAGAGCTTCCAAAGCAAGCAAAACCAGCATTTTTAGAGCTGGCTCCCATGGGTAACATACCTCTTTCAAGAACAATAATATTTAGCCTTTTATTCTTCTTTTTGAGGGATAAAGCAGCACTTAAACCAACGATTCCGCTTCCAATAATTACAATGTCTATTTTGTTGAAATAGCTGTTTTTTTCCCAAAAACTTAAATTCATAATTTATTTTAATTCTGCAAAGCTAACGTTTCAGAGATTGTTTAAAATTAATTAATATTTTCCAATATAAAACGTAACTTTTTTCCCGAATTTACGAATAATAGTTAAAAGGCATTTAGTATTGAAAAAAAACGGTCACAAATCTCTTAATTTTTACGATATTTGCGTTCTTTAAAAAAAAAAAAGCAAAAAAGGAATGATAAAAATTGATATGAGGAAAGAAAGTATAACATATTGTAAAGGTTTTAACAAGCATTTCATTAAGCGGATAAGCATACTTATTGTTTTATTACTCTCTGTAATTAGCGTTCAAAAAGCTAATGCTCAGTTTAAATGTGCTATTAACGGTTCTGTTTCTGACGGAAAAAAAAAGTTAGAATTAGCTGTAGTTACTTTGTATAAAGGTAAAACAGTAATACAACAAATTTCAACCAACGCAAGCGGCAAATTCAATTTTAACTTAGAACCTAACGCTGAATATACCATTTCCCTTACCCGCCCGGGATACATAACCAAAAAGATTATGTATTCCACCTTGGGTATTTCTGCCGAAACCGCTAAAAATTTCAGCAAAACCTTTTATCCTGAAGTTGATTTGTTTGAAATGCCAAAAGACCCTTCTCTGGCTTCTCAAATTAATGCCATTGTTAGCCAACCGGTTGGAAAGCTATACTACGACCCAAATAAATATGATATTTTGAACGATGAAGGGTATGCTGAATCTATCCAGAATGCCTTAGCCAACTTAAGAAGATTGCAGGAAGAAGCAATGAAAAAGCTGGAAGAAGAAAACAAACGCTACAGAGATGCATTGGCAAAAGGAAATGCTGCCATGGTAAAGCAGGATTGGGCTAATGCTAAAACAGCTTATACCGAGGCTTCTGCAATAAAAAAGTATGAACAATATCCGAAAGATAAAATAGCTGAATGTGATAAAGAGCTCGCAGCACTGGCTGGAGCAGCCGAACTGGAAGCTAAGTACAAAGCTGCTATTGCAAAAGGGGATGCAGCATTTGGTTCTAAAGATTATCAAAACGCAAAATCTGCTTATAATGAAGCTATTGCTCTTAAGCAAAACGAGAAATATCCTCGTGATAAAGTAGCTGAAATTGATAAACTACTTGGAGATGCTTCCAAAAATGCTGAGTTGGAAGCTAAGTATAAAGCTGCCATTGACAAAGGAGATGCTGCATTTACAGCTAAGGATTATACAAATGCAAAAGCAGGATATTTTGAAGCTTTAGGCATAAAACCAAAGGAAAAATACCCGACTGATAAATTGGCTGAAATAGAAAAAATTCTTGCTGATTTGGCAGGAAAGGAAAAAGCTGACAAGGCATTAACTGAAAAATACAATGCCCTAATAAAAAAAGCAGACAATGCACTCCTTGAAAAAAGATACCTGGATGCAAAAACAGCTTATACAGATGCTCTTGGCTTAAAACCAAATGAACAATATCCAAAAGATAAACTCGCTGAAGTAAATGCTTTAATTGATAAAGATGCCAGCCTGAAACAACTGGAAGAAAAATACAATGCGGCCATTGCAAAAGGTGACAAGGCCCTTTCCACAAAAACTTATGCTGATGCAAAATCAGCCTATAACGAGGCTTTGACTTTTAAACCTAACGAACAATATCCTAAGGATAAACTTGCAGAAATTGAAAAGATTCTGGCAAATGAATTAAGCGCTAAGCAACTGGAAGAAAACTATAAAGCTGCAATTGCAAAAGGGGATGCAGCACTTTCTTCCAAAGATTATAATAATGCTAAGTCTGCCTATAATGAAGCATTGGGATTAAAACCAAACGAAAAATATCCGAAAGATAAACTGGCAGAGATAGATAGGCTATTAGCTGCTGAAATGAGCGCCAAAGAACTAAACGATAAGTACAATGCTGCTATTGATAAAGCGGATGCAGCGTTTGGAAAACAGGATTATTCGGCAGCAAAAGATGCTTATAATGAAGCCTTAGGATTAAAGCCGGCAGAAACCTATCCAAAAGTTAAGCTTGCTGCTATTGATAAAATTCTTGCTGACCTGGCAGCTGATAAAGCTTTAACTGAAAAGTACAACGCACTTATTGCTAAAGCCGATAACTCATTTGGAAGTAAAAAATATGCTGATGCAAAAACTACTTATAATGATGCTTTAGCACTGAAACCAAATGAAAAATATCCAAAAGATAAAATTGCTGAAATAGATGCCATTTTTGCAAAACAACTTGGGGAAAAGCAATTGGAAGAGAATTACAAGGCTGCTATTGCGAAAGGAGATAAGGCACTTGCTGCTAAAGATTATTCAAGTGCTAAAACAGGTTATACAGATGCGTTGGGTTTAAAACCTAACGAACAATATCCTAAAGATAAGTTGGCAGAACTAGAGGCGCTGATGGCTAAAGAATTGGCTGAAAAACAATTGGAAGAGCGCTACAAGGCAGCTATTGCAAAAGCAGATGGGGCTTTTGGTACAAAAGATTATTCGAATGCCAAGGCAGCATACAACGAAGCTTTGGGAATAAAACCTTCAGAAAAATATCCTGTTGATAAAATAGCAGAAATTGACAAATTGCTTGCAGCTGAAATGAGTGCCAAAGAACTGGATGAGAGATATAAAGCTGCAATTGCCAAGGGTGATGCTGCATTAGCATCTAAAGATTATGCTGCTGCAAAAACCGGATATAGTGATGCTTTAGGGTTCAAACCTTCGGAACAATATCCTAAAGACAAACTTGCGGAAATCGAAAAGACACTTCGCGATTTAGCTGCAGAAAAAGAACTGAATGAAAAGTATGCGGCTGCCATAGCAAAAGGAGATGCTGCATTAGCAGCTAAGTCATATATGGCTGCAAAAGGTAATTATTCCGAAGCTTCCGGTTTAAAACCTAACGAGCAATATCCTAAGGATAAAATTGCTGAAATTGATGCTTTGCTTGCTAAGGATGCTGCCGCTTTAAAGCTGGAACAGGATTATCAGGCTGCTATATCAAAAGGAGATGCGTCAATGATTGCAAAGGATTATGAGAATTCTAGATCTGCATATATGGATGCCTTGAAGTTAAAACCAAATGAGCAATATCCTAAAGATAAACTTGCAGAATTAGAAAAGCTGATAGCTAATGTACAAAAGGAAAAAGAAATAAATGACCGATATAATGCGGCTATTGCAAAAGCTGATGCTGCATTTGGCTCTTTAGAATATCAGAATGCTAAAACCGAATACAATAATGCATTGGGTATTAAACCAAATGAAGATTATCCTAAAACTAAAATAGCGGAAATAAACAGGTTACTGGCTGAAATGGCCGAAAAAGAAAAAGAAGAAAAAGAAAGAGCTGAAAAATACAAGGCTGTAATTGCAAAAGCTGATAAGGCTTTTGGAGCTAAAACTTATGCTGAAGCCAAAGCATTATATTATGAAGCAGTTTCTTTAAGCCCTGGTGAACAATACCCAAAAGACAGGATTGCAGAAATAGACGATATTGTTGCTAAAGAATTGGCCGACCGCCAAAAAGAAGAAAATTATAAGGCTGCCATTTTAAGAGGAGATGCCTCGTTTGCTGAAAAAGATTATCTTAATGCTAAAACTGCTTATGAAAGCGCTTCAAATTTAAAGCCTTCGGAATTATATCCCAAAAATAAAATAAGTGAAATTGATGCCATATTGGCGAAGGAACAGGTAGCTAAACAATTGGAGGCTGATTATAAAAAAGCAATTGCGTTGGGAGATATTGCTTTGAGTGCTTCAGATTACGAAAATTCAAAAAATTCATATAGTAATGCACTTAGGCTTAAACCTAATGAACAATACCCGAAAGATCAGATTGCAAAAATTGACAAAATTCTTTCTGATATAGAAAGGGAAAAAGGCATTAAGGAAAAATACAACAATGCAATTGCAAAAGGAGATGCAGCGTTTTCAACCAAGGATTATAAAGGAGCTATTGCAGCTTATAAAGAAGCTCAGACTTTTAAACCAAATGAAATTTATCCTGCATCCAGAATATCAGACATAAACAGGATACTGGATGATCTGGCTCGTCAGAAAGATAAAGACGACAGGTACAATGCAGCTATAGCCCTTGCAGACAAAATATTTGCAACAAAAGAATACAGAAAAGCAAGAGGATTGTATTCTGATGCATTAATTATTAAACCAGCAGAGAAATATCCAATTGATAAAATGGCTGAAATTGATGCCCTGCTTAAAAAAACTGGTTCCACAATTGTTACTCCAGTGGCTGTAAAAAAGGAAGATAACAAGAATGACCTGGCACAGCGCTATCCTGAAGGGATAACGGAAGAATATGCCACAGAACAAAATGCTAGCCTTGTAAAAAGAATTGTGGTGAAAGGAAACGAGGGCCATTTGTACATACAGAAAACCACAAAGTTTGGTGCTATTTATTGGACCAGAGATGGTGTGCCTATTACAGAACAGGAATACATTAAGAAAACAGAACAATAGATTAATTTTTGTATTGGATTAAAAATATAAAAAATGTTGAATAACAACAATAGCAGCAAAGCACTAATTTTAATGTTAGTGCTTTGTTTTTTTTCAACCTTTGCTTTTTCTCAAACAGTTTATTCCAATAAAGAGGCACAATCTGTTGGGTTTACAATTGGTTTAACCAGTTCAGACATTTATCGTGATACTATTAATTACGAGCCGGGAATTTTTCTAAATGCCGGATTTACCTACACTATAAGTTTGTCCGAAAAATCAAACCTAGGCCTTGAATTACTATACAGCCGCAATGCGGTTAAGAGAAGTAAACCAATTGCGAAGTATTTCTTTGACTATGTTGAAATTCCATTTTATTATCAGCAGAAAATAAGTGATAATTTTCGTCTTAACTTAGGAATTAAATATTCTAATTTTATCTCTTCTACTTATGATACCCTTGATGGAGAAAAGTCTACAGGAGTTCATGTTCAGCCTTTAAAAACTAAAATGGGTAATGATTTTGGTATATTGGCAGGAATTGAATTCGGAATTACAAAAAATCTATTTGCAGCGGCAAGGTATACTATTTCGGCAAAATCGTTCACAGAAGATAAAAGTCCATATATGGGAATTTTTCAACTATCCTTTAAATATGTAGTATTTAGAGGATACCAGCAGATTTTCAATAAGAAAATTGAAACAGCAGCTGAATTTTAAGCTTTTACCAATGAGGGTAATTTCCAGGTAGCAAAATAATAAGCCCCAAATAAAACTCCTGAGTAAAATAAATCTCCCAACAAAGAGTTTTTAATAAAAGGTATTCCTGCGGCATAGCAAGCCATTAAATCTGAAAAATTCTGAGGATATTCCGGAGCATTCACAAAACAACCAAAATTGGAAACAAGGAAAAATATTACAGTTGCACTTAATGAAGCGCCAACTATTCTTGTCGTATTTACTTTGTTTTTAAAAATAAGTAGAGATACCATGGCTATTAAAAGGTAACTTGCATACAATGAAAATATACCTTCGTAAAACCATGTAAAGGTTGGGTAGTATTGATGATAAATTACGTTATTAATAAACAAATCGCTTAACCAGGTGGCAGCAAAGGGAATTACAAAAGCCTGCCATTTTTTAGTAAAATAAGCCGAACCGAAAATACATATTGCTGAAAGCGAAGTAAAATTAAACGGATGAGGAATAATCCTACTGAAAGCCACAAGAATAATCATTAAACTTATAAAGAAAAAACGGGGTGTAAATAGTTTTGATTGCATAGTTATATTGTTTTTACAAAAGCAAAAGTAGTTTTTTTTTGTTTGTTATTGATGATGTTCTTTTAATTTTTTGAGCATCTGGTCGGATAACGAATCAGAATAGATGCCATACCCATTCACTAGCATTCCTTTTACTTTTCCGTCAAGCGATTGGATAGCATACACCACAGCTTCATCAGCAGGGTCTGTATCACCTTCGAACCGGTAATACTCCAGTATTTCAAAGTTTTCAGGATGCAGTTTTAATTCCAATCCCTTGCACTCAATTGCATCAGTGCATAGCTTAAAGTCATTGGTAAATCCACGTTTTGTTAATTCATTTACGGCCTCGGATAAAGTAGAATAAGTGTATTTTTCCATTGTTTTAAGTTTGAAGTACACCTACATTGTATTGTTTGGTTATTGGCGAGTTGTTAGCCATTTCAATTCCCATCGAAATCCATTTACGGGTATCCAAAGGATTAATTATAGCATCCAGCCAGATACGCGAAGCAGCATAATATGGTGAGGTTTGGCTATCGTAACGGTCTTTTATTTTATTAAATAATTCTGCTTCCTTTTCAGGAGTTATCTCCTCCCCTTTCGCTTTCAAAGACGCTACTTCTATCTGAACCAATACCTTTGCCGCCTGTGCCCCGCCCATTACAGCTACCTGTGCAGTAGGCCATCCGATAATTAATCTAGGGTCGTAGGCTTTACCACACATGGCATAGTTTCCTGCCCCGTAAGAGTTGCCAATGATTATAGTAAATTTTGGAACAACGGAATTACTCATGGCATTCACCATCTTTGCTCCGTCTTTAATAATACCTCCATGTTCTGAACGCGAACCCACCATAAACCCGGTAACATCCTGCAGAAACACCAATGGGATTTTCTTTTGGTTACAATTCATTATAAAGCGTGCTGACTTATCGGCACTATCGCTGTAAATAACCCCGCCAAACTGCATCTCCCCTTTTTTGCTTTTAACTACTTTGCGCTGATTGGCAATTATCCCCACACTCCAGCCATTAATTCTTGCTAATCCGCAGAGAATACTTTGTCCATACCCTTCCTTGTATTCTTCAAAATCCGAATCGTCCACCAACCGGTAAATGATTTCATGCATATCGTATTGTTTGTCCCGGGCATCAGGGATAATACCAAGTATTTCCTTTGGATCTTTCTTTGGTGCTTTGCCTTCAATATGATTGAAACCGGCAGTATCAAAATGGCCCACCTTACTCATAATATTACGGATACGGGTAAGGCAATCTTTATCATCCTTGCATTTATAATCGGTTACTCCTGATATTTCGCAATGAGTGGTAGCTCCTCCAAGTGTTTCATTGTCTATGGTCTCCCCTATCGCGGCTTTTACCAAATAAGAACCTGCAAGGAAAATACTTCCCGTTTTGTCTACTATCATGGCCTCATCACTCATAATAGGAAGATATGCACCTCCTGCAACACAACTACCCATCACTGCAGAAATCTGGAGAATTCCCATACCGCTCATGATGGCATTGTTACGAAATATTCTTCCAAAATGTTCTTTATCCGGAAAAATCTCATCCTGCATAGGCAAAAACACACCCGCACTATCCACTAAATATATAATCGGCAAACGGTTCTCCATGGCTATTTCCTGCGCACGTAGATTCTTTTTCCCTGTTATAGGAAACCATGCACCGGCCTTCACCGTTGCATCATTGGCTACTATTATACATTGCCTTTTGCTTACATATCCTATCACCACAACGGTTCCTCCTGCAGGACATCCACCATGCTCCTCGTACATTCCTTCACCTGCAAATGCACCTATTTCAATAGTTTCTGAACCTTTATCAATCAGGAAATCTATTCTTTCGCGGGCGGTCATTTTGCCTTGTTCGTGAAGCTTATCTATTCTTGTTTTTCCTCCTCCAAGGTAAATTTTACTCAGCTTTTTTTCCATTGCGGAAATAAGCAGGTTCATTTTATCTTCGTTTTTATTAAATTCTATGTCCATTTATTATTCAGCGTTTATTTATTCGGGTGTCAAAGATAATAACAAAATGTATTTTTACGATTTAAATATAATCCAATGCGCGGGGACCTTGATTAAAGAGTAAATCCACTATGCTGAGGTTAGGTATAAAACCATGTCGTGATTCAAAAACCTGTGTATATTTTATGGATTCGGTATCATGCGGTTGAACCTTTGGGGTTATTGTATTGCGGCAATCTTCTATTTCCTCATAGTTTGTTTTGTATTCAGTAGTAAACGTATAATTCTTCTTCAATTTAATTGAACTCATTACCAGTTGCTGCAATTCTTCATTCAAATCAAGAAGGAATTCAAATTTCCTTTCCTCATAATAATGCCGGAAATCATCTTCATAAAATTCAAAAAAAGGTGAACGCCTGTAAGCTGATTCCATGGATTTCCAATGAAGATGCTGCCAGTTATAATCATACGAAATTTTAACATCTTTCATTGATTGTCGGTGATTGCGGTCCACCAGCGGAATACTAAGTGTTTGCTTTCCGTTTGGCGAATATATTTCACAACGGCTACGGTAGGTTTGTTTTAAAAAATGTTCGTGGTGTTCAATCAAAACTGAATCATCAGCACGCATTTTTTTATAATACTCCAATGGAGCGAGGTAAGCAGACGAGAGAATCATTTTTTTAGTTATGAATTATGAGTTATGAATTATAAGTCTTTGCTGATGAGTTTAACAACTCATAACTTATAACTCATAATTCATAACTCTTTACTATTTTTTTTTGTTGCTATTATAATGCTTCTTATTATTTTCAAAAGTTCAACAGCATCTCCATTTAAACTTTCAAATTCAATTTCACTTATGTATTTAGTTTCTTTAAGTAATTCAAGCCAATAGATTGTTTCATCACATTCCTTTTGAGAAATAGAAAACTTATGAATAAAATCTGATTTACTTTGAGCATTTATTGCTTCCCGAACATTTGCACCTATAGAAGTTCCTGAACGAAGAAGTTGCTTACTCAATACAAATTCCTTTCGGTCAGTAATTAATAACTTATATAAATTCACAACTCTAACTGCAAATTCAAAACTCTTCTTCTTAATAATGCTATCACTCATAACTTATAATTCATAACTCATAATTATTAATAATACTATCACTCATAACTTATAATTCATAACTCATAATTATTAATAATGCTATCACTCATAACTTATAATTCATAACTCATAATTATTAATAATGCTATCACTCATAACTTATAATTCATAACTCATAATTATTAACTATTTAACCCCCTTAAACCATCTTCCGCTTCTGAAATGCGAACCATTTGATTTGTCAATAGATAATAAAATACCAACAGCTTTTCCAACCACATGGTCTTCGGGAACAAAACCCCAGAAACGTGAATCGGTGGAGTTATGACGGTTGTCGCCCATCATAAAAAAGTAATTCATTTTGAAAGTGTACGACTTGCTGTATATGTTATTAATAAATATCGAATCGTTTCTTACCTTTAAATCATTCTTTTCGTAAACCGCTATGATGCGTTCGTACAAAGGAAGTGAATCCAAGGTAAGCTTTACCGAATCGCCAGATTTAGGAATATAAATGGGGCCAAAATAATCGACATTCCACAAAAAGTTTTCGCTGGATGGAAACATATAATCCAGGTAAGTGCCTTTCTTTTCAAGTAATGGCTCTGTTTTGGTAACGTGTGGCAGGTGCTTTATCAGTTCTGCATTTTCGAGGTTTAAATTAAACCAGTATTCTCCTTTATTGCGTAGCCTCCCTCCTTCTGTGATGCCGCATTTTACCAATGTGTCCGACTGTATGGTATCCCGGTCGCATTGCACTTTATAATTAAACTGCAATAATTCAGGTACATCCGTATATTCATTATTAATGTACACCTGCCCTTTTCTTATTTCCAGGGTATCTCCGGAAAGGCCAACACATCTTTTTACATAATAGGTTCGCTGGTCTACCGGATATTCCTCTTCCATAGGATAATTAAAAACTACCACATCATTTCTTTTAACAGATGGTGAACCAAACAGGCGGAGATAAGGTATTTTAATCCAGTTGACAAACGAGTTGGTGTTTTCGGTAAAAGGCAATTTCTGATGAACAAATGGAAAAGAAAGCGGAGTATTGGGTATGCGGGGCCCGTAACTTAATTTACTCACTATTATATAATCCCCCGTAAGCAATGATTTCTCCATGGATGGCGAAGGAATGGTGAATGCTTCGAAAAAGAAAACACGAATAACCAGTATGGTAACCAATGCAAGCGATATGGCCGTAACCCACTCTTTAAGAATTGATTTTTTTTTCAAACAGTTTTAAGTTCTATGAACTGCAAAGATGCAAGATTTAAATGAAATCAGGAATTTTCGGGTAGATGAATTTGAGAATGAGGTGTTAAATGAATTGTTTGCATAAAGACCTCACCCCCGACCCCTCTCCTTGAAAAAAGGAGAGGGGAACCTGTATGTAAAATGTTTCCATACTATTTCCTCCCCTATTTATGTGTTATGACCATTATCATATTTTATGACCAGTATAGAAGGTAACTTTGTCAGGAACGAATTATTAATTAATCTTATTATTTTATGAAGAGCATAAAATTTGTAACCAATGACAGCAAACAAAAGCAATTTGCAGCAGCTGTTCGCAACAATGTAAATGATTATTTTAAAGAAAAAGGCATTTCTACCAAGGGTAATTATGTACTTTATATACAAACCATTTCCATGATATGTGTTTATATCATCCCCTTTATTTTAATTTTCACACTTCCCATGAATGCCTGGGTGGCCCTGTTATTAACAGTAGTGATGGGTATTGGTATTGCAGGCACCGGAATGTGTGTAATGCACGATGCCATTCATGGTTCTTTTTCGGATAAAGAATGGGTGAATAAATTGTTCGGAGGTACCTTGTACCTGCTTGGAGCCAATGTATTTAACTGGAGAATACAACATAATTTTTTGCATCATACCTATACCAATATTGAAGGATATGACCAGGACATTGAATCACGTGGTCCTATCCGGTTGGCCGACCATAGCCCTCTTCGCAGGATACATCGCTACCAGTTTATTCATGCCTTTTTCTTTTACGGGTTAATGACCATATCCAAGCTGGTGAAAGATTTTACACAATTGATTTATTATAACAAGGCTGGCATTACCCGCAAGTTTAATTTTCATCCGACTAAGGAATACCTGAAGATGGTTTTGTACAAAATCGTGTACCTCTTTGTTATCATTGGTCTGCCAATAATGCTTACACCTTTTACCTGGTGGCAGGTGGTCATCGGGTTCCTGGTGATGCACTGGACAGCCGGAGCTATACTCAGCACCATTTTTCAGATGGCACATGTGGTGGAAGGTGCAGAACAACCAATGCCTAATGCACAGGGAATTATCCATTACGAATGGGCAGTGCATGAAATGCTTACCACTTCCGACTTTGCCAGAAACAATCATTTCCTGAACTGGTATGTGGGCGGACTGAATTTCCAGATTGAACACCACCTGTTTCCCAACATTTGCCATGTACATTACCAGAAAATAGCTCCTATAGTTGAAAAAACAGCCCGCGAGTTTGGATATACCTATAACTTGAAACCCAGCTTTGCAAATGCTTTTGTTTCGCATGTTAAAAGGTTGAAGGAGTTGGGCAGGCCGTTGGCGGTTAGTTAGCGAAATAAGACAGAGATATAAAACTGTGTTATAATTTTGTGAATAAAAAAAATACTTTTTGACATTTTCATTCGTACCTTCATACCATTTGGCACGAAGCACAACTTGCGCGCCTACAAAATATCATTTTGCAGAAACGATGCCTTTGCAGGTGTTTTTTCACCTGCAAACGCTGTTGGGTTCAAACTCATTCCTTTATTATTTTTCTGTTTACTATTCCCTTGTTTGTTTTTACTTCTGCAAAATAAATTCCCTTTGAAACATCTGTTAAATCAAATGTGGTGCTATTAATAATCTTTATTTCTTCACCTAATATATTTTTTATCTTAACACTTAACACTTTGTACTTTGTAGCTATGCTAAACTCACCACTACTAGGGTTTGGGTAAATTCCTAATTCCTCATTAATTATTCCCAATTGATTTAACCCCACATCCAAACAAACAGTAACGGTTACTGTGTCTGTGGTTATGCTGCACGGTGTGGTTTGTGTTAAAATATAAGTAGTGGTATGCGTTGGTGTGGCCGTTGGGTTACCAATTGCGGCATTACTTAACCCCATTGTTGGTTGCCATTCATAACCTACCCCTTCATAGTTATTTACTCCTAACTGAGCAGTATCATTTGTGCATATAGTAGTATCATTTCCTGCATTTCCACTTGGTATTTCAGATATACTTACATCGTCTATGTAGTAATAAGCATCAGG
>CANJYB010000027.1 GCA_947479085.1 Bacteroidota bacterium | reverse complement strand
TTTAAATACTGAAATAAGTTGAGTATTGTTTTTTTTGCCATTTTTTATTTGTAAAATTCGGGCTTGTTTCCTCTTGAATTACCCAACTTCATTGTATCTTATTAAAACTATAATGTTAATTTCGTCTCCTTAACTTAATGACATTGCGCGCTAAGCTGACGGGAATGCAAAAGTGAAGGGCTTAGTGTGTAGTTAATGGTGTAAGCTATGCTTACTACTATAGCCTTTTACAAGTATTTTTCTTACCTATAAAATTTATGCCTTTGTCCCGCACGTGCGGGATTATTCACCTGCAAACGTAAGAAAAGAAAAATTTAGCCTTATCTGTTTGTTGGTGAAAAACACCAACAAAGGCTAAAGGAACCATCAATAAAATAAATCCGAAAACAACACCCATCCGAAAAAAAATTATTATTATTGCAGTACAAACCTTATAACACATTATTAACTTAAAACAAACTAACTATGAAAAAATCATTTTTACTCACAACTATCCTTCTGGCAGTGGTTATTACCACCAATGTAAGTTGCCTTAAAAAGAAAGGATGTACCAATTCAAACTCCACTAATTATAACTCCAGCGCCAGAATTGATGATGGAAGTTGTATCCCTAAAGTGTATGGCTGCACAGATGCAAGTGCCTCCAATTATAATTCCTCAGCCAATACCAGCGATGGAAGCTGTGTATATTCCACCCAAGTAACCGTATGGACCGCAATGTCTTCCTTTCCATGTGGCACAGCAGCCATTGATGTGTACATTGATGACTTGTATGAAGGTACACTTTCCTATTATTATACTTCTAATCCCGGCTGTGGCGCTTCGGGTGGTGTATCCACTTATGTTACTCCGGGCTCTCATAAGTTTTTTGCGCAATGCAGCAGTGGTTCCTACACCTGGGGACCTTATTATTATACTGTAAGCGGAAGCTGCTATACATGGGAAGTGTATTAGTAATTTGGCTTCTAAAGAAATAAACCAATAAAAAAACTCCTGTGAAATAATCACAGGAGTTTTTTTATTCAGAGCAATCTGTTTCTTATTTACTCATCTCAGCATAATACTGATAGAAATAAGGAATAGTTTCTATACCTTTAAAATAATTAAATACCCCGTAATGTTCGTTTGGCGAATGGATGGCATCCGAATCCAATCCGAAACCAAGTAATACGGTATCCAATCCAAGTTCTGCCTTAAACATGGAAACAATAGGAATACTTCCTCCGCTGCGAACAGGAATCGGTTTTTTGCCAAAAGTAGTTTCCATAGCTTTATGTGCCGCTTTGTAAGCTATCGTATTGGTAGGAGTTACTGCTGCCTCACCACCATGGTGCGGAGTTACTTTAACTTTTACCGAAGGTGGAGCTATCGATTCGAAATAAGCTTTGAACTGCTCAAATGTTTTGTCTGATTTCTGGTAAGGTACCAGTCGCATAGATATTTTAGCATACGCTTTCGAAGCAATTACTGTCTTTGCTCCTTCGCCCTGGTATCCACCCCATATACCGTTTACATCTAATGTAGGGCGTATGGAATTGCGTTCGTTGGTAGTATATCCTTCTTCGCCTACTATGTCTTTCAGGTCAAGTGCTTTTTTATATTCATCCACACTGAAAGGTGCTTTTGCCATCTCAGCACGTTCTTCGGTAGATATCACCTCCACATCATCATAAAATCCCGGAATGGTAATATGCTTATTATCATCCTTCAGCTTTGCTATCATTTCGCAAAGTATGTTGATAGGATTAGGAACTGCCCCCCCATACAAACCGGAATGCAAATCGCGGTTAGGTCCGGTTACTTCTACTTCCAGATAGGTAAGTCCACGCAAACCAACACAGATGGAAGGAATATCGTTGGCAATGATTCCCGTATCAGAAATCAAAATCACATTTGCCTTCAATCTTTCTTTATTATTGGCCACAAATATGCCCAGGTTATTCGAACCTACTTCTTCCTCTCCTTCAATCATAAACTTAACATTGCACGGAAGAGAATTGGTTTGCATCATGTATTCAAATGCTTTTACGTGCATATACATTTGCCCTTTATCATCACACGAACCGCGTGCATAGATATTACCATCCTTAATAACCGGTTCAAAAGGTCCTGATGTCCAAAGTTCCAAAGGGTCGGCCGGCTGCACATCATAATGGCCGTATACCAAAACGGTAGGTAACTTTGCATCAATTATTTTTTCGCCATATACTATTGGGTATCCTGCCGTAGGGCATACTTCCACTTTGTCAGCTCCAGCTTTTACCAATGCCGCTTTCACTGCATCGGCAGTTTTAAATACTGCATCTTTGTATTGCGGGTCAGCACTCACGCTTGGTATTCTTAATAATTCGAACAACTCATCCAGGAAGCGTTGTTTGTTTGCTTCAATGTAATCTAATATTTGGCTCATATAATTTAGTTTAAAGTTTCAGGTTTGAAGAGTTGCAAATTTGCAATTAATATTTAGATGAGGGAGAATTTAGGGGAGATTTTTTTATTACCTGATATTCCTCCGAAGGAGCTTTTTTGCTCCTTTGGAGGTTATACTTTGGGGTAATTAAACATACATATTACCTCCAAAGGGGCTTGGAGCCCCTTCGGAGGTTTGGTTACTTTACCTTCTCTCCTTTTTTATATGTAATTTCATTTATTACATTTTCATTCTTATCGTAATACGTCCATTTACCATTAGGTTTACTTTCTATTCTTCCGTTTTTACTTTTCACTAAAGTATAAGAAGTAGTGCTCCGAAGTTTTGCATCCTCTCCCCAGCTTGCACAATCTCCAGCCAGCAAACCATCTCTGAAGGTTTGTTCCATAGATTTTACTCCTGTCTGGTAATAATAGGTCCACAGGCCATCAAATTTTTCTTCTTTGTAAATCCCTTCACTGTCTTTAAAACCATAAGGGGTAAAAGCTATCCAATGTCCGTCTTTTTTTCCTTTTTTATAATTTCCTGTTTCTTTCACTTTTCCTGACGGGTAATATAGTTTCCATTGTCCGTCTTTTAGGTCATCTTTATAAAATCCTTCGTAAATAGGCATTGAATTTGGCAACCATCCTTTCCAGCTACCCTCCATTTTCCCTGCTTTAAAGTTCCCTTCATCTTTTTGAACTCCGTCATCGTACCAGGAATACCAGGTACCTTCTTCTTTTCCATTTGCAAATTTCCCTTCATTCAGTTTTTGTCCGTTTTCATACCAGGTGGTCCAGGTATTTATTTTCTTTCCTTCCGCATAGGTTCCTGCTTTCCATTTCGAACCATCTTTATAAGAATAGTTCCAGGTACTGTCCATCAAGTCGTTTTTATAATACCCCTCCGATTCCTTTATCCCCGATGGAAACCAATACATCCATTTTCCGCTGCGCAAATCATCGGTCAATGTTCCTTCCATTTCCATTTTCCCATTTTCGCTGTACCATTTCCAGTATCCGTTCTTTTTATCATGTGCAAATGGTCCTTCGCTTTTTACTTTTCCGTTTTTAAACCAATTCGTACAGGCACCTTCCTTTTTTCCTTTTACATAATTTACTTTATAATCTTTTTCTCCTGTTTTCAAATAAAAGGTCCACTCACCTTCCATTCTTCCATCCCGGTAATTCCCTTCGCTCTTTTTCTTCCCGTTATCATATTGAGTGGTCATTTTCCCAAAACCATTATTAATTATCTGCACATACGTTTCAGTCCATAAATTAATTAATAATACTTCATCATCCTTGTAAAGCAATTCCTGTTTTGGCGTTCCATTCTTAAACCATTCTTTCCAGGTACCCATTTCTTTTCCATGCAGGTATTGTCCTTCTGTCTGGTTAATTCCGTTTTTATGCCAACCTTTATATGCTCCTTCTGCCAGGTTATTTATAAAAAGGCCATCACTTTCCTTTTGTCCGTTATCATAATAGTAAATCCACTCCCCGGTTTTTTTACCCATCTTATAAGCTTCTATGCTTTTCGGTTTACCGTTTTCATACCAGGCCAGCCAGGTACTGTCCTGTTTATCTTCTTTAAAATAGCTTACCATTGCCTTTTGTCCATTACTGTAAAAATAGTTCCACGCACCATGCTTTTTCCCTAAGCTATAGTTTTCTTCTATCTTAATTTTCTTTCCGGGATAATATAAAATGAATTTCCCATCTTCTTTCCCCCTCACGTAATTTCCTTCCTTGGCAATTTCCCCATTCTGATACCAGGCCATGAATTTTCCATCCTGCATACCATCCTTGGTTTGCTGCTCACTTTTCTTTTGTTTAAACTCCTTGTCCCAATACTCGGTTACTGGCTGAGCTATTAAAATATTAATCAGAAAAGAAAATAAAAGAATAGAAATTGTTTTTTTCATATTAATCGCCTCACCCCTTTATCCCCTCTCCAAAGGAGAGGGGGAGGGACGAATGTATTGGTTAGTTATTTATTTTATTTCGTTTCCAAAACCTTAAATAATTCATCCAACTTAGGAGTAAGAATTATCTCGGTTCTTCTGTTCTTCTTTCTTGCTTCAGGAGTTTTAGCAGGGTCTATCGGGAAGTTTTCTCCACAACCTGCTGCAGTTAATCGCTTAGGGTCAACAGTGGAATTTTTTGTAATGATTTTAACAATGGAAGTAGCCCTCATTACAGATAAATCCCAATTGTCCTTTATCTCTCCTTTTCCGTTCATGGCCACATCATCAGTATGTCCTTCTATAAGGATATTGATGTCATTGCTTTGCTCCAAAACCTTTGCCACCTTTTTCAATGCTTCTATTCCTTTGTCTTCCACCTTAGTGCTGCCCGATGCAAACAATAAACTTTCGTCCATCGACACGTATACTTTTCCGTTTTTCTGTGAAATGGTCAACCCTTTTCCTTCAAAATTAAAAAGAGCATCTGATAGTTTTTTCTTCAATTCGTTACTTGCCTCATCTTTTCTTTTAAGCACACCTTCTAGTTCTGCCACACGAGCTTCCCGTTTTTTCAATTCCGAAGTGGTATCATCCAAAGCTTTCTTTTGGTTCTCCAGTTCTGCTGCCAGTCTTTTTAATTCATCCGACTTTTTCAGGTATTCTTCCTGGGTCATTTGCAACTCAGAAGATATTTTTTTAGTATCCTTAATATTTCCTTCCAGCAAACGATTGTATTTCTCCAGCAACTGTTCATTTATCTGGTTTAGTTTTTCGTACTTCGCATCTGTCTGGCGATAATTGCGGCCAAGGTTGGAAGTATCTTTTTTCAACTGGTTAATGTCTTTATCATTTTCAGTTAATTGTTTTCTCGCTTCTGCCAGTTTCGAATCGCAATCGCTTGCTGTGGTTTTTAAGGCTGCCAGTTCTGCTTCGCAGGTTTTGTGCTTGGCCTGTTCTTCTTCCATTAATCGCTGTGGCACACATGAGAACAAAGCTGTAGACATTAATATTACCGGTAGGTAGTTAAATCTGTTTTTCATTTTACTATTTTGGTTTATTTATACTTCACAAAATTATTATATAACCATGATGTTTTGGTAGAGGTTTGTTAAAGTTTATAAACATTTTATTTGTTCATTAGTTTGGGTTTATTAATTCCTTGCTTTTATTCTATGAAAATCAAAAACCTGTTCCTCGTTATTTTTTGTTTGAGTTTCTGCCTTGTTTTTACCACCTGCAAAAAGGACGACCCCATCACTTCACACATCAGAATAAAAGTTCTTTTTAAAAATCTGCAAAACCCATGGGGAAAGACATTTTTACCAAACGGAGATTTTTTGTTTGTAGAAAGAAACGGTAATATTAATCTTCAGAAAAACGGAAGTTCAGATTATAATTTGATAATGTATCGCAACATTCAACTTTCTGAAGGGGGACTATTAGGTATCACTCCCGACCCTGATTTTACTAATAATCATTACATCTATATTTACGAAACTGTTGACAGTAACCGTGTGGTCAGACTGAAAATGGAAAACGATGTATTAACGCAGGATAAAATAATCTGTCATGGAATACCAAAAGCAAATAACCATGATGGCGGAGGTTTGAAATTCGGGCCGGATGGTTATCTTTATTTAGGAACAGGAGATGCCACACAACGATGGCTGGCACAGGATTTAAATTCACTGGCAGGGAAAATATTACGAATGGACAGGGATGGAAATGTCCCTCCTGGAAATCCATTTAATACATTAGTATGGACTTACGGACATAGAAATGTTCAGGGTTTTGACTGGAATGCACAGGGAAAAATGATAGCAACCGAACATGGCCCTACCGGTGAGTTTGGCTGGTTTTCGCATGATGAAGTAAACTTAATTATTCCCGGCAAAAACTATGGCTGGCCCGATGTATTGGGAACAACCGATTCGATGGGAGTTTTTACCCCTCCTATTTATTGCACCGAAAATGAAACATGGGCACCATCAGGATGTACTTTTATAAAAGGGAAACAATGGGGAAATTGGGAAGGCAATTTTATTCTTGGAGCATTAAAAGCTCAAAAATTAGTGAGGCTTGCAATGAACGCAAGCGGTGATGCAATCATTTCAAGAAATGATACATTAGAGGGAACATTTATGCGGTTGCGAAATATTATTCAGGCTCCGGATGGTTCATTGATTTTTTCCTCTTCCAACATTGGTCCTCCTATTTCAGTGCCACTTGACGGGGACGATAAAATTTACAGAATGTATATAGAGTAGCTATTATTTATAACCCATTTTCAATTTTATCTTGCGGGTATATTCAGCATCAAATTCAAATAATCGATTTGTTGGGTTGAACTTAACCAGTGCAATCGGAAAGTCCATAAATTCATCTTCCACGCCCGGTTTTATTTTAAAAACATCTACTTCAAATTCAAATCTCGTTTTCGGATTGTCATCATTAATAATATAATCGTCAGGCACTTTGGTATTTATTCCGATAGACCGGGTAACATACCCCTCTTTGGAAACCTGGATGGTATAATATGAATTGCCTAACAGGTCGAAAGAAAAGTGATGGTCGTGTTTTGGGTTGCTTGTAATTTCGGTCCACTCTATCACTTCGTTGCCTTGAAAAATAGTTACAATTGCTCCGTCAAGTGAAGCCCCTTCTGAAGTAGCTACGCCAACTGCATGCATACATTCAACAGTATCGTTTAGAGGTGGAAGCTGGGCAAATGAAGGGAAATGAAAGCAAATGAATAAAATAACAAGAAGAGAATTAAAATTTACTTTTCCCATAATAAATCTTTCATTTTGATGTATTGCTCAGAGATATTTTGAACAATATTAAGAAATATTTCGAATGGAAGTACATTAGTTAAAAAAGAAACTCCCTGAAAAATCATTTTTTCAGGGAGTTTTATGTTGTCCGATCAGGTCTCGAACCTGAACTCTTCTGGACCAAAACCAGACGTGTTGCCAATTACACCATCGGACAATCTCCAATCAATTGCTTAATTGGGGGTGCAAAAATAATAAATAATGTGTACCGACAAACTTTTTTTATTAATCTTCTTTAATTCCATCAAAATTCAAAAAAAACAAAAATCAGCTAAAATCCCGTTAAAGTTAGCAATCACTATTACTAAACCAACACCACCTTAGTTTTACGGAATATTTGAAAACGCTGTTTACGGTTTTGTTTTTTTAACGATTGGCAAGTAATTAATTTTTTTATCTTCGCCCATCGCTTAAGGAATTTACACTATAAATTTAATAAAAACATGAATAATTCAGCTAATTATCAACGGTTAAACAATATCATCGGGTGGGGAGTATTTTTGATTGCAGCATTTGTATATTTAAGTACTATGGAAGCAACCGCCTCCTTTTGGGATTGCGGTGAATATATTGCCTGTGCTTATAAACTGGAAGTGGGTCACCCTCCGGGAGCGCCAGTATTTTTATTAATTGGCAGATTATTCAGTCTTTTTGCTTTTGGCGATACCAGCAAAGTAGGAGCTATGGTTAACAGTGCATCTGCACTGTGCAGTGCTTTCACTATTTTGTTTTTGTTTTGGTCTATTACTGCATTGGCTCGTAAAATAGTGGATAAATCAGGGGAATTGACTACCGGCAGAATGTATGCTGTATTTGGAGCAGGTGCTGTAGGTGCTTTGGCTTATACTTTTTCTGATTCTTTCTGGTTTTCGGCTGTTGAGGGTGAGGTATATGCAATGTCCAGCTTTTTTACCGCTATTACTTTCTGGGCCATATTGCGTTGGGAACGCGAAGCAGACGAACCTCATGCCAACAGATGGATTATCTTAATTGCTTATTTAATTGGTTTGGCCGTAGGTGTCCATTTATTGAACTTATTGGTAATACCTGCCGTAGTATTTATTTATTATTTCAAAAAATTCGATACCATCAACCGCAAGGGAGTTATTATTACCTCTGGTTTGGCCATCTTAATATTAGGTGGTATACAGGCCGGAGTTATCCCGATGATTGTAAAACTTGCTGCCTGGTTCGAAATTACCGCTGTTAATTCCATTGGCTTGCCATTTAACAGTGGAACCATTATTTATGCCCTGTTAGTTATTGGCGGCATTACCTGGGGACTATATTATACTACCAAAAAATTGAAACCCGTATGGAACACAGTTATTCTTTGTTTCACGGTTATATTAATTGGTTATTCTTCTTTCCTTGTATTGGTAATTCGTTCGCAGGCCAATACGCCAATGGATGAAAACAATCCGGAGAATGCGGTAAACCTTTTATCTTACCTTAACCGTGAGCAATATGGAACATGGCCTATCATGTACGGACAATATTTTTCTGCTCCCCAGGTTTCATCAAAGGATGGAAATCCTGTTTATCAGCAAGACCAAAAAACAAAAAAATATGTGGTAATTGATGACAGAAAAGGTTCTATCCCGGTTTATGATGACAGGTTTTGTACCATTTTCCCGCGTATGTGGAGCAGCCAATCGAACCACGTAACAGGATATAAAAACTGGACCAACACCAGAAACTACCAGCACATAAGCGTTAACAATCCGCAAACGGGAGAACAGGAAACACTTGATAAACCAACCTTTGGTCAGAATCTCTACTTCTTTGGAGTTTACCAGATGGGATGGATGTATCTCCGTTATTTTGCATGGAACTTTGTAGGAAGACAAAATGAAATACAAGGACATTCTAGCCCGCATGAAGGAAACTGGGTAACCGGTATTAAGGCTTATGACGAATTCCGTTTAGGTCAGCAAACCGGATTGCCTGATGGGGCAGATAATAATAAAGGACACAATGCACTTTATGGTTTGCCGCTTATATTGGGTATACTTGGTATGTGGTACCAGATTAAAAAAGATAAAAAGAATGCAACTGTAGTAGGCTTATTATTTTTCTTTACCGGTGTAGCTATTGTTATTTACCTGAATCAAAAACCATTTGAACCCCGCGAAAGGGATTATGCTTATGCAGGTTCGTTTTATGCTTTTGCTTTCTGGATTGGATTAGGGGTATTGGCTATTTACGATTTCCTTGAAAAGAAAATGGCTCAGACACAAAGTGCTTTGGTAGCTAGTGCACTATGTTTATTAGCTGTACCTACCATTATGGCTAAAGAAGAATGGAACGATCACGACAGAAGTCACCGTACCATTGCAAGAGATTTTGCAAGTAATTATTTGAATTCGTGTGCACCTAATGCCATCTTATTTACCAACGGTGATAACGATACTTTCCCGCTTTGGTATGCCCAGGAAGTGGAAGGAATACGTACGGATGTACGTGTTATCTGTCTTGAATTATTAAATACCGATTGGTACATTGACCAGTTGGTGCATAAAGCTTACGATTCGGACCCGGTTCCTTTTTCATTGACCAAAGACCAGTACAAACAAGGTACTCGCGATGCGGTTATTTTCCACGACAGGGGAGTAAAAGGATTTATTAATGTGAAAGAACTGGTGGAATTTGCAAAAAGTGATGGCGTTGAAAACAAAATAGAAATGGGTGGCGGAACATTCTACAATTATTTCCCTACTAAAAACATGAGTGTATCTGTGGATAGTGCTACTGTGGTGAATAACGGAACAGTGCCTAAAGCATTGGCCAACCGCGTGGTGAAAAGCATTGACTGGACCATGACCGGAAACTATGTTCAGAAAAATGATTTGATGGTGCTGGATTTATTGGCACACAACAACTGGAAACGCCCTATTTATTTTGCGGCTACTGCTCCTGCCAAATCTTATTTGAACCTTGCTCCCTATTTACAATTGGAAGGATTGGCTTATCGCCTAGTTCCGGTGAAACAAAACCCTGAAGAGCAACAACAGGAAACAAGAATAAATACCGAAGTGATGTACGATAACATTATGAATAAATTCAAATGGGGAGGAATGGAAATACCGGGAACTTACCTTGACAATGTATTCATCAGTTCATGTGCTTTAAATATCCGTCAGCGTTGCGGCTCGTTAGCCAATGCATTGGTGGACGAAGGCAAAAAAGACAAAGCAGTAAAACTTCTGGATAAATGTATGGAAGTAACTCCGCAGGAAAATGTTCCTTACGATGTTACCTTGTATGCCATCACCATGGCATATTACCAGGCAGGTGCCAACGAAAAAGGAAATGCGCTTGCTAAAAAGTTATTTGCTAATTACGAAAGCAATACCAAGTATTATTATTCTTTCGACAGAAGAGAGATGGCATCTTTTGGCAGCGACCCTGAACAGGCGCAGGATATTATGCAGCGTTTGATTTATTTTGCAAAGAACTTTAAACAGGATGCCTTGTCCAAAGAACTGGAAGCACGCTATAATAAACTCGACCAGGCGTATCATTTTCCTGAATTGAAACAACGATAAACTAATTATGAGTTATGAATTATGAGTTATGAATGTCAACTCATAATTCATAACTCATAATTTATAACTCCTTTGTATTTAGTTCGTCCTCCATATTTAATAAAAAAGCTGTTCCCTGCAGCGGTTTGGAGAATGGATGCTTTGCAGAAAAAAATATACCTCACTTTTGATGATGGACCTATTCCGGTGGTTACCCCATGGGTACTGGACCTGCTGAAACAGGAAGAAATAAAGGCTACTTTTTTTTGTGTGGGAAATAATGTAGAGAACAATCCCGAAATATATAAACGCATACTGGCAGAAGGACATGGCGTGGGAAACCATACCTATAACCACCTGAACGGATGGAATACAGATACTGCCAAGTATATTGAAAATGTGAACACCTGTGCCCGGCTGGTGGATTCAAAATTATTTCGCCCGCCTTACGGGAAATTAAAAAAGTCTCAAATTAAAATCCTTCAGTCTAAAGTCCAAAGTCCAAAGTCCAAAGTCTCCGTGCTCGATACTCAATACTCAATACCCAATACTGAATACTCAATTATTATGTGGGATGTACTAAGTGGCGATTACGACTTGAAAACCGGGAAACGCCAATGCCTGACGAATACTACTTCGCATGTAAGGAATGGTTCTATTGTTTTGTTTCACGATAGCAATAAAGCCAGGGAAAAACTGGAATACGCCCTGCCACGATTTATTGAATTTGCTAAAGAAGAAGGGTATGAGTTTGGGGTGGTAGGTCAGTAAGTTGTTATTGAATTATAATTTTTTTATTCACCACATTTCTCACGGTTGGTGAGTTTGCCGAACCATCCGTTATCTCCACAAAATAAATTCCTTTTGCTACTCCGCTCATATCAAGAGTTATACTTTTGCCTGATGCCTTTAGGCTATTCACTGTATTTCCTAATACATCTCTTATTTTTATAGTTGTGTTTGTTTGCGCTTCGCTAAATGAAATGGTGGTTTGGGAGGTGAAGGGGTTGGGGGCGATATTGACTGTTGTTTGTGGATTACTAAATTCGGATATGCCAAAAGAACATTGTCCGAAATGAAACATTGTAATAAATGGTTCTTCTCTACTATTTAATAATAATGAATCATTGCCGATAACGAAGGGATTAACGGCAAAATCTCCGCCAATATATACATCACAATCATTCACAGCAATGTCGTTAGCATCATCACCACCGCCTGCAAATGATTGAGCCCAGATAACATTTCCTAATGTATTAAATTTATACACAAACATATCGTCAATTCCACTTTGAATAGGTAATGTTACCGAATCAATAGTAATTGAAGAATCGCTAAATCCTCCCGAAACATATACATTGCCGTAATCATCAGAGGCAACACCAGAGCCAAATGAAGATGTTTGTGTAGAACATCTGCCCCATTCTTCTGCTCCGGTTGAATCGTATTGAACAACAAAACAACCACCACTGGCTGAGAAACCGGAAACACTTAAAGTTATTGAACCGAATGACGTTGTAGCGACTGGTTGTGCATTAATACTTAGGTTACCAGTTACTATCACTTTACCTAAATGATTTGTTGCTAAAACGAAAGGCGTTACAAGACCACTCGATGCGATGTTGACTGTGTTAGTTTTTGCCCAAACTACATTCCCTAAAGTGTTAAATTTGGTCAGATAATAATTAGGCAAACCTGTGGTACATGTTACCGATGCACCACCAAAATTTAAAGGAGTAGAACTTGTACTTCCTGAAATATAAGTGTTACCAAAATCATCTGTGGTAATGCTACGTATATCATCATCCCAATTTCCGCTTGGGTGCTTGACCCAAACCATATTTCCGTTGGAATCAAATTTCGCTAGGTAAATATCTTCATAACCAGAACTAACAATTGTTACGGTATCTATTACTAAAGTAGGAGTTGTAAAAACACCTGCCATCAATAGGTTTCCCATATTATCAGTTGCAATGCCTCTAATGTTATCAGTATCAAAAGTTTTCGCCCATAAAACATTTCCTAAGGGGTCATATTTTATTAAAAAACCGTCAGAGAGGGAGGCTGTAAATGTATAAGAATCAACAATTATTGTCCCGGTAAAATTCCCGACTATGTAAACATTGCCGTTAACATCGGTTGCTACATCGCTTACACGGCTTCCTAAACCACCTATGCTTTTTGCCCAAACAATACCACCACTTAAATTATATTTTGCAACAAAGCCACTAGAACTAACTGTGTAAATCACACAGGTGTCAAATGTCATCGAATCTTGAAAGTAACCTGTAATAAAACTATTGCCATATGTATCTACGGCAATTTTGTATGATTCACATAAGGCGTTAGTGTCACTATCTTTTCCTGACTTTGCCCAATCCCAAACTACTTGAGAAAACGAGTTCAGTCCTAACATTATTGACAACGAAAGTAGAATTAATTTTTTCATGGTTCTTTAATTATCCCACAAATATACCTCTAAGTTTTTATTACTCCTTTATTATTTTTTTGGTAAAAAAACCTATGGTTAAAACCACCTCATTTTTTCATGCTTAATAAATAGTATATTTATTAAGCATGAAAACTGAAAAAGAAATTGCTATTGAAAAAGCTCGTCCGGTTTGCACCGCTTTAGGGTTAGATAAATCGCAATTTAAACTAATTGTATTATTGTTTGAAGGCAATAATACAAGGCAAATTGCAATAATCTGGGGTGCTGATTATACTCCCAAAATAATTGATAATCTGATACAGGTAATTTACAGAAAAGTGCGTGGACATAAATTAGAAACTGTGCTTTATGTAGATTCACATATTCGACTTTTGATAGCTGTAGGTTTAATTCCTTCCTGAAAACCCCTTTTTTTTATAAAATTGTAGCAATTGCTACAATCTTCCAAATAATTTTTTTATTCCATATTTTCATTTTTACTTTGCCCCAGATTTTCGTTCGTTGAATGTATTTGTTCCTGAAAAGAATAATAAATAACAAAACAAGCTTCTTTTTTAAAAAACAAGCTTGTTTAAAAATAATTAGTACTGATTTTTAAAAATTAAGCTTAATTAAAAATAATTAGCACTGATTTTTTAAAATTAAGCTTAATTAAAAATAATCAGCATTGATTTTCAAAAATTAAGCTTGTTTAAAAATAATTAGCACTGATTTTTAAAAATTAAGCCTAATTAAAAATAATCAACACTGATTTTTAAAAATCAAGCTTGTTCTAAACTTATAAAATGCCAATTAACTAATGTTTAACTAAAACCAAAAATCAAAAAAAATGAGTTCAATTCCTATTCATGTCTCTTTCGATTTCGTAACGATGTCGGTAGACAACAAAATCGCATTTGGGTTAATAGTACCACCCAAACTAACTGCAGCTGCCACCACTTTTCCAAATTGCACGGTAGTACCCGCAGATTTAACAACGCTTAACACTAATCTGAATGTGGCCAATGTGAATTTTAACAACAATCCTTTGTTATTAGATGCTTTGCAAAATGCTGAAACACTTTGGATAGCAGGTTTTTCTAAGGATGCTAACTATGTAGATTCTATTGCCAATGGCAATGGTGCTACCATAGACTTAAGTGGTTATCACAAAACAAGAGATACTCGCGTTCCGGCAGCACTTCCGGCCGAGCCAGTTGTAAAATCGAGCAAATCGAATAGTGTTGGAGGGTTAGATACTTTCATTGCCACTCAGGCAGATGCAAAAACATTTTTAACAGCAGTGTACACGCATGATATTACAGTTACTTTTAGCGGAAACCAAATTTTATTTACCAAACTAAATGAAGATGGCAGTACCACACAGGCTTCTGTAATGATTGCTAAAAAAAGAAGAGCAAATTTTGAAGGTTTAAAATCAAAATCAGATATGAAATCTCAATCTACTGCCATAAATGCAAAAGGAATGAGTCGCCCGACACGACCAACTGATAACGGGATTTTGTAAAAATGCCCGATGTCTGATTACAGACAACCCATAAAAAAAGCCTCTCAGAAATGGGAGGCTTTTTTTATAACCAAAGGTACTACCTTTTTAAAAGGTAGTACCTTTATAGTTCCATTAAATACTTTGAAAAAGAAAACATTTCCCCTTCAGAAAAAGGTTTCCCCATTACCTGCACGCCAAAAGGTAAACCATTGGAATGTTTTCCCATAGGTAACGATATGGCAGGTATTCCGGTAATAGGTGCCTGTACCGTAAAAATATCTTCCAGGTACATAGCAATAGGGTCAGTTGCGTGTTCTCCAAATTTAAAGGCAGTTCCGGGAGTAGTTGGTGAAAGAATAAAATCGTAATTATTTAATATCTCATTGGTTTTGTTTTGAATAAACCTGCGTACCCGCTGTCCTTTGGAGTAATACGCATCGTAATACCCTGCACTGAGTACAAAAGTACCCAGCATAATTCTTCGTTTTACTTCTGTTCCAAAACCCTCGGTCCGCGATTTTTTATAAGTAGATTCCAGGTCGGTTGCATTTTTACTCCGGTAACCGTAACCAATACCATCGTATCGGGCAAGGTTGGAAGAAGCTTCGGCAGTAGTCAGCACATAATAAGTAGGCACAAGATAATCGAGGTAAGGAAAATCAACAGCTTCCACGGTATGTCCATCTGCTTTTAGTTTTTCAATCACACTATATATATAGGCCTTTATTTCAGGATTCAATCCCTGTGCTTCCACACAGTCTTTTAAATACGCAATCCTGAGTTTGGCAGGTTGGTTATCCAGCATTTTGGAATATTCCGGCACCGGTTTGGACGAAACAGTGCTGTCATACTCATCCTTTCCGGCCATCACTTCCATTATCAAAGCAGCATCAGTAATGTTTTTGGTAATAGGTCCTATCTGGTCGAAAGAAGAAGCATAAGCAATAGCACCATACCGGGATACTCGTCCGTAAGTAGGTTTTAGTCCCACTAACCCGCAAAACGAAGCAGGCTGGCGAATGCTGCCACCGGTATCTGTTCCCAAAGAAGCCAGACATAAATCTGCAGCCACTGCAGCAGCTGCACCACCCGAAGAACCACCCGGAACACGGGTTTCGTCCAACGGATTCAACACATTTCCATAAGCCGATGTTTCATTAGAACTTCCCATTGCAAATTCATCGCAGTTGCATCTGCCAATGATGATGGCATCTTCAGCCAATAAACGTTCTACTACGGTGGAAGAATATAATGATTCGAAACCTTCCAGTATTTTGGAAGATGCCGATACTTTATGATTTTTATAACAAAGGTTGTCTTTAATACCAATCACCATTCCGGCCAGTTTTCCGGCTGTGTTGGTTTTCAATTTCTCATCCACCTGTTTTGCTTTTTCGAGAGCGGAAGCAGTGAATACTTCCAGAAAAGCATTCAATTGTTTTTTTTCTTCAATGCGGTGCAGGTAATCATTCACTAAGCTTACACAGTTGGTTTTGCCGGTGGCAAGGTCGGATTGTATTTCGGAAAGGGAATTGTATGTTTTCACAGTATGTAAATTTTACCTCACCCCCGGCCCCTCCCCTTGAAAAAAGGGGAGGGGAGCCTTTGTGTGAAGTCTTTGTAATTTTAGTTCGTTACTTTTTTCAAGAATTATCGCTTAATTATAAATACAAAATCCCCTGTGGTGACAGAGGAAAATGTTTGTTTATTTAAAAATGAAGACTAGTCTTTTTTATCTACAGAAGATTTGCTTTCTTCCGCGCCTTCGCCCTTGGAAGCGTCTTTAAACTCTTTTACGCCTTTTCCAAGACCTTTCATTAATTCAGGAATTTTTTTACCGCCAAAAAGCAATAAAACAATAACAAGAATGATTACCATTTCGGAGCCACCTAAGCCCAAAAATCCAATTAATACACTATTTAACATTTGTTGATTTTTTTAATGAGTTGCAAAGATACTAAAATATTGATTGCCTAATTAGTATCGTATAACCAATCTTCCGGATCGAGCCTGGTCTTAACTTTCCAAACTTCGAAGTGTAATAAGGTTTTAGAGTCGTCCTCATCAAATATTATAGACCCGATATTCTGTTTTGTTTTTACTTTATCTTTCACCTTTACATACACATCCTTTAAATTAGAGTAGATAGTAAGGTATTCCCCATGCCGAACAATAACAAACTGGCCCGAGCCAGGCATATTTACAACAGCAGTTACTTCTCCATCAAATACGGCCCTTGCCAGCGTACCGGCACTGGTGGAAATATCTATTCCGTTATTATTTACATCAATATTAGGCATTAGCGGGTGAGGATGTACCCCAAAACGCTCGCTGATGATTCCTTTAGCTACCGGCCATGGAAGTTTTGCTTTGTTTTTTTCGAAAGAACTGGAAAGCTCCTGAGCTTCCGGAGTTAAAACTAATTTTAAAGGCTTTGGTTTATTGTCGGTTTCTGCTTCTTTCTGGGCTTTTTCCAATTCCTTTTCAATGGCGCGCTGTATAGCCAACTGCAATTTCTCAGCATCTTTTTTCTTTTTATCTAAATCCTTTTTAAGATTCTTTTCCTGTTCCTGAAGTTGCGAAAACACTTGTTCCTTTTCATCCTTTTCAACAGTCAGGCTTTGCTTTTCAGTTTCCTGGCTGCCTAATAAAATTCGTTTATCTGCTTTCTTTACTTCTAAATCTTTTACTTTTTCCTGCAGGTTTTTGTTTGTACTAATAATCATTTCGGCCTGTTTGTGGCGGTATTCACTGTATTGTTGAAAATATTTTAGGCGGTTAAAGGCCTGTTCAAAATCTTTGGCAGCAAATACAAACATCAGGCGGCTGTAAGCATCCTGGTTTTTATAGGCATAGTAAACCATTTTAGCATACTCTGATTTTAAACGTGCCAAATCATTTTGAAGGCTTTTTATAGAATTATTATTTTCGTTTATCTGCCTGTTCAGGTTTGCCACCTCATTATTTATGGTCGCTATCAGCTCCTCACGAACGCTGATTTTTTTGTTAAGAGTGACCAATTGAATTAAGGAGAGCTTTTTATTCTTCTTGGTTTCGTCAAGCAATTGATTGGTATATTCTATTTCTTTCTGGAGTTGTTTCTTTTTATTTTCCAGTTCTTTTTTTGTTTTCTGGGCAAAAGAAGCAACGGGGTTTTGCAAAACAAAACCACAAACAAGTATCAGAATAAGTAAACTATTTTTTCTCATTGTAAATAATTTGCTCATAACCTTCAGGTATTTTAAATGGAAACGTCTGTTCCTGATCCAAACTGATTTTAGAATACGTAATATCTATGCTGACATTTTTTTGTGCCTTAAAGGCTAAATTCATTTTCAAGGGGAGGAGTTGTGATGAATCCACTTTTGAATACTCGTTGTATCGAACATCAAGACTTCTGTCAGGATTAAATTCATAAAACAGTATTCTCGAAATCTTATACGACTCGGGAATCATATAAATACTCTGCGCTGACTCTCTTAGTTCCTTCCCTCTTTCCATTACCCTCTTTAATTTATGTTTCCGGATGGTTCCCAATGTGTACTGGCAATTATCTGAACCTGGTTTTATCTTACTGTCTTCATCATAAAATGAAACACTGTTGCCAATAAACAGCGATTGCAGTATTTCAAAATCCAAATCGGCATTTAACAATTTACTGATGTATGAAAAATCGCCAATAAAATATTCTTTATCCCCGAAACTAATGGTCAGTTTCACTGTATCCTTGGTAATCAACGCCCTTGCTCCTTCTATTCCAAACTTGGAAATAGACATCCAAATTACACTGTCTCTTCTCATCCTTAAATTTACAGTAAATGAATTTGAACTGCTGTCGATAAGTGATTCAACATTAAGTTTTGCATTAAGTCGTTCGAACTGAAATTCATTTGCTTTTAAATTTGTAGTTAATGTTCTTGCATTTTTATAATCCAAAATACATTTTCCGTTATTCAGTATTATCTTTTTTTGATTCTTACAGGAAGAAAATGTAAAAAGAAAAAGAGAAACAACAATGACCAGATGAATACTACTTCCCGAAACAGAGAAACAGTAACCTGATTGGGGGTTATTCATATAGTTTTTTATCAGCAATTTTTTTATCAATTAAGTCGGAAGCTCCACCAGCTTTTTTAGCATCCATCCAGTATTTTAAAGCATTTTCAGTTTCTCCCAGTTTGTATAATATATCTCCGTAATGCTCCAACAAAGTTCCATTTCCTCTTCCTCCGTTATCAAGGGCCTTACCTACCCACACCTTGGCATCATCGTATTTATTCTGTTGAAATAAAATCCAGCCGTAAGTATCCTGGTAAGAGTTATTATTAGGCTCCAATTCATTACTCTTTTTAGACATTGAACTAGCTTTTTCTAAATTTTCTTTTCGTAATGATAAATAATAAGCATAATTATTTAACACCCCTACATTGTTAGGTTCCAGTTCCAAAGCTTTATCATAAGCGGCATCAGAAGCAGGGTTGTTTTTTAAAGCATTCTGCGAATCCCCGATTAAACTGTAAAACTGAGCTAAAAAAAGTTTGTTCTCAATAACAAATTCTTTCCCTTCTGTTAGTGCATCAATTGCCTCTTTGTATTTTTTATTCTGAACATTAGCTAATCCATTAAAAAAATAAGGAACCGGTTGATTCGGGAAAAGGTCCATTGCTTCTCTGGTATCTTTCTCCAGTGAGTTTAAATCGTTAAGATCAGCTTCAATGCGAATCAGATTATCCCAAATCGCATACCTTTCCTTGTCAAGTGCAATGGCCTTTTTATATTGTATTCTTGCTTCCTCATTCTTTTTGTCTCTGAACAAAAAATCTCCGTACATAGCAAAAGCCTTGGCTTCATTGGGATGAACTGCTATTAGTATCTTACATAGTTCTGTTGCATCTCCCCTTAGCTCCGGGAACTTTTCGCTGATATCATAATAAGATAAAAGAATTTTTATTTTTGTATCGATATCCAGTTCGCTACTTCTGAAGGCAATTTTTATTTCTTCGAAAGCTTTATCGTTTTGCTTTTGAGACCGGTAAAAATCAGCCAATGACAAATGAACATAAGCATTGGTTGAATCTATTTTTAACAAATCATTATATGCCTGCATTGCTTTATCATTCTGCCCATTCGATTGATACAGCTCACCTAACATACCATAATACTTAGGTTCTTTGGGGAATGTTTTTATCAGTTTACGTATTTCGTTGACTCCCTTTTCAAAATTTTTAGTGGACTTATAAATGGTTAATCGCTGCATGGAAGCTTCTTCGGTAACTCCAAAAAGGTTTTCCATTTTATCATATACTTTTAAAGCATCGTTCACCTTATTTGAATACAAATAGGCATTAGCCAACTCATAATAAAATTCAACTTTGTCGGGGTTATCTTTCACCAGTCGTTCGTAAACAGCTGCTACCTCGACAGGTTGTTTGTTTTGTTTCAGGCAGTCGGCATACAATACCTGGTACCAGACATTGGATGGGTCGAGCGAAGCAGCCTGTTTACTGAATGCAAGAGCTTTTGGTTTGTCTTTTTTTATTGCATAAATACTTGCCAGTTCATACATGGAAGCTGCACTATTAGGATCTATTTTAAGTGCTTCGGAAAACAATGTTTCTGCGTTATCGTAATTACCCAATAGCTTTTCCTTGTTTGCATCAAAAAATTTATTTTCGAAAACAATCCTCTTTCTGTCCTGTGATGCAGGGTCAGTATTTTGTTTTGACGAAGAAGTTCCTTTTCCAACGGTTTTACAGGAAGAGAAAGAAAAAGCAAATGACGCAACAATTATGACAATTGCATTGCAATTAAAAAAATGTATGATTCTATTTTTCAATTATTTGTTTTATTAACGTATAGTGCTGTAATCACCTATGCTTGTATCCTCTGATTTACCCGTAAATTCCGAATAATTACCAATCATGGAATTACTTAATTCCGCATTTTTTATTTTACTGTTTGTTTGAATAATGGTGTTCTTAACTATTGAATTCTCCACCACCGAATTATTCCCTATGGAAACATGCGGGCCAACTTTTGAATTAATCAGCTGAACTCCTTCTCCAATAAAACAAGGCTCCGTAATTATTGAGTTATCATTGGTAAATTTAGAAGTTCTTTTCTGGTCTTTATTAAACTCAAGGATTCGCTGATTGGTATATACTGTTGCATCTTTGTTTCCACAATCCAGCCACTCCGTTACTTTACCCGGGTTGAATTTTGTTCCTTTTGCTTTCATATTTTCCAACGCATTGGTAAGTTGAAACTCTCCCTTTTCTTTTATGTTATTATCCAGCAGATATTTTAATTCACTTTTCAAATATTCACCATCCTTAAAATAATAAATACCAATAATGGCAAGGTCGGAAACAAATGTCTGAGGTTTTTCCACAAAATCAGTAATCACGTTGTTTGCATCGATCTTAACCACACCAAAAGGTTTAGGGTCATCCACTTTTTGTACCCAAATGATTCCCTCCTGTGAAGAATCCATTTTAAAATCAGCTTTGAACAATGTATCCGCAAAGGCAATAACTACTTTCCCGGTTAAACATTCCTTTGCACACATAATTGCATGTGCTGTTCCAAGCGGTTCATCCTGGTAATGAATGCTTCCTTTTGCACCAAGGCTCTCAGCTACTTTTACCAAATTATTTTCAGCCTCCTGTCCAAAACGACCGATAACAAAAGCTATTTCATCTACCGGTTCATCACAAACTTTGGTTATGTCTTCAACAATACGCTGAACCATTGGTTTTCCTGCAATAGGAATTAATGGTTTTGGAGTTGTTAATGTGTGCGGGCGCATACGCTTACCCATTCCTGCCATCGGAATAATAATCTTCATAAATTTTTTATTTTTTTCCAGTGCTTCCAAAACCGCCTTCGCCTCTTGCGGTTTCTTCCAGCTGTTCAACTTCTATCCATTCGGCCTGTTCGTGTTTCGCAATAACCATTTGCGCCACCCGTTCGCCATCATTTATTGTAAAATCTTGAGGTGAAAGATTCACTAAAATTACCTTTATTTCTCCCCTGTAATCTGCATCTATCGTGCCCGGGGAGTTAAGCACAGTTAATCCATGTTTAAATGCCAATCCGCTTCGCGGGCGTATTTGTGCCTCATAACCAATCGGCAGTTCAATGAACAAACCAGTAGCAACCAATGTTCGTTCCAGCGATTTCAAAACAATAGGCTCCTCCAGGTTGGCTCTCAAATCCATTCCTGCAGATGCGCCTGTTGCATAAGCCGGCAGTTCATGTTTCGATTTATTTATTATTTTAATTTTCATTTAATCCTTGAAGGCATTAATTTTTTTACGTCCATTTTCCAAACAACAAAACCGAAACCAATCAGCAGGCAATTTTTAACAAACAAATTAATTGCATTGGAATCTGTTTTAACCAACAGGCTGATAAAATACAAAGTTACAGATAAACCAATGTAACCCAATATGCGTTTTAAATCATAATTAACAGGATAATGTTTATTACCTAAAAAATAAGAGGCTATCATCATGCTTGCATAGCAAATTAATGTTGCCCAGGCACTACCCATATAGCCTATACGAGGTATCCAGTAAATATTAAGAACAATAGTTATCACCGCCCCAAATATTGTTAAAAATGCTCCGTAATGAGTTTGACCGGTGAGTTTATACCAGATGGACTGGTTAAAGAAAACACCAAGGAACATATTTGCCAGCAGTAAAATAGGAACTACCTGCAGCCCGGAACGGAATTCTTTACCCACAAAATATTGAATCCACTCCATGTTCATCATTGTTCCCAGGAAAATAATGGAACAAATTATTACAAAGTAATTCATTACTTCCGAGTAAGTTTTTTGCGGGTCTTTTTCTTTTGAATGATTGAAAAAGAAAGGTTCGGCTGCAAACCGGAACGTTTGAACAAAAATAGTCATGATGATTGAAATCTTATAACATGCCCCGTAAATACCGGTTTGTATCATGGCAGTTTTTTCAGGAAGCAAATGCGAGAGCAAAATTCTATCCAGCGTTTCATTCACCATTCCTGCCAAACCTGCTATCAGAAGAGGAACAGAATAACGCATCATCAATTTCCAAAGATGCGAATCGAATACATATTGAAACCTGAAAATTTCCGGAGAAAGCAATAATAACGTTACTAAACTTGCTATAAGATTTGAAATAAAAATATATCCAATTCCTATTTTCGGATTGTAAATACTGTCTATAAAGGGTTTTAAAGACGAGTGAGCAGATTCGTGGATGTGTTTACAAAATAAAATAAAAAATAAATTCAATCCGATATTCACTACAATATTAATGGTTCTTATAGTTGCGAAGCGTTTTGCTTTTCCTTGTTCTCTCAGTTTTGCAAAAGGAATTGCGGCAAAAGCATCGGTACCAATGATTATAGCAAACCAAACAACATACTCCGGGTGCCCGGTAAATTTAACCGCTTCGGCTATACTGCCCGAAAACAAACTTGCAAGGAGAATAAACAGTGTGGAGGTAATAAATAAAGAAATTAAAGAAGTTGTATATACTTTTGCTTTATCCGTTTCCGTTTGAGAGAACCGAAATAAAGTGGTTTCCATTCCATAAGTTAAAAAAACAAGCAAAAAAGAAACATAAGCATAAGCAGTAGTATTGACTCCAAATTCGGCAGGAGAGAAATTATAAGTATATAAGGGAGTTAATAAGTAATTGAGTAGCCGGCCCCCAATGGTTGGTAAACCATAGATTGCAGTTTGAGAAGCAAGTTTTTTTAGTGGGTTCAATTTTGATTATTAGATTTACCAATTGCAGATGTACCAATTATGAGGTGCAATCGGTACATCCGCACATCTCTATATCGGTACATCATTTTTATTTTCCTGTAAATTTTGGTTTTCTTTTTTCTAAAAATGCAGTGGTTCCTTCTTTAAAATCCTGGGTAACAAAACACTTTCCGAACTCTTCTATCTCCACTTCAAAACCATTTACACCATCCTGGAAATTTGCATTTACCGAACGAATGGCGCTTGCAATGGCTGATGGTGAGCGGGAAATTATTTTAGATGCCATTTCATTGCACTTAATAAGTAAATTATCCTGGGTAGTAACATGATTTACAAGGCCCCATTTCAAAGCATCTTCAGCCGTTATCATATCTGCAGTCATTATCATTTCTAATGCTTTGCCTTTCCCTACCAGTTGGGTAAGACGTTGTGTGCCTCCGTATCCCGGAATTACTCCCAGCGACACTTCCGGCAACCCCATCTTTGCATTGTCTGATGCAATTCGAATATGACAAGCCATGGCAAGTTCCAACCCTCCCCCAAGTGCAAAACCATTAACGGCCGCTATAACAGGCTTGGTAAGATTTTGTAACAAATCAAACAATTTAACATGCCCGTCAGCCGACAATGCCTTGCCCTGCTCCCCGTTGTAGTTTGCAAATTCAGAAATATCGGCACCTGCAACAAATGCTTTTTGACCGGAACCGGTTAAAATAATAACTTTTACTGAATCATTTGTTTCTGCTGTTTTGAGAGCAGTACTTAATTCTTCTATTGTATTTTTATTAAGTGCATTTAACTTATCAGGGCGATTAATGGTGATAGTTAATATTCCCTCTTTGTTTTCGGTTATAATGTTTTGGAAAGTTGACATTCTTATTATTGAGTTTATCACCTGTTACCCCTTTTCCTTTAGTAAGGCGATTAAGAGGTGAGGTGTATTAGTAATTACGATTCTTCTCGGTATATTCCTTTATATAAGTAACTATCTCATCGGTATTGGTTCCGGGAGGAAAGAGTTTGCCTACGCCCAGTTCCTGGAGTTTTTTCATGTCCTGTTCAGGGATAATTCCTCCCCCGGTAAGCAGCACATCATCCAGCCCCTTTTCCTTCATCAGTTTTATTATCTTCGGGAAAACGGTGTTGTGAGCACCTGATAAAATACTTATTCCTATAGCGTCCACATCTTCCTGCAAAGCTGCATTCACAACCATCTCAGGTGTTTGTCGCAGCCCGGTATAAATCACCTCCATTCCTGCATCTCTCAGAAAACTGGCAATAATCTTTGCTCCTCTGTCGTGACCATCCAGTCCCACTTTAGCAATTAACACACGTATCGGGCGATTCATATAAAGAAATTGTTTTTGAATTAGTTGCGAAGATAAGCAAAAGTTGGTTTCCTATTTAAAGTGTTGGGATTTGTAATAAAAGTTTCACCCAAAGACGCAAAGAACGAAGAGCAGTAAACTTCAACAATTTTCCCGTTGCGAACTTTGTGTCTTTGCGAGAAATCATACTTTGTACGCCAACCATTACAACGAAAACTGTATTTTTAGCAAAACTTTTTCAACTTGAAATTTAAAACTCTTTTAGTCTTATTTCTTATTTGTTCCTCAAATGCTTTCTCTCAATATGTATTGGAAGGAAAAGTAATTGATGCACATACCAAACAGCCTCTTGCTTTTGTTAATGTCGGAATTGCCGACACCCAACACGGAACTTCTACTGATATAGATGGTAAATTTAAACTTACCTCCTCACAGCCTTTCTCCGAAATTATATTCAGCTATGTGGGTTACGAAGAGATAAAATACATTGTCTGGAACGAAAAGTACCTGGCCATTAAAATGAACAAAAAAACAATAGAACTTTCGGAAGTGGAAGTAAAACCTACAGAAAACCCAGCCAACCCAATTATACGGAAAGTTTCAAAAAACAGGGATAAAAACAATCCTGAAAAAATTCAAACCTATGTATGCAATACCTAAAGCAAAACGTATTACGACATTGTGCCCAAGCTGAGTGAAATTGGCAACCGGCAGGATTCGATAAGAGTGGATTCAGTAAAAAACAGGTTCCGGAAATACATTGATAACGCCCATATTCTGATGATGGAATCGGTAACAGAACGCACCTTTCTTTTTCCGGGAAATCTGAACGAAAAGGTAGTGGCCACTAAAGTTTCAGGGTTTAAAAACCCTTCCTTTTCTACCACCGCCACCGATTTTCAACCCTTTAGTTTTTATGAAGATTATTTTAAAGTCCTCGGTAAGGATTTCCTCAACCCCGTTACTTCCGGTAGTACCAATAAATATTATTTTAATATTGAAGACACCCTGTTTCAGAAAACGGATACCGTTTATATCATTTCCTTTCGCCCGCTAAAGGAGACCAATTTTGATGGTTTGAAAGGCTTGCTGTATATTAATACCAATCAATATGCTATTCAAAATGTAATTGCTTCGCCTTATGATGAACAGTTGATTGACATGAAAATTCAGCAACAATACACTTTTGTAAACAATAAACAATGGTTCCCCGACCAGTTAAATTACGAAGTGTATTTTAAAAACTACCCTACTAAAAACCTTGGAATGCGGCTTACCGGCAAGAGTTACATTAGTAATGTGGTATTTGATACAGCACTCCTGAAAAAAGATTTTGATTACCAAACCTTGGTGATGGTGCCTGATGCTGCTGATAAAAATGATGCCTACTGGCAGCTGCACCGCAAAGATCCCCTTGACAATAAAGAAAAGAAAACCTACCGCGTAATAGACAGCATAGGCAAAGCCCAACATCTGGACCGGACTTTAAAAATAATTGAATCGTTGTTTACTTTTCAAATACCCATTTCCATTATCAGTATCGACCTGAATAAAATAATAGGGTTGAACGATTATGAACAGTTGCGGCTGGGAATGGGGCTTCATACCAACGATAAACTATCTAAATGGTTTAGCATGGGAGGCTATATAGGATACGGCATTAAAGACTCCATCATTAAATACGGAGGAGATATAAAACTCAACTTTAAACCCGGACACAAAGATTTTTATTTTAAATACGCTTATTCGAAAGACCTTGCGGAGCCTGCCAAAACGCAATACTTTTATTCGAGAAATAACTATAACCGCAACCTTATTACATACAGGATGGATTACATTGAACAGCATGAAGTAAGTTTAAATTTCAGGGCGTTTAAATACCTGGTAACAAATATTGACGTTAATAAATCCATACGGATGCCTTATTATGATTACCTTTTTCTGCCAAACGAAAAAGACAATACACTTGTATCCACCAAATTTAACAGTGCCGAATTAAGAATAAAAGCACGCTATGCCTACAAGGAAAAACTGGTGCAGTCGTTCGGGCAACTGCTTTCGGATGGAACCAAATACCCGGTAATTTATGCTGGTTATACCAAAGGGTTTAAAGTAAACACCTATGGCGATTACGATTATCAAAAAATTTCGCTGGGCATACAAAAGTCCTTCCTTATTAAAAACATTGGCCGAACAAATCTGCTGGTGGAAGGCGGCTACCTGCAAGGTATAGTTCCTTTTTCCTATTTATTTAACGGAAACGGAAGCAACGCTACCCAACAGTACATTTATGTGGACAATACTTTTCAGACCATGGGCTTGTACGAGTTTTTATCTGATCAATATGCTAACATTTTCTTTTCCCACGATTTTGGTTCCCTGTTGTTTAAGCGCCCTAAGTTTCAGCCGCGGTTTGTTATTTTTTCAAATGCAGGTTATGGCAGTCTCAGAAACCCCGAACAACATGCCAACATACCGTTTAAAACCATGGAAAAAGGTTTTTACGAAAGCGGATTGGTAATTAATAATATACTGAGGTATAAATATTACAACACTATATATATAGGTATAGGTGGTGGTGCTTTTGCAAGATACGGTGCGTATGCTTATCCGGATATGAAGGATAACATGGCTTACCGTGTATCTTTGACGTTATCCTTTTAAGTTTTACCGGAAATGAATTTTATTTTTACTTTTACCATTGAATTAATGAATGCCAGTTGGCTTCTTTAAACACTTTAAATTAATGAGCAGAAATTTATTCTTTATAAAATCTTTGCAGAACATATAAGATGTCTCCTATCAAATCAGCCATTTTCTTCGTTTTCTTCTTCCTCCTTATTATCTCCGGCTGCAAAAAAGACGGTGTAGATGTGGATTATACCACCTTAGATATTCACGAAGACATCAATGTGGAAAAGGTGATATTTACAAACGACAATACAGGGTATACCTGCGGGGGAAAAAAATCAGAATCGGGAGCTATATATAAAACCACCGATGCCGGAAACTCCTGGCAAAAACAATATTCCATTCCTTCGCAATGCATTTATGATATAAAATTTGTAAACGACACACTTGGCTATGCCTGCGGGGAAAATTTACTGATACTTAAAACAACAGATGGCGGGGGGCATTGGCTAACTCAATCTCTTTATCAGCCTCCGCAGGGTTACAGCGGCAGGTTGCATAACTTATTTTGTGTAGGAAACAATACAGTGTATGTGGCTGGTGGTGCCAATTTTAATGTGGGCATTACCTATAAAACCTACACCAGCGGTAGCGAATGGATATACAATACCTTCGACCTCGAACTGCGAAGTGTTTGGTTTGATAATAAATACAACGGATTTTATTCCGGCTATGGCGCTATTTATCAGACTTACGACAGTGCAACTAATTTTCACAGGCTGAATATTGACAATGATTTTTTCACTTCTCTCTTTTTTACCGATAGTCGCACTGCCTTTGCCTGTGGTTATAACGGGGGTATTTACAAATCTTCAGATGCAGGAAATAACTGGGAAAACAAGTTGAAAAATAGCAACAGCCTGGTGAGTTCCCGCCATTTTAATCATATTCAGTTTGGAGATGGAATCACCGGTTATGCTGTTGGGACTAATGGATTAATAGCATTTACCACCAATGCCGGAAACGACTGGAGCGCTGTTACCAAATTAAATTCCGACACTTATTATTCCGTTTGCGTTCGCGGAAACAAAGTTTATGTTTCTTCGCAGGGAGGTAAGATTTACAGGCTGAACAGGTGAGGTGCTTAAAATGTATATCCCGCTGCCACCTCAGCAAAATCCGCAGTTCCGAAGTTGGCTTTAAGATACATTCCTAAGTATAATTTTTTACTGGTGGTTTTATAAGGATTAAACGGATAATAATGTATCCCCACTTTGTTCGAAATAAATCTTCCCAAATCTGCAGTAGTTTTGGCATCTTCCTGCTTACGGTATTCTTTTAAAAAAGGAGAATACACATTTATTCCGCTTTGTGCCACCAACCCGAAATTTCCTATCATCCACTCATGCCCCAGAAATACCGTTACCACCATTGCTTTTAACCGCTGCTGTTTGTCAAACAATTCTTCACTCGTTATAAAATCATAATAGTCGGCATAGTAGGATACAAACACACCTGCATGCACATTGCTGACTTTTCTCCAGCGTTTGGATACATAGAGAGCCGCCTGAAACACATTGTATTTAGGTCCCCCTGTTGCCTTGGTGGCACCGCCAAACTCATGACGACCATAACCAACATTGATATTAAACAACAACTTTTTAACCGGCCTTGTTATACTATCGCGCTTGTAATACTGCGGCCTTGCGGTGGGAAAATAACTGATACCAATGGTTGCGCTTGGTATATTGGCGCCAAGGTTAGGCAACTGATAATGCCCGTTAGAGAAATGCATGGTGGCCAAACCGATGTTAAAATTAAAATGAGAAGACAACTTAAACTGCCCGTCCAGGGCTATAAAAGTCATGTTGGTGATGGATGAACCAACAACCAAATTGGTAGGATTGGTAATGGCATTATAATGTTTGGTAAAATAAGAAAACCCCATTCCGAAACGTGTTTGCAGCCAGAAACGTTTTCCTCTGCGATTATTAAAAGCAAGATTGGGCACGATGGAAAAATTCTGACCCATCACTTCATTATTGCCCAAATACCCGTAAAACAAAGCAACACCCACCTGCGGATAATGAAACGACTGATGCCACTCCTTGCTACCGGCAGTTTGCACGGCTATGTTCAATTCATTCAAAGCCGAAAAATCCGTTTCCGGAAAAACAGGGTATATCTTTACCAGCTTACCAATATGCACCTGGGGCTGAATAACAAGTACGGACCTGGGTGGAGATGTAGCTGTATCTGTTTGCGAAAAGGAAGAATGGTTTCCCGCAAAGACGCAAAGAACGCAAAGAAAAAAGAAACGATACCGCGTTACAGATTTTGAAAACATAGTTTGAATTACGGTTTCAAATGTAATGATAAAAGTTAAAACGCCTCACCCCCTGCCCCTCTCCAAAAGAGAGGGGAGAAGTTTCTTTATAACGACCTTCCCCCTCTCCTTCGGAGAGGGGATTAAGGGCTCACAGCCCCGACTTATTCGGGGGTGAGGCGTTATTTATTCTTTTTAAACATCCGTACCCTTTTTTCATTCACCATAGATGGTGCTATTCCGCTGAGTATGGACTGTACTGAGTAATTCATAAAAAAACGATAAGGATTGTGCTCCGCATGAATGGGAGAAATTCTTACCACATTGTCTTTACCCGGATTGCTGTCTTTAACTATCAAGGCATTCACTACCATGGTTCGTATCTTTTCTTTTAATTTACTTGTTTCTCCTTCCTTATTCATAACCTCTACATCCAGGTCGTGATAAATAACTTTCATGGTGCCACTGCTGGTAAACTCGCCTGCTGTAAAAGCAAAACTTGCAGAATCTAATTTACCACTTTTAATTAGCAGGTGTTTTACATTTTGTGTTAACGGGTTGAATACGGTCATATCCATAGCTGCTAAACTTCCCGAGCAATAAAAGAATTCTTTCCGGGCCTTTAGCGGAAAGATATAGTTTAAATTAAACTTACTTTCATTCAAAAGCTTTCCTGTTACTTTGGCAATGATGCTGCTTTTGTCGGAATACAACGTAGTATCATTTTGCACTCCCGTAATGGTTACATTCATATTGGTTACTGTTATTTTTCCCGCCATATCTTGGCCCGGATTACGCATCTGAAAAACAGTTTCGCCATTTTTCATTTCAACGGTATCTATCTTTACAAAAAACGGCAGGTCTTTTATCATTGCCTGAACGGACGGACGAACAATGGGAGCAAGCGCTAATGTATTGTCGCGAAACACATCTATAAGGCATCCATCTAACTCCACTTTATGTATCACCAGCCAGTTGTATTCAAAAAACAGTTTAACATCCATCTTTTGCATTTCCACTTTGGCGGCTATTATTTTTACCCGGCTTACTTGTCTCCCAGCTTCCGTTGCAAATTCCTTTTTACTGAAAATAGGCACCAGTTGCAACGAATCGATGGTTAACAACGAATCGAGATACGACACATGAAGGCTGTTGCCATACATGGTGTATAATCCATTATCCAGGTGATACGAAAATTTATTCATCACCATCTCCATTTTTTCAGCATCAAACAAACTTTTGTTTTTATCTGTAAGTGCATTAATATTAAAATTTTTAATAGACATGGTATTCTCATTGGTACAAAAAACAGGAAGTGTATCTGTACTACTTTTATAGATAGTGAAGCGCGAATTGATAATATCTATCTGGCCGATGGAAACCGAATTAAGTTTTTTTGAAAACATGGCATATATGGAAAACCGTGGAGCATCAATATCACTTATTTTGTTTTGCAACCGCTCCTTTCCCTGGAATATCGAAATTTCCGGCTTTTCCACCTCTACCCTGTTTATCATCAGGTTATTATTTTTCAAATAAGAAAAAATGGAGAAGCCGATAAATTTAATAGTAGCTGCCTTAAAAACATATTGCACCCTGCCTGGTGCTGCCTTGCCAGTGGGTGCCACCACCAGGTTAGTTATTACAATATTTTGCGCCAGCAACTGAACTGTAAAATTATCTACCGATAAAGCATATTCCCCATGGGTAGATTCGGATACACGTTGTTCTAAAAATTCAATTACTTTTTTATCAAGATACACATTTACATAAATAGCAGCGCATGCAAACAGGCCAATAAAAAATAACAGAATGTAACATGCTATGCGAACTCCTTTTGGAATAATAAATTTCTTCTCCATATTTTACAATACTTACGTTCAGTAAATAATTAGCAAAGGTGAGGATTGAGATAAATTAGGGTGTTACATGGAAAGGTTATTAAGTTATATTATTTACTTTGTTTTATACCACATAGGCACATAGAAACATAGGAAAACACATAGGGGTTTTACTTTTTCTTATATTTGAAAAAATAATTATTCCTAATTCTATTATGGACAAAACCAAACAATTAACTGAAAGCTCGCTTCAGGCTTCATGGAAAAGTATTCCCAATAAACTGTTTCCTAATTATAATGGGAAGATTACGATTAATGCGAAAGAGGTTAATCTGCTGCTATTTGTAAATGATGAGCGGAAGTATAAAATTTCGTTTGATGCTGCTGCTGATTGGGATGAAGATTACCTGTGTTTTAAAGCTGAACCGAGGTTTTATGTTTTATCTGCAAATGAAATGGAAATGGTGTTTGGTGAGTTTAAAAATCCGGGAAAGAAAGATCATCAGGAGAAATGGCAATTGAAGTTTGAGAAGGTGGTGTGAGGGTTAAAATTATAAGTAGCATAAGTCCCACAGCGTATTCAAATACTTCGGCTTAGCTTATAAAGGGAATGTTTTATTTCCCGATTTCAACTTTCATAATGCTGTTAGGATAGAAGTTAGTGGTAGTTTTGTTGTATGTTATCCTAACAGGTAAACCATTGTGGAAAATTCCATTGTTTGTTTTAGCAAAGGAATTAAAACGACCAAATAAAGCATCTTCATATTTAAAGAAAACCGTATCCACATTAAAACTCTCTATGGTAACGCTTCCAATTTTATTATTTCTATATTCTCTATTGAAGTTTGAAATTATTCCTTCTATTCTTTCCAATTTTGATGAGTTTAACAGATTGACCAATTGTTCATCGCTTTTGTCAACATAAGCAAATTTGAAGTAGAAAAATCCTGCAAATGAAATAACGCCAAAAACAGCTGCACCCCACAATAAAATAGTTTTATCACCTTCGTCACTTGGTGTTTTGTATTTCTTAATGAGCAATCCTAAAGCCAAACTTACGAGACCGATGATTAAGAAAACCGAATCGGGTTTTGTACTGTTAGATGGACTGTCTAATATTGACCAATAATTAGAATAATTCATTTTTCCAGATTAAGTCTTTACAAGTGGATTGAGCTGCAAACGTAAGAAATTAAATGTAAATGGTTTTTTCTTGCAAATGTTTGGTTGCAAAATACAAATGAATTAAGGATAATGTTTTTTGTTGAAACCTGTAAAGCCATGATAAATTTCGCTCCTATGGAGCTTTAAGATGTGCTAAGTTTTATTTTCTATTAAGATTAGACTCCTAACGGAGCTGAAAGAAAAGATTAAAATGCTCCAGAGGAGCAATATTTTAATAGAGGTAATAAGTAAAGTGATTTGTAAGCCCGAACTGGTATTTGCATGGGGTTAAACCTGACAGGTTTTGAAAACCTGTCAGGTTTTTGATGATTTGTTAAAATCGTTTTTATTTGAGTTTTTGAATAAAAATGAGAAAAGACTATAGAGGGGTGGAAAATGGGTTTAAGGGGAAATAAAGGGGGTAATTTTTTTTTGAGTTGGGGTTTGGGGGTGAAAAGGGGTGTTTTTTCTTGGCGCCCAAGTGTTTCGCGAGGAAGTCATCCTGTTTTTCACGGTTGTCGTTTGGTATTTCATGGAAGTCATTTGGTTTCGCGAGGTTGTCATTTCATTTCGCGAGGCAGTCATTTGGTTTCGCGAGGCAGTCATTTGGTTTTTCATGAAATACGTTGGCATATTTTGAATGTCATCCTGTTTTTCACGAACGTCATTTGGTATTTCATGGATGTCATTTGGTTTCGCGAGGAAGTCATTTACCATTTCAAGGCACTCGTTTGGTATTTTATGGAAATTATTTTGAGGGGAATGGTTTGGATTTGGCATTTCGGAAAGTGGATTTGTATTATCAAAGAAGAGGGGTTTGGTTGGGGAAGAATGATTTGGGAAAACGGCATTTTTGTACTCTATTATAATGAATGAATTTATTTTTTCGAGAGCATGCAACCTTTTCACCTCCGCCTGCGTCTATATATTTAGAAGCATGAAAAATAGTACTCACTAAAACTCTATTATTTTGAATACAACTTTACCCTCTATAGTTTAAATCAAATCCTTTAAAAGCGTGCGCATGCCCCGCTATTCTCAGTAGAATGACGGGTTTTTAGAATGAAACCGGGATATGGTTTGTGTCCTGACTTATTGTTTTATTGTTCAATTTAATCCACTCCTGGAATGAAACTGAATTACATTTATATACCCGCAACTGGCGAGGTGATAAATCAAAATACTTCCCCTTTGCATGGGGAGTGCGAAATGAGCCTGGAAGAATATTTGCATAAAAAGATAAAAATTCCGAATAAAAAGGATTTTTACTTTGAATTTCTTCGGGATATCACTTATTTAGAAAAGCAGAACAGGGCTCTGCATATACATTTGCCGGGAAAAGTTCCTGCTTTATTGGACAGAGCAATATGGGAAGCTTTGCCTCTTTTTCCGAAGAATCATTTTTGCCAGCCGCATGAGTCTTTTATAGTAAACATGCACCATATTAAAAAATATAAGCCGGGAGATCCTCCCCACCTGGAGATGAATATGAATGCTATAATTCCGGTAACGCGGGGATTTAAAGACCAATTAGTTGATTCGTTAAATACATTTGCTATTGGTTTTCCGCCAAGGAATACGAAATGAAGCGGTTATTTTTTAAATCGAATGGTTGGGTTGGTTTCTTTTTTCCGTCATAAAGACACAAAAGAATGTCGTAAAGACACAAAAACCTGCAAAGTAAGCGGAAATTTGAGGATGATGTAGGGCAGATGTAATTTTGTACCATCATTTTAAAACAAAAACATTATGGCACTTAACAAAATCAGTTTGGCTTATCTTACTCAATTTACTGAGTTGGATTTATTATTTATTAACAACACTTCGGCAGTGGCTGCTAATGGGGCTTTTGCAGGGCGAAGAACATTCTATGGTAACAGCCTGCAAACAGGCTACAACTATCGCGATGCAGCCAATGGTACTACGTTAGGTTTTACTTCTGCAAAAAACGGAGCTAAAAAAACTTCGAGCAAATCGGCCGGAGGCATTACGGGAAAAGGGGAATCGTATGCCATTACGAAAAACAATGTGGAGTTGAAAGAACAAATGGAGCAATGGACTCAAGCTTTTTTGTACAAAACTAACGACCCTGATTATGCAGGGGTAATTCAAAATATTTATGATACTTTATTTCCTTTTATTGCAAGCGACCCAACCGGCACACCTGATTATTTTACAGCATTGCAATTAACATCGATGCAAAATGATAAAACAGCTTTTACCGGAAAGTTAAATAAATTTAAAGCTGCCAAATCAGACATTGACACCGCCAAAAAAGATTTCAAAATCGCTTTCATTCCTGAAATGAAAGAACATATTACTTTCATGGAAGGTTTTTTAACAGATTTGGAATTTGCCTTCCCTGATTTTGTGAGTGAGTTCAGAGCTATTGTAGAAAAAGTGAATGTAATAGGAAGACGTCATCAGGGTATAACTGCTACTATGAAGTATGCAGAATCTGGTGAAGTAATTAATAGTATAGGTACGTTCGAAATTTTGAATTATCCACCGGTGGCGACACCAAAGAAAGGAAAAACAAATACGATGGGTGAAATACCATTGATTAAATTAAAAATAGGAACATGGCATGGTGTGTTTAAGTGTCCCGGCTGTGTGGACCAGCCGGTTACTTTGGTTATTGCTTCTAAACATATAGTAAATCTGAATATCAGGATGGTGGAAGAAAGGTAGATTTAATATTTTTGAAGTTACAGGACATAAAGGCTCCCGCAGAAATGGCGGGAGTTTTTTTGTAAAAAAAACGATACACAACAAATCAAGATATCACTACTAACTGAATATAAAATGTCGAGGGGCTAAAGCCCTGGTAGGTTTAGTTTCATTAACCCCAGCCTTAAGGCTGGGGTTGTAAACGGAACTTTCAGTATTTAGGGACTTTAGTCCCATTATTAAAACAAAAATCATTTTTTATCATAAACAATCAGTGTCATCTGCGTTCCAATTTTTTTAGTAAAGTATGAAGGCAAACCCCATACTTTCTCAATAACCAAATATAATAAAAACAACTAACAATCCCCGACTCATATCTTATCTTCCCCTCCTAAAATAAGGTATCAAATCATTTCTTATCTTTGAAATCGCTAAAAAAAATAAAATCCAATAGCTAATATCCGAAAAGGTGTTATTTAAAGAAATAATAGGACAGAGTGCCGTGAAAGAACGGTTGGTGCGTTCCATTAAAGATGGGCGAATCAGTCATGCTCAGTTGTTTCTGGGCCCGCAGGGCAGCGGAAGTCTGGCGCTTGCGTTGGCGTATGCGCAATACATTTCATGTAACAACAAACAGGAAACCGATTCCTGCGGAACCTGTTCTTCCTGCATTAAGTACAATAAACTCATTCATCCCGATTTGCATTTTGTTTACCCGGTGGCGCTTTCAAAAGCGGTGCGCGTAAGTACCGATGTGGCAGCTGAATGGAGGGAAGCTTTTTCCGGAGACCCTTACATAACCCTTTACAACTGGTTCGAACAGCTGGATGCAGAAAACAAACAGGCAGTAATAGGTGTGGAAGAAAGTGCAGAGATATTACGTAAACTAAGCCTTACCACTTACGAGAGTGAATATAAAATAATGATTATCTGGCAGGCTGATAAAATGAATATTGGTGCGGCTAACAAGCTGCTGAAAATACTGGAAGAGCCACCTGATAAAACATTGTTTTTACTGGTATGCGAAAGCGAAGACCAGTTGCTGAGAACCATTTTATCGCGGACGCAATTAATTAAAATCCCGAAAATAAAGGATGAAGATTTAATTGAAGCGTTAATTCAGCGAAACGGGTTATCGCCCGAATCGGCACAAAGCACAGCACACCTGGCGGATGGTAATTATTCGGAAGCCCTAATGCTGATTAATGAAAATGAAAACGCTGCACAAAACCTGGCGAGCTTTCAGAAACTCATGAGGGCTTCTTTAAAATTTGACCCGAAAGCAGTAATGAGCTGGATTGATGAAATAGCAGCTACCGGAAGAGAGCGCCAGAAGAATTTCCTGAAGTATGCTTTACACATTATGCGCGAAAGCCTGATGTTGAGTTATGCTGATCAAAGCATTATAAAACTGGGAGGAAACGAAGAAGAGTTTGTAAAAAAGTTTTCTCCTTTTATCCATGCCAACAACGTGGAGCAGTTTATAGTGGAACTTAATAAAGCCTATTTTCACATGGAACGAAATGCCAATTCCAAAATATTGTTTATGGATTTGGCTTTTAAGTTCAATGAATTACTAAATTTACCAAAACCAATTTAGTTAATTGGTCAACGGTCATTAGGTAATAGATAATTAGTAATTTAACAATTAAACAAAATTCCAAACTACCAACTTTAAACTTGGAACCTGGAACTTTAAACTGAATATATGGGATGTAGCGGATGTTCAACAGGCAGAGGATGCAGTACTGCCAGCCCGGCTTTGCCGGGAGGATGCAAAAATAATGGATCGTGCGGAGTAGGAGGTTGTAATAAATTAAACGTATTCGATTGGTTGGCAAATATGGAATTGCCCGGAGGGCAGGCGCCATTCGACATAGTAGAAGTGCGATTTAAAAACAGCCGCAAGGAATTTTTCAGAAACACTATAGGAGTTCAACTTAACGTGGGCGATGTGGTGGCAGTAGAAGCCATGTCGGGTCACGATATCGGGGTGATATCCATTTCCGGTGAGTTGGTGCGCTTGCAGATGCAAAAGAAAAATGTAAAATCCGATTCGCAGGAAATAAAAAAGATTTACCGTAAAGCAAAACCAGTGGACATTGAAAAATGGCAGGAAGCGCAAGGTCTGGAACAACCTACCATGTATAGCGCCCGCACATTTGCAGTAAAATTAAAACTGCAAATGAAAATATCGGATGTGGAATACCAGGGCGACAGAACAAAAGCCATATTCTATTACACCGCTGACGACCGTGTGGATTTTCGTGAACTGATAAAAGTATTGGGTGCGGAATTTAAAGTGAGGATTGAAATGAAACAGATTGGTTCGCGTCAGGAAGCAGGACGTTTGGGTGCCATCGGTTCATGCGGAAGAGAATTATGCTGTGCTACCTGGTTAACGGATTTTCGTGCTGTTTCTACCAGTGCTGCCCGTTATCAGCAGTTATCACTTAATCCGTTGAAACTTGCAGGGCAATGTGGAAAATTGAAATGCTGCTTGAATTATGAACTGGACAGTTACCTGGATGCACTAAGAGATTTTCCTGAAGTAAGTAATGTAAAACTTGAAACAGAGAAAGGAAGAGCTTTTCATCAGAAGACCGATATTTTCAGAAGAACAATGTTTTTCTCTTATACCAGCGAACCTGATAATTTTATCGCATTGTCTATTGAACGGGTTAAGGAAGTAATGGCAATGAATGCAACCGGTGAAAAACCTGCTGACCTGACTATCAAAGTAATTCCAACAAAAATTGTGGAGAAGAAACACGATTATGAAAATGTGGTAGGACAGGATAGTTTAACCCGATTTGATAAAAGCAAGAAAAAGAAAAACAATAAAAACAAAAGGCGTAATCCGAATTCGGCAAATAAACCAAATGCAGCTGCAGGAGGTGCACCTAACCCGAATGCCGTAGCCGGACCGAAACCAAATACCGGTGGACCGAAACCAAATACTGGAGGACCGAAACCAAACAACCGCGGACCACGGCCAAACAGTAACGGACCGGGGCCAAACAATGCTTCTCCAAAACAAAACCAGGGAACACCAAAGCCGAACAATAACAACAACCGGCCACGACCGAATAATAATCGTCCGAAGCCGAACAATAGTAATAACAAACCTCCGCAGGAGAATGCATAGTTAACAATGTATAAGACGACTATTAATTATTTTACGTTTCTCCTGTTGCTTTCTGTTTCGTTTCTTTCATCTTGCGACCGCGCGCGCATTTTTGAGAAAAACCAGGATATTCCGGAGGCCGGATGGAAGAAAGACAATGTGGTAAAGTTTGATGTGGATATTAAGGACCCTGCTACTCCCACTAATTTTTATATCAATGTGCGCAATGCGGATGGATATCCATTTAGCAATTTATATTTGTTTATCAAAACTACTTTCCCGAATGGAAAAATGTCGAACGACACATTGGAATGTGTGTTGGCGGATGAAAAAGGGAAATGGCTCGGAAGCGGGCTGGGAGATATTTATGACAACCAGATATTATTTAAACGAAATGTTCGTTTCCCGCAGGCTGGAACTTACAAGTTTGAAATACAACACGGGATGAGAATAGACCCTGTGCTGCTGATAATGGATGTGGGGTTAAGGATTGCAAAAGCAGAATAGTACTTCACCACATAGGCACATAGAAACATAGGAAAACACATAGTAAATTGATTGTTACGCAGAAATATATAGATGAACTTAGTTATAAAATAATTGGATGTGCAATTGAAGTTCACAAGAACCTTGGTCCCGGATTGTTAGAAAGTGTTTATGAAAAATGTTTGGTTTATGAACTTCGGTTAATCGGTCTTCAGTGTATGTCTCAGCAAAAAGTACCACTTGAGTATAAAGAAATAAAAGTGGAGGCTGAATTAAGATACGATATTCTCGTTGAAAATCTTATCATTGTAGAGTTGAAATCAACTGAACTTATTATTCCTGTTTACGAAGCAGTATTGTTAACATATATGAGAATGTTAGCCAAACCTAAGGGAATAATTATTAATTTTAATTGTACAAACATTTTCAAAGAAGGACAAAAAACATTAGTAAATGAATATTATTCAGCATTACCTAAAATTTAATCTATGTGTTTTTCTATGTTTCTATGTGGCTATGTGGTAAAAGAAAAAAAAATTACAACTGATAATGGTTAAAGAAAAGGAAGACAATAAAAAGAAAAAAAGATTCATCATCTGGTTTTGGATATTATTTACAATGCCTATGATTTCTTTGTTATTGTTTGTTTTGGGTGTTCGCCTGTTTGCTGATTTGCCGGATACAGAAGCATTGCAAAATCCGAAAACCAACCTGGCAACCGAAGTATTTTCTTCGGATATGAAAGTACTCGGGAAATTTTTTGCTGAAAACAGAACCAATGTAAAGTTTAAGGACATTTCGCCAAATGTGGTAAATGCATTGGTGGCAACGGAGGATGCCAGATTTTACAGCCATTCGGGGGTGGATATACGTGCACTTGGAAGAGCCGTGTTTGGCGCTTTACGTCATAGCGAAAGCAGTGGTGGAGGAAGCACCATTACACAACAATTGGCCAAGATGCTGTTCCCGCGAGAGGATTTGCATGGTTTTAAACTGGTGATAAGGAAATTTAAAGAATGGATTATTGCAGTAAAACTCGAGCGCGAATACACCAAGCAGGAAATCATTGCGATGTACCTCAACAAATTTGATTTTGTAAACAATGCCGTTGGAATTAAATCGGCTGCAGAAATTTATTTTGGCACCACACCTGATTCCCTGCGGATTGAACAGGCTGCTGTACTGGTTGGTATGGCTAAGAATCCATCCATGTTTAATCCGAACCGGTTTAAATTAAAATCCGAAGGAAGAAGGAATACGGTATTGCAACAGATGAACAAATACGGCTATCTGACGAATGCACAACTGGACTCATTGCAAAAAATTCCGCTGGTATTAAGCTTTCATCCGGCTGATCATAATGATGGAATGGCACCTTATTTCAGGGAATACATCAGGGATGTGTTTATGAAAAAATGGTGTGAGGAAAATCTGAAACCCGATGGAAGCAAATACGATGTTTACCGTGACGGACTGAAACTCTATACCACTATTGATTCGAGATTACAAAGATATGCGGAAGAAGCAGTGACCGAACACCTGACCGAACTACAAGCATCCTTTGATAAAGATTGTAAACAAAAAAAGAATGCTCCGTTTGCCTACAATGTTAGCAAAGCAGAAATAAAAGATATTCTTCACCAGGGAATGAAACGTTCGGAACGTTACCGTGTTTTGAAAAAAGGCGGAGCAAGTGATGAGGAGATTGAAAAGATTTTCAGTACACCGATAGCGATGAGTATTTTTTCGTGGAAGAGAATAATAGATACGGTGATGTCTCCTTTTGATTCAATTAAATATTATAAAGGTTTTCTTCAAACCGGTTTTATGTCAATGGAACCACAAACGGGTTATATAAAAGCATGGGTGGGTGGTAATAGCCATAAGTACTTTCAGTATGACCATGTGCAGATAGGACATTCACGGCAGGTGGGTTCAACCTTTAAACCATTTATTTATGCATTGGCAATACAGGAAGGGTATTCTCCTTGTTACAAATTGCCGAATGTAAGAACCTGCATTGATATGCCGGAAGGACAGCCGGCCTGGTGCCCGGATAATTCATCAGGAGATGAAAAATTGGAGGGGCGACCTGTTACGTTGAGATATGCGTTGGCTCATTCTCTCAATTATATTTCTGCTTATTTGATAAAACAGTTTAGCCCGCAGGCGGTGGTAACACTTGCAAGAAAGATGGGTATTGTTAGTCCGATAGAAGCTGTTCCTTCTATTTGTTTGGGTACTCCCGAAATATCTGTGTTTGAAATGACAGGGGCAAATGCAACGTTTGCAAATAAAGGCACCTGGATACAACCTACATTTATCACCAGGATAGAAGATAAGAACGGGAAGGTGTTGGCGGATTTTAATCCAAAAACGGAAGAGGTAATGAGTGAAGAGAAGGCCTATATAATGTTGCAGTTAATGAAGGGAGTTGTCACTTCCGGAACAGGGGCGCGACTACGTTTCAGGTATAAATTAGAAAATCCGATGGCGGGTAAAACCGGAACGACACAAAATAATTCGGATGGGTGGTTTATGGGAATTACTCCGGATTTGGTTTCGGGATGTTGGGTGGGTGCTGAAGATCGTTCGGTACATTTTAACAGTACCGACCAGGGACAAGGAGCAAGTATGGCATTGCCGATATTTGCAAAATACATGCAGAAGGTATATGCTGATAAGACCATAAAAATTTCGAAAGGTGATTTTGAAAAGCCGGCTAAGAAAATAGAAATCGAAATGAATTGTGATAAGTATGATAAGGAAACGGAAAGCGGAGAGGAGAAATTTAATGAGGAAGAGTAATAAAAAGTAATTATTAAAATATGAATAAAACAGTAAAAAATGCAGATGAAGCGATAATTGATATTGGGGATAATGTAACCCTAATGCTCGGTGGCTTTGGATTATGCGGTATCCCGGAAAATTGTATTACCGCTTTAGTAAAAAAAGGTGTAAAAGGATTGACGTGCATTTCGAACAATGCAGGCGTGGATGATTTCGGGATTGGGCTGATGCTGAAAACACGACAGGTAAAAAAAATGATTTCGAGTTATGTGGGGGAGAATGCTGAGTTTGAGCGCCAACTATTGAGCGGAGAACTGGAGGTGGAATTAATTCCGCAAGGGACTTTGGCTACGCGATGTATGGCTGCAGGATACGGAATGCCAGCTATATATACTCCTGCTGGTGTTGGAACAGAGGTAGCCATTGGAAAAGAAACAAGAAAATTTATGGTTGAGGGAGAAGAAAAAGAATTTCTGATGGAGATGGCTTTTGATGCGGATTTTGCGCTTGTAAAGGCTTGGAAGGGAGATACGCAGGGGAATTTGGTTTTCAGGGAGACTGCAAGGAATTTCAATCCTATGATGGCGATGGCTGGGAAAATTACAATTGCAGAGGTAGAAGAATTAGTGGAGGCAGGAGAATTAGAACCCGATCAGATTCATACTCCCGGAATTTATATACATCGTATTTTTCAAGGTAGTAATTATGAAAAACGAATTGAACAAAGAACTGTAAGAAAAAAATAAGTTAAGAATATGTTAGACAAAGTTGGAATTGCAAAACGAATTGCAAAAGAAATAAAAGACGGTTATTATGTAAATCTTGGAATTGGTATTCCAACACTAGTGGCTAATTATATTCCAAAAGGAATGAATGTGGTGCTGCAGTCGGAAAACGGATTGCTGGGAATGGGGCCTTTTCCGTTTGAAGGGGAAGAGGATGCTGATTTGATAAATGCAGGGAAACAAACGATAACAACTGTTCCCGGTTCTGCTTTTTTTGATTCCGCAATGAGCTTTGGAATGATTCGTTCGCGGAAGGTAGATTTGACTATTCTTGGGGCAATGGAAGTGTCGGATAATGGAGATATTGCGAACTGGAAGATACCCGGTAAAATGGTGAAAGGGATGGGTGGTGCGATGGACCTGGTGGCTTCTGCTAAAAATATTATTGTGGCGATGCAACATGTGAATAAAGCGGGTGAGTCGAAGTTGCTGCCAAAATGCGAACTGCCGCTGACAGGTGTAAAATGTGTGAAGAAAATAGTAACTGAACTGGCTGTGCTGGATGTTACTCCGCAAGGATTCAGATTGCTTGAACGCGCTCCGGGGGTAAGTGTGGAGGAAATAAAAAATGCAACTTTGGGAAGATTGATTATAGAAGGGGATATACCTGAAATGATTATTGATTAAAAAACAAAATGAAAATAACTAAACTATCCATCATTATTCCTGCTTATAACGAAGCGGCTACCATTCATTTTATTTTGAATAAAGTGCTTACTGTTAAATTAATCAATGATATTGAAAAAGAAATCATCATTGTGAACGATTGTTCGAAAGACAAAACGCAAGAGGTAATAGAAACTTATATTAAGGAACACAGTGCTGCAAACATAAGACTATTTAACCAGGAATATAATCAGGGTAAAGGTGCTGCATTGCATAAAGGAATTTCGCTGGCAACAGGTGAATATTTAATTATCCAGGATGCTGATTTGGAATATGACCCGGAAGAATATAATATCCTGCTGAAACCAATAGTAAATGATTTTGCTGATGTGGTATATGGTTCGCGTTTTATGGGAGGCAAGCCTCACCGTATTTTGTTTTTCTGGCATACGATAGGCAACCGTTTTCTTACCATGCTTTCCAACATGTTTACCAACCTGAACCTTTCTGATATGGAAACCTGTTACAAGCTATTTAAAACAGATATTATTCAAGGTATAAAACTAAAAGAAAACCGTTTTGGCTTTGAACCGGAAGTAACCGCAAAAATATCGCGTGTTCCTAAAATACGAATTTATGAAGTGGGTATTTCGTATTACGGAAGAACTTATGAAGAAGGAAAAAAGATAGGATGGAAAGATGGGTTCAGGGCGATGTGGTGTATCTTTAAGTATAATTTGTTTTCAAATGAAGAATCAGTTTCAGGTTTAGAAACGAAATTCTATTTCCCAAAACAAGCTAAGCTGGCATTTTGGATACTACTATTATTTGTTTCAGTAATTTATAATTATCATCAAATTCTTTTTGAGCCACCAGGTTGCGGGCATCAATGGAGACAATGTGATTGCCTTGCATTTGCTTCTAACTTCTACAATGAAGGAATGAATTTTTTTCAGCCAGCTGTTTATTGGGCAGGCGATGACGGGACTGGCAGAACAGTTAGCGAATTCCCCATTGTTTATTATATAGTAGCCTTGCTTTGGAAAATTTTTGGCAAACATGAAATTATTTTCCGTCTGGTAAACTTGGCTATTGTTTTCTCTGGCTTGTTTTACCTGTTTCGTTTTATTGAATCATGGTTGAAACATTCCTTTTTTGCTATTATGGTTGTTTTATTGGTCTTTACTTCGCCAATTTTCGTTTATTATTCAAATGGTTTTATAATGGACCCGTTAGGACTGTCCTTCGCATTCATTGGACTCTATTTCTTTGGGAAATTTTATGAAACATCTGAAAACAAAAAATTATATTTATCCTTATTGTTTTTTATGATTGGAGGATTGCTTAAAATTTCTTCAATGATGTGTTTTTGTGCAATAATAGGTATTTACATTTTCGAAACGATATTTAAAGTAAAGTTAAAAAAAGGAGGGAAAATATTCACAAGTTTCGGTAAACAAATACTTCCATTTGTTATAGTTCTATTAATCGAGGCATCGTGGTATATTCATGCGCAACATTATAATAAGGAACACATTTCCGGAATATTTTTGGTTGGCATTATGCCCATTTGGGATTATACATTCCAGCAAATTAATGTTGATTTACAAACGCTATGGTCAGGAATGATGGTCGACCAGTTTTTTAATATAGAAACCTTATTCTTAATTTTTGTTTTTTTCTTAATACAATTATTTTTCATTAAAAAGACCAATCATTTTCTTTTTACTCTTACCATTTTTTTATTTATTGAAGTTCTTGCATATTTTACATTATGGTTTGGTGCTTGTACCACACACGATTATTATCTTACAAATCTTTTGATATTTATCGTTTTTATTCTTATCTCTTTCTTTGTGTTTCTCAAAGAAAGATTTAAAGAAATATTTTATTCTAAATGGCTAAAAATAGCTATAGTGCTTATTTTATCGTATAATATATACATCACTTCTGCTAAAACAGCGGTAAAATACTTTATGGGGATTCCAAAGGAAAATTATCCTAGTTGTTATAGCGAAGAAAATGTGAAATTTATCCGTTGGTTAAAATTGTACTCAAGTCATAACATAGAGCCTCTTGGAAAACTTTCTCATGTAATGGATTCATTGGGGATAAAAAAGACTGATAGGGTTATTAGCATGCCTGATGGAAGTATTAATATTTCGTTATACTTTCTTGATAGAAAAGGAGACACGGACTGGGGGTTTCCGCAACCAAGAACAGCGGCAGGGTTTAAGGATAGAATAAAAAAAGGAGCAAAATATTTAATCGTTAGTGACCCGAGTATATTGACAGACACTGCTGTTGAGCATTTCACTCAAAAACTTATTTATAAAAATGATCCGATTTATATATACGACCTTTCTTCTCCGCTTCAAAAATTATATATAGAAATGTCGTATGATTTTGAAAATAAATTGCAATTTGATAATGCCCAAAGTATATTTAATACAGAATCATATTCCGGGATAAATAGTTGTGCTGTCAACCCCGATGCAGAATATGGGGTAATTATTAAGAATTCTGAGAAGGATTTGAAAGGGATAAATTGGATAAGTGAATTTTCTTTAGAAAGCCAGTTATTTGCAGAAAATGCGCCTAAGGGTTTATTTTGGGTTTTTCAGATTAGTGATAACAAGGGTAACATAATCAGCAGAGAGCAAATAAAAATTGAATTTAAAGATTTCAAAAAAAGTCAATGGAATAAATTTAAGTCGAATTTGAATTTAAAGAATTTCCGGATTTCAAAAGATTGTGTTATCAATACTTATCTATGGAACTTAGGAAAGAATAATGCTAAGATAGATGATGTAAAAATTATTTTTTCAGGATATAAATAATTCAATTCATTTTCATTATCTCCAGTAAAGAGGGTTATAAAAAAACCCACGCCTTCGAAAAGAACATATTGTATAAATAGCAATTCCATATAATTCCCGCTATAATAAGCGGGATATAACTAAAATATTTAATTCGGTCACTTACTTTGGCACTTAAAATAAAAAACAACAAATTAATTGTTAATAAAATAAATCCGGTTCTGTCAAATCCCCCTTTAGCCGGATATTCTACAGCGTGAAAAAACAAATAACATACAATAACAAAACTTATAAATAGTATAAGTGCCCCCCCAATCGGTAACCTTTCCATACTGTTAATATGATTAAATATGATAACATAAAAGAAAGGGCAACAAAGTGTATACCTATACAAACTATGTAAACACCCCCCCTGAAAAAATAGTACATATCCGCAAACAGCAATTAGGTATATCCAGGAAAAATAATACCAATATTCAAAACCGGATTCAGTTTTTAATTTTTTAAATAAAGCTGAAATTAAACTGGCAATCCCAAAAATGAAGCAGAATAGCAATGCCCAAACATTCATTCCATATCCTTCCCATGACCAATCACTGATTTTATTAGGTATTCTGAAATAAGTTCCCCAATGTCTCTGTACTGACATAAACGTAAATAAAGAAGATTTGTGATATGAATATTGAAAAAGAGAAACTAGCAACGTGACTGAAATGACTATAGCTGAAGTAAAAAGCAAATGTTTGTAATTAATTTTTTTATTCCGCAGGTATTGATATACTTCTGTTGCAATCAATGCAAATAAAAATAAAAGAAAAATCGGTCTGGTTGCCGATGCCAAAATTAAACCAATTGTATATAAATACTTATTTTCTTTAGTGTAACCCAATAATGCTACGCTGATTGAAAACATAAATAATGATTCAGTATATGGGAGCAAAAACACTGATAATGTAGGAAGGGCAAGAACTGTTATTATTGCAAATACTATTTTTTTACGACAAAAAGTAAATGCTAAAATAACAATGGCAATAAAATGTAAAAAATAATTTATGATTATTATGCCCTGACCTGAAAAGAATTTCCATAAAACAGGAAACAATGGAAAAAACCCGAAAGTGTAATTTGTTTCAATGTTATTTGGATCAATAGTATAAAAGTTATTTCTGATATACCAGTAACTCGCTGCATCCATCGCTATATAACCTATTTCTTCAATTTTTGTAAAAGGTTTATTTACACTACAAATTGTGCCATTTTGATTTTCATAAGTTGGCATGAATGATGAAAAGTAAGCATTGTAGACTCTGGAATTTTCAAGCGATTTATAAATCAATGCAAAACATATAAGAAACCCGATTGCAATGAAAAACAAATAAAGAATAAGTCTCCTCGTTATTACCATAAATTAATTGATCATAAAATAAATAAAAGGGTACTAAATAAAATAACTCATAATCGTCAAATTTTAATATATGCAAAATTGAAAATCCTATTTTGCATGAATCTCCACCTTACCATTCAAACCCAACAACTTCATCTTTTTATCCCCGTCAATATAAATATAAGATTGCACCTGGTAATTATTATCGCTAACCTGGGGTGGTATTAGTAAAGATAATTCTATATTGCCTTTATTGTTTTTAATATCGTTGTAATTAAAATCATGAGAACGGTATTCGTAGAGTTTGCCTTTTTTGTTTATGATAGTAACCAGGTGAGCAGTTATATCAGGAGATGTATTGGAAATAGTGGTATCAATAGAAACAGTACTTATTAAATAATGGTCTTGAGCATCATATCCAAGGTTGGAAGGCAAAGCGATGGGTTTTGAAAAAGCATTGTTTGAATTTAAAATGGATGTGTTTTCGTCCAGCACCAAACCAAAGGCATATACCTTTTCATATTTCAGCGCAGGGTTCAGGACATCCTTTCCATCTGCATATTGTGCAGGTTCCAGCCAGCGTTTGTTTTCATCTGTAGTTTCTCCTTTTAAGAATACTTTCCAGTAATATTCTTTGGTAGTTAAGGTGGTGTGCAATACTCCATTCATGGCCTGGTGAGTTTGAAATATATTAAGATGTATTAAAAACAAAGCAATAAAACCTGCCGGAACAATTATTCTTAGTCTTTTTAACGAAACAGCATCAATAAACGAGGCTAATGGAAAAGCCATAAAAACATAACTTTCTACAAAAGGGCGCTGTGCAAACGACCCACCGTACCACCAGCAATCCCAGCAGGAAATCAGATATGCATTAGCCAGAAAGAACAAAAAGAGAGGAAAGAATATTTCCTTTTTCTTTTTATACAAACTAACAAAACCCCAGATAGCAAAGCACATTAAAGGAGTGTATAACAGCCATCCTTTTTTATAACTAAAGAGTACATTAATAATATGCGATTTGGTTAATTGTATTTTTTCGTCCGGGTAACTGTAAAACAACCATTGACCGGAAACAGATTTCCAGTAAACCAACTGCGGAAGTAAAACAAGGAAAGCCACAAAACCAATAACAAAGAGATGCGAAAACTTTTTCAGGAAAAGTTTTATGCGGGCCACCAATGTATCCATACTCCACACTTGCCAAAGGGCTGGAATAATAACCACCACGGCACTTGTGGGGCGAATGAGAACAGATATGCCGAGGCAAAAACCGATTGCAATTGCATATTTTATTTTTGGTTCCTGGTACCATTTAATGGTATTGTAAAGCATAATGGCAAAAAAGGTAAAAACAAAATTATGGGGCATCAACCCGTCATAAGTGGTCATTACAAAATAATTACTGCCAAATACCAGCAACGAAACCGTAGCAAATACAATAGTGTCGTTAAAATAAAGCGAAAGAATTTTAAACAGGTAATAAATACCAAGTAGAGAAAAGAACAAGGCACATAGCATCATCATCCATTGGTAGGGGGGCGAAAACCCATCCCTGTCAGCATGAGTGAGCATGGCTATAAAATCGGCAACAAAAAAGAAAGGAGCATATACCATGGATAAACCCATGGTGTATTTCATTACGTATTGATCCTTGGGTCCTTTATAGGCCTGGTAAAAACCTTCGGTGGTATGGTATTTTTCGATGATGGGATTTAGCCACGCTTCTTTTTTCTCCAGGTGAATATCATCGTAAATAAATTGGGCAGGCAGGTAAAGATAGTATCCAAACACATCCCAATCGAGCCGGGTATGCCTTTTGGAACTATTGAATACAAAAATGCTCAGGAAGAAAAGAATGAAAATTAGTTTTCTATACATGGTTTAATGTAAATCCATTTTAATATTCAGCAAAACTACATTATTCCAAACAATGAGCAAATAAAAAAGGCTCCGCATATCAGGAGCAATTTTTTTTCACAAGCAAACTTAGGTGAACTGTTGGTGAAAACACCACCCTTGGCAACCATTATTTTTCAGGAGCAAACTTAAAGGTTATTAATAGCGCTACACTTTATATCTAAACCCGATTGCAGTGGAAATCCTTTTTCTTTTTTTTTCAAAAAGAAAAAGATTGGAACGGAAAGCGGGAGGGCACTTTATTAATAGTTAGACTTTATCTTTCCAAAAAATTATTAATCAAACTAGTTGCATTGTTGGTGAAAACACAACAATGGCTGAACGGATTGCTTCGCCCTGAGAAGCAGTAGGGCTCGCAATGACGGAATAGGTTACTCCCCCTCCGCCTCTTCCAGCTCTTCTTCCACATTGGCCACACTCACATCTTTCCCCAGGAAATAGTCTTCAATATAATCCCATCGTTCGGTATTGTTCATTCCGTTAGTGAAAAAATAATTCATCGTATCCATCGAAAGGTGGTGCCTGCGCTCGATGTCCGCCACCACATTGTTCTGGTATTTTTCCTTGCTCAGGGTGGTTACCTTATGCGGGTCGTTCAGTCGAATCATCAGCTGTGGAGATTCTCCACCCGAAATTTCGTACAGCGAAAGGTCGAATATCTCGAGCAAAAAGATGAGTTTTATTTTCTCTTTTGCTTTTTCCATATCCGCTGCTATAAAACCAATGTATTCCAAAGAGCCTTCGGAAATGGCATCAAAGGAAATCTGGAAGGCACGAAGCAACTGTGTTTTTACCTTGCTGAACGCAATGGCATCGAACCGGAACTGCTGCAATGCACCAAAAGATTTTGCCTGCAAAAAATTTCCGGTACTCATGCCCGGCTTGCCACTGTTGCCAAATCCATCTTTTTCGGCAAACGAACCCAGCAGCAGTTCGCAAAGCTTAATGCAGGTAATTTCGTTTTTAATCCTGGTCTGAAACTGCCGCATCAAATCTTCCTGGCGAAACATTTTTCCACCCAATGCGTGAAACACAGAACCTATAAAGTTGATGCCGTTTTCGAGTTTCGAAAATGTGGCATCCACCGGTGAATTAAACGAAACCCTTAGTTTCTTTAATGGTTCCACGTAAGGGAACAGTCGCTTGTCAAAATATTTTTTCCTTACATCCGGAAAACTTTCTTCCGGGAAATGATTTTCCCAAAGTTTATCGAGGGTAATTTTTACATTCTTTTTGTTTTCCTTTTCTTCACGAATTACTATTGCACCGTTTTTTAGTTTGGTTCCGGCCCGCTGGTATTTGCTCTTTTTTATTTCCTGTACAAAGGGTCCGTATTTTTCCTTTAGGGTATCAAACCCATCATCGTCTACCGAGCCATAAACGGTGGAGAACATGCTTTTAGGTTTCACCATCAATACATTGTAACCATACTTGGCCAGCAAATCTTTTTCCACCACCAACATGGCGCTTTTTACTTTTTGTTCGGGGTTCTGGTCCCTGCTGAATATCCATTTAAAATCTTCGATGGAAACCAGCAGGTTTCTTTTTTTATTAAGCAGAAATAGTTTGTTTAATTTTTTTAAAACAAGGTCCACCTGGTATTGTTTTAAAGACGACATGATGAACAATCCCTTGGTGTATTTTAAATCTTTAGGATTAAAATCCAGCATGGCAACCCCTTGCATACCGGGGATACGCGCTCCCCTGCCTATTTCCTGCACATAGTCAGCCAACGAACCCGAAGGAGCATGGTGATAAATTATTTCAATATCGCTAATGTCCACCCCCATTCCAAATGCCTTGGTGGCCAATACTATTTTTACTTTCCCTGATTTAAAATCCTTTATCGTTTCCGATCGTTCGGTGGCATTCAGTTCTCCGTAATATCTTTTTACAAAAGGTTTCAAGGATGTATCAATGGTTTGCATCAGGCTCCGGATCTGGCTTACCCAGGGGAAATAGAAAATACACTTTTTGCCGGCATCCACAAACTCCTTGATGCGCGAAATAGTTTTGGCCAGTTTTTCTATATCGTGTTTCCCTACATCAAACGGATTGTACTCAAACTTAATTTCTTCCCTTTTTATCCTTCCTATGTACGTGCGGCAGTTTTGCATGTTTAAAGTTCGGATGGTATCGAACACCATATCGTCCTTGCCGTTATAAACCGCAGTTGCAGTTAATGCCACCACCGGGAAACGATAGGTTTTAAACTTGTTTTTCATTTTCCCTTTCAGCGTTCCTGCACTTCGCAGCTTACGGATATAGTTACCTAAAAACCAATAGTCGATACGGAAATCGCGGCCCCAGGTAGTCACCAGGTGGGCCTCATCTATAATTAATAAGCCCAGTTCGCGGGTACCAATAAACAGTTGAATTTCATAAGCAAGTAATAATTCGGGCGACATATACAGAACAGAAAGTTCGCCACTCACTGTTCTGTCAATTATTTCCTGACGTTCTACCAACGAAAGGTCGGAATTCACAAAAGCTACCTTATCAAAGTTACGGTCGTTTTTCAGGGCATTCACCTGGTCGTACATCAAGGCTTTGAGGGGAGAAATAACGATGGTAACGGAATTTAACTTTTTACTTTCTGCCAGGAAAATAGCCGGCAACTGAAACAACAGCGATTTACCTGCACCGGTAGGCGCAGTTAAAAAAACATCTTCGAACAATAAATCATCCTGTGCTTTTTCCACCTGCTGAATTATATGTTCCACAATGGCACCCTGCGAATGTTCCACCAATTCCTTGCTAGTATCAGGACTTTTGTAAATATTCAGTTTTTTAAATTCTGCCTTTTCGCCCCAATGTTTTTTCAGCAAGGCATCCAGTTCGGGCCGCCACTGGTCTTCATATTTCTTTTGCTGGCGGTAAAGGGAGATGGAACAATCGCTTTCTGAAAGGATTTTGTAAAGCAATTTTAACTCCGCCAAATCATTCGGCAAATGGTCAATGCTTTCATCTACCAGCAAACTCAGCTCTTTGGGAATAACATTATTAAAAAGTCCGAACTTTAAGTCGAAATAAGAACTATCGGATGCCTGGAACTGAACCACATTTTTTGCCTTCGAAATATCTGTTTTATATTCCGGCAAACGAACATCATCTGCATCAAAGAAATCAATTGTATCAATATGGAGTGTGCTTAAATCAGTTTCGTAATCCAGGAACTGCAAACAGTTATAACCTGCTATCTCCTTGCTGTCGGCATAAAACCGGATAAAGGTTTCGTCTTCTTCTATTTCTATTTCGCTGTTCAGGCTGCTTTCTATATCCGGAAACTTTTGCTGTGACTGATTAGGATAAAACTCGTAAAAATTATTACGGATAACTTTAAAGTTAAAGGGCAATTCGGAAAGTTCAGCCGAAGGAATCAGCAGAAATTCCTCATAAGTAATAAAGACCTGGTTTTCCTTTGCCTTTTTTATTTTAGCAGGAAAGGCATCAGCATTCTTAATTATTTTTTGAAGGTCCAGCTGACCTTTGGAATCAATACAACTCAGTCCGTCAGGATGAGGAATGTTTTTAGCCAGTTCCTGTAAAAAATGAACCGGGAACCCTTTGTAAATAAATACCGTAGGCTTTTTGCTTTTCAGTTTTGAAAGTAAAGCTATATGTTCGTTGATTTGGTTTATGGTCATTTGAAATGGTAAAGTCTTAATTATGTTACAAATGTAATTTGTTTTTTGTTGGGCAGTAAAAATAGTTGCCACAAAAAAGTCTCCTATTGTGGCGAGGCTTTTTTGATTCCAAATTATGCCAAAAGGTAATTATTCTTTCAGGTGCTTTACATATCTCCGTAAGTACTTTATATGTTATATAAAGTACTAAATGCACTGTACTTTGTACTAAATGCACTGTGTTTTGTACTTTATATGTTACATAAAGTACTTTATATGCTATAAAAGGTACTAAATGCACTGCACTTAGTATTTTATATGTTACATAAAGTACTTTATATGTTATATAAAATACTAAGTGCACTGTGTTTTGTACTTTTTATAACATACAAAGCCCAAATGGAGAAATGCATGCTAAGCAATGAAAAATATACGAGAACTGAAAAAGTAAAAAACAGTAAAAGTGACCGTATTTTTGCCAAAAACGAGGTCACTTTTGTTGAAAATGAGGTGTTTTTTTCGAAAAAAGTGCTCGACTACGAAAAAAGTAAGAAAGAGGGGTTTAGGGATTTTGAGTTAAACCTGACAGGTTTATACATATTTATATGTATGAATTAAAAAGTTGAAAAGGAGTATTGAAAATCCGGGCTTTTAAGAAAATATAATTTCGTACGTTTGCAGGTGAAAACACATTTCTGCAAAATTTGAAATGAAAGAATCTAACCCCAACAAAGGCAAAAAATTAATTGTGTATAAAAAACTATTACTTGCCTGTTTATTTTGTACACTTGAGTCTTTTAGTATTTACGGTCAATCGAATTCGTCCAATAGTTTTTTTGGGCGCCCGCTAAATTTAAATATTCACGCACTTAATGATTATAGTAATTTTAATTATATTGATTCGAGTATAAAAAATTCGAGAATAATTTTTTTAGGGGAAAGTAGTCATACCACTAATGAATATAGCTTAGTAAAATACAAACTGATAAAATATTTAAATGAGAAACATAATTTTGATGTTATCTTATTCGAAAGTGGTATCGCAGATTGCTTTTTTTCAGATAAATTAAAAGGTACAAAAGATAGTCTTTGGATTTTACGTCACTCCATATTCGGTATATGGTGGTCTTCGACTACTTTAGAGTTAATGAATTATATTAAATCACAACAAATTACCCTTGGAGGGTTTGATTACCAGGCATCAACATACAAAAATACAAATTCGGATTTCTTAGGATTAAATCTCTCATTAGATACTAATCTAACAATAAAGTTATTTAAATTAGATACTCTGTTTAACAATTTTGCTAAACGCAACCATCTTTTTCTTGATTCCAACAACCCTAATTATAATCAGTACATAAACTTGAAAATTGAGTTGGAGAACTTGTATGAAAGATTATCAGACGAATTAGACAGCAAAAAAACAGGAATTGATAACACTGATTATTTACTTTATAAACGAATTATACAAAATAAATTATTTTATATAAAAAATTTAGGTAATTCGAAAAGAATGTATGAATTAAGAGATTCTGTAATGAGCAATAATATACTTTGGTTTTGTGATACATTATATAAAAATAAAAAAATTATTTTGTGGGGGGCTAATGAACATATTGCAAAATCTCCGTCAGACATTTGGAATTACTACTATGCTGCTGCCTCTTTGCCTGAAAGAATAAAAAAGGAATCTTATTTTATTGGCTTATACGCTTATTCTGGCGAAATGTTTTATAATAAAAATAGTTTCGAAATAAAAACTCCTAAACAAAACAGTTTGGAAGGAAGAATAAAAAAATTAACAGAAGGTGATACAGATGTGTTTTTAGATTTACAACACAACTATAGGGTTAAAGGTTTCGAATGGCTAAATAAAAAAACTAGAACATATATCTGTGGAAAACAAATTGACTATTTAGTTCCGATTAATTTTTATGATGGAATAATATTAATCAACAAAGTAAGCCTCAATTGGAATTATTAATAACCTCTTATGTCGGCAAGATTACTTCGGAATGAAAAATTATTTAGTAGCGTCTCGCCCCTACATGAAGCTTAAAAAAAATAATCTCTAACTTTGCCGCTCGAAATTTGGATGCATGAATGTGTTTGAGCAGTTTGGTTTGGGAGTAAAGAGTTATATCAAAGCATTGTCGTTGGTTATAAATAACGGGTTGTGGATTTATTTTATCTACCCTGTTGTTATTTATATTCTCCTCTTTTATCTTGGTTTTCAGTTCATCCATTATTTATCCGATAGTCTTGAAAGTTCCATACTGGCCTATATTGATTCCGGAAGTGCTGCCTCCTGGTTCAGTTTCCTCAAAGGGTTTCTTCATTTCTTTTTGTCCATCGGGTTGAAAATAATTTTCTTTTTTATTTATTCAACCATCAGCAAATACCTTGTTCTGATTTTCATGTCGCCAATAATGGCTATACTTTCTGAGAAAACAGAAACCATACTTACCGGGAGAAAATACCCGTTTAACACCCTGCACTTTACAAAAGATGTGTTACGGGGAGTTGCATTGGCATTCAGGAACATGGTATTTCAGTTAACACTGGTGCTCCTTACCTCCTGCATTGTTTGGGTTCCCATCATTGGCTGGCTTTGCCCTCTGTTTTTACTCCTACTGTCGTATTACTTTTATGGTTTTTCAATGATTGATTATGTGAATGAACGAAAAAAACTCAACATCCCGAATAGTATACAATATATGAGGAATAATAAAGGGCTGGCAATTGGAAATGGATTTGTATTTTCGTTATTATTCAATATTCCAATTATCGGAGTTATAATTGCATCGGTTCTTTCACCTGTTGCAGGATGTGTGGCTGTAGTGGAAATGGAACATCATTAAATTAGTTTATGAAAAAAATAAAAATATCTGTAGTATCTTACCTTAATTCAAAGCCATTTATTTATGGTTTAGAAAATTCTGAAATTCTCAATAGCATTGATTTGCAATTAGACATTCCTTTTGTATGTGCACAAAAGTTAATCGATGGAACAGTGGATGTTGGATTAATTCCTGTGGCAGTAATTCCAAGATTAAAGGAGTACCATATTATAAGTGACTATTGTATAGGTGCAGAAGGGAAAGTGGCATCTGTTATATTATATAGTAATGTTCCTTTAAATGAAATTGACACTATATTACTGGATTACCAATCAAGAACATCAGTAACATTGGTGAAAGTACTGGCCAATAACTATTGGAAAATAAATCCGGAATGGGTGAATGCGGAAAGCGATTTTGAAAATACTATATCCGGAACCACCGCTGCAGTAATTATTGGCGACCGGACTTTCGGATTGGAAAACAAATATACCTTTGCTTATGACCTGGCCGAAGAATGGCAAAAGTTTACCCAGTTGCCTTTTGTGTTTGCATGTTGGGTAGCCAACAAAAAATTACCGGATGAATTTATTAATGAGTTCAACAAATCACTTAAGTATGGTTTGGACCAACGGCCTTTATTAATAGAAGAATTGACAGCTAACAAAAAATATTTAACAGATATAAATAAATACCTTTATCAGAATATTAAGTATGATTATGATGAAAATAAAAAGAAGGCATTGAAATTATTCCTGGAATATTCTTCAAAACTCTGATAAGGATTAAACTATCATACTTTTTTATGAGATTCCTCTTCGCCTGGGCGAATCGGAATGACAGAATCATTTATTAATTAGAGAGAGCGGGTGGCTGCTTCGCAGCCACCCGCTCTC
>CANJYB010000026.1 GCA_947479085.1 Bacteroidota bacterium | reverse complement strand
TTTTAAATACTGAAATAAGTTGAGTATTGTTTTTTTTGCCATTTTTTATTTGTAAAATTCGGGCTTGTTTCCTCTTGAATTACCCAACTTCATTGTATCTTATTAAAACTATAATGTTAATTTCGTCTCCTTAACTTAATGACATTGGGCGCAGGCGTGTTTCGCCTGTGCCCATTATTTGGTGGTGTCCTCACCACCTACCAAAACATTATCCCACCTTCCAATAAAATTCCTTCCCAAAATTCAATTTCGAATATTCAATTATTTATATTTGTAGAAAGAAATTCACGAAATAACCAATGAAAAAAATAGAACTGAAAAAGCTGGAAGGTGAGGAGAATGAATGGCAGTTTATTTTAAAAGGCATACCGGAGGCTGAAGTATATTCTTATAAACCTGACAAGGGTTTTTATGGAGGTGATGGTCATGAGCATTTAACTCAGCGTTTGAAAGGAATAGATTGCACCGATTTGCCGGTCAAAATTTCCTTGTTTTCCCATGAAGACATAGCACTCAATTATGGTAAAATTTATTCAGTATGGTTAGACAGGGAAGGAACCAATATCAAACTATCTGTCTATTATTGGTTAAATGATGATGCATATATTCAATCGGATATTAATCCAATGAAATTGAGATTAAAAATGGCAGAGCATTTAGGAAAGAAAGATGTTGTGGAAAGAATAGATCATTTAAAAGAAATTAGTGAGGACGACCGTAGTGTCATGCATAGTTTGTCAATTGAGGTAGGTTTTAAAGTGGAAGGCTCTTTATATAGAAAAGTAATTTCGGTAATGAACATGATGCGTGCAGCAGAAAAAAAGGCAGCAGCCGGAATGATAAAAAATATTAACCGAAAGAAATAAAATTGCTTTCCCCCAAAGAGAATTTTTGAATAGTCAGTTCACTATATTTGTAAATAAAGATTAATAAGATGAAAAAAAAGAAGGAATCAGAACTACAACCTGCAGGTAAAAATGCAGAACTGGACACAGAAAAAGAGGTTTTTGAAATAGCAGGAAATTTATTAAAGAAATTAAGAGAAGCAAAAGGCTTAACCATAAAACAGTTGGCAGAACAAAGTGGTGTATCTGAGCAGTTAATTACTAAAGTGGAAGCATGCGAACCAACAGACGACTATAGAGTTAGTGAAACTTATTTACTTTCATTGCCGCTCGGTGTTCATTATAGTGAATTGTTTCCTTCATACACTCATTTTTTATTTAAAGAAATAGAAGAGTAGAAAAGCTCCCTATGGCACAGGCGTGTTTCGCCTGTGCCCGTTATTCGTTAGTGTCCTCACCTCCATACAAAGAATTAGCCTTTCATTTTTATTCCTCCTATTCTTACCTTAACCCAAAACCATAACCCCCCTTCTTAACTTTTTACCCTTCCCGTGTCATTTAATGCTCGTTTTTCACCATCGCTCCACCATTTAACACAAGTTCCCCTTAGTTTATCATTGCTTCCCGTCACTCGGGAATCATCGCTTACTCCAAAAATACCCTCGCTCATCAATCGCGAACCAGTTGTCATCAATCGCGAACCAGTTGTCATTAATCGCGAACCACTTGTCATCAATCGCGAACCAGTTGTCATCAATCGCGAACCAGTTGTCATCAATCGCGAACCAGTTGTCATCAATCGCGCACCAGTTGTCATCAATCGCGAGCAAGTTGTCATCAATCGCGAACGAGTTGTCATCAATCGCGAACCAGTTGTCATCAATCGCGAACCACTTGTCATCAATCGCGAACGAGTTGTCATCAATCGCGAACCAGTTGTCATCAATCGCGAACCAGTTGTCATCAATCGCGAACCAGTTGTCCCTGGTTCGGCCGGTGTTTATGGCAGTTTTTCTGTCAGTCAGTAATTAATTTGCATAAATTCCCCTGTTCAGCTTAGCCTCCCGCTAATTTGTATTTAACCGGCATCCTGCCGTTTTTATTGCCTATGTGTTTTTTCTATGTCTCTATGTGCCTATGCCTGTCCCGTCCTTCATACGGGGTGGTAAAAATATCCACGCTGCTCTGGTATATTTCACCAATCCCGATTTTTTATTGGCTTCCGCCACATTAGCTACCTCGAAAAGCCTGTCCTTACTCACTTTTTTCAATTAAAAACAGGATAAAACCCCCGAACACCCGAAACTTATTGGCATTCCGCTACATTAGGTATTTCACAAAGCATTGCCACACCCTCCTTTTTCAAAGAAAAACAGGGTAAAACCCCGTAAAACAGGTCAAGAACATCGCTGGAACTTCCAATAAAACCACCTGAACTTCCAATAAAACCGTTGGAACTTTCAATAAAACCACCCGAACTTCCAATAAAATCGTTGGAACTTTCAATAAAACCAACCGAACTTCCAATAAAATCGTTGGAACTTTCAATAAAACCACCCGAACTTCCAATAAAACCACCTGAACTTCCAATAAAACCGTTGGAACTTTCAATAAAACCACCCGAACTTCCAATTAAACCGTTGGAACTTCCAATAAAACCGTTGGAACTTCCAATAAAACCAACCGAACTTCCAATAAAATCGTTGGAACTTCCAATAAAACCATCCGAACTTCCAATAAAATCGTTAGAACTTCCAATAAAACCAACCGAACTTCCAATAAAATCGTTGGAACTTCCAATAAAACCAACCGAACTTCCAATTAAACCGTTGGAACTTCCAATAAAACCGCAGGAACTTCAAATAAAATCGCAGGTATTTTGGCATTTCCTGTTCGCGTAGCGTCCCCCGAAGGTGCAGGTTTGCTTCACTTCTGCTGATTATTGGTAATGTAATTATTAAACAAAACACTAAACAACGATATGTTTTTAATTCTTGGCCCTTATTTTACGAAATCGCCCGAAACAGCCCCCGAAACACCCCTTTTTTAAGAATCCGGGCAATAAAAATGAAGAAAAACAAGGTGGTATTCGCCAATAAAAATGACATTTTAGGAGGGTTAATTTTTGTTTTTTTATACTGTAATTTATTTTCCCTGAGCAAGCATAAAATTTTCATGGTAACATTTGTAACAACCATAGTACTTTGAGTGGGGTTTTTGCCTGCACGGAAACTTGGTTGTTTTTCATAAAGTGTTGATTTGCCGTTTTTTGCTATTTTTTCAATAGCCACTTTTTCAAAGCAAGTTTATGGTGTTTTATTCTTTGTTCGTGTTTATATTCCCACGCTTATTATTAACCATAAATTCCCGTGATACTTATTCGGTGGCATCATACCACCACTCAAAAAAGCAAACTTTAATTTTCATTACTCCAACCGTCACATAGCGTCACCCCTCTCCGAATCATGTCCCGAGTTATTCGGGATTCAAGGATAGCGGCCGGGTTGAAAATCCCGAGCCATTCGGGGGTGAGGTCTTGTAAATCCGCGTACCATTTTCATTTCTTTAAAAAAACTTCTCGTCTCTGCGTCTCCTCCATCGCGATTGTCCAACTCGTGATATTTATTCGGAGGTATCAAGTCTCCACACAAAAAGCAAACGAATTTATCATAACTCCAATCATCATTTTTAATCCTTCCCATCTTTATCATCCGCGTACCATTTTCATTTCTCTTAAAAGAATATCTTCGCGCCTCTGCGCCTCTGCGGTTAAACTTTCTCTTTCCCTTATCCTACGCCTTTGCGGTAAACAAAATGGAAACTTATCTTTTAGGAGATAAAGCAGTTGGCGAACCAACATCAATAGTGTTTGCTGTTTTGGTTTCAGCAGGCAACGGAGCAGGTTCAAACCGAGCATCTGCATTTCTCGAAATTCTTCCTCCCGGCAATTCTTCATCAGCGCGGTTACCTACAATATGGTATTGAAAGCTCACATTGCTTTGTCCTCCGGCTAGTTCAGCCACATCAAACGACTGACCGGTTTTGTTAGTAACAAACACTCCCTTACAATCGCCTTCCAGTTGTATATAAACCCGAAGCGGATGTTTATCATTCACCAAAATATTTTTAGCAATAGTAGGGTCAATACTAATATGCGCTTTGCCGTTCACTAATTTCCCTTCGCCATAATCTTCAAAATAAATTTCAGGTGCTTCCGTACAATGCAATACTACATTATTTCCTTCCGTGTTTTTTGCAATCGTAGAAACCGAACCCGTACCTAAAATTTTATATTGCAAAGCACCGCTCCAGTAGTTTACCCTCGTAACAGAACCAAACTGATCAGTATAAATAGCTTGACCTACACCTGCTGTGCTCGCCCTGGCATATATTCCGGTGGTAACACCATTAATAGCCGCACCACTTCCTGCAACAAGATAATTACCGGCCACATTTTGCCCTACACCAAAAATACCTGTACCGGAAGTATTAAAATTACGGCCGTCAGCACCAAAACCTTTGCTCTGGCTCGTTTGCCCGTACACACCACCACCACCAAGGGCAGCAGCACCAGCAAAATTAATACATGCAGCAGCATAGCCTCCTCCATTTATTTGTTCTCCTCTTACTGCCTGGCTTGAGCTTTGGTTAGTCTGTCCTGCAATACCTTACCCACCTGCACCTGCACCTGCAGCAGCAGTGTTAAACCCAAAAACACCAGCAGCAGTTCCCACCGTACAGTTGCCGTTTATTGCCCGGGCCGCAGAAAGTACATCCAATCGAAATCCTGGAGCAGAAGTTCCCACGCCAAGTGCAGAAGTGGTATTGTCCCAGTACAATGCCGCATTGCTCGAAAGAGTGGTGGCAGCCGACCAGAAAGCTACCCGTGTGGCAGTACCGCTTCCTCCCGGTTTGTTATTAAAAGTATTCCAGTCGGTAGAAGATAAGTAGCCATCAGTGGAAGTACTGGCCTGCGAAATACTTAACGTACCGCTGGTAGTAATAGTTCCACCTGATAATGGAGCAGTGGTAGCCACCGAGGTAACAGTGCCATCACCATTGCCTAAGCGTATCCATATAGCTCCGGTATAATACCAGAATCCGGACAATCCATCTGTTTGATAAATTAATAAACCGGTAGCAGGTGCAGCTATTGCTGTTTTCTGTGCAGTGGTCATTCGCGGAATAAGCAGTCCTTCTGATGTGGAAGAAATATCAAGCATGGAGGATGCAGCGGGCAAAGCACCCGAACCATTAATGGCCACATTTTGCGAAAAGGAAAATGAACTGATGCCTACAATTAACAAACAGGTAAAAAGTGAGGTGGATAGTGTTTTTAATTTCATGAAAATAAAAATAAATTTGTGTATAAAAACATAAACTTGGCATTCCGTAGGGCAAATATAAGAGAATAATATGAATAAGAAATGGCAGGAATAGAATTAGTTAAATCAACTTATATGGTAATCATCTTAATGAAATTCTTACCTGCCACTGTGTTTAAATTTCCAATCAGCGTGATATGAATAACATTACTCCAACCGTCACATTCCTTCAACCCTCTCTGAACTCTTTACCAAGTTATTCGGTATTTAAGAAGAGCGGCAGGGGTTGAAAATCCGGAGCCATTCAGGGGTGATGTCTTGCAAACGTATTTATCATAACTCCAATAATCATTTTTAATCCTTCCCAATCCACGTCATCTGCGTACCATTTTAATTTCTCTTTAAAAATCTTTGCGCCTCTGCGCCTTTGCGGAAAAATTTCTTTTCTCTTAAAAAAACTTTCCGGCTTTGCGCCTTCGCGGTAAAAATTCCCATCAATATCCTTTGGTTTATTAACTTATCATTGTTGATTACCTGAATTGTCTTCAAAAAAACTACCCCCCTTAATTAGATACATTTGCCAAAGTAATAAAACAAACATTACTTCACCATAGAACAAAATGAAAGACTATTATTTTACACTCGGTATCGAAAACTCAGCCACCGATATGGAAATAAAAGCTGCTTACCGCAAGCTGGCAGTCCGCTTTCACCCGGACAAAAATCAGGGAGATAAATTATACGAAGAACGATTTAAAACCATCCAGGAAGCTTACGAAATACTGAGTAATAATGAAAAACGAGCCGATTACGATTTTAAATTTAAAACCACGCGAATAGTTGTAACTACTAAAAGCAATAAGGAGCAGCAGGAAGTAGTAAAACGATTTGGGGAAGAACTGAAAAAGAAAGAGCACGAAATAAAAACCAAATACAAAACAGCAGAGCAGAAAGCAGCCGAAGAAAGAGAAATAAAACGCAGGGAAGACGAGACCTGGAAAAAGCAGGAAGAAGAAAAGCTGCTGAAAGAAATAGAAAAACACAAAGCTGAATTGCTGAAAAAAGAAAGTGGCAAAAGGCAGAAAGCAGATGAAATAAAAGAAGTGAAAAGAAGAATAGGAGAGAGGGAGAACGATATTTTTTTAATAGAACGGGAAATTGAAGAAAAGCAAAAGCAGATTGAAAAAATTAAAGAAAACATTACAGACGAGGAGCGGGAGATAAACCGTATAAAGGAAGAAGAAACAAAATACGATTCTGAAAAACTCCTGATAAATACCCTTATCAACGACCTTGAAATAAGAATAAAAACACTTAACAGACCTTGGGAAGAAGACAATTCGGACAAGATTAATGAAGAACGCACAGGCGAATTATTTGCAGGAGGAGTAATTGTTTATACAGTTGGTAATGGCGACCATGGTCTTATATGTTCGCTTGCCGATGTAGGCAAGTCTATAATGGCAGACGCAAAAAATGAATGCGAAGCATATAATGCCGGTGGCTTTAAAGATTGGCGACTGCCTACAAAAGAGGAACTTTCCATGATATATGATTTACTCTATAAAAAGAAAGGAATAAAAGATTTTGCTGCTAAGAACTATTGGAGTTCCACCATCAACCGCGATGAGTATGCCTGGATTTTCGATTTTCATTCCGGTGATTCGTATGATTATTACAATAAATACAATGCCTATTTTGTAAGAGCAGTGAGGGTGTTTTAGTCTAATGGTCAATGATTAAAATCATTTTCTGTACATAAAAGGAATATTACCTTTACCAGCAATTAATTAACAGTGTTCTCTTACCAGGTTGAATTATGTTATAAAATAAAATTAAAAAATATGAAATCGAAATACTCTTTAGCTTTTATTCAACTGTTGTTTTGCGGTTTGTCTTATTCTCAACCGGTATTAACAGGGGCAACTATTAATCCTGTAGTTGGTGATATGTTTTATACGGTATCTTCTATATATCCTGGTTCGGAGGGAAGCGCAGGTGCAAACATCAATTGGAATTTTTCAAGTCTCTTTTCTGGAATTATAGATACCTCAGAAGTTATTGCTGTTTCTGCCACTCCGTATGCAGCCACTTTTCCTTCCGCTTCGTTTTCCATTCACCCTGTTTCCTCTTCCACTTACGATTTTTTTAAAGCTTCTTCTGATTCATTAGTAATACTGGGAACTCAAAATACTACTGGTACCACTATTTATACCAATCCTTTTAAAATCAGTAAATATCCGTATGCTTTTAATACCGGATACACTGAAAACTTCTATGCAACCATCACAGGAACAAGTCCCGGAACGGAAAGTGGTACCCTTGTTTCGTTAGCCGATGGATACGAAGATTTGCAGTTGCCATACGGAACTTTGAATAATGTTTTGAGAGTAAAAATGGTTTTAACTTTTTACGAAACCACATCAGCGTCAACGGACACAATAACTGAAACTATTTATCAATGGTATTTGCCGGGTGTTCATCAGGCTGTTTTGTATATGGGCTCTGCCACAGCTTCATCGCTTACTTATAATTTTTGCAGTTATTTAAATGAAGCAAGTTTGGGGATTAATGATTTGAATGCAGGAACTGATTTTAGCAATCTATTCCCGAACCCCTCTGGTGAATTTTCAACATTGACGTATTCCTTATCAAACAATACTCCGGTTAAAATTGCTATACTAAATTCTCTGGGTGAAGTGGTGTATTCAACTAATGAGGAAACAATGTCTCCAGGATTTTATTCAGAAGAACTCGATGTAAGAGGATTAAAAAAAGGAATATACTTTTTGAATATACAAACAGCCAAAGCTATTGAAACCAAGAAGCTCATTGTAGAATAGAAAGGAATAATCAGTTAAAAATAAATACCAGTCCTGCAATCAATACCACAGCGCCAACTGCGGTGATGCCATAAAGCGAAAACCCAATATCACCACCGTTGATGTGAATGACAATGCAACTAATAAAACCAGCTCCCAGCAATAACACTCCCGCTAAAGCAAGTTGACTGCCTGTCTTCGTTCGTTTTCGGTTGCGAAGGAGTTTTAATTGTTTCAAAATTTCAGGAAGAGCAGAAGCATCCATCCCTTTTTGTTTCAACTGGTTTTCAATGGAAACTGCATCATAACCTTGTTCCATCAGCTTTTTTGCTTGTTCAAGGTAGTATTCAAAAGTTTGTTCCTCTTCCATGGTATGATATTTTGATGAAGCTAAAGTACTAAATGCACTTTTAAAATCCGTAATCGTAAAAATAATTTTTAAATGATTGTTATCAGTTGTATTAGTAAAGGAAGAAATGAAATAACTGTTAAGGAAAATAGTATATATTTGTTCCCCCGAAATCAAAATAAATAAAAGGCACATTATTTGTTTAGGGATTAAAAATCAGTTTTAAAAAACAATTAACTTTAAATAAGAAAAACATGAGATTACTTTTTACAACTTTAGCACTTGCCGTATTAGTAAGTTTTACTGCAGTTTCGCAGAACAATAACCTGGTGGTATACTCTCAGGATGGATATAAATTTTCCTTAGTACTGAACGGAATTTTACAAAATGCCAAACCTTCTACCAGTGTAAAAGTTACAGGACTCAACGCTACCAACTATCAGGCAAAAGTAATTTTTGAAAACAAAATGCCCGATGTCAATGGCAATGTATATTTAATGTGGGGAGGTAATGTTACTTCCAATACAGAATATTCTTATTCCTTGGTAGATGCAAAAGGAGTTATTAAATTAAAGTTAAAAAGCACCGAACCTATTCCGGTGCAGGTAAGCAATACTCCGGACCCGCAGCAAACTACTGTGGTGTATACTACCATAGCTCCTCCACCTGTAACAGTGGAAACAACTACTACAACAGTGGAAACAACCACCAGCATGCCGGGTGCAAACATTGGAATTAACATTTCCATCCCTACAGAGCAGGCTGTTATCAGTACAAATGGTAATGTAAACACCACCAGCACCTATAGCACCACCACCACTACTACCACTTCCGGAACAGGAATGAACAATAATTATAGTAATAGCAATAACAACAATAATAACGGTGGTTATAATAACAATAATCAAAATAGTTATGTCTTGCAGGGATATAGTGGTATTTACGGCTGCCCTTACCCTATGGGCCAATCAGATTTTGAAAGTGCGAAACAAACCATTTCTTCAAAAGGTTTTGACGAAAGTCGTTTAACCATTGCCAAACAAATAATCGGGAGCAACTGTATGTTATGTTCGCAAATAAAGGAACTGATGAAATTAATGAGCTTTGAAGAAACCAAGCTTGACCTTGCTAAATTTGCCTGGAATCATAACCTCGATAAAGGGAACTACTATAAACTGAACGATGCCTTCTCTTTCGAATCATCTATTGAAGAGTTAAATACCTACACACAAAGTCACTAGTTTGATCCTTTGTCTTTAAGCGGCATCAATACTGTTTTTTAAACCTCGGTATTGGTGTCGTTTTTTTCATGCTTGTTATAACCGAAAAGAAGTGTATTTTTGTCCGACAACATTCAACCGAATAAAGATTAGAAACAAGTACTTTATATTTATTAACTCTTATAATTAACTTAACCATGAAAAAATCGCTATTTATTTTATTGATGAGTTTATCATTTTGTTCTTTTGCACAAAAACCATTGGCAGATTGTTCTCTGGAGGAATTGCAACAGCAAAAAGGAGATGCGGTGGCGCAAAACAAAATGTATGATACAGCAGTATATACAAAGGCAATCAACCTGAGAACACAAATGGACGCTGCCACCAAAACAGAAGATTTTACAAAAGCAGCAGCCCTAAAGCAACAATTAAAATCATTGAAACTGATTAGTCCGGGTGATGTAGAAAAAATAAATAAACTGGAAGAGGAAATAAAAAAAGCAGTAGCTGCTGAGGATTATGCAAAAGCAGGTGAACTGAAAAAACAGGTGGAAATTTTAAAAGGCAACAAACCGCCTGAAACTGCTAAATCGGAAAACACAAAGAAGTCTGTGAGTAATTCAGCTGCTGTAACCATACCTGCTGTGGAGTTTGTTAACCAGGTGTATTTCTGGAACAAGGAAGAAAATTCAGTGAAATCGCTGGAATATGATACTCCCGAATTGAAAACAGAAACCAATGTAGGTTTTGGGTATGCGCAGGCAACAAGCTTCTGGTGTGTACAAGGTACAGAATCAGATGTAAGACTGACCATGGATGACAATTCATCGTTTATCCTAAAAGTAGCTCCGGGAGTCAATCCTGTTGATTTGTTCCGTTTTGTGAAATTTGAAATACTTGGCAAAATATCACCATCGCGCCACATGGCCGCTTATACCAGTACATCTGCTGCTTATGCAGGTTCTTCCACCAAAGAAAGAAGAGAACATGACATCCCGGTATCGTACAAAAAGCTGGATGAAAGTTATTACGAACTAGTTCCCAATGGCAGACTATCAGCAGGTGAATATACTTTTTACGGATTAGGAAAAATGTTTTCGTTCTCTCTTGGAAGAAGCTTTGTAAGTAATGCACCTCCTGCTAATACTGATAATCAGAAATCTTCTTCCACTGGTGATTATACTTCTAAATACAACAAAAACGATATTTACAATGAATCAAATGTAACCTGGTTTGGAGTAGATTTCAGTTTGTTTACTTACACATTTATGCGCAAAGAAGGTAAGGAAGCGGAACTCCTTAAACACATTGATGCATGGCAAAGAGTCTATGATAAAGAAGTGCCGGATAAAAAACTGGCACAATGGCTGAAAAAACCGGGATTAAGGGAAGACAAGGACAATGTTGAAAATCTATACCGAACCATGATTAAACCAAACTGGATAAATAGTGATATCCATGATGTTTCTCTAAGTGAAATTCAAAATCAGTTGGGAAATTACAAAACAGGAGCTCGCGGAATTGGTCTGGTGTTAATCCCTGAACTATTTAACGAGGACAAAAATAATTATGTAATGGAATTTGTTTGGTTCGACATCGAGTCGAAAACAATTATTACTTCCCAGAAAATGTACGGAAAAGGCAGCGGAGGAGCGACTTTGTCTGGCTGGAATGATGCCATGACAGCAGCAACTAAAATGTATGTAGATAAATTTTACAGACCTGCCAGATAAGCAGTAAACTGAATTTTATTTATTCATTGTGAAAAGGGATTTAATTTTAAATCCCTTTTTATTTAAAAAATAGTTTCTTTTTCAAAACAATTCACCCCTTTCTTTGTTGCAATACTGCTATATTGGTAAATCCATGTAGTGTTTTTTTTATACTTTTGCAGCCATTATTTTAAAATTATTTTATGAAGAAAAATATCAAAACCATAGCCATTATCGGAGGAGGACCTTCAGGATGTGCATTAGCCACCTTACTGAACAGAAGAGGATTTAAAGTGGCGGTATTTTATGTAGCCAAACGTCCGGAGATAATTGTGGGAGAATCATTGGTACCCGCCATCATTCCTATGTTACGCGAACTGGGAATTGAGGATGAAGTGAAATCATACAGTACTTATAAACCGGGTGCTTCGGTTTGGGTGAATAAAGATGAAGAAGCTACCTCTCCTTTTGGTTTTGGTGAAGGTTCATTGCCACCTTATGCATATAATGTTCCCCGTGTAAATTTTGATAAAACAGTTTTCGACCTTGCCGTGCGCGAAGGTGTGCAGTTTTTTGAACAAATAGCGAAGATTGAAAAGACCGGGAATGGGGACGAACTGAAATTAAGTGACGAAACGATAAAAGGAATAAATGATTTTTTCAAAGGTCAGCCCGACCTGATAGTGGATGCAAGTGGACGTTCGCGAACCATATCGCGTTTCTTAAATCTTACCACTAAAAATGGTTACCGCAAAGATATCGCATTGTTCTCTCACATGACAGGTACTGAAAAGATAGAACCTTTTAATATTCACCTTCATCGTCTCGAAAAAGGCTGGGCATGGCGTATTCCATTACCGGGAAGAACTTCTGTTGGTGTAGTTATTAATCCTAAACACCTTGAATCGTATGGTGCTACCAAGGAAGAACGTTATGATAATTATCTGAAAAGCGAACCTACCCTGCAAAAATTTACAAGTATGGGTAAGCGTGATACGGCCGTAATGCAGTACGATAATTACCAGGTCATCTCTCAGAAAATGTATGGTACCAACTGGGTGCTTACAGGAGATGCTGGCGGTTTCCTTGACCCTATTTTTTCTTCCGGCTTATTTCTGGCCATCAAAGGGTCTTTCCGTCTGGCAAATATTATTGGTGATGGTACAAATCCGGAATATAGTCGTTATCAAAAAGAGCAATTACTGGAATTAAAAATGTGGCAGCGCCTTGTCGACACCTGGTACAGTGGCAGTTTATTTACCTTATTCAAGGTTGGTCAGGACAGAATGGATACAGCTTTGGGAAGAAAACTCGGGCCTCAGTTTCAAAAACACCTTACGCGTATATTTTCAGGAGAAGCAGTATATGTGGGTTATAGCCGCAGGTTCCTGAATTTTGTAACAGGTTCTATGCTTACTTTAATGAAAGTAGGAAGACTGCATAACAGAAATATTAAGGATTTGGAGATAAAATAAAAAGGAGCTTTAAAGCTCCTTTTTACCTCTTTTATTATTCTACTATTTTCCTTGAAACTTCAACATCTTTAAAATCTCCTTCCTCTTCTGTAGGCATCACATTGCCTTCCAGCTTAACGAGTCTGAAAACTTCCTGGTCAACCACCCGTTGCACACATATATCAATTAGTGTAGTGGCATTTGGATGAAGCGCCATTTTTAAAATCTCTGCTGTAGCATTTATCTCGCATGGAATATATTGAACAAAACCACTATCGGGGCGTAATTTTAATTTAAAACCAAGCTTGGTTGCACCATCTAATTTTTCTCTCAGTCCGTTTCCATCCTTGTCCACAGCAGCGTCCGTTCCAACCATTACATCGTAATTAAAAAAATAGGTAATCATGTTTTTGTTTAAAGTATTGCGTTGCCGGTCAATAAAAAAACCTTCCGGCAAATGATTAGGGTCGCTGTCATCTCCTGCGGTTAGTAACAAATCAAAATCATAAACCGGTCGTCCGTCTGTATCTGTAATTCTAAAAATAATAAGGGAGTAACGGTCATGAATAAACACACGGTCTTTTAAGAACCTTCTCGTTTCTATTTCTATTTTCCCATTCTTTTGTACCGTTTCTGTTTCAGTTTTAAATTTCTCAATCAATACATCGTATTGCGCTTTATTTTGAACATTGAAGCAATCGAATATCGCATTTATTGTTTCGTTGCTTTTTGTATCACTCAATTCTTTTTTTACACTGGCCATAATTCCCATATCTCTTTTCGAATGCGATTTATTAGCTACTATTCTAAATGGTGTAGCAATGGCCTCTTTGTATACTTCCTTGTTAAGTGCACCGGCTCTGAAATTTCCTTCCGCATCCTGTTTCCGTTTATGATTTTTATGGTGATAGCATAACGGAAATAAATGACTTACTTTTATCAGTGGAAGATATTTTGGTAATTATATACTTTGTTTTAACTTTCTTTTTAATAATCAAAGAAATGATGGATCAAAATGTAATAATCAACCCTGTTTTTTGGTTAAATTCTTCATTTATAGTTTATTTTTCGGGAAATTTGTTCCTCTTTATGTATAGCAATCTATTAATTGGTCGGGGAAAGCATTCTATGAAATGGCTTTGGGAGATAAACTCAGTACTAAATATTATTAATTATTTAGGCATTAGCATAGGATTTTGGAAGGCAAAACAGTAGAAATATCTTATCTGATAATTTTTGGCTTCATAGGTATGCTTATACTTGGAGTGGCTTTAATTCTTTTTCTGGTATTGTATCAAAAGAGAATGAATTCAAAACAAAATGAGTTGCAACTTGAAAAACTAAACCACAGACAAAAATTGATGGAAGCTGAAATAGAAGTAACTGAAAAGGAAAGAGAAAAGATTGCAAAAAATCTTCATGATGATTTGGGTATAAAGCTTAATATTTTGAATCATAATCTGGCAATTATTAGCAATCATCCAGACGACTGGAATGAGGTAGATGAAATCTTGGATAATTCGATAAATTTGTTGGAGGGTGTCATAGATTCAAGCAGAAACATTATATACGATTCGATGCCTCCGGCTTTATTAAAATTTGGATATATAAAAGCTACTATTGAATTATGTTCTTTAATCGAAATTTCGGGAAGGATGAAAACCGTGGTGAAATGTAAAGATATAAATTCTCGCTTCCCTCAGAAAACAGAATTGCAACTATATCGGATTACCCAGGAAATAATAAACAACATACTTAAATATGCTAATGCTAAAAATTTAACAATTCATATTAGTGTAGAAACAGATTTGATACTTACTTTTCTTCACGATGGTATAGGGATATCAAACGAAGAAATAGAATTATTAATACAAACAGGAAAGGGAATTGGGTTAAGAAGCATACAAAGCAGGGTTCAGAATTTAAATGCCACCATAATGTACAATGAAAATAAACTAAGTCCCACTATAGTTATTAGAGTGCCTGAAGCATTTTTAACTTAAAGGACAAAATTAAAAAACGGAACTATGATAGAAAATGATAACATTCCTGAGATTAAGATTGCAATAGTTGATGACCATGCTATTTTCAGAGCAGGATTGATTAAACTTTTTAGGAAGTTCCGAGAAATGCACATTATCCTGGAAGCTGAGAATGGTTTGGATTTAACAAATAAACTAAAGAGGTTTGTTCCTGATATTATCCTGTTAGATGTTGATATGCCGGAAATGGATGGATACGAAACCACCAAATATCTTAAAGAACATCATCCTGAAATAAAAATAATCATTCTTACGCATCATAATTCGGAACAAATCATGCTTCATTTGATCGATTTAGGTGCTCAGGGTTTTTTACTGAAGAATAATTCTATAGATACAATAGTTGATGCCATTTATTCAGTATTAGATAACGGTTATTATTTTAATGATAAGGTTCAGAAAAAAATGGTGGTGAACCTAATAAAAGAAAAAAAAATAAAACCAAGGTATGATAAAGTGAACTTATCGGAAAGAGAAAGGGATATTCTGGCTTTGGTTGTTAAGGAATATAATAATGCTCAGATTTCCGAAATATTGCACATTGATGTGTCAACCGTGTCGACCCACAAAAAAAATATCATAAAAAAAACGAATTCGAAAAACATTATTGGAGCGGTTATGTATGGAATGAAAAACAATTTACTTGATTAAATAGCTAAAAATCATTGATTTGGACTTGTAATTTTTTTTGTTTTGCATTTATATTAATACAATCTTATCTTTGTAAAAATTAAAAATGTTTTTTTTTGAATAAGTTATGGAGGAATTAACAGTAACAATTACCAATTTAAAGTTAAAAGTAGAGCAGTTGGTTGGTTTACATCAGGATTTAAAAAAGGAAAAAGAGCAACTTTCCGAGGACAATAAAAAATTAGTTAAAACTATAGAGGAACAAAAGCTAATTGCTGATAGATTGGAAAAAGAGAAACTGGAGTTAGCAGAAAGTAATAATAACAAACAAAAAGAAGTAATATCGGATACAAAACAAAAAATTAACGAGCTGGTGCAGGAAATTGATGATTGCATTGCTCTTTTGAAGTAGAAAAAAAGTAAGAGGTCTGAAGTACTAAAGTAAATTGTACTATAAAACTTTAACTTGTAAGAAAATAAATAATGGCTGAAGTATCTATAAAAGTTTTAATTGCAGGCAGAACCTATCCGTTGACTGTTAAACAGGAAGATGAACAAATGGTGCAAGATGCAGCTAAAATGATTAGTGATAAAGTGAAAGAAATGGAGCAGAATTATGCAGTGAGAGATAAACAGGATTTACTGGCAATGACCGCATTAAATTTATTAGTAGCTCAACAGAATACACCTAAAAAATCGCCAGAGTTGGAAAAAGAGATTAATCAACTCGATTTATTTGTTTCAGCCTATCTTCAAAAGCAAAGCATGTCCTTTTAGTTTACACGTTGTTAACATTCAATTGTAAACAAAAACTTCCCGTATTGGTTTGCAGTACCCCTTAAAAGTCTATTTTGGCCTATTCAAAATTAGAAAGAGGGTTTAATAATTATATAAACAATTTAATATTTTAAAAAAATTATGGACATTAATATTATACTTATTGTGGCAGTAGCCATTGTTGGAATTGGTTTGGGTGCGCTGGTTGCTTATTTGATGATTAAAAAATCAAGTGAAGGGAAAGCACAAACAATTATTAAAGATGCAGAAGCAGAGGCAGAGGTAATTAAAAAAGACAAGATGTTGCAGGCAAAAGAGAAATTTCTGCAGCTAAAAACGGAGCATGAAAAAGTGATCAGCGAAAAGAATAATGCTGTACAGCAATCAGAAAACAGGATTAAACAAAAGGAACAAAGCGTTGCCCAAAAACAGGAGCAGATACAACGTAAAGATGCTGAATTAGATACTCTTCGTCAAAACCTTACCCACCAATTAGAACTTGTTAATTCCAAACAACTGGAAGTAGACAAGTTTCATCGCAGGCAGGTGGAGCAATTAGAAACATTAAGCGGGCTGAAAGCAGAAGAAGCAAAAGCTCAACTGGTAGAATCTTTGAAAGCGGAAGCTAAAACAGATGCCATGTCTCTTATTAAAGATATTGTGGAGGAAGCTAAAATTTCGGCTAACAAAGAAGCAAAAAAAGTGGTAATTCAAACCATTCAACGTGTGGCTACTGAACATGCAATTGAAAATTCTGTTTCTGTTTTTCATATCGAAAACGATGAAATAAAAGGAAGAATCATTGGACGTGAAGGTAGAAACATAAGGGCACTGGAAGCCGCAACCGGGATTGAAATTATAGTAGATGATACCCCGGAAGCAATTATCCTTTCCGGCTTCGACCCGGTGAGAAGAGAGATTGCCCGTTTGGCATTGCACCAGTTAGTTACCGATGGCCGTATTCACCCTGCACGCATTGAAGAGGTGGTGGAAAAAGTGAAAAAACAAATAGAAGATGAGATAGTTGAAATAGGAAAACGTACCACCATTGACCTTGGTATTCATGGTTTACATCCTGAATTGATTCGTATGGTTGGTCGTATGAAATACCGTTCTTCTTATGGACAAAACCTGTTGCAACATTCGCGCGAAGTAGCCAATTTATGTGCTACAATGGCTGCCGAATTAGGATTGAATGTAAAAGTTGCAAAACGTGCCGGATTATTACATGATATTGGTAAGGTTCCTGATGATCAGCCTGAAGTACCGCATGCAATACTTGGTATGCAACTGGCTGAAAAATATAAAGAGAAGCCGGAGGTTTGTAACGCTATTGGTGCTCACCACGATGAAATTGAAATGACGACCCTTATTTCTCCTATTGTTCAGGTTTGCGATGCAATTAGCGGTGCAAGACCTGGAGCCAGAAGAGAAGTTGTTGAACAATACATTAAGCGTTTAAAAGATCTCGAAGCTTTAGCGTTATCCTATCCGGGGGTTGAAAAAACTTACGCTATACAAGCTGGGAGGGAACTGCGTGTATTGGTTTCGAGTGATAAAGTAACCGATAAAGACGCAGAAGCTCTGTCGTTTGATATCTCACAACGTATTCAGACAGAAATGACATATCCGGGACAGGTAAAAGTGACAGTTATAAGAGAAACAAGAGCTGTGAATTTTGCCAAATAAGGGTGAAATAATAAAATTTTATCTTGATATTAATTTAAATAGGTACAGGTTTCTGGCTAAGAATAATAAACCTGAAAGAGTATTTTGAGTAAACACAGGATAGTAATAGAACCCGATACAATTAACAGTAATTACTGGAAAGATCTTTGGAATTTTCGGGGTCTTTTTTATTTTTTGGCCTGGAGGGATATACTTGTTCGATATAAACAAACAGCAATTGGAATACTTTGGAGTTTACTTCGGCCAATGCTTACCATAACTGTTATGGCATTTATCGGGTGGTTGTTTAAATCTAACATCCCTGATGGCATCCCTCGCTTAGTATTTGTAGCTGCTGCAACATTACCCTGGACATTTTTTTCATCTTCCTTTAGCGAAGCCAGCAATTCATTAGTGGCAAATTCAAATTTACTTACCAAGGTTTATTTTCCCCGTTTAATTGTTCCTGCAAGTACTGTTATCGTTTGCGTAATTGATTTTTTTATCTCTTTTGCTATTCTTATTGTGTTGATGGTTTTCTGCAGATACACACCTGATATCAGGATTCTTTTTCTTCCACTCTTCCTGTTGCTGGCTTTGGTCACCTCTATGGGTACCGGATTATATATAGCAGCGCTGAACGTTAAATACAGAGATTTCAGGTATGTTGTCCCGTTTATTGTTCAGTTTGGATTATATGCTTCTCCCATTGCTTTCAGCAGCAATGATATTTACAGCAACGAACATATTCCTGCTGTTTTAAAAATCATGTATTCCCTTAACCCAATGGTAGGCGTAATAGATGGTTTCAGATGGTGTATCTTTGGTGGTAATATTTCATTGAACATGCAAGGATTTATTATCTCAATCGGGATAAGTATTTTGTTTTTATTTTTTGGTGTATGGTATTTCAGGAGAATGGAAAAATCATTTGCTGATGTGATATAATATTTAGATGAGCGAGCCAATTATAAAAGTAGAACATTTAAGTAAGAAATACATTCTGAGGCACGAAAATGCCGAACGGTATACAGCCTTGCGCGATGTAATTACCAATAAAGTAAAAGGTGTTTTTAATTCAAAGCCTTCAGGTGGTCAGCAATCAAAAGAAGAATTCTGGGCATTGAATGATGTTTCATTCGAAATACAGCAGGGAGAACGTGTTGGGATAATCGGCAGAAATGGCGCAGGGAAATCTACCTTATTAAAAATACTAAGCAGGATTGTTGCCCCTACCAAAGGAAGAATAACTATTGATGGCCGCGCAGCCAGTTTATTGGAAGTTGGTACCGGTTTTCATCCTGAATTAAGTGGAAGGGAAAATATTTTTCTGAATGGTTCTATTTTAGGAATGTCAAAAAAGGAAATCGAACGAAAGTTTGATGAGATTGTGGCATTTGCAGAGGTAGAAAGATTTTTGGATACTCCCGTTAAACGCTATTCTTCCGGTATGTATGTTCGCCTTGCATTTGCAGTTGCAGCGCACCTGGAACCGGATATATTAATTGTGGATGAAGTACTGGCAGTGGGTGATGCGGAGTTTCAAAAGAAATGCCTTGGCAAAATGCAGCAGGTTTCCGGAGAAGGAAGAACTGTCATTTTCGTCAGCCATAACATGGCCGCAGTAAAGCAACTTTGCAACAGGGCTATTTTGTTAAAGTCAGGGGCGGTGGTGGAGGCAGGCGAAACCAATACTGTTTTAAGAACTTATCTATCTGAACCAACCACTATTTCTTCAACCACCAATCTTCTCAATGATTATAAAACCAGGAGAGGGCACGGTGAAGTAAGGTTTGCCGAAGTAACTGTTAACGATGGCGATTTTTCCATTGACCCGACCAGTGATGTAAAAATAAAATTATCGGTGGAGGTGTTTCAGGATGTTCCATCTATTTATTTTATGTTTTCCGTATTGGGTTCATCAGATAATTTACCGATAACCAATTGTCCTTTGCTTCCTATTTCTGAGACAGCTGTTAAAGCAGGTGCTAAAATTAGTTTCGAATTGGTTATTCCCGGTGGAATTTTCCGGACCGGTTTTTTTCCTTTGTATTTATGGATTGGAAAAAAAGGTGAACTAGCTGCCGAAAATTATCATTATGATTGCATTGATAGTTTATTTAATCTTAATTTTATCTCCACAAAAGATAAATCAATATTGGGGTACGAACCTTTAAATCCAAATGGATTAATTAATATCGATTATACTATCTTAAATACCCGGGTTAAATAAATACGTTTAACATTTTAATCATTTTCAGATGAACGTAAAGTATGTGGTTTCTCAACTGGTTCCCAAGGGAATCAAAAAAAGTAAATTCTATCAGAATCTTAAATTATCCAGCGATAAAAAAATATTTCTGGATGGATACAATACCTTTTTGCAAACCGGGAAGACGCCTGAGCAGGCGTACATGGCCATTATTAAAATGTACTGTGGCACCAACGGAGAGTTTACTGAAACATTTGCGAATAAACTTAAACTTAAAAACCCGGCTAAGGTTATTAATGAACCGTTAACGGGAATCATCGGAAATTTTTTGCAAACTGATTTCAAAAAGGTGAACACCGAATTGAATGAAAAAGGGTATTCTCACTTCGAAAAGAAATTGAGCAAGGAACTTTGCAATTCTCTTTATCAATTTGCATCCATAACCCCTGCCCGGATTCCTCCTGCATACAATGAAAAAATAATTTATCAACCGGATAAACCACAGGCAGAGATTTACAGGTTCGATATAAAAGATTTGGTCAATAATTCGGACATACAGCAACTAATGATGGACCCTGTTTTGCTGAACATTGCAAGGAATTACCTGGGATGCGAACCTATATTCGATTTCCCTGCCATGTGGTGGAGTACTGCCTTTCAGAAAGAAGCTTCCAGCGAAGCCGCGCAGCTCTATCATTTTGATATGGACAGGGTGAAATGGCTCAAACTGTTTTTTTATATAAACGATGTAACTATGGAAAACGGCCCGCATTGTTATATACAAGGTTCTCATTTGCCCGATTCCAAACCAATGGAAATGTTGCAAAGAGGGTATGTGCGAATTAAAGACGAAGAACTGCATCCTTATTATAAAGCCGAAGATATAAAGGTAGTGACAGGAGAGGCCGGTGATGTATTTGCTGGCGATACCAAATGCTGGCATAAAGGCATACCTTTGAATAAAGGACACCGCCTGGTTTTGGAATTTGAATACACTAGTTCCATGTTTGGGGTTAATTCTGCTAAACTAGAAATTGAAAATGCTTCAGATGAGTTTAAAGCATTTTGTAAAGCAAATAAAGTGTTTGCTCAAAATATGGAGTTGAAATAGTTTTTTCTTTCCTTCCAACTTCTTTTTATTTACCGATACAAAAAGTGAAGTAAACCTATGTAAGTGTTATTAATAAAGGGGTGTAGTGTATTTTGGCATGATAAATATTGAATATTAGCAACAAATTTATACATAAGTGTTACTTTCTATCCTGTTATTTAGGTGTTTTTTCTTTTTTTGCTATTACAATTCCTATCCATGATGCAATTAAGCATTTAAAAAAATAAGAGGTTAATAAATATGAGTGCCACCACTCAAATTGAATTTTGTTTCCATTCTCATCAGTACCAGTAAAAATGAGTAAGGCGATAGCAATAACAACACCGCTATAAAGACCGACTTGCAACTTCCCTAATAATGAAACTCCATTACTAAAACGTTTTGCAAAATGAAAGGCAATAAGCATAGGCAAACATTCTAAATAAAATACAAAAACGTCATTGAGTATTTTTCCCATAGAAACAAATGTAACAAAGATTTTTTTATTTGTAGGTAAGAATGAGAGGTTACCACATTAGCACTTTTTAGGAATTTACCCCTTTTCAAGTATATCAAAAAGCAAATACCCTGTAATACTTAATTTTAAAGGTTTAGAATAGCATTTATATAACTTTTGAGGAAAAGAACATACTACTAAGGGAAAAAAGTAGTGTATAGGTCTTTAAATGTGGTAATGAATGGTTTGCTTGGGGTGCATTGTTAAAAGGAAAAGTGTTAATATTTGAAGTACCCCATATTGAAATAGAGAAAAATCAAAAATCAATTTCTTAAATTAATGTTACATTTGTTTGTTGAATACACAAACAATTAATATTTTAACAATGAAAAAAATTATACTTATTCTATCTGCATTGAGTTGCATAATATCAGGTTACTCACAAGAATTTAAAGATTTGATAGTAACAAATGCAAATGATTCTATTCATTGCACTATTACTCTTTTCAATGATAATAACTTCTTTTATGACCATAAAACAAAACGAGGAATAGTAAATGATATGCTTCCAGTTAATAAAGTAAAGTACTATTCAATGAGTGAAAATAAATCAGTGCCTTTAATTCTTTATAAAAAAGATACCACAATACAAACTGAAAAACTATCAGAGAGTATTAATGTCAATTTAAGAAATTCATCAACTTTATTTGGAGTTGCAGGAGGGTGCTTTGTTCTTGGTTCGTTAGCAACTATAATAAATGCAACTGCAAAAGTTCCTTATTTTGATGCAAATAATATTAATTCAAATGCTATTGTAAAATACAATATTGAAATTGATAAATACAATACAAAACAAAAACAGTTTAAAATCATTAGTGCTGGTTGTTATGGATTAGGTGGGCTGTTTATAGTAATAGCAGGAGGGCAATTAATGGGAAATAAAAAAAAAGAAAATAAAACTGTTCAAGTTAAACCTACTCCAATGGGCGTTGCTTTGGTATATTACCTAAAATAAACTACTCCCTTCTCATTACAATTACCGGACAAGGTAATTCAGCTTGTTCAATATCTATTTGTTGTTTTGGTTTGCCATAGCGATACTCAAAAAACAATTTTATGAATTGATACTCTCCTGCTTTTACTCCTTTCTCCAATGCTTTAAAAGCTATTGCATCTAATGGAGTAAGTAATTCAATTAATTCTATTTCTGTGGCTTTGGGCTTTCTACCTGCACCCTCTCTTTTGCCTCCCTTATTCATATTGATATAATTTGATTAATCAGTTACAGTTTCTATTTAAACATAGTACTTTACTGCTTCTTTTACTTTTTGATTAAGCTCCAGTATTAAATCACTTTCTACTGTTTGCAATTTCATTGTACTACTTTGCTCAATCAATGCTTTTAAATCATAGTGCTGTTTTTTGGTTAGTTTGCCTTGCAGATACCTTTCCTTTAAATTTTGTAGAGCCTGACTTTTCCCTCCTTCCATTTGTACTAATGACAATACTCCTAAAAGTTTTAATTGTTCTTTTGTGGTTACTTGTTCCATATCAATTTTGTAGTTTTTTATTTTATCAATATTCTTATAATCCTTATACCAGTTATCATTCACTAACATATAAAAACTTTCATCATATAATAAACTTGCTGTGATTGAAAGTAAATTAAATTGTTTGCACAAATTGTTGCTATACCTGCTTTCTAACCTCATCATAAATCTATCCTTATACATTTGTGGTAATGGCTCTCTATGGTGCTTTGTTTCCCTTATTTTATCATATATAACAAACTCTTTGCTTACCTGCTTATAGTTTATGCCATTTGGTTGCTCTAATCTCTTAAAATGGCTGTAATTGCCTAAATACTTCAAATACAAACTAACATCATTATTCAGCATTATGTTTTTTGCAAAATCAAATTTTTGCACCTCTGCTTTTTCAATCGGTAAATGTAGAACATCACTCATTTTTTCAATTGCCTGTTTTATTGCACCTCTGCCCATCATTGATAAACTATTGCCTAAATAATACTTTGTTAAACTTGCATTTCTTATTTTAATCCTATCCTCATTAATGGTTACATCAAAACTACCTAATTTGCCATTTACAGTTGATTTGCCATAACTTAAACCTTCACTTGATATACTTGTAAGGTAAAGGGGTATTTCAGCCAATAAATCAATATTTGGCAATTGTTCTTTTCTTAATGTTAAACTTATTGTATCCATCCTGAATAAATAAGAGTAACTAAATCGGTAACTAAATATGTATTGATATACAGAAACAAACTGGAGAGGATAAAAAGCACCCTTTTACCCTCTCTCAATCGGTTACTGAATTGGTTACTATCCTTTGAAAACATATTTTGCACTTTGTCTTATAGCCTCCAGTTCATTATCATAATAACCTGCACAAACATCTGTGTATAATTGTTGCTTATCATTCTTTAAACCTCTTGCAATGAATATTTCAATAGTTTTTTTATCCTCATCAAAAATTATAATCATTGCATCATTAGTGGTTTTTACATCACCATAAGCAAAATAATATTTTTGAAGGTTAGGTACATACACACTACTAATACTACTGCAACCTTTGCTTATAATCATTTCAGCAAGTCTTTTTTCATTGCCTTTGAATTGCATCGGTCTTGGTGCATAATTGAATGACAAACCTCCTACATTGGATTTTTGTTTGTTTATTAACAAACTTTCAAAGAATGGATAACCTCCAGTACTATGAGTTATATCAAACCTGCTTTTAGCATTGGTTTTTAGCTCTCCTTTGTAATAATCTGAAAAAATGTTTCCTATCATTTTGCACCCCCTTTTTTAAGTGTAACAATAGTAGATGCTTTTGCCTCCAGTTCATTTGCTGTGGCTGTGGTGTTTGATAATAGAAATTGAATTACCCAATCTCTGTTAAAGAAAATTGTTTTACCTAATGGTTTACTAAATTTTAACGTTCCATCACTTGTTTTTTTGTAGATATAGCTTTTGCTCCATCCTGTGTAAAGGGACAAGTCCCCAATTGTCATTACTTCTTTTTGTTCCATTTTAATAATTTATAAAAGTTAGAGAAATGGTAGTACTACCTTTGATGATTAATCGTCAACAAAAGTATATCAATGGCATAACAAGGGAAAAAGTGGTATTAATACAAATAGTAGTAAAATGCCCTTTAAATAAAGGGTTTTTATGCAGAAATAAATAAGTGAGGTATTTAAAAGTGGTATTAGTACCACTAAATATGGTATTGTATTTTGTGGTAATTAAATAGGTATAAACATAAAAACGGGTTTAGTTAAAGGTAATTTTTCAGTTACTCTATTCTTTTGAAATTCTTTCTTAATAGCAATGCCATAACGATTCTCAAAAAATTTTCTATATGAAAGTAATGAGGTAGAAGGGTTTTTACCTTTCAATTTTTTAAGGTAATTTTTATCATTTAATATGTGAATAAATGCTGCCAATTCATATTTGGGGTGCTTACTGCTCCATTTATTCTTTTCAAAAAAATCGCTGTTCAGCATTTCATTTTCAATTCTTTTAAAATCATTAATCTTATCAGGGTAAAATATTTCAGTAAGATTGGAGTAATCAAATGTATTTAAAATTTCAGTTGTTTCTTTTTCTTTTGGCGTTTTTGTTTCTTTTATTTGTGGAAGTGATTTATCAGAAGTTCTTTTTAATTTTTCAATTTCAGTTCTTAATTTACTTTGAGTATTGCTTTTCATCATCAAAAAGTATTTTAGTAATCCTAAACTTTCTGGATTGTTTTTATCAGGATATAAAACCTTATACTCCTCATCACTTTCTTTTACACCATCAATAGTAATAAAATTTGAAATCCTTTGTTTATTATTATTACCAGTGTGATTTTTATTATTTCTTTTGTCAGATATTAAATCAAATTGCATCTCAAGGTATGTATAAAATGTTCCATCTTTTTTCTTATATGGAGAAATTAATTTATTTTCTAATCTGTTTAGGTAACTTAACTCCTTTTCAACACTACTAACAATAAGCAAATTATTATTTATTTCTTGTAGGCAATTAGTTAGCAGGTTCTCAAGTTTTAAGGGATAATTTTCTTGCATTATTGGATTGTCATTATAAAATAATTCAAACTTTTTTTTAATCCCTCTCCATTCTAAATGAAAATTATTTATTTCATAAACGAGTGCTTCGGTATTTTTAGTTTCCAATTGCATTTGGGGGTTATTTGTATTCTCTGTTTCTTTTAGTACAGGTTTGTTATCACTTAAGTTTTTTGTTTTGGCTATTAATCCCTTAAGCACTAAAATTTCACCATTAATAAGATTTAATTTATTTTCAAGGGAAAGTCTTTCCATCAATAAGTCGATATTCTTTATTCCTAATCTTTTTGCAGTTATTTTATTCCATTTAGCCTCTCTTGATAAATATACCAATCTCCCATTTAAAAATTCATTTTGATAAATTTCATAGTCATTCTTGGTTTGCTTTTTAAGAAATGATAATTTAGGTTTATCTCCTTCCATCTCTGCTCTTCTCTTTTGCCTGCCAAATAAAAGTTCTACCAAATGATTTATCTTTTCTTCTTTTGATTTAAGAGTATTTAGGTGGTTCTCAATTTCTGTTAAAATGAATGGTATTGCCATAGTTTGAAATTAATAATGTTTTTAAGAATCTTTTTTCTCTCTTTGACTGTTAAAGTTATTTGAAAAAACAATTGAACAAAAACACTTACAATAGTATTTTAAAACTCTCCAAACTATGTTTTGTTTGTTTTTTTTTGCCATGTTTATAGTGCTAAATCAGGTATCTTATTAACTGCTTCTCTTTTTTTCTCATCTACAATTTTTGCATAAATCTGTGTAGTTTTAATTTCAGAGTGTCCTAATAGTTTTGATACTGTATATATATCAACTCCCATTGATAGTAATAGTACAGCGTTTGTATGCCTTGCACAATGAAAAGTAATTTGTTTTGTGATGCCTGCACTCATTACCCATCTTTGTAAGGCTAAATTATGGTAAGCACTATATTTTAATCCTTCAAAAACTCTCTCACCTGAATTGCTTTTCTCTCCTAAATACCCCCTTGCTTGTTCTGAAATATCAAGATATTGCAATCCTTTAGTTTTCTTTTGGTGAAATACAATTTTGTATCCAGTATCATTTTTTTGCACCTCTGACCATTGCAATTTTTGAATATCTGACCACCTCAAACCAGTTAAACAGGAAAAGATAAAAGCATTTTTTAGTACCTCATATCTACATTCTTTTTTTGTAATTGCTTTCAACTCATCTAAGGTTAAATACTCTCTTATGTTTTCTACTGTATTAGGTGTACTTATTGATATTGCAGGGCTTTTTAAAATTATATCCTCCTCAACAGCTTTGTTCAAACAGGCTCTAAACTTTGTAAAGTAAGATGCTATTGCAGAGGAGGATAATGTTTTACCACTTTTTGTTTTTGCTTTGGTTAAATAGTCTTTAAATTCCTCACAAAATCTTTTATCAACTTCTCTAAATGTGACTTTTGTACCTGCAAATTTGATGAGGTGTTTATATGAACTATCCCAATTTCCATAGTTTCCATTATTATTTAATCGCTTTTCTGTTTCTGCTTTGAAGTACTCAATAAAGTTTGCAGATTGATTAAAACCACTTTTTAAACTATATTCACCATTTTTAATTTCAAGTTCTCTTTTTGTTTTGATATTGTTGGCAACCTCAATAGTTTCCTTGTTATGCCTTTTGTCAATTGGAGTTCTTGGTTTGTCAATCAAATAGAGTTCTAAATATTCATAATCCCTAATACCTACAATTTTGCCATTTGCATTTTGTGTAGTTCCTTTATAGATTTCAAGGTAAAGGGATACTTTACCTTTCTTTGATTGCTTTCTTTGTCTTAAATGTACCTTCATTTTTGTTGTTGTTTGTTGTTAATGGTGTGCAAAGATAATAATTAGCAACAAATAAAAACATAATAACAACAAATAAAGGAAACAAACAACAAGTAATTACCTTTAAAAGTATAGTAAAGTAAGGGAAAGGAAAACAAGGGAAAAGTACTTTACTTTCCGATACAGAACCTCGAAAAAATATTCGAAAGCAAATCATCGGTAGAAATTTCTCCAGTAATAGTACCAAGGTAATGCAACGCCTGGCGAATATCCATAGCAAGGAAATCTCCTGTTACTCCTGTGTTTAATCCATCCAGCACGCGTTGTAAAGCCACATTGGTATGCCTTAATGCTTCCACATGACGCGCATTGGTAACAATGGTTTCGGTTACATTCACTGTTTTGCTGTCAAACAAAGCCACCAGTTGTTGCTTCAGTTCATCAATATAGATGCGTTCCTTTGCTGAAATGAAAAGCATATCCGGGAAGGCCGCAAATTCTTTTTTGATATAACCAAGGTCTTCTTTATCAATTTTATTGGCCACCAGCAGCAAATGCGAATTATGAAGATGTGGCACCAGTTCGTCTACTATGGGTTGTAATTCCGAAGGGGTTATTTCGTGCGCATCAAATAAATAAATGGCAATAGAAGAAAGTTTTATCTGCTGAAATGTTTTTTCAACTCCTATCGATTCAATAATATCAGTAGTGTCACGAATGCCAGCCGTATCAATAAAACGGAAAAGTACACCATCAATAGTGATTTCATCTTCAATCACATCCCTGGTAGTACCCGCGATTTCAGATACGATGGCCCTGTCTTCTTCCAGCAATACATTTAATAAAGTCGATTTTCCCGCATTGGGTTTACCTACTATTGCTACCGGTATGCCGTTTTTAATAACATTGCCTACCTCAAATGAATCAATCAGTCGCTGTACTATCCGATGGATGGCATTCACTAAATTCTTTAAATCCGAACGGTCTGCAAACTCCACATCTTCTTCACTGAAATCAAGTTCAAGTTCTATCAGCGAAGCAAAGTCAATCAGGTTTTGTCTTAGTAATTTTATTTTACTGGAAAATCCGCCACGCATTTGCTCTATGGCTATCTGGTGAGAAGAAGATGAGTTGGATGAAATCAGGTCAGCCACTGCTTCGGCCTGAGATAAGTCAAGTTTGCCGTTCAGGAAAGCCCTTAAGGTAAATTCGCCCGATTGCGCCATTCTTGCCCCGGTTTTCACTATCAGTTGAATAATGTGTTGCTGAATAAAACCCGAACCATGGCAGGAGATTTCAATGGTATCTTCTGCTGTATAAGAGGTAGGTGCTTTAAACAGAGTCAGCAACACTTCGTCTAATATTACATCCCCATCGTGTATTACCCCAAAATGAACGGTATGTGATGCTTTTTTATCAAGGTTAATTTTCTTTAAACTTTTGGTGGCAAAGAGTTGATTGCAAATAGGCAGGGCATTAGGTCCGGTTACCCTGATAATTCCAATGGCACCGATACCTTGCGGAGTGGCAAGGGCAACAATAGTATCTTTATTAATAAATGATGTTTTCAACGGTTTAATCATCTTAATTTCGACAAAAGTAATTATTTGCTTTGCAATAACGTTGTAAAACTATAATTTAGCCGACTGAATTCAATTCAGCAATCAAACAATCAAATAATTCAATACAAATAAAACATAAATATGAGCGTTTTAGTAAATAAAAATTCAAGAATAATAGTACAGGGCTTTACCGGTACCGAAGGCACTTTTCATGCATCCCAAATGATTGAATATGGAACCAATGTGGTTGGTGGAGTTACTCCGGGAAAAGGCGGTAGCACCCATTTGGAACGCCCCGTGTTTAATACCGTTCAGGAAGCTGTTCAAAAAGCGGATGCTGATACGTCCATCATTTTCGTACCTCCCGCTTTTGCTGCCGATGCCATTATGGAAGCTGCCGAAGCAGGAATTAAAGTGATAGTTTGTATTACAGAAGGTATACCTGTAAAGGATATGATTCAGGTAAAAGAATATTTGAAAGGAAAAGATTGCCGCCTTATAGGACCTAATTGTCCGGGTGTTATTTCTGCCGAAGAAGCAAAAGTGGGTATTATGCCTGGTTTTGTGTTTAAGAAAGGAAATGTAGGTATTGTTTCAAAATCAGGAACATTAACTTACGAAGCTTCCGACCAAACGGTAAAAGCCGGGCTTGGAGTGTCCACTGCTATTGGTATTGGTGGTGACCCTATTATCGGTACTACTACAAAGGAAGCAGTCGAACTTTTAATGAACGACAACGATACACATGCAATTATTATCATTGGAGAAATAGGAGGTAACCTGGAAGCAGAAGCAGCTCGCTGGATAAAAGCGGATGGTAATCGTAAACCGATTGTAGGATTTATTGCCGGTGAAACTGCCCCTAAAGGTCGTACCATGGGTCATGCTGGTGCCATCGTTGGCGGTGCTGATGATACAGCTGAAGCAAAAAAGAAAATCATGCGGGAATGTGGAATAATAGTTGTTGATTCTCCGGCCGATATCGGTATTGCAATGGCAAAGGCTTTGGCCGAAGAAGTAAGAAAAGCTAGTCCGCATCATCACTCCAACAGAGTGGACTAATTTTTTTAATATAGTTTCTTTATAAAATAAACTCACATTATATCAACTGTTAATTATTAATCTATGAAATTGTTGGAAGGTAAAATTGCTTTAATCACAGGCGCATCAAGAGGAATAGGAAGAGGCATAGCCTTGAAATTTGCACAGGAGGGAGCAAATGTTGCTTTCACTTATTTATCTTCTGTCGAAAAAGGAATGGAACTGGAAAAAGAGTTGGAAGCTTTTGGAATAAAAGCAAAAGGTTACCGCTCCGATGCAGCAGATTATAAAGCGTCAGAAGAATTGGTGAATAATGTTATTGCTGATTTTGGAACCATTGATGTTTTGGTTAACAATGCCGGTATTACGCGTGATACATTATTGATGCGAATGAGCGAACAACAATGGGATGAAGTGATGAACGCAAATCTTAAATCTGTTTTTAATGTTACCAAAGCGGTACAGAAACCAATGCTGAAACAACGCAAGGGTTCTATCATTAATATGAGTTCTGTTGTAGGTATTCAGGGTAATGCCGGTCAATCTAATTATGCCGCTTCCAAAGCAGGTATCATTGGCTTTACCAAATCCGTTGCCTTGGAACTGGGTTCACGTAACATTCGTTGCAATGCCATTGCTCCCGGATTTATTGAAACCGAAATGACAGCTGCACTGGATGAAAAAGTGGTGGAAGGCTGGAGAAATAATGTCCCTTTAAAAAGAGGAGGAACTGCTGATGACGTTGCCAATGCTACTGTTTTTTTAGCTTCCGAAATGAGTGCATACATTACCGGGCAGGTAATAAATGTATGTGGTGGTATGCTCACCTGATTTTTCAACGAATAACGAATTATTTTCGTTGATATGAACCTAGTTACTGAATATCCTTTATGGTTTACCTTGTTCTGCATCCTTGCAGGATTTGCATATTCTTTTGTTCTTTACAGAAAGGATAAATCCTTAGGCGAATTATCAGTTTGGTTGGTTCGCTTAATGGCAACCTTTCGTTTTATAGTTATTACCATCCTTTCTTTCTTTTTACTTTCTCCATTATTAAAAACAATTAACAGAAGCATAGAGAAACCGGTAATTATTATAGCTCAGGATAATTCTGAGTCAATTGTAGTTGGAAAAGATTCTGCTTTTTACAGAAATGAGTACAAACAAAATCTCCAAAAGCTATCTGATGAATTGAGCGATAAATATGAAGTGCGTTCTTATTCATTTGCTGATAAAATAAAAGAATTAAAATCGATAGATTCATTAAAGTTTAACGAAAAGCAAACAGATATTTCTTCCCTTTTTGATGAAATCGACACACGTTATAGTAACAGGAATGTAGGTGCCGTAATCATTGCCTCTGATGGTTTATACAACAAAGGAGCTAACCCTGTTTATTCCACGGATAAAATTAAAGTTCCTGTTTATACCATCGCGCTTGGCGATACAACAATAAAGAAAGACATCATACTTGCAAAAGTAAATGCTAACCGTTTGGCGTATTTAGGAAATCAGTTTCCAATGGAGGTGGTAGTTAACGCCAAACAATTAAAAGGGAAAACCACCACCCTTACTATTAATAAAGGGGCAGCTGTTTTATTCACTCAAACGCTCAATTTTAATTCCGATGCATTCATAACCACAATTCCTGTATTGCTGGATGCAAAAGAAGTCGGCCTGCAACATTATAAAATAAAACTTTCTTCACTTCCGGAAGAGATGAGCCTTATAAATAACGAAAGGGATGTTTTTATTGATGTATTGGATGCCAGACAGAAAGTACTTATCCTCGCAGATGCCCCCCATCCTGATGTTGCTGCTTTAAAAGAATCAATAGAAGCCAACCAAAACTATGAAGTGGAAAGTTATACCATTGATAATTTCGATAAGCTATTAAAAAAATATAATCTCGTAATCCTTTATCAGTTGCCGAATACAAAAAATCCTGCTTCTAAAGTAATGAATGAAATAAACGGGTCCAATATTCCTGTTTGGGCATTTTCCGGCTCCGGTTCTATATTGAAAAGCAATTTAAGTATAACCCCTGCGAATCAGAAAACAAATGAAAGTGAAGCGGTATTGGATCAAAACTTTCCTTTATTTACTATTAGTGATGAGTTGCGAAAGGCGGTAAAGGATTTCCCTGCTGTTAGCTGTCCGTTTGGAACTTATGGTGGAGAAAACAGTAGCAATGTATTGATATACCAAAGAATTGGGGTGGTAGATACCAAAACTCCCTTTATGTATTTTAACTCGGTTGGCGAAAACAAGGTGGCGATAGTGGAAGGCGAAGGCATCTGGCGCTGGCGTTTGCAGGATTTTGCTTCTCACGGAAATCATAATTTGTTTGATGAACTGGTTTCCAAAACTGTTCAATACCTTTCAGTAAAAGTGGATAAAAGCTTCTTTAAAGTCATTGCAAAAAATAATTTCCTTGAAAACGAGGCAATAGAAATGGAAGGGGAAGTTTATAACGAAAGCTATGAATTAATAAACGACCCGGAAGTAAACATCACTATTACCAATTCCGACAACAAATCATTTCCTTTTACATTCAGTAAAACTGCCAATGCTTATCGCCTTAATGCCGGAATGATGCCTGTGGGTGAATATAAATATGAGGCAAAAGTAAAAGTGGGCGATAAGATGTACACACAAAGAGGAGATTTTAGTGTGAGTGCTCTGCAGGTGGAATTGATTAACACAGTGGCTGACCATCAGATGTTATATAGCCTGGCTAAAAAACACAGTGGCGAAATGGTTTATCCTAATGATTTAGAGAATCTTGTTAAAAAGTTGAATGCAAGAGAAGATATTAAATCAGTTTCTTATTCTGAAAAGAAATTAACAGACCTGGTTAACCTGAAGTGGATTTTCTTTTTACTTCTGACCTTATTAAGTTTCGAATGGTTTATGCGCAAACGAAACGGGGCAAATTAATAATTACCTAAATTGCTTTCAAAACAAATTAAATCACTAATTTTATCGCATAGTTAATACCTGATAATATGCTTACAACACAAACACCGGTTGTGAAAGTTCAAAAAACTACACATTCAAGAATAAGCGAAATTGATTTTAATGATCTTCATTTCGGAAAAGTTTTTGCTGACCACATGTTTATTTCTGATTATAAAAATGAACAGTGGGGTGATGCGCGAATAATTCCTTATGGCCAGGTGCCAATGAGCCCTGCAACTTCAGCATTGCATTATGGACAGGCTATTTTCGAAGGTATGAAAGCCTACAAAAATGACAAAGGCGAAGTGCTTTTATTTCGTCCATTGGATAATCACAAACGAATAAATCTTTCTGCTGAACGTATGGCAATGCCAAATATTCCGCAGGAAGTATTTATGGAGGGTTTGAAACAATTAATAAGTTTAGATAGTAATTGGGTTCCTACTACCGAAGGAGCTTCTCTTTATATTAGGCCTTTTATTATAGGTACTGACGAGTATATTGGTGTAAAGCCATCTGATGATTATCGTTTTTATATTATTACTTCTCCCGGAGGGGCTTATTATAACGAACCGGTAAAAGTATTGGTAGAAACTAACTTTATCAGGGCTGTAGAAGGAGGAGTAGGATTTGTAAAAGCTTCAGGTAATTACGGACGTTCTTTGTTTCCTACCAAACTGGCACAACAAAGAGGCTATCAGCAAATCATCTGGACAGATGGTCGTAATCATCGTTACCTGGAAGAATCCGGAACAATGAATCTGATGTTTGTTATCGATGATGTATTAATTACTCCACCGCTTGGAGATACTATATTGGCTGGTATAACGCGCGACAGTGTGTTAACATTGGCCCGTGATTGGAAAATGAAAGTTCAGGAGCGTAAAATAAGTATTGACGAAGTTATTGATGCTCATAAGAGGGGTACCCTCGAAGAGGCCTTTGGTACAGGAACTGCAGCTACCATAGCACATATTTCTTTAATCGGTTTTGAAGGAAAAGATTATGAACTTCCACCGGTAGAAGGTCGTATATTCTCACATCGCGTTTCACAGGAATTGGATAACATCCGAAAAGGAAAAGTAGAAGATATTCATAACTGGATGTATAAAATATAGAGCGATACTTTTTACAATATATTAGTTCCGATTTATTGTTAAAAAGAACAGAGAAATACTAAAAGTAAAAAGGCTCCATAAAATCGACTCGGTTATTCCAGGTCGATTTTATGGAGTTTTTATTTAGAATGAAGGATTTACTTGATTTCAAATTATCCTTACTGCACTTGTTACAAAGTGTAACATCTTCAATTTTCAATAACAAACACTTTTGTTTTACCTTTTCCCTTATTCTTTACTCCTTTTGCGTCAAATTGTCGACCTTATGGTGCAAAAGTTGAAGCTCCTTTTCTAAAGTTTCATACTTTTTCGCCAAAGTTTGATACTTTTTCACGAAACCTTACAACTTTTTGACGAAAGTTGTCAAACTTTGGCCAAAAGATTAACAACTTTCTTCAATTGTTTTACAACTTTTGTCAATTGTTGTCAAACTTTCTTCAATTGTTTTACAACTTTCGCCAATTGTTGTCAAACTTTCTTCAATTGTTATACAACTTTCGCCAATTGTTTTCAAACTTTGGCGAAAAAGTTGTAAGGTTTGGTAAAAAAGCTCACAGGTTTTGAAAAAACAGATTAATATTTCTTCGGAAAGGTTAAACTTTTTGTAAAAACATTTCTGTTTTTACAAAATCGGTTAGTGAGAGTAAAAAGATTGGATTTGCCAGAAACGACTTTTATTATTTATTTTAATTTCAAGATTATCTTTTTTCCAGCAACACCACATTCTCCACATGGTGGGTTTGAGGAAACATATCAACCGGTTGAACTTTTACCACTTTATATTTAGCATCTAATAATTGTAAATCTCTTGCCTGTGTGGCAGGGTTGCAACTTACATAAACTATTCTTTTTGGAGCTATTTCTAAAATCTTCATAGTCACATCTTCGTGCATTCCGGCCCTTGGCGGGTCAGTTATAATGATATCAGGCGTACCATTTTCATTAATAAAATCATTATTCAGCACATCTTTTAAATCTCCGGCATAAAAAGAAGTATTGGAAATAGAATTTAATTGAGAATTAATTTTTGCGTCTTCTATTGCCGCAGGAACATATTCAACACCCACCACCTTCTTGGCCTGATGCGCCACAAAGTTGGCGATGGTTCCTGTTCCTGTATATAAATCATAAACAATGTCACCTGGTTGTATAGCAGCAAAATCACGGGTTACTTTGTACAACTGATAGGCCTGTTCGGAATTGGTTTGATAAAAACTTTTTGGTCCTATTTTAAATTTCAAACCTTCCATGTTTTCATAAATACTGTCGTTCCCCTTGAATAATTTTATTTCCAGGTCACTGATGGTATCATTTTTTTTAGGATTAATTACATATTGTAACGAAGTGATTTGTGGAAATTTTTCTGAAAGATGATTTAATAAATTTTCAATAGCTGATTTATCTTCGTAATGAAAAGCCACAATCAACATCCATTCTCCGGTTGAGGTGCTGCGGATAATAATGTTTCTAAGCAATCCTATCTGGTCGCGTAAATCAAAGAAAGGTAAATTGTTTTCTAATGCATACTTCCTTATTTCATTTCTTATAGCATTCGATGGTTCTTCCTGCAAGTAACAGGTATCAATATCCAATATCTTATCAAACATTCCCGGAATATGAAAACCAAGGGCATTCCTTGTTATCTCATCTTTTCCTTCACCAAATGCAATGCTTTTGTCATTCACTTGTTCCAATGTCAGCCATTTTTTATTGGAGAAAGTAAATTCCAGTTTGTTTCGGTAATGATATATTTTTTCTGAAGGAATAATTTTCTCTATCTCCGGAAGGTCAATCTTTGCAATACGTGTAAGTGCATCTGCAACCTGTTTCTGTTTGTAAAACAATTGCCATTCATAATTCATGTTCTGCCATTTACAACCTCCGCATACCCCAAAATGACTGCAAACAGGCTCTGTTCTCTTTTCAGAAAAAGAATGTATTTTAATGGCTTTACCTTCCCTGAATTTGTTTTTCTTTCTAGTAATCTGAACATCCACAATATCTCCGGGGATAGCATCTTTTATAAAAACCACGTAATCGTCCACTTTCCCTACAGATTGTCCATCTGAACTGGCATCAACCACACTGACATTCTCCAGTATTGGTAATATTTTTTTATTATTTCTCATCGTTGGCGCAAAAGTAGCAAAGTTTCCATTGCTTGGCTTCACTTTCCAGTTCAATTAATTTCCTTAATTTTGTCTGATAAATATTTTTTTATGGAAACTCTTATGAGCAATAGAATAGCCTCTGAAAAGGCAATAGAATTAGAAGATAAATACGGAGCGCATAATTATCATCCACTACCTGTGGTATTGGAGCGGGGAGAAGGAGTATTTGTCTGGGATGTAAACGGCAAACAGTATTTTGATTTCTTATCAGCTTACAGCGCAGTAAACCAGGGGCATTGTCATCCTAAGATAGTTGCCGCAATGATTGAACAGGCTCAGAAGTTAACACTTACTTCCCGTGCTTTTTATAATGATTGTTTGGGAGAATACGAACAGTTTGTTACTTCTTACTTTTGTTTCGACAAAGTATTACCTATGAATACCGGAGCCGAAGGAGTGGAGACAGCTTTAAAATTAGCTCGTAAATGGGCTTACGAAGTAAAAGGTGTTGCATCAAACGAGGCTAAAATTATAGTTTGCAAAAATAATTTTCATGGCCGAACCATTTCAATTGTCTCTGCAAGTAGCGACCCTGATGCAAAAAACAATTTCGGTCCATTTACTCCTGGAATTATTTCTGTAGAATATAATAATGTGGATGCTTTAACAGAAGCTTTGAAAGATAAAACTGTAGCAGGGTTTTTAATTGAGCCTATACAAGGAGAAGCAGGGGTAGTTGTTCCTGATGAAGGATATTTAAAAAAATGTTATGACTTGTGTAAACAAAACAATGTTTTATTCATTGCCGATGAAATACAATCAGGTTTAGGTCGTACAGGTAAACGCCTGGCTTGTGATCACGAAAATGTACATCCTGATATTTTAATATTGGGAAAAGCGCTTTCTGGTGGAACATATCCCGTGTCAGCTGTTTTGGCAAATAATGAAATAATGCTTTGTATAAAACCCGGACAGCATGGAAGTACGTATGGTGGAAACCCTATAGCCTGCAAGGTAAGCGTTGCTGCTCTTTCAGTATTAAGGGACGAAGAATTGTCAGAAAATTCGGAGCGTTTAGGAAAAATATTATTAAAAGAATTAAATTCTATTCAGGCAGAAAACCCGGAATTAATAAAATTGGTAAGAGGGAAAGGTTTGTTTTGCGCAATGATAATTAATGAACGAAACGGAAAGTCCGCCTGGGAAGTATGTTTAGAGTTAATGAATGATGGTTTACTTGCTAAACCAACTCATGGAGATATTATTCGATTCGCCCCGCCTTTGATTATTACTGAACAACAATTAATGGAATGTGTTTCCATCATTCGAAAAGTAATCACCAAATTCTAATTAATCTAATCATTGTTAACTGTTAGAAAGGAGTTTTAATTAACCTTTCTTTCAGGAAAGTATGTACCTATTTAAAATTTTAGCAGTATTAATCTATGAAATTTAAAACTATTCTACTTTTTTTATTTGTTTCTTTTACGGCTATTTTGCAAGCCCAGAATCCTGAAGAAAGGGGATTTGTTCGGCTTCGCATTTATGGTTTATATAAACCATTATGCCGCTTAGATACTGCCAAATTGAATACTAATGACACCTTGCTAAGTCTATCTCCCGGAGTCCACAGAGTTAGGATTTGGGAACCAACTTTAACTTTAATAGATTCTTCCATTAACATAAAAGCGAATGATACAGTGAAGTATAGTTTTATGGTACAACAGGAACGAGCTTTTGTAGTCTATAGATATAATTACAGAAATTACAGATCTGTCAGAAACAGGCGTCTTTTTTTCTCTCCGATTTTAGTAGCTATGACTGTAGGATTGGGAATGTATATAGAACAAGTTCCCGTTGAAAGACAATATAATAATGCCTTGCATGCCAAAGATGTATATTCAAGATCAGGAAGTCAGGCTAATCTGGATAAACAGAAAGGAGATTTTGAAATGTATAAAAAGAAGTATGATAATTATAAAAAGCTTGAATATGGGATTTATGCCGCAGCAGGTGTTCTGGCAATAAATTACGTAAGAATTCTTATTAAGCAAAAAAAGGTTCCAATACCTGTTTATAAGCAACAGGATACTTTATTATCAAAAGTGGACTTTAATATTTACCCTTCTGTTGGCAATAAAAATTGGTTATGTGGACTAATAATGAAATTTTAAAATTAAAAGGTATGAAGCATTTATTCTCTCTATTATTACTGGTATTTACGTTTTCCGGCTGCAGCAAATTAAAAGACACTAAATTAAATGATAATCCATACGATAAGGATTATACAGGTACTAAAGTAGTTAATATTACAGGGGCTTCAACAATAATAATTGATGCAAGTAACCACTTTAACCAAATAAATGTGGCTACTTCTACTACTTATTATCAAAATTTACTTGTGTATAGAAATGGTGCCTATTTAAAACGAGTGCCAAGAGCGTCCTACTTTTATGGTTCTCATCAGCAAGAATCAATTCTTGACTCTACTTCGGTTATCGGAACAACCTATTCCTACCAGGTTAAACTAAATTTTGAAGTAGGCTACACTTCTCTTTCGGATGGTTTTGATTGCACTACTCAATAATGTGTTTATAACAGTAAGGAGATGAAAAGTATCAATTCGCTATTTTTTCTTCCCTGTTTTTTTTAAATATCTACTCTCTTATTGCTCAAACTTTCTAACAAGGTAAAGGACGAGCCATTGTTTTTTTTGAATCAAATACTCCGGTAATAGTCTGTTTAGATACAATGTTATTAAAGCAAAGCGAAAGACCTGTTTCACTATAGGAGTGGAAATATGTTGTAAAGGCCAGGGCTCCTCATAAACAATTGTCTATAGACACCATTAAAATTGAGGAAAATAAAACTGTATTTGTTACTAAAGAACTTAGAAATACTCCTGAATATAATATTTACAAAAGACAAATGTTTAATTACAGAGCGGGAAAATGTACATCCCGATATTTTGATTTTGGGAAAAGACCTTTCGGGTGGAACCTATCCAGTATCAGCAGTATTAGCAAATAATAAAATAATGCTTTGTATAAAACCTGGACAGCATTGAAGTACGTATGGTGTAAACCCTTTAGCCTGCAAGGTAAGTGTTGCAGCTCTTTCAGTATTAAGGGACGAAGAATTGTCTGAAAATTCTGAGTGTTTAGGAAAAATATTATTAAAGGAATTAAAATCTATTCAGGCAGAAAATCCGGAATTAATAAAATTGGTAAGAGGAAAAGGTTTGTTTTGTGCAATGTTAATTAATAAACGAAACGGAAAGTCCGCCTAGGAAGTATGTTTTGAGCTAGTGGAAAATGGTTTATTAGCTAAACCAACTCATGGAGATATTATTCGATTCGCCCCGCCTTTGATTATTACTGAACTACAATTAATGGAACGTGTTTCCATTATAAGAAAAGTGCTGAATGAGTTTTAAAGAGTAATAACTGTTGTTTAATATATAGCAACAAAAAGTTAATTTTATTCAATCAATGTTACGTGCCCTATCCGTTTAATTACATCTCCTTTAAATGGCTTAGCTGTTATCGAATAGACATATACTCCTGATTCAACAGGATTACCATTTAGAGTTCCATCCCAACCTTTGTCAAGTTCTGTGGTTTCAAATAGTTTTTCTCCCCAGCGATTATATATTGTCATTTCCAAAGTTTTAATTCCAAATCCTTTTGCAGCAAAAACAAGGTTCGTTGTTCCTTCTGACGGGGTAAAAGCGTTAGGAATATATAAACCAAAATCGGTATTTACGTTGATAAAAACAGTATCTGAATCGGTACATCCGTTAGCATCTGTTACCGTTAAAAAATAATAAGCATTGTCTGTAGGTGTTGCTATTGGGTTAGAGCAGGTGTTGCAACTTAATGTATTATTAAATCCGGACTCGCCCCACAATAAAGTTCCGGATCCTGTACCATAAAGTACTGTTGATTCATTTATTAAAATGGTGGCATCTGCTCCTGCGCTTGCACTTGGCAAAGGAAATACTGTTACCAATACATTGTCAGTTGCAGTACATATTCCTCCATTCGTCACTGTAACAGTATATGTAGTTGTAGCAATTGGTGATGCAATGGGGTTAGGTATTAATGGATTATCTAATCCTATTGTTGGCTGCCACGAATAACTTGTACCTCCTGAAGCATTCAATTGTGCTGATTGTCCTAAACAAAATGATTGGTCTAAGCCGCCACTGGCAACAGGTGTTGGAATAATGGTTACAGTTACTGTAGCTGTGGAATAACAAAGACCAACAGCCCCTGTTACAGTGTAAGTAATAGTGGATATTGGTGTAGAAACAACTGTAGCACCAATGGAAGTATTTAATCCTGCATTCGGAAGCCAATTATAGGTGGTTGCACCAATTGCTGTAAGCGAAACACTTGAGCCCGAACATAAAGTAGATGATGGAGGATTTACAGTTACAACCAAAGGCGGAATTAAGGCGACTGTAAATGTTATGGGAGTTCCTGCTCCACAAGCATTTGTTTCTGTAACAGTAATTGTTCCTGCTGTAGCACCAAAAGTAACCGTAATAGAATTGGTTCCTTGACCGGCTGTAATAATTGCTCCAGCCGGTACTGACCAATTGTAAGAGGAGCCGGCAGTTGTTGTTACTGAATAAACAAGTCCTATACTATTAGGACAAATAGGTGTAGTGCCTATTATTGCTGATGTTGAAGGAAGTACATTAAACGTTACTGCAAAATTAACAGGAGTTCCTACTCCACATGCACTGGTTTCAGTTACGCTCACATTTCCTGGTGTTGTTCCAAATGTTACAGTAATAGCATTAGTTCCTTGACCTGCTGTAATTACTGCACCAGTCGGGACAGTCCAATTGTAAGTGGAACCAATGGTATTGGTTACTGAATAAATTATTCCAACAGCATTCGGACAAAGTGGAGTAGTGCCTGTTATTGCTGATGTTACAGGTGTTGTGTTAACGACTACAGCAAAATTAACAGGAACACCAACGCCACATGTACTTGTTTCTGTAACATCAATGTTCCCTCCCGTTGCACCAAAAGTAACAGTTATCGAATTTGTTCCTTGACCTGCTGTAATTACCGCTCCAGCTGGAACGTTCCAATTATAGGTAGAGCCAGCAGTATTTGTTACAGAATATATGACTCCAACTGCATTTGGACAAACGGGTGTGGTACCTGTTATTGCTGATGTTATAGGAATGTTACTTGTAACAACTGCTAAACTTACCGGTGTACCTATACCGCAAGTGCTTGTTTCTGTTACATCTATGGTTCCACCTGTTGCTCCAAAAGTAACTGTTATCGAATTTGTTCCTTGCCCTGCGGTAATAAAAGCACCTGCCGGAACAGTCCAATTATAAGTAGAGCCCGCAGTATTTGTTACCGAATAAATAATTCCAACTGCATTCGGACAAACAGGGGTAGTACCAGTTATGGCTGATGTTAAAGGTATTGCACCTACTGCTACTGCAAAATTAACTGGCACACCCGCTCCGCACGTACTTGTTTCAGTTACATCAATAGTTCCTCCGGTTGCTCCGAAATCCACAGTAATTGAATTTGTTCCTTGTCCTGATGTAATAGTTGCGCCTGCCGGAACAGTCCAGTTATAGGTTGAACCAGCGGTATTAGTTACCGAATATACTATTCCAACTGCATTCGGACAAACAGGTGTAGTGCCGGTAATTGCTGATGTTACAGGGATTGCACTTATTGCAACAGCAAAATTTACGGGAGCACCCACACCACAAGTGCTGGTTTCAGTAACAGATATATTTCCTACTGTTGCTCCAAAAGTAACAGTAATTGAATTTGTTCCTTGTCCCGCTGTAATACTTGCACCTGCAGGAACAGTCCAGTTATAGGTAGAGCCGGCAGTATTAGTTACGGAGTAAACTATTCCTGTAGCATTCGCGCACACGGGAGTAGTGCCTGTTATTGCTGATGTTACAGGTATTGAACTAATAGTAACCGCAAAATTTACAGGAGCACCGACACCACAAGTGCTGGTTTCAGTAACAGATATATTTCCGCCAGTTGCACCAAAAGTAACTGTGATTGAATTTGTTCCTTGTCCTGCTGTAATTACTGCACCAGCGGGAACAGTCCAGTTGTAGGTAGAGCCAGCAGTATTTGTAACAGAATAAATAATTCCAACTGCATTGGGGCAAACAGGTATAGTTCCTGTTATTGCTGATGTTACAGGTATTGAACTAATAGCTACCGCAAAATTTATAGGAGCACCGACACCACAAGTGCTAGTTTCCGTAACAGATATATTTCCGCCAGTTGCACCAAAAGTAACTGTGATTGAATTTGTTCCTTGTCCTGCTGTAATTACTGCTCCTGCCGGAACAGTCCAGTTATAAGTAGAGCCGGTAGTATTAGTAACAGAATAAACAATTCCAACTGCATTCGGACATACAGGTGTAGAACCCGTTATAGCTGATGTTACAGGTATTGCACTTATTGCTACAGCAAAATTTACAGGAGCTCCTGATCCGCATGAATTAGATTCGGTAACCGAAACAGTTCCTGCGGTTGCTCCAAAAGTAACAGTTATTGAATTTGTCCCTTGTCCTGCTGTAATTACTGCCCCAACAGGAACGGTCCAGTTATAATTAGAGCCGGTAGTATTAGTAACAGAATAAACAATTCCAACTGCATTCGGACAAACAGGTGTAGAACCCGTTATAGCTGAGGTTACAGGAGGTGCACCCAAAGCGACTGCAAAATTAATCGGAGTTCCTGATCCGCATGAATTAGATTCGGTAACCGAAACAGTTCCTGCCGTTGCTCCAAAAGTAACAGTTATTGAATTTGTCCCTTGTCCTGCAGTAATTACTGCCCCAACCGGAACGGTCCAGTTATAAGTGGAACCAACCGTATTTACAACAGAATAAACAACTCCTGCCTGATTTGGACATACAGGTGTAACCCCTGTTATTATGGATGTGGCAATAGCTGCACCGCTCACGGTAACTACTGCAGATGCGTTTAATGCTCCCGAACAGCCCGGTGATGTTACATTATAGGTGGTTGTAACCAATGGTGAAACAGACACCGTTGCTCCTATACCATTAAATCCGACAGGGTTGGAAGTCCATGTATAGCTGGAGCCTCCACTTGCAGTAAGGTTAGTGCTTTGCCCCGGACAAATGGTTACTGTAGCAGGAGTAATAGTAAGCGGTCCTGAATTAGCAAGTACAGTAATGGTTTGCGCAGTTGAAGCAGTGCATCCCGAAAAATTGTCAGTAATTGTTAATGTTACCGTATAAGTTCCAGGAGCTGTATATGTATGAGTTGGACTAAATGCTCCTATACCTAGCAAATAAAAAGATGTGCCTCCATCTCCAAAAGTCCATAAATAGTTTACAAATAAACCTTGATTAGAAGGTGTTCCACATGTTTGCAGAAATCCGCAAGGGCAAGGCGTACCTTGCGGCAAACCTAATAACATACAGGTTTGTGCCATTACCGAAGTATTGGTAAAGGTAACCGGAACGCCCACACATACAGGGTTTGGGTTGATGGTAAAACTTGCCGTAGGACTTGCTTTAACCGTTACATTATACGATGCAGAAGAACTTCCGCAGGTACCAAAAGTAATATTGCAATTGTATGTTCCAGAAGCAGTGGGTGCGATACTTATTGTTTGTGTAGTTGCGGTAAATCCCGCAGGTCCCGTCCACGCCCATGACGAACCATTGGATGCAGTTAATGCCACTGTTGTTCCAGAGCATACTACTCCCGGTCCGGTAATGGCTGCCACCGAAGGTGAAGTAGGAAATACAATAGAAGTCGGTACCATTTGATTTCCACAATTATCAATTAGTACATCTCCATCCGACCCGCTGGCTATATTCAATGTCCATGGACCTGTACCAGAAAGTGCTGGAGAGATGTTGATATTTATTTGCAGCGTTGAATTTCCACAGTTTATTCCCGATGATGAGGAAATAGTGTAAGGACCACCTGTTCCGGTGATAGTATATTCACTTCCCGAAGGACTAATGGTTGAACAAAGAACAGGCTCGGAAGTAACCAATGTTATGGTTGATGACCCACATGGAGCAATAACCGATGCTGGAGTAGGAGGTACATTGTCAAAAATATTTGCTGCACCTGCTCCTTGCTGAAAGTTTAAGGTATAACCATTTTGCGTAGAACTATAATTACTTACTATCAATACATACGTTTGCCCTGTTGTAACAGCCAAAGTTGTTGATTGATTACTACCACTAGCAGGCTCCGAAGCATTTGTTCCGCTTGCGCTTAATCCAGTGTTGCCTGAGGTTGCTGAATAATTACATCTTATTGGAGTAATAGCACCACTAGCTATTCCCGAACAATTTTGCCCTGTAATATTGTATAAAGCAAAATCATAATCATCGCTACTGTTGTTGGGCGTTATCTGAAAGTTTTCGGAACCACTTGCCTGAACTGTAAAAATATACCATACTGAATTTAATTCATTAGAAGCTAAACAGGTATTACCTGGAATTTCCTGAGTATTACCTTCGCCCGAATATGAAACATTTTGTGAATAGGTATATTGACACACAGGAATGGCACTGTTACAATCCTGTTCAGGGTCGCTGCGCAAAACGGCTCGAGTGGATGGCGGATGAAGACCTGCCAATTTTGCCTGTAGTTTCAGCGCATAATCATCATTTGCTACTTGAGCAAATAAAATGTTCTGAAGACATAGAACGGAAAAGAATAGTAGGAGTTTTTTCATTGGCGAAATATTTTTATTAAGTCATTTCAGTTGGTAAAGATATATATTCTAGTGGAAAATAATCTACAATTTTATCAATTGTTTTTTTGCTTACTCCAGCAATAAATTACGCTTTTGCATTTTATAAAGCGAAACAAAAATGCTGAGTTGATACAGCATGTAAAGCGCAAATACAACTAATAATTGAGAAGTCATATCGGACGATGGGGTAACAACTCCAGCAGTAATAGGGATAACAACTATAGCATGTTTCCTGTATTTGCGCATAAACTGGGGGCATTAATCCGAACTTTGAAAGAAAAAAAACAATGATGAGAAATTTAAATATTATTCCTGTTGCTTTGGTATTGTCTGCAGGACTATTAATTCTGTCAAGGAAATTTGTGAGACCAATCTATTCTGAAACACCTTTACTAACTTTGAATCAGATTAATGTGAAAAGTGATTATATATCTACGTGCTCCTTGGGATTGGTTTTTAATATTAATAGGTAGTTAAATAAAATCAAATTATACTTGTATTTTTATTAGTTTGTTGGTTATGGTAATCTTAAACAACTCATGCACCAAAAAAAAGTGAAGATCCTGAATTGCTTGCTAATAATGTATTTGAGGAAGGAAATCCGGATGAACGATTTATTCTGGACAGTTTTCAGACGACCTAATACCCTTCAGTTAGGTTGTTTTATCACGTGAGATTTGATTTAATGAAAAACCCTTCACGTATCACACATATCATCGTATCCAGAGATGGAGATTTACGATTCACACTTCCTTCTCATGCTTCGTATGCATATTCTCCGATGGACTTGAATCTAATAGAATTTTCTAAAGTTACTTACAGATTTGCCTTAAAAGATGATTCAGGCAATATTTCAAGATTTTCACCCCCTCATAGTATTTATGTTCCATAAAAATTAAACAAGATGATTGATATTTTGACTGTAAACTAAATCAGTTATCTTCATTAAATCATGGAATAATACAATATATAGTTAGGATTTTATAATATATAGGGAAACAATCTGTTTACTTTTGTATAGTTTTAAATCAATTCCAAATACTTGTTTCTATTCCCATGATAAAAGAGTTCAAAAAATTAAGTAGCAAAGATCAGCAACTCTTATTAAAAGCGCCTGCATTACTTTCTGTTCTTGCTTCCAGCGGTTCGTTTGGAATAAATAATGAACAAAAAGCGGACGCAATCAAAATGGCACACCTGAAAACCTTTACTTCTAATCCTCTTTTATTACCTTATTATATGGAAGTAGAAACTAATTTCAAAATGAACTTTGAGGCAGTAGTTAAAAAGTATTCACCATTTGACGATGCTAAACGAGAGGAATTGAAAAAAGAAATTGGACTTACCAATTTGGTGATTGCAAAATTGAATAAGGAATTTGCCAAATCATTACACCAAAGTTTGGACGGATATACTAACCATGTGAAAAAATCAGCCAGAAGTTTTTTTGAGAATTTTATTTTCCCTATTCCTATTAAAGGATTAACCGATTAACAAATCGGGCTATTCCCAAAATAGGTTATTTATTTTCCGGGTCGGTAGAAAGGTAGGAAGCTATTGCAAATTTTATTTCACTATAAGTAAACTCATCTCCCAATGATTGTTTTATCTGACCGAAAAAGAGAGTATTTAGTTTTTTAGCGGTAGCTATAATTTTTTCAGCTTTTTCGTTTGATATAAAATCACTTCCTTTTAATTCTCCTTTTGTAACATAATGGGCTAAGTGTCCTTCAATAGTGCCAGGTGTCATTTTTCTTTCCTGAGAAATCTGGAGAACGTTTTTCCCTTCTTTATATAGCTTAAATGTTTCAAGTTTGGTGTCAATCTTTTCTTTAGGCGCACCTTTTGGTTTTCTTACTCGTGGTTTTTTCTCTTTTGTAATTGTTTCTGTTTGGCCTTCTTTTCCTGTTGACAAAGGCATTGAATTTACCTGTCTTAATTGCTCATCTCTTACTATGTCGGAATATAATTTTTTTACATCTGCTCCGGTGTATTCTTTATTAAAAAGAGTTACTTCGATTACAAAAACTGATTTGTTGATTAGTTTCTGCTGTTCGAAAAATAAAATTTCGAGTTCAAGTAATTCCTGCAAATAGGTTTTTATTTTCTTTTCTCCTTTAATTTCTTCTATATGCTTAAAAATTTGTTTTGTAAAATTCTTAAAAGCCGGTAAAAAATATTCCGAAGCTGACTGCACTCTTTTATTAAGAAAGTCAAGATACCCTTCCTGTTTGCCCTCTAATATCTGAGCCACCTGATTCTTAAATTTTTCAGCTATTGGTTTTATTTCACTTATTTGCTTTTCTAATTCTTTTGCCCAGTTATGATGTTTTTGCTTAATGGATTTTGATTCATCCGTTTTTCGGTAACTATCAGCATGTTCCTGCACTTCTCTCATCAATAAAGAGAAATCAAAACATTTTAAAATAAAACTCTTAAGATAATGATGGGTTTCGTCATTTAGTATTTCAGGTAGATTTTGTTCCTCAGTTTGTTTTTTAGAATAATCAGCAATTTTTTCGTCACTGCTAATGCTGTTGGTATTTATCTGCGAAGTAAGCACCAGTCCTGAAAGTGAACGCAAACGTGATAAAGCTACATAAACCTGTCCCGGGGCAAAAGCACTTCCAATATCAATAATCGCCTTATCGAAAGTAAGACCCTGGCTTTTGTGAACTGTAATTGCCCAGGCTAATTTTATAGGATAATGTGTAAATGTGCCACTAACACTTTCTTCTATTTCGTTGTTAGTCCCGTTAACTTTATATTTAATATTCTCCCATTTGTACGGTTCAACTATAATTTTATTTTTCGTATCGTTAAAAGTTACCTCTATTGATTCGTTTGTTAATGCTGAAACTACCCCAATTCTGCCATTAAAAAAACGTTGTTGTCCGCTTGGGTCGTTTTTAACAAACATTATTTGCGAACCCTTTTTCAACTCCAGTGTTTTTTCTAAAGGATATGAATTGTCATAAAAATCTCCTTCAATTTTTGCTTCAAAGAAATAAGATTTCTCAGGTAATCGTTCCAGAAAATTTTTATTCAGTTCTGTTGCTTTATAGTTATGTGTAGTTAGTGTAATGTAATTATCTTCCGGTGTTGATTTAAAGTCGGGTTTAAAATAAGTATTCAATAAGTTAAAATCCTCTTTCATGAGAATATTGTCTCTAAGGTGAGCCAATAGAGTAATAAACTTTTCATCCGCCTGGCGGTATATTTTATCAAGTTCTATGTAAACAGGTTTGTTCTGTTGCAATACTCTGGAATCAAAAAAATAAATACTCTTATAAAAAGGTTTTAACTGATCCCATTCATCATCTTTAATTACAGGAGGCAGTTGCAGTAAATCTCCGATAAATAAAATCTGTACCCCTCCAAACGGAATGTGATTCTTTCTCCTGACATGCCGCAAAATAAGATCTATGGCATCCAGCAAATCCGCCCTAAGCATACTAACCTCGTCTATAATGAGTAATTCCAATTCTCGCAAAAGCTTCCTCTTTGCATCAAACATTTGTAAATTTTTGATAAGGGAAGTAGGGTCGCTTACTCTTGAATTCTCTCTGTAAGATTTGGAGATTTGAATTTCAGGAATAAAACTGCCAAAGGGCAGTTGAAAAAGGGAATGAAGAGTAACTCCTTTTGCATTAATTGCCGCTATTCCTGTTGGGGCTGCTACAATACATTTCTTATAGGTATTGCTGACAATTTGATGCAATAATGTGGTTTTTCCTGTACCGGCTTTTCCGGTAAGGAAAATGTTTTTATTTGTCTGACCAATGAATTTCGAAACAAATTCAGTGGGTTCTAAATTGGTTTGCAGAGATTCTTCCATTTTTAATTATTTTCTCTTCGTTCAGTATTTTTAGGGGGCATCGGGCCCCGCTTGTATATAACCAGACCGTTTAGAAAATTCCTTAAAAGTTGATCCCCGCATTCTTTATAGTTCGGATGATCGGGTTTGCGATAAAGAGCACTGAGTTCACTTTTCGAAATTTCGTAGTCGGCAAGTTTCAGGATTTTTATTACGTCTTCGTCTTTTAACTCAAGGGCTACCCTAAGTTTTTTTAGTATGTCGTTATTGGTTAACATGTTTTTTATATTGATGGTAAATGTAAAAAATAAAATTGGAACGGTTTATGTAATTAAACCTTTAAGTAAATATTTAGTCTTATTATTATAATTAAAAATCAGTAAAATGAAAAAGTTAGTTTTCTCAATAGCAATGGTTGGAAGCAGTTTAATCTGTTCTCCTGTTTTCTCACAAGGTCAGATAAAAGATTCTCTTGGTTTGCCAGGTGATAATCTTAACCTTTATGGGGTGTTGGACATTTTTCAACAGTCCAAAACGCTTGAAGAGTTTGAAGGGAAGTTAAATGCCCAGGATTCTAAAATCAATAACCTTGACTTGAACGGGGACAATAAAATTGACTATATTAAGGTAGTTGATAATGTGCAGGGAACCTCTCATGCTATAGTGCTGAAGGATGAAATAAGTGAAAAGGAATTGCAGGATGTTGCAGTTATTGAAGTTGATAAAGATAAAGACGGAAAAATAAGAATTCAGATAGTAGGTGATGAGGAACTTTATGGCAAAAATTACATTGTAGAGCCTAAAGAAGCGGGTGAAAAGGATGGAGCTTCCGGTGGAACTCCCAATCCCGGATATTCAGGTAATCAAACCATTGTAAATAATACCACCAACAACTATTATAGTAACGATGACAATTATCCGGATTCTTACGGGGGTTCTTATTACCCTGTTAATACCTGGTACATGTGGGATTTTTTATACGCTCCTTCTTATGTAGTATATGTGTCACCATGGCATTGGGGATATTATCCTCACTATTGGAATCCTTGGGTACCATGGTATTGGCATGAGTATTATGGTTTCCATTACCATCATTATGGTTATTACCATAGAGCGTATGAATTCAGAGCTCCTGTAGCTCATGGTTTTTATGCTCCGCATAGAAGTGTTTCTGTTACCGTAACTCATTATAGAAGTGCAGGAACTTATCGTACCACTTATGCAAGACGTGATTTATTGAATAAATCGATGAATGAAAACAAGGCGGTAAGGGATAACCCGAAAGGGCAACAAAACAGGGATGAACATAGAAACGGTAATTCTAAACAAAATGACGTTCATAAAAGAAATGAGAATGGTAAAGTGAATGATAATCATCAGAGGAATGAAAACAAGGTAAATAACAACCAACCGCGGAATAATGAACCAAGGAATAATACGAGGGAGAATAATCAACAGCGAAATAACAATCAACAGGTAAAACCGAATCGTTCGGAACGTAAAGCGGAAAGGACACAAGAGCGGAGCCAACCAAGGTCGCAACCACAACAAAGAAGCGAACCAAGGCAAAACAAGCCTCAAGGTGGAGGGAAGAGAAAATAAGGATTAAAAAGTTATTTATAAAAAGGCCTCCTGCAAATTTTGCAGGAGGCCTTTTTATTTAAAGAAGTATATAATTTAGTAATTCAGTAAGTCATTTATTGCCTTGCCTACCTTGACCGCATTAGGTAACATGGTTGCTTCCAAAGTTGAATTCAAAGGTATGGCAGGCAGGTTTTCTGCTCCAACTATTTCAACCGGTGCATCCAGATATTCAAAACAATATTTGGAAATTCTACCTGAAAGTGCCTGCGCAAAGCCATTATTATAAGGTTCTTCGGTAAGGACCATACATTTACCATGTTTCTTCACCGAAGCAAGGATGGTTTCTTCGTCTAAAGGATTTAATGTGCGTAAATCAATTATTTCTATCTGCCCTGGAAATTCTTTTGCTGCATTTTTCGCCCAATAGACTCCCATTCCATAAGTAATTATGGTTAATGTTTGTTTGTTTGAAGTAGCATCTGCTTCCTGAACTATTCTCGCTTTTCCAAGAGGGATAATATAATCTTCATCCGGCTCGATTGTTTTTGCATCTTCGGTACCTTTTATTTTACTCCAGTAAAGTCCTTTGTGTTCAAGCATAATAACAGGGTTAGGGTCGTAATAGGCAGCCTTCATCAGCCCTTTCAAATCAGCACCCGTGGAAGGATAACAGATTTTTATTCCCCTGATATTTGCAAGTACACTTTCTACACTCGAAGAATGGTAAGGCCCACCACTTCCATAGGCACCAATAGGTACACGGATAATCGCGCTTACCGGCCATTTGCCGTTTGATAAATAGCAGGAGCGACTAACTTCAGTAAATAATTGATTTAACCCCGGCCAGATGTAATCTGCAAACTGAACTTCCACTATGGGTTTACAACCCGTTGCACTCATCCCTACAGTACTGCCAATAATAAATGCTTCCTGGATAGGAGTATTAAAAACACGATGGTCACCATAGGTTTGTGCCAATGTAGCTGCTTCACGAAATACTCCTCCAAGTCTTCCACCCACATCCTGCCCATAAAGTAAACATTCGGGATGCTTTGCCATTAGTTCACGTATAGCAAACAGGGCAGAATCTACCATAACGGTTTTTTCCTTTCCTGCAGGTTCACGCTCTCCTTTTTCCTCCTTAACAGGAGTAGGCACAAAGTCGTAATCGAACAAATCTTCCGGGCGAGGGTCCTCTGCTAGTAATGCTTTTTGGTAATCCTCTTCTACTTTTATTTTGGAAGCTTTTTCTATTTCTTTAATCTCCTTTTCTTCAAAACCAACTGCCAGCATATAATTTCTCAGTTTCGGAAAAGGATCCTTGGTTTGCGCTTCTTCCAAGTCGTCACGGTACCATTCTTTTCTTACACCAGATGTATGGTGATTTAGTAAAGGAACTTTTGCATGAATTAAGAATGGTCTGCGTTCTTTACGAATAATTTCAATTACTTCTTTTATGGTATTGTAACACCTTTCAAAGTTCGTTCCATCGATGGTCCGGGTTTCTAAACCTTTGAAACCTCTTGCATATTCTGTTGCGTCCTGTGCTCTTATCTCTTTTGCATTGGCAGAAATATCCCATTCATTGTCCTGGACCAAATAAAGTATTGGCATTTTTTTTAATACCGCCATTTGAAATGCTTCGGCTACTTCGCCTTCGGTAATACAAGCATCGCCTAATGAACACACAGCAATGGGTTTATCATCGCCATAATCAGGAAGAAGATTTTGTTTTTCCAAATATTGTATGCCCATAGCAACTCCGGTCGTGGGTATGGCCTGCATTCCTGTTGCTGATGATTGCATAGGTATTTTTGGCATATCGTCTCTGCGAAGACTTGGATGACAATAGTACGTTCTTCCTCCACTGAAAGGGTCATCCCGCTTTGCCATTAACTGAAGCATTAATTCATAAGGCTGCATTCCGATTCCCAATAACATACTGTCATCTCTGTAATATGCCGAGAGGAAATCCTGGGGCTTTAACTGAAGTCCCATAGCGAGTTGGATTGCTTCGTGCCCCCGTGAAGTAGCGTGAACGTATTTTGCGGTAACTTCTTTATTTGCCTCGTATGATTCGGACATTTCTTTTGCTGTGCACATCAGTTCAAAAGCTTTGACCAACGTTTCTTCAGCAATAGTGGAATTTATTTTTCTTTTTTTATCTGTCATTGTTTCCTGCATGGTAAAAAGAATATTTTTCTTATCCCACAAAAGTAGAATTAAATGCAACATAACATGAATTTTTGAAAATGAAAAAACAAACAACAATTGGAAATTTCGCATAAAGAGAGAAACGAAATAAAATTAGGGACGGATAGGAAGAAATTAAGGAAGGAAAGCAATTAATTTCGGAAAGAGAGGCATAAAAATTAGAAAGAGAGACAAAAAAGGAAAAGGAGGGCAACCAAAACCGAAAAGAAACTCGTAAATTTTGAAAAGAGAAGGAAGAAAAGAGAGGAATAAATTTAAGAAAGAGAGATGCAAAAATATGTAAGAGAGACAAAAAAATTAGAAAGAGAGACATAAAATGAAGAAAGAGCGTCACACAAAAACTAAAGAAATTCACTCTTTTATAGCGATTAAATTTGAAATCGAGCCTGTTTTTTATTTTGTTAATCAGTAGTATACGTTAATGGTGATTTGTTTTTTGGATAAAACAAATGAAAAACTAAAAGTGGGAAATAACTGAGAAGTTGAACTTTTTGGGAGCTGCCAGGAATGAAAAGCAAAAAAGGACTACCTAAATGAATAGGTAGTCCTTAATTTGTTTGAAACTAAACAACATTTAATTATTCAAACATCAGTGAGCCACTGATGGAGTATTCGCCACCGGTAACTACATCTGTAACTTTGGCATCGGATGCCATTTCGAAAGATTGGTCAGATACGGCAATATGTCCATCAGAGGTGATGTAGAAGTGCGCATTGTCCATTCCTGCTAATGTATTATTAGTTACATCGCTGAAATCGAGTAGCTCTCCTATTCCGTCTCCGCCACCAATTGATGTGGCATCCCAATCAATAAATTTGTAAGTTCCGGATCCGCCTGTGGTCATTACTAAGAAGATAGCAAGGTTTTTAAGGCTGAATTCGTTATTTGTAAGTTGTCCGTCAATTGCAACAGCTCCACGAAGGTCGCGACCGTTCAGGAATCCTGACCATTGCGGGTCGTTGGAAGATGCTTTGATGGATAAAACAAAATTGTAATCAAAAGATTTTCCGTTATAGGCCAGTTGTCCAAGTCCACCTCCGGCACCACCGGTAGATTGAGAAAGAGTGAACTGTGTGCCTGATGAAGGGTCGGTCCATTGATATACGTTTGCGTTAGGTGTTGTATAAGAAGTGACATTGGTTCCTACCACTGACCAATTATTGCTTCCTCCTCCATTACCAGCTTGCTGGTTGCTCGGGTTAAAAATGATGATAAAATCTTTTAACGCCTTGGTGGTGGAAGCGCGAAGCTTTGCAGCTTTTGCTTTTGTATCCATGCTTACCGGCACGTTTTGAGGTCTTCCGGAAGTTTCTTTTTTACAGGAACTTACGGAGATGACAGCAAGTGCCAATACAGGAACCAGGATGCTTCTTCCTATTGCTTTAAGTGTAGATGTTAATTTTTTCATGATAAAATAGATTTAAGGTTTAGAAAAAGAAAGGAGTTTTTTAAGAAAACTCCTTTCAAAATTAATAAAAAATTCTAGAACACCCAACCTAAACGGATTGCACTATTAAAGTTTGGTCCGATATTCATTTCTTTACCTTGAGTTACAGCATCTGGGTTACCCGGATCAATTGTTCCAGCAGGGATTGTTGGGTAAGTAGATGGGTAAGCGGTTGTTTTTTCATATTTGCTGTAGTTAACCATTTGGAAACCGAAACCAAATTCGGAACCTAAGTACAAGTGGTGGGTGATGTAACAATCGAAACCTGCAACAAGATTAGCACCAATACGGAAGAAACCACCTTTGCTTTTGTTTTTTTCTGTCATAATCACTACTTCATCAGTTGTTCCTCCAGCATCAAGACCAGTAGGTGTAACTTCTTTGGTAGAAGCACCTGCGATGTCTAATTCAAACCCCATGTAAGGGCTTAAACGGTCAGTACCTTTCATGTGTTTTTCAATTCCGGGTTTAATTTCCCAGCCCATTGTTGTTTTTTTGTAACCTGATGTAATATTGGTGTTTGCAGTTAAGTTAGAAGCAAAAACCGAATCAGCTTTTTGAGAAGAAAAACTTACCCCAACTCCTAAGCGAAGTGCCATGGTTGGACTGAAGAATCTTCTGTAACGAATGTAAGTTAACTGAATAGGTTTGCCGTTAAGTGGGACGAAGTTTAACTCGAAACTGTTGGCACCTGCATCAGGTTTAAATCCTGCATCTTGAGCTACACCGAATGTGCACGCAGCCAATGCAAAAGCTGCTGTTGTAAGTAGTTTTTTCATTTGTTTTTTGTTTTTATTATTAGTTGATAATTAAATGATGTTTATTTGTGGGAAAAAAGTATATAAAATATTAGCACGAACCTATACGTATTTTAGGGTATTTTAATATCCGTGCTAGTACGGATGGGGAAACTGATTTTAATCTATCAGTTTATTCTCGATTTCATATTTGATAAGGCCTACAACGGTTTTGTGCCTGTTTTTCTAAATATATTTTCCTGCCCCTTCGCAGGACGAAGCAATCTCTTGGTTCAGAATGACCCGGCTTTTTTGGAGCCCAATCTGCCATTTTTTAAATGAATCTATCATTTTGAACAAATTGAAGCATCTTATCGGAAATTTTTATGCTTAATAATGAGCACATTACACATAATAATTTTTGTTATTTCCATTTCCGCTTAAATTCACTCCATTTCCCCTTTTTATCTCTTTGTGAGTGCTCACTCTTTCTTTGTGAGTACTTTCTTTCTCTTTGCGAGTGCTCACTCTTTCTTTGTAAGTACTTTTTATCTCTTTGCGAGTGCTTACTCTTTCTTTGTGAGTACTTTTATTCTCTTTTCGAGCGCTTACAAAGAGTTTGTAAGCACTTTTTCTTTCTTTGTTTGTTCTTACAAAGAGATAAAAAGTACTTTTTCTTTCTTTGTGAGCTCTTACAAAGAGATGAAAAGTACTTTCAGAGAGAAACATAAGGCTAATGGAGTTTTTTAACTTCCTAGCGTTCCCGGCACCACTTCTTTTGTTGTTTATTTTTTATCTTTTTGCCTTTTTTGCCGTTGTTGGTGTTTTTCAGCAACAAACGCTGAAAAAGAAAGCTAAGTTAGTTTTATAGGAGAGAAAACACCTGCAAAGACATCAATTTATTAATTATTTATTTTTAAAAGCTTATAGTTTTCAGCCTGTTACCTCCCATTTCTCCATTTGGGCTTTATATGTTACATAAAGTACTAAACGCAGTGTACTTTGTACTTTATAAGTTACATAAAGTACTTTATATAACATATAAAGTACTTACTGAGACATGTAAAGCCGGTAACAAAAAGAACGATGGTTGCGGCAACAAAGGCAAAAAGGACTTAAAAAGTAAAATTTTGACATGGTAAAATGCCAAAAAAGACACTAAGCATAAAATTGATGCAACCATGCCTTGAATTGATCAAAGAAAGCAAGGAAATTGAAAAATAAAAAATATTTTGTCAAAAAATGGAATGTTTTTTCAAAAGAAGGAAACATTTGTAAAAAAGTAAGCTTCCTTTTACCAAAAGAAAGGAACCTTTTGATGAAAAAAGAAATATTTCAGCAAAAAAAGAAATATTTCATGAAAAGGAAGGGAGGTTTTCTGAAAAAGAAAATTATTTTTGGAAAAGGAGGCCTTATTGCATAAAAAGAAGGCTTTGTTTCATCAGTTTTATGCTTAGTCGCAAAAACAGGGTTTTGCAGAAGAAAAAAATTACATTAACATAATACAAATCAATCAATTAACTAAATTAATAAACATGACACAATTACGTTGTCCATTCAAATACCACAGAGACGGATATAAAAAGGGAAATTAATCAATCAGTTTATTCTCAATTGCATATTTGATAAGACCTACAACGGTTTTTGTGCCTGTTTTTCTAAATATATTTTTTCGGTGGGTTTCAACAGTTCGTTCGCTAATAAAAAGCATTTCGCCAATTTTAGCATTGTTAAATTCCTTAGCAATAAGTTTAATAATTTCTTTTTCTCTGTCGGTAAGGTGAGCCTTTGTTTCTTCTTCTTTGCGTTCTTCGTTTTCGGTTATAGCTTTCATCATTTCTACCAAAACCTCGTCACTGAGAAATTTTCCACCGGAAGCCACTTTTTCAAGAGCATCTATTAACTCCTGTTTTCCGGTATTCTTTAATATATATCCGGAAACACCAGCCTCCAGCATTTCAGATATGGTGGATTTTTCGCCAAACATGGACAAAGCAATTACTTTTACTTTAGGATGTTTTTCCAAAAGCAGTTTGGTAAACTGAATGCCATCCATTTCGGGCATGTTAATATCAGTTATTACAATATCAGGAAGATTTTCAGAAATTAATTCTAAAGCTAAGTAGCCATTATTGGCCTCGCCAATAATGCTGTACCTGCTTTCGTTTACTAGGAGGGCTTTAAGACCATCAAGTAACATTTGATGGTCGTCAAGTATAAACAGCTTTATTACATTCATTGAAGTAAAAGTACAAAATTATTTTAAAGGAACTTCAATAATTACAGTGGTGCCTTTTTGAGGTTGTGAATCGAAATCTACAGTGCCATTTAAAAATTCAATTCTGGATTGGATATTTTTTAATCCTATTCCATCACTTTTAATTTTAGAAATATCAAAACCGATACCATTGTCTTCCACCATAAGTGTTAATTCCTGGTCATGACGAATGATTTGAATATTTACTTTGGTTGCCTGCGAATGTTTAATGATGTTATTTACGATTTCCTGGAGTACTCTGAAAAGTATTGTTTCCATTGTACTTTCCAGTCGTTCATTCAATCCGTGAATTTCGAGTTCTATTTTTAATTTATCAGCAGAACTGATTCGATTCAGAAATTCTCTGACTGCTGCTGCCAATCCTGATTTCAATAATGCATTGGGCATCATACTATGAGATACCGACCTGACTTCTTTTACCGAATCGTCAATAATTTCCAATGCATTTTTCATCATCAGTTTTTGTTCGTTGGTTTTTAAGTCAATGGACGATTCAAGACTACTCATATTTAACTTGACAGCAGAAAGTTGTTGTCCTAATCCATCGTGCAATTCCTGCGCAATGCGCATGCGCTCTTTTTCTTCAGCGTCTATTACTGCTTTTGAACGAAGAGCCTGCTGTTTGTTCAGTTCTTCCTGAAAAAGTGTTTTCTGTTTTAATTTAAACCTGTTGTATAGTAACAAGGCCAATGCAAGAATGGCAATAATGGAGAGTAGTAATAAATTCCTTTGGGTAGCCTGTTGCTTAATAACAGCTTCTTTTACTGCATTTTCCTTGGTTAATAATTGATTGTCCTGTTCTTTCTTTTCAGTATCGTACTTGGTTTGCATTTCAGCAATTTGTTTCACACTTTCCTCTGAAAAAATGGAATCTTTCAGCTGATCATATTTTAAATAAAATTCCATTGCCTTTGGATTTTTACTTTTAATATATAGTGTAGCCAATGATTTGTAAGCCATTCGTTCAACCGAACGTATTTTATTTTTTGATGCAATTTGTAAAGCATCAAGAATGTGTTTTTCTGCCTCCACATACTGTCCCTCTCGCACATATCCCTAAGATTATTTTTTGTATATAGATAATTATTTTATTCGTATGTACTTTAATATTTATATTTGTAATAAAAATAATACGACTAATGGAAAATAACCAAAATGAAAATAAGGATGATGCAGGGAAAATAAATTCTGAA
>CANJYB010000025.1 GCA_947479085.1 Bacteroidota bacterium | reverse complement strand
GTTTCTATCAATAACATTTCTCAGCCAACATGTAACAATAGTGGTTTAGACGGAAGTTTATGTGCTAATGCTAACGGTGGTTCTGGTGCATTTACTTATGCATGGTCCAATGGTGCTTCTACACAATGCATTTCAGGTCTAGGTGATGGTACGTATTCAGTAACTGTTACCGATGCTAATGGTTGTTCTGCAACTTCTGCTCCTGTTTCTATTGCTCGTCCGGTTTGTTGTCAGGTTACTAACCCTGGTTCTATCGGAAATGATGAAGCTCATTGCGGACCTTATATTCCTTCTACTATTGTTAGTATTGCTAACCCTTCTGGTGGTTTAGGTACTGTTCAGTATGTATGGTTATGGAACACTGTTAACGTGGTAAATAATGGTAACAGTGGTTGGGTGGTAATTCCAGGTGCTAATGGACCTAGTTATGCTCCTACTGGAACAATTACCCAATCAACATACTATTTACGTTGTTCTCGTAGCACTGGTTGTTCTTCTTTTACAGGAGAGTCTAACATTGTTTCTAAAATAGTTAATCCTATTCCTAATGTTGCTGTAACTGCAAACGGACCAACTACTTTCTGTGCTGGCGGTTCAGTTACCTTATCTGCAACAGGTGCTACTTCTTACTTGTGGTCTAACGGAGCAACAACTTCTTCCATCACTGTAAATGCTTCAGGTTCTTATTCTGTGGTTGGTACTAATGGAAATGGTTGCAACGCTGGTTCAAACATTATCGCTGTCAATGTGATTTCTTTACCTACTATTGCTGTTACAGCTAACGGCCCTACCACATTCTGTGCTGGTGGTTCGGTTACCTTAACTGCTACCGGTGGTTCAAGTTACTTATGGAGCAATGGTGCTACTACTTCTTCTATCACAGTTTCTGCTTCTGGTTCTTATTCCGTAGTTGGTACTTGTGCTTTTGGTTGTAACAATGCTTCTAATGCAATTACTGTAACTGTAAATCCTTTACCAACTGTTGCTGTAACAGCTAACGGCCCTAATACTTTCTGTGCCGGTGGTTCAGTAACTTTAACAGCAACAGGTGCTACTTCTTACTTATGGAGCAATGGCGCAACTACTGCTTCTATAACAGTTAATGCTTCAGGTTCTTATTCTGTAACAGGTACTAATGTTAATGGTTGTACTTCCGGTTCAAATGTTGTTGCTGTAACTACGGTTCCATTGCCTTCAATAGCAATTACTGCTAACGGTCCTACAACTTTCTGTGCCGGTGGTTCTGTAACTTTAACTGCTACAGGTGGTGTTAGTTACTTATGGAGCAATGGTGCTACTACTGCTTCTATAACAGTATCTGCTTCTGGTAACTATTCAGTAGTTGGTACTTGTGGTTTCGGTTGTACTAATACATCTAACACAATCAATGTTGTTGTTAATCCTCTTCCGGTTGTTACTATCACTGCTGGTGGACCTACAACATTCTGTGCTGGCGGTTCTGTAACTTTAACTGCTGCAGGTTGTGCTTCTTACTTATGGTCAAACGGTGCTACTACAGCTTCAATTACTGTAAACGCATCAGGAAGCTACTCAGTAGTTGGAACAAACGCAAACGGATGCCATGCAACTTCCAATACAATCAATGTTGTTGTTAATCCATTGCCTGTGGTTACTATCACGGCTGGCGGATCAACTACATTATGTGCTGGTGGTTCAGTTACTTTAACTGCAACCGGTGGTACTTCTTACTTATGGTCAAACGGTGCTACTACAGCTTCAATTACTGTAAACGCTTCTGGTAGCTACTCAGTAGTTGGAACAAATGCAAACGGATGTCATGCAAATTCTAATACAATCAATATTGTTGTTAATCCACTACCGGTTGTAAGCATTTCTTCAACCAACGTATCTTGTAACGGTGGTCACAATGGTTCTGGTACAGTTTCTGCTGCTGGTAGTTCTATACTTTGGTCAACTGGTGCAACTACTTCTACTATCTCTAACTTAGGTGCAGGTACTTATACAGTAACTGTGACTACTACTTCAGGATGTGCTGCAACTGGAACAGTAACTATATCTCTGCCAAATGCCCTTGCACTTTCAATTATAAATGTGGTTAATGCTACAACTTATGGAGGAACTGGATCTGCAACCGCTTCTGTAACTGGTGGAACTGCTCCATATTCATATAGCTGGAACAGCAACCCTGTTCAAACTACTGCTACAGCAATTCTTTCTGTCGGTTCTTATACAGTTACTGTAACGGATGCTAAAGGATGCTCTGTAAGCGGAACCGTTAAGATTAAGTTGAATGCTTGTCAGGGATTTACAACAGTTACACAAGGTGGCTGGGGTGCAAACTGTAGTGGAAATAACTGGGGATGTTACCGTAATACTAACTTTGCTGCATCTTTCCCTTCAGGTTTAGTAATAGGTGCATGCGGTCGTTTTATCAGACTGTCATCTGCTTTGGCTGTGGATAATTTCCTGCCATCTTCTGGTACTCCGGCTGCATTAACAAACAGTAGTAACATTTTGAATCCAACAAATGTAAATAATACATTAGCCGGACAAGTGGTAGCTCTGAAATTAAATGTAACTTTTGATGCCAACAATGCGGCTTTCTCTTCATCAACCATTGCTTTAGGAAACCTGGTTATAACCAACGGAACCTTTGCAGGAATGACTGTTAATCAGTTATTGGTTGAAGGAAACAAAGCATTGGGCGGATGTTCTACGTATTCTCCTTCTGATGTAAATGCAGCAATTGATATGGTGAATCAAAACTATGACAACGGAACTGTGAACAACGGAAACCTAGCTTGTCCTGCCGTTGCAGGTCATTCTCCAATAGCTATGGATAACCAGGATAATACTGCTACTCCTGATTTAGGAGGAAACTTAAAAGTATATCCTAATCCGATGATTGATAACTCTACCATTGAATACTCATTAAATTACGATTCAAAAGTAACAGTGGAAGTGTACAATGTAAATGGAGATTTGATTAACAGGATTTACAACGGTGGAGCCAATGCAGGCGAAAACTACAGTGTTAATTTCAATGTAGACGAGCTTAAATCGGGTATTTACTTCATCCGTTTAACTACTGATACAAATGTTTATAATCAAAGAGCGGTAATAATTAAATAACTAACCCCTTTCCCTGTCCTGTTGCTTCGGCAACAGGCAGGGTTTGTATCGCTTCTGTTTTTATAATCAAAAACCTCCCTCCACCAGGGGAGGTTTTTTTATTTGTTATATGTTCTGGGATTTATGTTATTCGGGGTGCTTTCTTATTTCGATCAAATAAATGTGTTTAAGTATTATACAGTGAATTTAGTTTTATTAAATAATTATTTTTAAATTTGTGCTATGTAAAACCATCCACTGTTAAGTAATTAGCAGCTTTTTTGAACTTACTTTTTTAAGGAAGTTGGTTTTATTAAAAAAGAATACCATGAAAAAGGTTTTTCTGCTCTTCGTTCCGTATTTAATAACACTTCTGCTTTATCCTTTTTTGTCAACTGCACAGAAGGATGTTTCAACTCCTGTGGCAAAAGAATTTATTTCGCATGTAGACACAACATTAGAAAATGATGGTTTAAAATTCATTTCCTGCGAAAATTATTCTTCGATTACTAATCGCAAAATTTATAGTAAAACACTTGCAGCAAAATATGTCCCTAAAGCAAATCAAAACAATCCTGATTTTGGTTTTATGCCATTTGATTCAGACTTACAAAATGTTTATGAAGAAATTGAAAAACGTACTGCACACGAAAGGTTTTTCAGGGACCAGGATAACCCTTCTGTTATTTATTTACAAAAATCATCATTACCCATCAATTATTTAAAAAAAGGCAACTGGCTTTCTATTGACCCTCAACTTAAAAAAGTTGATGCAAAACATTTTGAAGCATCACAACAACCTTTGGCTTGCGGTTTAGACATTGATAAAAAAACAACTACCATGAATGATGGAATAAACTCTTTCGGGTTTAATCATTTTTCTATGCTGGAATACGATACCAACGGAACCCCAATAGCATATACTGCCAACTGGCAAAACTATACCGTTGGAGATAATGGAATACTTGTAAATAATATTTTTCCAGGAATAAACATGATTATTCAGTTTTCTGAACATACCATCAAAAGCAATTTTATTCTTCTTCATTCCCGACCGGGTAGTAGTCGTATTGTTTTTACCGATTCACTTAAACTGCCCGAAGAATATACTATAGGCAAAGGAACTGGGAAAATGGAAGCCAAAGGATTTCTTGGCGATATTTCCATTAATGATAAAAGTGGGAAGTCGCAATATATCTACGGACAGGTAAACATTACTGATAACGCCCACGACAAACTGGAACTGAATGGTTATTATACTTTCTCTGAAAACGCCCTTGATATAAATGTTTATGCTGATGTTTTTAATAATGCAGGAATTACGTATCCTTTAACAGTTGACCCGATAGTAACCTACGGAGCTTTTAATGCTGCCGCAAATACTATAGGAGCGGCCATATCTCCTGCCACCTGTGCAAATGCATTGGTTGTTTCAGTTCCTGGAGGAGCCACATGTACCGATTTTTCTGCTTCATGGAATATCACCAATACAAGTAATGCCTGTGGTTGTGCTGGAGCACAAAATTGCAGACTTGATAAAGACCAGGTTTACATTACTTCCAGTTGCGGAGGAGCCACCCCTGCCGGAGCACCTGGAACTATATGGCGATGCCTTGGTTGTAATTTTTTAGGAACCTGGAATCCTGCACTTCCATTTGGTTCCAGTGGATGTACAAGCATGGCTACCTGTATTCCTCCTTCCTGTTCAGCACAGAATATTACGTTTACTTTTTTTCTTAACCAGTTTGGATGCACAGGTGCTACCTGCGGAAGTTGTAGCTATGCCACCAATACCTGCGCCCACCTTAATAGTTGGTCGGTGACCATACAGGCTCATACGCTGGAAGTGCTTGGTAATGTGGCCGGTAGTGGCACTTCGAATATTACCGGAAGTTGCGGGGTGAACAGTACGCTCGACCCGGCAGCTTTGTATGGTGTCCCCTCCTATTCCTATTCCTGGAATCCCGGAGCCACCGCCTCTCCTACCTTGGTAGTAAATCAAAGTGTTAATGGAACTTTTACCTATACCGCTACGGTAACCGATGCCTGCGGGACAGCACAAACCGCCAATTTTAATTTTACAGTATCCGACTGCCCTCTGCCCATTGAGTTATTAAATTTTGATGCAATTTATAATGGCAAATCAGTGGATACCAAATGGAGCACTGCTTCCGAAACCAACAATGATTATTTTACAGTTGAACGAACCATAGATGGAATTACCTATAAAAACATAGGGCTGGTTAAAAGTGCTGCCCCAGGAGGAAACAGTTCTTCCGTTTTATCTTATTCATTGAATGACCCTGATGTAAAAACGGGTACTTATTACTATAGGTTAAAACAAACTGATTTTAATGGTCACTACGAATATTCGAGTCTGGTGCCGGTAGTTATTGACAAAGGAAACGATGCATTTACAATTGTGCCTAACCCTGCACATGATATCGCAGAAATTATGTACACCTTGCATGATGATTTGCCTTCCTTGTTAAAAATTACTGATACCCATGGAAAAATGGTCTTCAGCGAAAGTATTGAAAACAAAAAAGGAAAAAATAAATATACCATCAATCTTAGCAAATACGCCAAAGGTGTATATTTTATAAGGCTTGTTACCTCTGCCTCCACTTTTACATCCAAACTGGTAAAGCAATAGTTTTTTTTCAATCAGGATTTCAAACTTTAATCAAATAAATTTAAGATTCAATCTAATAATTAGATAAAAAAAATCTGTCACAAACACATGTAACAGATTTTTTATTTAAAATAATCCTTGTTCTTAATTATGAGGCACCACTCTACTCTGAGGATTCGAATTATCAGTAGACGAGCCACCTTTACCATTTGCACGAACTATAACATTTAATTCAGCACCTGCCACCTGGTCTTCTATTACCTGACGAAGGCCTCCCGTTTGTGAATTCCATGTTGCTTTGTCATATACTTTCGGACCATAAAAAACCGTGTAATTTTCTGCAAATTCCACTTTTTCAATCACCACCCCGATTCGTCCAACGCCTTTGTTTGTGTCCAGTTTAAAATTCGGAGGCGTTTTTTGAATATTACGTTTCACTCCTTTCCGTTTGCAGGCTACTCCGGTAAGCAGAAAAAGCGCTTTATTACCCGAAGCAAGCAATGCGCAACTCAACATCATTAATTGAAACTGCTCCTTACATTGTGCTGTTAAAGTATCACGTGTTTCCAAATCAGAACCACTCATTTTTCTTCCGTTCTCCATGGCATAAGGATACAGTGCATCAGAAATGGCTTTTACATAAAGTACGGTTGGCGAACAGGCTGCAAATTCAGGCATAGCCTGGATTTTTGGATATTTATCATTAACATATAAATACAATTTTGCTGCATTTAAAGAACTAATGCCCGGTGCAGGCACAATTTTTTCGAAAGGAAACGGAGGTAATGCCATTAGGTTGGCATGTAAAATACCTACTTCTTTTTTAATGGCGGCCTGCTCCTTTGCCGTTAGTTGTTTTAACTTCTTTTTTTTGTCCTCCGCAGCCTCCTCTGCAGTTTTCATAATTGCAAGCAATTCGATATGTAAAATTTCAGGATGTAATTCCTTCATTTCTTTTATCCATTGCTTCTTTACTTTTTCTCTTTGCAGCATAAATGCTACGGTCATTTTTTTCTTTTTCATTTCAATTTTTTTTAGAATTAATAATTAAAAAATAATTTATACTGTAAAAGTATTTACAAATTTCTGTCTTAAATGCCCTATGGACAATACGTTTTTAAAACTAATCGAATTTTATATTTTTTATATAAAATTGCTATAAACTGAGAAAATTGAGAAATTTGAGAAATTTGATGAATTTTGAGAGTATTCATCCTGATAAGCAAAAAATCAGTTGCTATCAAATAAATTATTTATATTTGTATTAATAAATAATTGAAACGACATCCCCAAATTAGTTTCATTACTAATACAACAGTGTCCCAAAATCAGAACTGATAAGTGTTCTGAGTGTATTGAGGTTAATAATTTATATAATATTTATTGCTGAAATAAATAACCGGAAATTTTTATTTTCAATTATTTTAAAATTTTACACAATAAATTAAACATTTCTGCGTTATCTATATATGGTTTTTATTTAAAAGCCATTTGAATTAATTAAAAAAGGGAATTCCTGTGCAAAATTTAATCTCCTTGTTTTGCAGCCAGGAACTTCCGGCAATGTCGCTAAGCCTTGCATAGAGATTGCCTGTATAATAAACCAGGGAGAACTATATAAAAATGGATTTGAAAAATTATTTTAAAAGAGAAATAGTATACGTCCGCGACCTGGAAATACTGTTTTTTGTAAGCCACAACACCGCCAAGTTAAAAATGGAAGTGTTTCACAAGGATATGGAAAATCCATATTCCGATTGTATATTGGCAAAAGACCTGGCAGCACATTGCCCTTTTACCGAAGAGTACATTATTGAAAAACTTTTTCAGTTTGACGAAGCGGAACGTTTATTAAAAGAAAAACGCAAACTGGAAAAGCAGGCAAAAAAGGATCAGGAACGTGAACTTGCTGAACAGCAAAAAAAAGGAAAAAGCAGAGGCTAAAAAAAAAAACTTAACGGCAATAAAAAGCCCAAAAAAGGAAAGTAAAAAAATTAGTGCTTCCCAGCTTATTGTTTTTCATAGCTGCCAGTTCAGTGCTGTAAAGCAATACTGTATTGAATAAAGCCGAGAAAAGCAACTGTATAATTTTCATTTTTTCGGGCTGTTAGTTTAGGAGATACCCTCCCCCGGACTAAGTTCAAGACATCATAGACTGAGTTCAAGATGTGCTAGACTGAGTTCACGATGTTCTCCACTGAGTTCACGATGTGCTGCACTAAGTTCACGATGTGCTGAACTAAGTTCATGATGTCTCCACTAAGTTCACGATGTACTGCACTGAGTTCATGATGTGCTGCACTGAGTTCACGATATACTCTATTGAGTTCACGATGTGCTCCATTGAGTTCGCAATGTGCTCCACTGAGTTCACGATGTGCTCCACTGAGTTCAGTATGTGCTCTACAGAAAAATTTTGCTTTAAAGTTTGCTTCTTCATCCAGGGACAAAAGATAAGTTATCTGCTGTTTTACCCAAAAAACTGCCAATTAAAAAAAGCGGAATATAAGCGTATGAAATTCACTTCCTATCCGTATTTCTACGGATAAATATATCCTTTTTTGATGTTATATAACCTCCAATTCCTCTACAAGCCAATATCAATATAGGTTACAAGCGTTTTGACTTTTGAAGAACCTGTATTTTCCGCATTTTACCCTTTCCCCTACTCTATTTGCTTCTTTTTTTCCTTCTACCCAAACCACCTAAATAGGTTTTTGAGCAAAATTCAGCCCTTTTCGGCTCTACCCAATTCCGGTATTTTTCTACCCGATTCCGGTAGGCTTTTTAACAGTAAATCTCCTGAAAGGCCCGAAAAAAATTGAAATAAGTTTTTACCAAAAAAACAGGGGCATTGACAATCTCATTTATTTGTATTTCCTTTATCCAAAATTTCGCGCAAAACGTTCACTATTTTAAGAGACAAGGAAAGGATAAAAAAGAAACCTGGAAACTTTAGAAGTGGAATATGTGCGAATATTTGTAATACAAAACCTTGAATTTATTTAGTTTACTTAAAACTTTTATTAAATTTGAAACGTATAAACAACTTAAACCAACAAACTATGAAAAAAACATTACTATCTCTTTCCTTGCTTGCAATTACTTCCTCACATTTTGCTCAGCAAAATTTTAACGAAGTTGCACCTCCTTCCGCTTCAGGTATTCCAACGGTGGTTTCCGAGCGCTCTTTATGGAACATTCAACTCGACACTCCTCCAACTGCAATTGCAGCTGGTTTAGCTGGTGCCTGTTGGACAGGTACTGAATTATGGGTTTCCCGATGGGGCGTAGATTCCTTATGGACCCTAAATGCTTCAGGTGCTATTATCGGAAGTCCTTTTGTTATTGCAGGCATAACAGGAACGAGAGGTATTTCTACAGATGGAACCAATATTTATATTGGGGCAAATACTAATATTATTTATAAAGTTAACCCGGTTACTAAAACAGTAATTTCCTCCATTACCACCTCAGTCACCAACTGTCGTTATGTAGCTTATGACCCAACACTTAATGCAGGTGCTGGAGGTATATGGACCGGAACTTTTGCAACCGATATTACCGCAGTAAGCTTAAGCGGAGCTACTTTATCTGCAATTACGGCAGCAACACATGGCCTGACCGGTATATATGGAATGGCTTATGACCCTTATTCCACTGGTGGTCCATATTTATGGGCTTACGATCAAGGGGCAGCAGGTACAAGTGCCATTCTAACACAATTAACAATGGCAGGTGTGCCTACCGGATTAGTTCATGATACACAGTTAGATCTTGCAGGAGGAAGTAACACAGGTATAGCTGGTGGGGCATTTATTACTAACTCTATGGTATCCGGACAAAAAACACTTGGTGGAATCGATCAGGGTGTTTCTATTTTTGCATACGAATTATCTGACCCTTCAGGAATTCAAAAATACAATAATGAAGATTTTAAATTAGCAGCTTATCCTAATCCTTCCTCCTCTTCTTCCACCATTAGTTTCGAACTGAAAGTTTCGGACAAAGCGGGATTGGAGGTATATAATTTATTAGGTAAAAAAGTATATGCTATTGCAGCTGAACAAATGGCAGCTGGAAAACATACACTTACTATTGATGAAAAAGAATTAGTAAATGGTTGCTATTTTGTAAAGCTGAATGTAGGTAATCAGGCATCTTCCATTAAAATTAATATTCTTAAATAAACAATACTGTTTAACCAAACAAAAAAGACTTAAAGGCTAATACCTTTAAGTCTTTTTTGTTTTGCTTTGTTGCTTTAAAACCCTTTTATTCTAGGCTCTACAGAACACCATACTTAGTTACAAAACTAATTTATTTATCTTCTACCCTTCATTCTAAAGTTCATTTTCAAATTTTTCCGGGAAGGTCTAGCTGCTTTTATCTTTTCTTTTTCCTGATGAAAAGCAACTTCTTCTTTATGGTGAAATATGTTTTCCATTTTATGTGCTTCGGATGGTGTAATAGGATGAGATGCAATGTGCTCCGGAATAAAATGCATATCTTCTCCATGTATTGTTGAATCAACAGGAGGAGGCGTCATCTCCGATTCATTTTTTTTAACATTAACAGTTTCATCTTTTGGCATTTCCGGATTAACAATTTTTTGTTTTACAGGTGCTGATGCTTTTTTAATTACAGGCTTTTTAACAGCTGATTTTTTTGCAGGTACTTGCACTTTCGAAGTGCTTTTGTTTTTTAAAGTTACCTTCTTTTTCGGAGTTACAACTTTTTTTGCAGCTTTCTTAACTGTTGCCTTTTTTGCAACTGTTACCTTTTTTGCTACTGTTGACCTCTTTGCAGCAATTGGTTTCTTTCTTACTGTTGCTTTCTTTCTAACTGTAGCTTTTTTTGCAACTGTTAACTTCTTGGCAGCAATTGGTTTCCTTGCTAAAGTTGCTTTCTTTGTTTCTGTTGCTTTCCTTGGCATTGTTGTTTTCTTTGCCAAATTTGGTTTCTTGGCAACTGTAGATTTCTTTGGAGCTATTGATTTCTTTGCTGCCTTTTTTGTTTGCAATTTTTTTACTGTTGCTTTTTTTGCAGCTTTCTTTGCCGGAGCTTTAGTTGTTGCTTTTTTAGAAGTTGCTTTTTTCGAAGTTTTTTTCATATGATTTTCTGTTTTATTTACTTTCAGTTAAATTCATTATTATTTTATTGCAAAGGTCAGCGGATTTTACTTTTTAGGAGTTACATTATTCCATAAATCCTTTGCATCATTTAATGATTTGAATTCCAAAATATAAACAACCTGTTATAAGAAAAATTATTCACTACCTTTGTATTGTTAAAAACAATAGAATTGAAAAGAATTACCCTTATACTTCTTATCTTTCTTTACCTTATTCCTGCCATAGGTGTTTCGGTAAACATACATAAATGTGGAAAAACATGGAGTTTTACTTTTTTAAACTCTGTTAGCAAAAAGAAATGCAAGTGTGGTAGAAAAACAACACATAATTGTTGCAAAGATTTTAACCTTTCTTTTAAAATAACAGAAAACCAAAAAGATTCAAAACTCTTTTCTGTTCCCGGCAACAGTTTTGAAAAGGTATTAAATTCTACCTATCCTTCCGTAGATTTATTAGTTCCTAACAGTAAGGTATTAATTTACACCGCTAATTATTCTCCTCCTCCAATATATAAACGACCCGTTTATTTATTCCACAGGACTTTTCTTATTTGATTTAATTTTTCCAACCTATTTCAATAGTTTGTACTTACTGTTTATTCAGTAAGTACCTTTTAAATTCACCTTACTAAAAAAAAATAAAAATGAAAAAGATTAAATTCCTTATTTATATATTAGCCTTTATAACCATAAATGTTAATGCTCAATCAAAAGCAAAAAATAAAACATCAGAAACTCCTGTATTTGATAATACCAATGAAGAGGTAAAAATGCAGGTAAATAACCTGCTAATGGATTACTACAAAATAAAAGATGCCCTTGTGGCAGATAACAATGTGGAAGCATTGGCCGCTGCCAAAGAATTCAAGAAGGCAATTGAAAAGGTGGATATGAATAAAATGACAACTGCAGAGCATTCGTATTATATGTCATTGCAACCCAAATTAGTTTCAGATGCTGAAAAATTAAACAATGCCTCGGATATTAAAAATAGTCGTGCCCATTTTCAAACACTATCTGATAATATGTTTTCTATAGTAAAGGCTTTTAAAGCCAACAATGGGAATGCTGCTTACTTTGATTATTGCCCAATGGCCAAGGCTGGATGGATAAGTAATTCTACCGGCATAAAAAATCCATATTATGGTAAAAAAATGATGGAGTGCGGGAGCATTAAGGATTCAATAAAATAATGAGAATAGCGCTCCTTTTCTTTGCCTTATTTGCTTTTTTTCCATTCCCTTATAAATGCTTTTCGCAGAAATTGGTGCGATATGATTTATATGTAAATGATACTACAGTAAATTATTCGGGAAGAAATGTAAAAGCAATTGCCGTGAATGGCCAGATACCGGGGCCAACCCTGACATTTACCGAAGGAGATACTGCCCTTATGGTTGTTCACAATTTGATGAAAAGGGAAACTTCCATCCATTGGCATGGATTGATTTTACCAAACAACCAGGATGGGGTACCCTTTCTTACAATGGCTCCCATAAAGGCGCATAGCACTTATATCTATAAATTCCCATTGGTGCAAAATGGAACGTACTGGTATCATGCGCATACCGAATTGCAGGAACAGGCAGGTCTTTATGGTGCATTGATCATTCATAAAAAAGTAAAGGATACGATTCCTGAATATGTAGTTTTATTAAGCGACTGGACAAATGAAAAACCAAAAGAAGTTTTGCGCTCCTTGAAATTAGCAAATGATTGGTATGGAATAAAAAAAGGATCTACACAGAATTATGGTGAAGCTTTGGTTAAAGGATATTTGAAATCCAAATTAGAGAACGAATGGAAACGAATGTTTGCAATGGATGTGAGTGATGTGTATTACAATGCAATTCTTACCAACGGGGCTAATGAACAAAGTCTTCCTGAATTAAAGGCCGGGAATAAAATTAAACTACGAATTATTAATGGTTCATCTTCTACTTACTTCTGGCTACAGTTTGCAGGCAGCAAAATTACTGTTGTTGCTTCAGACGGGCAGGATGTGTTACCTGTGGAAACGGACAGGATGCTGATAGCAGTGGCCGAAATATATGATGTTATTGTTACTCTACCTGAAAACAATGCTTACGAATTTAAAGCAACTACCGAAGACCGCACCCGCTCCTCTTCGCTGTGGCTGGGAAATGGCAACAAAGTTCCTGCCCCGGTACTTCCAAAATTAAATTATTTTGAGGGAATGAAAATGATGAACTCGATGATGAAGTTTAACGGAACAATGGATGCTATGGGTATGCAAATGAGCAACCAGAAAATGGATATGAATATGGTAATGTACAAGGAAATTGAAAACGGTACTATCCCTACCCTCAACTATTCCATGTTGCGTTCTCCATTTAAAACTACTTTGCCCAAAGGGCCGGAAAAAGTTTTAAACTTTACCCTTACCGGTAATATGAACCGCTACCAATGGAGCATCAATAATACCACCCTTGGCGATACTTCAAAAATATTAATTCATAAAGGAGAAAATGTTCGTATCATTTTAAGCAATCAAACCATGATGCGCCACCCGATGCACCTGCATGGCCATTATTTCAGAGTGATTAACGGGCAGGGAGAATATGCGCCACTTAAAAACGTACTGGACATAATGCCTATGGAAATTGATACCATAGAGTTTGCACCCGATTATGCTGGCGACTGGTTTTTTCATTGCCATATACTTTATCACATGATGTCGGGAATGGGGCGTGTGTTCTCGAATCCTGATTCTGTTCCTAATAAAGAAGTGGCTGAGATAAAAAACTCGTGGCATAAGTTTAGCAAAGACGAGAGTATGTGGCATTTTTCCACTTACATTGCTGCCCAGTCGAACGGGGTGTTTCCAAAGTTAATGCTGATGAACAGGAATTATAATTTGGAGGCGATGGGCATGATAAACTATATGGGTAGTTTTGAAAGTGAAACTCGTTTTGCAAGATACTTTGGTACCCGGCAATTCCTTAAAGTTTACATTGGTAGCGACATCAGAACCTTAATGCAACATAGTGACAAACACCTGGAGATGGAAGCAAACACTCCTGATTCGCCAAACAACAGGGCGGTGGCTACTTTCGGTGTACAATATTTGTTACCCTTTTTTATTCAAACCGATTTAAGAATAGATCATACTGGTCATCTTCGTTTTCAGATTGCGAGAAACGATTTGGCATTAAACAACCGCCTTCGGCTGGATGCTGTTTGGAATTCTGATTTCGAATATGAAATTGCATTACGCTATATTGTAATTAAACGCCTGTCGCTTTCAGCAAATTACGATTCTCATTTTGGTGCAGGTGGCGGAATAACATTTACTTATTAGAAGACTTTTCCATCGGAATTTCTGATATGCTAAAATCCCCCACCATGGGCAGGTATTTAATCTCTGAAACTAAAAAAACAAAAAGGGGCAGATGGAGGGGTAAAATTGCTAAAGTGTTGAAAATCATTACTGCCTAACTCGATATTTCTAAAGAAATTTGTATCTAGGCAGTCAGCGAGGTCGAAAAATGTAAAGAAATTTGTAGTTAGCCACTCAGCGAGGCAGATAAAATAAAAGAAAAACATAGTTAGCCGGTCAGCGAGGGCAAGTTTGTTTAAGAAAAGAATACCTAGGCAATCAGCGAACCTGAAAAGGATAAAAAATTAGTCTTTTAAAAAACAGTTAGATATACATTTACTTAAAAACAAATAACAATGGCATCCGAAAACAAACAAAAAATCACTATTCGGCTCATCGCGATGGCAGTATTATTGATTTGACAAGTGATGAAAAATATAAATTTGCTTCATTTGCAATGGGTACCTCCACCGACTTAACGTATAGCCACCCGATAACTGCGCGCCCTTTGTAAATTTAAAATCGGGTATTTACAAGTGTTAAAAAAGTAGTGATTAATATCATAAAAAAGCTTCGCAAAAAAGCGAAGCTTTTTTTATGGTTGTATTTAATTTATGTATACCTTTGCTTTGATGAAAAAAGTATTTGCCTTATTTCTTGCCTTTGTGTTTAGCTTATCGGCTATGGGCATACTGGTTACAGTGCACAAATGCATGGGCAATACTTCCTACATTGTGTTTGGAGTAGAGTTAAATAAGAAATGTAAATGCAAACACAAAACCCAAAAAAGTAAATCTTCCTGCTGCAGCAAAAAATCTTTTTCAGTTAAAACCTTAGACAATGGGTTAAGTGCAGGAACAAAAATGGTTTCTATTCAAAAAATTTCTTTAGATAATTTTTTAATTCCCCAGTTGTCTTTTTCTCAATCGCCATTATATCCGACAGTACAGTCTTCTTTTTTTAATCATTCTCCTCTGATAAGGTGTAAACAACCCGTTTACATTTTAAACAGCGTATTCCTTATATAATTTATTAATCGGCAGTTGTATTTACCACAATTGCTTCTTTTCCATTTAAATAGTTTTACCGGTTGTGTAATTCTGTTTATGAGTTATCTTATCATTTAAAATTTAAACTAAACAATTCCAATAATTAAAAACAAAAAAAATGAAAAAAACAATTTACACTATTATTGCTTTGACTATGGTAGTTACCATTTCCAAGGCACAAGTTATTCCCAACGCAGGTTTTGAAACCTGGACCAGTATGGGTGGCGGAACTTATAACAATCCTGATTCGTGGAGTGTTCTGAATGACATGACAACAGCCATGAGTGTTTACACCTGCGAAAAAGGAACACCGGGTGCAGCTGGTACTTCTTATATGAAATTAACGTCAAAGATGGTGGGAGCAAATGTGGTTCCAGGCATCGCAGTATGCGGAACTATTAATACTACTACTATGCAGCCTCAATCGGGTTTTGCATTTGCAGCCAGACCAGCTTTTTTATCAGGTAAATGGCAACACATGATTTATGGAAGCAGCCAGGGGTTTGTGGATGTTAAATTAACCCGCTGGGATAATGCAAATAATATGAGAGTTACCGTTGCTTCCGCACATTCCGTATTATCGGGCATGGCAATGAGCTGGGCTAATTTTAATATTCCTCTTTCTTATACTGATAGTGGAATGCCTGATACTTGCATTATTACTTTAGCTGCAAGCGGAACTACTCCTGCTGTAAACGATTATTTATGGGTAGATGCCCTTGCATTTACCGGGACACAAAGCATTGGCGAAAACTATTTTGATGCAAACATAAGTATTTTCCCTAACCCTGCTTCCGAAAAAGTAACCCTTGATTTATCAGTGTTAAAAGACCAGAAAGTAGCTATTCAGGTAACTGATATGTTGGGAAAAACTGTTAAGAAATCAGAAGGAATAACTGCTACATCAAAAACATTGCTTGATGTAAGCGATTTACCAAAAGGAAACTACATGGTAAATGTTATTACAAAAGAAGGAATCATCAGCAGAAAAATTATAAAAGAGTAAATAGCCGTACCCTCCCCTTCCCTATTGGGAAGGGGAATATGGGTTGGTAATAATGTATATGAAAAAAATTGTCGTTTTATTATTTTTAAGTGTCAAATTGTTATCCGTATCCGGACAAAATGCATTGTTTATTCCTGATACACTTATTGGTCCGAATTATAACCTGAATATGCACGAAGATAGTGTTCAGTTTTTTCCCGGAGCTATATCGCATACGTATGCATTTAATTCCAACCATTATTTAGGGCCCACTTTAATTTTTAATAAAGGAACCGCTATTAATATCAATGTTACCAATTCTTTGAACGATACCACCACCGTTCACTGGCATGGAGTGCATGTGTCTGCCATCTGGGACGGGGGGCCTTATTCTGAAATAATGCCGGGCATGAGCTGGCATCCTCAGTTTACAGTTCTTGATAATGCAGCTACCTATTGGTATCATCCGCATACAGATATGAAGACAGCTGAACAAGCCATAAAAGGAGCAGCTGGTTTGATTATAGTGAGAGACAATATTGAATCAGCACTGGTGCTTCCAAGAAAATATGGCATTGATGATTTTCCAATAATAGTGCAGTCGCAGCAATACGATTCGCTTAACCAAGCCATGCCAAGAGGAATGCAGGATAGCACTATCCTGGTTAATGCAACCATTAATCCTTACCTGGCTGCACCTGCACAAATGGTAAGAATGCGGTTGCTGAATGCTTCGGGAGAACGAAGCTTTAATTTTGGTTTTACCGGTAATATGCAGTTTTACCAGATTGCTTCCGATGGAGGATTGCTGGATACACCTTATTTAACAACAAGAGTAAGACTGGCACCGGGAGAAAGAGCAGAAATAATAATTAACCTTACTGGAATGACAGGACAGGTAATACACCTGATGAGTTATGCTTCTGAACTCCCTATGGGTGTACAAGGTGGACCAACTATGCCAATGCCTCCCGGAAATCCGCCAATGGATAGCCCAATAAATGGAATAGATTTTAATATTCTTCAAATAAATGTGGGAACTCAAACAGCAAACCCGGTAACAACAATACCTTCAGTATTAACCGCCAATAATCCTTACCCTGAAGTATCTGCGAACAATACACGCACCATTCGATTTACAGCAGACAGCGCAATGGTAATGGATGGTCCGTTTTATTTTAACGATAGTTCGTTTAATATGATGAGGATAGATTATAAAATTCCAATAAAAAGTGTAGAAGTATGGAAGTTAGTAAATGAAACGATGGTAGCGCATCCATTTCACATACATGACGTCCAGTTTTTTATTCTGGATAGAAATGGAATGGTTCCCGATCCGGGTGAAATGGGAAGGAAAGATGTAGTATTGGTTCCTTCAGGAGATTCTTTACGATTCATTACTAAGTTTACTGATTTTACTGATTCAATAACTCCTTACATGTTTCATTGCCATATATTGATGCACGAAGATGATGGGATGATGGGAAACTTTGTTGTGCTCGATTCTTCTGCATTTGTTGGTATCAATGAAATAAAAGGAGAAAATGATTTTTCATTCTATCCAAACCCTGCAGCAGTAGTTTTAAATGTTAGAATAAACAAAGGAAATAGTTTCTCCGAAATTAATATCCTCAACTTATTAGGAGAAAAAGTTTTCCAGTCAAAAATCAATACGGAACAATCCTCGTTTGATATTTCCGGCCTGGCAAAAGGAATATATTTTATCCAGCTAAAAACAAATAATAAAACAGTAACCAAAAAATTTATAAAACAATAACTAACATGAAAAGAACAATTGGCCTTCTGTTTATTCTTTTTTCTTTAAAAATTTCTGCACAAAGTGGAATCACCTGGGGAATGGGTATGAATGTTTCCACATCGGCTTCGGGAAACGACCATCCAAGGATAGCACTTGACAGAAGTGGAAATCCGCTTTTAGTTTGGCATCATTCCAGTCGCGCTATGTTTTCCCGTTGGAATGGAACTTCGTTTACAACTCCTGTTATGTTAAACCCCATGAATATTACTATAGCGGGTGTCTCCTGGTTTGGTCCTGACATTGCAAGCCATGGGGACACTGTCTATGTGGTCTATAAACAATCACCGGAAGCTTCAGATACTTGCCATATTTTTTGTGTTCGTTCATTTAATGGAGGAATGACCTTTTCAACACCAGTTCAGATAGATAATATTGCAGATAGTATTTCCCGTTTTCCTGCTGTTACTACTGATGCATCAGGAAATCCAATAGTAGGGTTTATGAAATTCGATGCTTCCTTTGGAGCCGCAAGATGGGTAGTGGCAAAGTCTGTTAACTTTGGAAGTTCTTTTTCCATCGACCATAAAGCAAGCGGCTGGAGCAGTATGAGTTCAACCGTATGCGATTGTTGTCCGGGAACAATTACTTCTTCCGGAAACACAGTGGCAATGCTATACAGAGATAACAATAGTAATATTCGTGATAGTTGGGCAGGAATTTCAACTAATTCCGGAAATAGTTTTTCCGGTGGAATGAATATAGATCAGCAAAACTGGATGTTGATGTCTTGCCCTTCAACCGGTCCGGATGGAGTAATAATAGGAGATACATTGTATTCAACATTTATGAATGGAGCCAGCGGAACCAACCGAACCTATTTAAGCAAATCATCTATAACAGGTATGTCAGGTTCTCCCGGAGTTACATTGACCGGAAACATAGCCGGATTAACCCAACAGAACTTTCCAAGAATAGCTTCAAATGGAAATGCAGCAGCTATAGTTTGGGAACAATTTGTAGCAGGTAGTGCTGAACTACCTATTTTATTTACAGATAATATTTTAAACGGGTTTCCGGCAATGTATGATACTGTGGATTTAAATGACGTGACCAATGCGGACGTTGCAGTTGGAAATGGAAAAGTTTTTGTAGTATGGGAAGATGATGCATCAGGAACTGTAAAATACAGGATGGGAACATTTACAACTACAGGTATAAATGAAGTAAAGGAAGAAAATCCTTTTACCATTTATCCTAATCCAGCAAACAATACTATAATTATAAATTTTATATATCAGGGAGCAACCGGTGAACTAAATGTGGTAAATCTATTGGGAGAAACTGTTATCAATAAATTGATAAACAATACGTCTTCTATACAGTTGGATATTTCAGCATTAAGCAAGGGTATCTATTCTGTTCAATTCAAAACAAATAAAACAGTCTTTACACAAAAATTAATTAAACAATAAAAAAAAATGAAAAAAATTGCGGTACTATCAGTTACTATTGGTTTACTATTAGCCGGGTGCACTAATTCAACTTCCCCTGCGGTGACTAACCAAAGCATGGCCGTTGACACAACAAAAATAAAAACAGGTGATGCCTACTATCAATGCGAAATGCATCCGGAAGTAATTTCAGACAAAGAAGGCACCTGTATCAAGTGTGATATGGAATTAACAAAAGTGGTAAAGAAATAAACAAAGGCAGCAGCATTGGCATTATTATTGAGTATTAAAAGCAGTTAAAAAAGACAATGAAAATATCATCTTTACTTCTTGCCATTTATATTTGTTTGCTAACTGTCCAACCAGTTGCAGCAAGGGTTTATGATTCATTAAATCAACAATCGGAAACACATGCATGTTGTAAACACAAAACATCTCCAGACAATAAAAGGAATATGAACAATTGTTGTGACAATGGAGTTTGTAATCCTTTCGGGATGTGTACCTGTTGTTTTGTTTTTAATCCGGTGCAAACCATACTTGAATTTAAAAATTCAGTTTATGCTAAAACTTTTACATCAGAACCAGAAAACAATCTCGTTTCCTTTTTTACTTCTGATTGTTTTCATCCTCCGGAAATCAGTTCCACTTTTAAAACAAGAATTAATTTCAGTTAAAATCATTAATAAATCAATTAAAAATTAAATAATATGAAAAAAATAGTTTTAAGTATCGTAGCACTATCATTAGTAGCAGGTACAATTGTGTTTGCAAGCGGCACAACAAAAAAAGCAAACGATTGCTGTGCACCAGGTAAAGCATGTTGCTATCCTGGAAGCCCATGCTGTGAGAACGGCAAATAGAAAGTTCGCTTCTATAACAAAGCCCGGCACTTAGGTGCCGGGCTTTTTTTATTTCCGTTAAATAAAATAAGGATGCAAATTAAAATAGGTACAGTTATAAATTTTTAAATCTGCATTCTTCCTTCCCAAATTATTATTACTTTTCCAAAAAAATATTCCAATGAAAAAAATTTACTCCTTCATAATAGCTTTATGTTTTATAAATACGTTAAAAGCTCAAACTGCAACTTTCAACATAACCTATAATGGTTTTACAACACAAGCACAAACAGCCTATCAATATGCTGCTGATATATGGGCAAATACAGTAGTATCGTCTGTGCCAATAAAAGTAACAGCTCATCTCCAACTTTTACCTGCAGGCACCTTGGGTATTACTTTCCCGAACGGAATAAAAAATTTCGCAGGAGCACCCATGACAGATAGATGGTATGCTACCTCATTGGCCAATTCAATTGCAGGCACAGAATTAAATGTAGGAGTACCTGATGTGGAAATGTTTCTTAACAGCACAGTTAACTGGTATTGCGGAACCTCAGGAACAGTTCCTGCCGGGCAGTATGATTTGGCTACTATTGTACTTCACGAATTATGTCACGGGCTTGGCTTTCTAAGCCTTGCAAAAGATTCTTCTGGAATTGGTTCTTTTGGAATGTTACGTAGTGCAGATTTTTATAACCTGGTGCAAGCCTTTCCTTGGCCAAACCTGGATACATTGCCTTCCGTGTTTGATGAGTTCCTTGTTAGTGGTACCAATCAGCAATTGGATTCCTTTCCGAACCCCTCCACTACCCTATCACCAAAGTTAAAAAGCAATAGTGTTTATTTTAACGGAGCAAATGCAATGGCAGCTAATGGAGGCGTTAAACCAAGAATTTATGCCCCGGCTTCATTTACACTTGGTTCCAGCATCACACATTTAAATGAGGCTACTTATCCCGCAGGTAATGTAAACGAACTGATGACACCGAATGGCAATCCTGCTTATGCTCTTCATAACCCTGGCCCTATCTGTATTGGTATTCTTAAAGATATTGGATGGACTATTAATCCGAGCTTAGGAGTTAATGAATTTAGTTCAGTAAATAATCAATTGGAAGTGTATCCTAATCCAAGTAATGACATTTTATATATTGCCACATCCATACCTAAAGATAAGATTAAAAGTATCCTGGTAAAAAACATCTTGGGTGAAACTTTAATGGACTTAGGGAAAACCTTTAGCAATGATATTTCAACCTTAACTAAAGGTATCTATTTCATAACAGTTAATTCTTTTGATTCTCAAATCAATCAAAAATTTGTAAAAAATTAAAGTTACACTATTGTTTCACTTTAATTTCAAAATCAAGACCTAAGATATTTTTCAGGAATATTGGGTCATGCGAATCATCTTCCATATCAAGTTGCATTAACATACCTGAATCCGGAAGTTTTTCCATATAAAAGGTTTCTCTGTTATTGTTCTTTTTTGCATCTAAAAAAGAATCTATTAATGCATCATACTTTTCCGAATATACATTGGTAATTTTATATTGGTTAATTAAATTGTAAGTCAATACAGTAAAAACTATGACAGGAATCAAAACCTTAATGGCATTTTGAAGAATAATATTAATTGAAAAAAAATAACCTATTAAAAGAAAAGAGAAACAGCAAAAAAATGCAAGAGCTATGCTGGTAAATGCCCATCCTCTCGAAGGTATCAGGCAATCGTATAGAAACAATTTTTGAAATAAATAAGTAATTAGCACTGAGCTAAAAAGAGTAAACAGAGAAAACTTAAATGTCGCTTTTATCAATTCATTATTTCTATTTGAAAGGGTGTGATTTTTAATATTAATCCCTACTATAAACCAGACCATCGCCAAAAGAATTGCGACTGCAAGTTTATTTTCACCTAAAAAATTTAAAATAACGCTCCAATCGGAACCTAAGGATTTTCTTGCCAGATCAAATTTATAATCATTGCTCCTGTCAAGATTACTTTTAGCAAATACACATATTAAGGAAGATGCACTCATTGAAATAAAGGCTATTAGAAATCCTTTAAAAAACCAGTGTTCTCTTAAAGATTTCCAATTTTTCTTATTCTTCAACAGGAAATAAATAATCAGACTAACAAAAAGGAAACAGATTATTAAGGAATACACCTCATAACAAGAGCCAGCATAAATGAAACTAAAAACAATAAGAAAATAATGAATAAACGTCTTTTTTTTCCTCAACAAAAGAGCAATGCCTAACAAAAGGAAAACAATACCCTGAAGGTACATAAAGCTTGCACCAATATACCACCATGTTTCTATATTTTGAAAAGTAAAAAAGTAGAAACATGCCAAAAAAAGAACGCTATAAACAAGAGATATTTTAAAAGAAATAGAAATGTTAAATAATCTAACAAAAAAAGCTTGAATTATCTGATTGAAAGAATAAATTAAGATTGCAAGAGTAAAAATATAATAAATAAAAAAGTATGTGTACATCCCCTGGAAGGAACTTGCTGAAGAAATGACAGAATACATATAAGCCCAACTTATCCATCGCCCGCTAATAGTTAAATACATTTCACTTACGTATTGAAAAATACTTTTCCCTTCAGCAAAATAAATCCCAATAAAATCATCGAAAGCTGGCCTGTTAAAATAACTAAGTATTAAATAAAAAAAAAGGAAGGAAACGGAAGAGAGAAATAAAAGTGAATTGCAAATGAAATTTATTTTTGATTGTTTTTCAGACAAGGAAGAACTCATTTACGAAAGTATTTTAAAATATGGATCGAACAAATCATACTATTGATTCATTGTCAAAACAATCATTTTAATAAAGCAAGGTTTATTAAAACAAATATAGCAAACAAAACACTTGCTATACCATTAGTGGTGGCAAAAGCAAGATTCACTTTACTTAAATCGTTTGGTTTTACAATAGAGTGCTGGTATATAAGCAACCCAACGAACAGAAATGCACCAATCCAGTACCAAAAATTAAAATGAGCATAAAAACCTGCGTAAATAATAAACGAAGCACTTACAATATGTAACAAATTTGAAAGCATCAAAGCTCCCTTTTTGCCCAACCAAACCGGAATGGATTTTAAATTCTGAGATTTATCAAACTCTTCATCCTGCAATGCGTAAATAATATCGAAACCCGAAACCCAGAATAAAACTGCAAAAGAAAAGAATAAGGGCAACCAATCGAATTTGCCGGTGACTGCAAGGTAAGCACCTATAGGGGCTAATGACAAACCAACTCCTAAAATAAGATGGCATAAAGCAGTGAACCGCTTGGTAAGACTATATCCTAAAATTAATGCCAAAGCAATGGGAGATAAATAAAAACAAAGAGAATTGATAAAGTAAGTAGTGGCAACAAATAAGAGGCTGCTGATGATAACAAATGCCAATGCATTGCCTGGTTTAATCACTCCCGCTGGAATTTCACGTATAACAGTTCTTGAATTTTTTTCATCATACTTTCTATCAATATATCTATTGAAGGCCATGGCTGAACTCCTTGCAAATACCATACATAAAATTACCAATGCAAATAATTTAATATCGAAGGGAGCATGAGTAAATGTAATTGCCAGAAAATACCCAATAATGGCAAAAGGTAAAGCAAATATGGTATGACTGAATTTTACTAATGATAAATAATTAGTAATCGTTTTTGAAGATGATGACATTATAATTAATGATGAGTAAAATTGGCAATTACAATTAATACGATTGGTATTGAACTTAAAGCGATTCCTATTAAGCCTGGAGTAAGTTTTTTAGAATCTATCTGGTAGCGGCTACCAACAAATATATAGACAGTGGAAGAAAGCATTCCAAGAAAACCAGCAAAAACAGCAAAAAATATTCCTAATGGGAACAGACATAATAATGCTGCAATACTCCCGAAACCAATAGATAAAAAACCAAAAACTCTTAAACTCTTTTGCATGGAAATCTATTCTAAAATTATCAATTTCTGTGTAGTGATTTTGTTTCCATTAACTATCAGGTCACAAAAATAAATACCGGAAGGGATAGCTCCCGATAATTGAATCAAAGAACCGGAAACATTTACTACTTTTATCAATTCACCAATTGTATTGTATATTTTCAATTCTGTTTTATCCTTTCCCTTATAATTTGAAATTGAAATGTTTATTTCATTTCCACTTCCGGAAGGGTTAGGGTAAATCAGTAAAGAATTATTTAGGGCATCAAGGTTTCCTACTCCAATACTATTACAACCCGTTAAAGTTGTAAACGCATTTGCTTTCCCATATCCCCAAAAATTATCCGGTAAATTACTTCCCGTAAACTGATCCTGTGTGGCGCAAGCTGTTATTGCATTTTTGACCTGCAATGCTGTTGCATTTGGATATTTTTGCAAATATAATGCTGCAATTCCTGCAACAGAAGGAGCCGCTGAAGAAGTTCCACTTGCGGTGACGTGCTTTGCATCCACAGTAACCTGGTCGAACAAGCCGTTGGCTAGATAATAACTAGGGATAAGTGCCAATACACCTGCTGCAGCAAGAAAATCTCCGGGAGAAGTAATGTCCGGTTTTATTCTGCCATCTCTGGTAGGGCCATTGCTTGAATAACTGCAGAGAACTCCTACAGAAGCATTGGGATTAAAAACATAAACATTATTATAATCAACCAATCCTCTTCGGTTAACATAAGCTCCAACAGTTACTACATCATCAAGACATTGGAAGCTGCTGCAGACCGTTTGCAGAGCATCCTGTGATTTATAAAAAACTATATCAGGCATTGTTGAAACCGAAGGCAGAACTCCATTATAAAAATCACCACTCCATAAATCAAATTTACCCGAACCTGTGGTAATTAATCTCCAGTTATAGGTCGTTGAATCAGGTACAATAACAAACTCCATTTCATAAACACCTGCACTTGCCAAAGTTGCTCTTGACTGGATAACCCCTATCCTGTTTCCATTGTTATAAAGTGTATCATTTCTTAACACGTTTAAAGGTAAAACCGTTGAGAAGTTTATTCTTCCTCTGAAAGAGTGAGAAGGTGACATCTGGTCTGCACCAATTGAAAAACTAACGTTAGATAAATCTGTTACGCTCCCATACAATTGCAAATCAATTCCGGTAGAAGCAGAAGCAAGAGTAAACATTGTAAAGTTAGTGTCCGCTGTTACAGTATAACCAAGGTGAATTGGATTTCCCCCATCATTACCAACAGCAGCTACCAAAGTTCGACCTGTATGAGCGTTCATCAGATTATTGATCAATTGTGCTTCCAAGTCCTTCCCGTCATGGGAACTGTATGAATTTCCAACCCCGCCTATTTGTCCTCCAATGCTTATATTTATAACACAAGGTTTACCCATTGCCAATGCCTTTGCATAAATATATTGAACTCCATCTACTACAGAAGATTGTGCACTTCCAAAATTGAGAGCAACCATAATGATATCTGACTTAGGAGCAACCCCTTTATACGAATTGGAAGCAAGCCCATTACCTGCAGCAATACTTGCATCATGAGTACCATGTCCCAAAAACGCATAATCTGTAGAAGCGGAGGCCTGACCTGCATCAATGTTAGCATTTGTAAATTCTCTCCCATAGGCAAACCCAGCTGGAGGTGCACCACTTAAATTATGGTCCCACAAAAACTTTATACGGCTGTTACCCAAACTATCTTTAAAATCTCCATGCGTAAAATCAATTCCGGTATCTATCAGACCAACAACAACTCCTGCCCCATTATAACCTTGTGCAAGTGGAGCCTGACCGGAATGAACCGGGATAACATTACTGTTTCTTAACATGGTATCGTTCAGCGGACGAGCAGAATGTGCAATCGTTTGAATTCGCTCAATAGCATTACTGCCACTTATTTTATCTATCCCTTCAATGCTCAGACTAACCTTTGCAATATCACCGGCAGAATATTGAAAAGTTCCTCCTGCTGATATTACAAGTTGCTTAATTACATCAATATTTCCTTGAACAAGAATATCAAGAATTTTATCTTTGGTAAGTTCCTTTTTATGAAATGTTTTATAAAGTTCCAAATCATGTGTCCCTTGAGCCAAGACAGTTGATGCCATAAACAGGCAAATAACAATTAATTGTAGTGTTTTTTTCATATTGTTGAAATGCTTTTATCTTCGTCAAAGATAAGATATATTATTTTACAAGTATTATGAAATTATTGCGAAATTTACCGCAAATGTTTTTATTAAATGAATATTACAACACCTGCTGCCATTAATCTTCCTCTTGCCCGTCATTTTATTACCAGTGCTTCCGAATTTAAATCCCGAAATGCACTTTTTATAAATGATTCCTTTTACACTTATGAAGATTTACTGCAAATCGTTTTAACCATTTATAACCGGATTCCAACTGATAAAATCCATGAAAAAATTGGTGTTTATTGCAATGACGATGTTACCACTTATGCTAGCTGCATAGCTATAGGTTTATATGGTGCTGCCTATGTTCCGATAAACGGAAAATTTCCTTTTTCAAGAAATAAAAACATTATACAACAATGCGGATTGGAACTCATTCTTTCCTCCTCAGAAAATGAAGACCTGAAAGAATTTTCAGAAACAAAAGTTATAATAACTGAATTTAATTCAAAGGCACATTTCTCCATTCCATCTAATTTCCAAAAAGTCACTCAGCCTTATTCATACATATTATTCACTTCCGGAACCACCGGTGAACCTAAAGGTGTGCCGCTAACTCATGCCAACGTTAATTATTTTTTTAACTATTACTTAAAAAATTATGACTTTAACAAAGACGACAGGTTTCTGCAGGTATATGAATTAACTTTTGATGTTTCCATCTTTTCATTTTATATGCCTTTGCTGGTTGGCGCTTGCTGTTATGCTGTTCCTGATAAAGGGGTAAAGTTTACCACCATTATTCAAATGCTAAAACAACATAAAATAACTGTGGTAAGTATGGTACCTACCATACTCAGTTATATTAAAAATTATTTAACCGAAATTACTTTGCCTGATTTGCGTTTCAGTATTTTTTCAGGCGATGCCTTATACTATCCTCTTGCTGTGCTTTGGGGAAAAGCTATGCCGAACGGGAAAATTGAAAATTTTTATGGGCCAACCGAAACCACCATTGTCTTTTTACATTACCCGTTCAACGAAACGGATGCCGCTAAAGAGTCTGTCAATGGCATTGTCCCGCTTGGAAAACCATTTGACGGAATCGAAATAATGATAGTGGATGAAGAAAACAACAGCACCGAAAAAGGTGAGCTTTGTTGTACCGGAACACAGATAATTTCCAATTACCTGAACAATAAAAACGAAATGAAGTTTATTGAAAAAGACAATAAAAGATGGTATAAAACGGGGGATGTGGTTTCCATGAACAGCAATGGTAATCTTATATTTCACGGGCGGACGGATAGCCAGGTGAAGATAAACGGTTTCCGGATTGAACTCAGCGAAATTGAATTTGCTCTGGAATCTTTAATCAGAAAAAAAACGATTGTGCTGAACAGAAAAACAGAAAATAAAATTAACGCTCTTGTTGCTTTTATTGAAACAAAGGAGATAAATGAAAAAAGCATAAAACAACAACTGGCCTCCCTCCTGCCCGATTATATGATTCCGCAGGAAATTGTTGCTGTTGAAAAATTCCCGCTCAACATAAATGAGAAAGTGGATAGAAATGAATTATTACTTTTAAGTAAATAAAACAATGTTAGAAAAATTACAACAGGTATTTCGCAAGGTGTTTGAAGATGATAACCTGATCATTACCCAATCTACTTCTGCAAGCCATATTAAAATGTGGGATTCTCTTACACACCTCCAATTGATTGCCGAAATAGAAGCAGAGTTTAAAGTTAAATTCACATTTGATCAGGTAATGATGTTCAATTCGGTGGCTGATATTTTAAAATTAATTTAAGTACAGGGCAGGCAGGAAATAATTTAACCGATGACACTAAACTCTCCCCTGTTTTTTTTATTCCTGTTCATTGTTGTCTTCATCAATTATTTTATTTCGAAATCCCTTCGTGCCACACTGCTTGTTGCTGCCAGTTTCTTATTTATTGGTTATTACAATATCGAATCCTTAATTACTTTAGTGGTGTTCAGTCTGCTTAACTTTTTCCTTGCAAAAAAGGTAATTGCTAATCGGTCGTTGTATGTTTTAGCCCTTTTCCTTAATATTTCTGCCATCTTATTATTTAATTATTTCAGCAAAATCACGAACGGTTTGGGTGTTTCCATTTCAGGATTTCAATTCAGCTTTACTCATTTTTTTATTGCATTGGGCTTATCTTTTTATTCTTTACAAAACATTGCTTACATCACCGAAGTCAGGTTTAAAAGAATTCAGTCCGAAAGCAGCCTTATCAATTACCTGTTGTACTGTAGTTTTTTCCCGAAGGTAATCAGCGGGCCAGTAATGTTACCAAACGAATTCCTGCCGCGCATTTCATCAGTAACCATTACTAAATCTGATTTAATAATTGGTTTCAAAAGGTTGTTACTTGGTTTGTTTAAAAAGATAGTAATTGCCGACCGGCTGGTGGCTGCTGTCAGTTCGGTGTTTGATTTTAATTCGGATTATGCAGGCATCACCACCATTACGGCTGCTTATTTATTTACCATTCAAATGTATTTTGATTTTTCAGGTTATACGGATATGGCCATGGGAGCTGCTAAAATGTTGGGCTTTGAATTAAAAGAAAATTTCGATACTCCTTTGCGCTCTTCTTCGGTTACCGAATTCTGGAGAAGATGGCATATTTCACTCATCGCCTGGTTTACCAAGTACATTTATTATCCGCTAGTTTACCGGTTGCGCGATTATAAAAAGTATGCAGCATTGGCAGGTATTGCCGTTACTTTTATTCTTTCTGGGTTATGGCATCGGATAGGTTTTACCTTTATTTGCTGGGCATTGTGCCATGTATTTTACCTTAGTTTCGAATTATTAACCAAACGGAGCCGTCTTAATTTATCCGAAAAGTTCAACAACATTTTTTATAAATCATTCACCGTATTCCTGGTTTTTAATGCGGTTTGTTTTTCCAATATTTTCTTTCGGGCTGAATCGGTAGAGAAAGCCATTCATTTAATAAAAAACAGTTGTACCCATTTTATTCCTGCCGACTGGCTTTCGGGATACATCGCTCCGCTTGCTGTTGGCGGACACCAGGTAGATGAATTTAATTTTTTTACAAGTATCTTTATTGCTCTATTTGTTTTATTATTTGAGAAAAAAATAAACCGATTGGCTTTAAAGGAAAATTATTCCATACTTTATGTTGTTCTGATAATGCTGTTAATAATGGTATTTGGCATATTTAACAGTGGAACACGATTTATTTATATGCAGTTTTAAATGGATTTATTTATTAATAATTGAAAAATACATTTCTTAAAATATTAATTTCTCTTGCCGTACTCTGGCTGCTGCTTATTGGCATAAGCCGGTTGTACGACTTTGCGCTTACTCATAACTGCAACCTGAAAGCAGCCTATGTGCAACGAGCAACAATTAATGCCGACATATTAATTCATGGTCCATGCGAACCGCTATGGTTCATTTCTCCTGCCATTCTTGATAAGCAAACGGGTTTAAAATCATACAACCTTGCCTTGAGCCATTCCGATTTTGCGGATAATTATCTTCATCTTTATTTTTACCTGAAAAATAATGTTCCGCCCAAATTGCTCTTCCTGTTCGTTACACCTGAGTCGATGGACGAGAACTACAATACTTTTAATACCTACCGGTTTACTGAATTTATTGGTGATGCCGAAGTGGACAAGGTGGTAAAGGAAAATGATTCAGCCTACTTTTACTGGATCGGTATTCCGTTTATGAAATACGGTTATTACTCCAGTAAGGTTAATTTTGATGCCTTGCAGGGTTTGAAACATTATTTTACCAATCGCACCTTACCTCATTTTCCGGATGGTTACGAACCTCCCATACAGGTAAAGTGGGACAATCACCTGGAGAAATTTATACAACTTTATCCAAAAGGGTACCGGTTTAAATGGAGCCCGAAGCGAGAAAAGTGCCTGGATAAAATAATAGAACTGGCACAACAAAAAGGTACAAAAGTATATTTGTTCGAATCACCGGTGCTTAAGGAATCATTGCAATACCTGCCCAACCGAGAGGAAATAGTGGAACGTATAAAAGGAGTTGCAAAGCAATATGGCATTGTTTACAAACAATTTGACAACCTGAAAATTGCCGATTCCCGTGAAAATTTTATGTCGGCATTGAACCTTAATTTGAATGGTTCTCGTATTTTTGCAGAAGAGTTAGGTAAGTACATTAAAAACGAATGCCTGGATAAATGAAAAAACTGATTTTTGTTTTCCTTTTAATTACTTCTGTTGCAGGCCGTGCACAGCAAGATTCCATTGCCTATTCGCATGAATTTGATTTTAAAGAAGGCGTTTACCTGACCTATTATCAGTTTAAACATAACCTTCCTATCCCTGTTTCTGCCATTGTTTCCAGCTATCCGAAAACACAGCTTGACTTTTTAACCGAAGTAACCGACCAGAAATTTATAGAGATAAAAGATGCTGCAGGTAATACTCAAAAGGTTGAATCTTCAACTCTTTGGGGCTATTGCCGCAACCGTTCCGTATATGTCAATTTCAACAAACAATTTAATAAACTGAATACCATTGGTACTTTATGCTATTTCACTTCCTCTGTTACCTGTTCCACCGGAATGCCCGACCCGATGGGAATGCCAAGTACCTACGAAGAACTCCGCCAGTTTGTGTATGATACGAAAACCAATAAAGTTTATGATTTTAATGTAAAGAATATGGAAGAGCTATTGAAGAATGACGAGGAACTCTACAACAAATTTATGGCTATGAAAAAAAGAGAGAAAGCAGATGTTATTTTTGTGCTCCTCCGGAAATACAATGAAAGACATCCTTTTTATATTTTAAAATAAGCCATAAAAAAACCACCAACGTTATTCCAACATTGATGGTTCCTTATCTATTTCCTCTCCCCTATTTCTTTACTTCTGTATCTTTATTAAACTCTTTTTCGGTAATGGTTACTCCGTCTTTAGCGTAATACACGGCACCAAAAGTAGTTTCTTTTTTCTCGTACAAATAACCTTTATTACCAATAACCACAATACGTCTGGTGATGTTAAGGTTACCTTCCTTCACCTTTTCTTCGGTAACACCCACCGGATATTTTTTAGCCAGTTCGTTTTTAAACAAAGCATCATTGGCTATCATGGTTTCAATGTCGGTTAACCTTGTTTTCGGATACGCCTCATTCGGTTTCATTTTAATGGCTTCGTTAAAGGCCACTTTTGCAAACTCATAATTGCTGGCAGTGATGGCCGAATCGCCACGGTTAAGGTAGCCGTTATACTTATCGTTATATGCTTTTTCCACCAACTCCTTTGCCAAACGGATTTTTTCAATCGAGTCAGCTACTGCTTTTTCTCTTACCTGTCTTGCTTTTTCTATCGCATCAGCTGCGGCTTTTTCTTTTGCTAAGCGGTCGCGTTCGGCTGCTTCAGCATCTGCCTTTTCTTTTGCCAATCTAGCTTTCTCTGCAATTGCAGCATCAGCTTTTTCTTTATCCAATCGTGCCTGTTCTGCTTTTGCAGCCAGTTCTGCTTCCTTGGCCAGTCTTACTTTTTCAGCAGCATCAGCTTTTTCCTTTGCCAGGCGGTCGCGTTCGGCTGCTGCTGCATCAGCGGCTTCCTTCGCCACTCTTGCTTTCTCTGCCAATGCAGCATCTGCTTTTTCTTTTTCTAACCTTGCTCTTTCTTTAGCATCAGCCAGTTCAGCTTCTTTGGCAAGTCTTACTTTTTCAGCAGCATCAGCTTTTTCCTTTGCAAGGCGGTCGCGCTCGGCTGCTGCTGCATCAGCGGCTTCCTTCGCCACTCTTGCTTTCTCTGCCAATGCAGCATCTGCTTTTTCCTTTTCAAGTCGTGCTTTTTCTTTGGCATCGGCCAGTTCAGCTTCTTTGGCAAGTCTTGCTTTTTCAGCAGCATCAGCCTTTTCCTTATCCTGTTTTGCTTTTTCAGCAGCCGCTAAATCACCCTGTTCTTTGGCCAATCTTGCTTTCTCTGCCAATGCAGCATCTGCTTTTTCTTTTTCAAGTCTTGCTTTTTCCTTGGCATCCGCCATTTCAGCTTCCTTGGCCAGTCTTGCTTTTTCTGCCAATGAAGCTGCATCTGCTTTCTCCTTTGCTAACCGCTCTTTCTCTGCTGCATCTGCCAATGCTTTTTCTTTTGCTAACCTTTCTTTTTCTGCAAAATCAGCAGCTGCTTTTTCTTTCGCTAATCGTTCGCTATCTTTAGCCATGGCTATTAAGCGTTCTGCTTCTGCTATTTTTGTTTTAGGGGTTTGCTCGGTGGGTTTAAAAGTCAATGCCTCGTTATACCCATCTTTGGCCGCCTCGTAATCTTTCAGGTTAAAGGCTTTGTCGCCTTTGGCCATGGCATTGTTGTATTTGGTATCAATAGGGATGGACCTGTTTCTGAAATCATCGGCCAAGGCCAGCATGTCGGCATATTCCTTTTGCATCGAAGCATTTCCTTCATCATCCGGCTCCAGGGCGCTTTTATCAGCGTTATAAAAATAACTCATCATCGGCTTTTCAAACGCCTCGTTTATTTTTGCCTTTAGCTTTTCATCTTCCGGAAGTTTAAATATTTCCACATCCACTGTGGCACTTCCTTTAAATTTTTTTGCTTCTTCGTCCGAAAACCCGATGGTGGAATACGATATTTTAGGTTTAATGTATCCTTCCTTGGTAACATAAATGCTGTATTCTTCGCTGGCTTTCAGGCTGAACGAAAAACTACCGGACGAACTGGTGGTGGTTTCCTTGGTGGCCTGTGTTTCGTCTGTCACCAGCTTTACAGTAGCCCCGCCCACTCCATTTCCGTTTTCTTTCACCGTTCCTTCCACTTTTAAACTGAACTGCCCCAGGGCCGAATAGCCCGAAAACAATAGAACAGAAAGCACGAGTAATAAATTATATTTTATTTTCATTGATGTGTTTCAAATAAAAAAAACAATGCACTGCTTTTAAACTTCCCCGCTACCTTACAATTTTTGTTCCCAAAAGCCGACAAAAGTAATAATAAACCTTTATGCCTGCAAATTGGCATTCTATACCCCTGTTTTTCAACAACAAAAACCCCTGCCGGTAGTTCCTTTTCAGGAATTTTCCGACAGGGGATGGTTGAACAGGCATGAACTGTTAACTTCTTGATAGTTTTACTGGGCCGACATCACCACAGGGTCGCTGTATGTAATATCTTTATCTGTACCCATTGCAAATGAAACCATTTTATAATCCTTTTTACTTTCCAAACCTCCTATTACTCCATCTCTTTGTGCTGCATAATAAAAAGTCCAATTAGCGGGATTGTTATCCGGAGTATCGGCCAAAGTGTACATGGTACCATATCTTAAGGCCTTTCCAGGAACATGAGAAATTAAAAACCCAAGAATTCCCGCCACTTTTAAAAAAGTTAAAGTTAAAACGGAAGCTTCCAGTTTTCCTTGTGCTTCAGATTCTTTTGCAACCGGGTAACCCGTTTTTTTAATCAGCGTTAAATTTCCGTTGCAAAATGTATTGAGCCAAACTCCATTAGTAGTCACTGCGGTTTGAAGCGCAGTTCGTGCAGCTGATGTATCGGCTCCTTTGCCGGGATAAATCGCTGCTGTGCGTTTATCGTCAAAAGTTACTATCAATGTACCAAAAGCGTTCATTGCAATAGGTAACCCGGTGAAATCAGCACTGTTGGCTGTCAACAGTTGCTTCATGAGTTTTACACTTTTGTAAAAATCATCTTCGCTTTCATCATCGAAGTTGGTATTAATCTTCGGTTTTCTAGGCATTTTTTTGTTTTTTTTTGTTAATAATTAATTGAATTCTCCTTCTTTAAAAAAAGTACAATTAGTACGAAATTAAGTTATTCATTCCCAAAACCTGGCAGGGCGCCAGTTTACTCCTTCCTAGCGCCAGTTTTATTCTTCCGGGCGCCAGTTTAGCATTTCAGGGAGTCAGTTTACTCTTTCCGAGCTCCAGTTTATCATTTCAGGGAGCCCGTTTACTCTTTCAGAGCGCCAGTTTATCATTTCAGGGAGCCAGTTTAGCCTTCCCTGGCGCCAGGAAGTCAAAAACAGGAATCCCTTCAGGATTTCGAATAACTTTTTTCAGTTTCAGGTTTTACCTTTATCAAAGAACGAGACAAAAGTAGTTCAGGAAACAAGGGGTGTCAATCCGTATTTTTACGGATATTTAAGGGCATTTTTGTTTAAAAGTAGCCTAACAATCGGTTAAAATCCACAATGGTCCTGGGTTTTACGGGATTCGGATTTTCGATGTTTTTAGGCTTTTTATCCAGCAAATCAATAAAACCCATATTTACTGCAAATACAGAAAGCTCTGCTGCATTTTTACATTGTACTTTTTCAAAAATATGTTCCCGGTGGGTTTCCACCGTGCGTTCGTCAATAAATAATTTATCAGCTATTTCCTTATTGGTAATCCCATCGCAAATCAGCAGCATCACTTCCCTTTCGCGTTCCGTAATTACCATTTTGCTCCAAAGGTTAAATTTTTCCTCATCCTGCTCATTTTTCATCATTCGGAAATTAAACTCATCATCGTCAAACCACTCACCGTATTCCATCACATTACTGATGGCATTGTCCAGGTTGGTGAAAGAAGTTTTTCGAAATATCATTGCATCCAAACCTGCAGCCTGCAGTTGTTTCAGTATTATCATGCTTACATCTGCGGCCAGCATAATAATTCGTATTTCCGGTTGTCTTTTCTTGATTTCACTTATCAGCTGCACCTGCATAATAAAAGGCTGTTCGAAGCCAATAAGCACCACATCGGTCTTTCGCTGACCGATTCTTTTAACAGCCTCCTTTGTAGTTTCCACATCAAAGGTGACCAGGTATTTTTTGGAGTTTTTAAGTAACGCTATTAAACCTTCGCGTACTATGGTTTCGCTTTCGGCAACACCTACTCTTATCTTTCCCATTTGAGTTAAATTTAGGATTAAAAAAAAGTAGTCGTTTTATCATGTGCCGTTGCTTTATTTGGTTTATATAGAACAAATGTATAAATATTTGAAAACACAAACAAATTTTTGAGAAATTATTTTTTGTGGGGTGGGGAAAAAGGGTATTTTTGAGGTGACGCAAATTATATAAAATGAATAAAGAAAGAAACCTTTTGAAACTGCTTAAAGACGACCAATGTTTAATCGCATTTAAAGAGGCTATTATTAATGCAAGTGATCATCTTGAATCTTCTAAAGCAATTGCTGAAATTGGTAAATATGGGATTGCGATTTCTCATCTTGTCCTTGGAACGGAAGAAATAATAAAAGGATTTCTCTTGCGATTGCAATCAATAGGAATAAATCTCAGAAATATACCATCCATTCACTTATACTTCACAGACCATATAATTAGACATAAACTTGCAGTTCATTTAAATCTATTATATACATTAATTGAACCGATATTAGAAGCTGCTGCTAAAATGAAAGAACAATTAAATAATCCAGAAACAGAAATTGAATATACCGAAAAGGAAAAAGCGCTTATTTCTAAAGATGAAAAACAGATACAAATTCTTTTCAAAGGATTGCCTGAAATGTTGGATTGGTGGGACCAAGCAAACATGAAGAAGAATAGTGGTTTTTATGTTGATTATTCTGACAAACTCGAAACTCCAATGCAGATAAACAAAGAAGAATATCTATTAGCTTATACAATAACTGATAATTTCATTATACAAATGAAAAATATATTTTCCTATATTGATATTCAATCAAAAGATGAACTAAAACAAATTGCAGAGTATTCCAAAACCTCACCTATTCTAGACCCAATAAAAAGTCTTATTGAAGCTCGAAAATTAGAAAAAAGAAATTTAACAGAAAATAATATTAATTTTTCTTAGAAAGTACACTTCTTCCTTTTATGAATTCACTAATGTTTCTCCGGCATTCCGAATGGAAAAATTTAATACGAAAAATAAATAAAAATGAAACACACTATCCTATTAATACTTATTTCCTTTTCTTTAACTCTCCATTCTTTTGCTCAATGTCGTGGCAGTGCAACTTCTGTTCTACCCATAAAGGTGGTTGAAAATCTGCTTCCTTCAGATACTTCTGTAGCTTATAATGTTGACAAGGAGTTTAAATTTTTTAGAATGGCTGATAAGGCAGGAGATACCATCATTACCCATTCCATTCACTTTTACAAGCTTTTGGGAGATACCTTAATTCATTATCCTTTGATAATGCGAACAAAGGAAGAATACATAACAGGGTTCTACCATTGGGAAGGCGATTCATATTTATGCATAGGCCTTCGCAAAGCAAATGGTGAAAGTTTTAGTTCTAATATTATTCTTAATGGCAGAAGGTATGAAATTGATTATGCTAAGAGTAGATAATATAATATGAGCGCAGAGATATTAAAAATAATTCCAACATCAGGAGAATTTACTGAAAGTCATTTTGGAGAAAGCTTTAATTCACAGCTTTGGGTTAAATTTACTGACAATAATTTTGAGGAATGGGCTGGTTGCTTTTCAATGGAATCTCTGAGTGGACTTTCTTTTACTTTAATAAATAAAGAGAATACTAAGAGTTTAATTGTTGCTGGCGGAAAGGGATATCTTATTGACCTTGATGAAAAGAAATTAATTATTGCCCTTGACGGAAATCCTTTAATAGATAGTGCTATCCGGACTTCTAACCCTGATTACTTTGTGCTTGGAACCTTTTACAGTATTTATGTTTTAAATGATACAGGAGTTTTAAAGGAAATAAGACCGGACACTATAATAGACGGTATTTACTTCAAAAAACAAACAGGGAACAAGGCAATCGGAGAGTTGGCATCTTCAGAAAATCAGTATAAAAATAATGTTGATTTTGAATTCGACCTGACTACATTTGAATTAAAAATAAATTATTAAACAAAACATTGAACGTCCTTTTTGTCTGCAGTAAAAATAAATGGCGAAGCCGAACAGCAGAAACCATTTTCAGGAACGATGCAAATCACCAGGTAAAATCTGCCGGAACGGATAAGGATGCAAGAGTAAAGCTAACCGGGAAACAACTTATTTGGGCAGATATTATATTTGTAATGGAATACAAACATAGAGATATTATAAAAGAACAATTCAGGGAACACTATGATAAAAATAAAATCATTGTGCTTGATATTCCGGATGAATACCAATACATGGACGAAGAATTAATCTTATCGCTGGAAACAGCTGTAAAACCTTATTTGGAAATTGAAAATTAAAATTAAAAACCTATGAAAAGAAATCTCCTTTTGCTTGCACTCTCCTTCTTAGTTCTGAAAACGCATGAAGACAAAGCACATTATAAAGTAGCGAAGCAATAGGCAGTTGTGAATTACTTATCAATTCTCAACAAAAAATAAGAGTAAAAAAACATTTGATGAAAACAACAATAAAGGAATATACCGAAGATGATAAAGAATCTTGCTTAATTGCTTTTAAAAGCAATGTTCCAAAGTATTTTACCGTTGGAGAAACTGAACTGTTTGAAAAGTTTCTGGATAAACTTGCAGTTCAAAATATAAATGATAAAAGCCAAAATATAGCTTATTATTATGTTATAGAATCGGGAAATAAAGTTTTGGGTTGCGGAGGTTTTGGAGATAAGGAAAACAATAATATTGTTTCGCTTGCCTGGGGACTGGTTCATAATGATTTTCATAAAAAAGGCTTTGGAGAAAAGTTATTGGTTCACCGCTTAAAACTAATTAAAGAACTTTATCCAACAGCACAGGTAGTAGTGGATACTACTCAGTATTCTTATCCTTTTTTTGAGAAGTTTGGTTTCGTGACCACAAAAATAACATTGAATTCCTATGCTGAAGGAATGCATAGATACGATATGGTTTTAGGGGGAGAATGAATTAAAATCTCAAAAGCACCTTGATTTTAAGGTGAAAATTGCCCTGCCAACTATCTCTTAACAACCTATTTAGTCCTCAATTTTTACAAAAAAACCACTGTTTTCAAAAAAAACTTACCTTTGCAAAAATTTCTGGAAATAAACAATGAAAAAAGAAGCCGAAAAAGTAAAATTACCTAAATTAGAATTACGGCCATCTGGCTTAAAAGACAAGGTTGGCAATGATTATTATTCGCTTTACATTGATGAAAAAACGGATAAAATAGCCTACGATACCAACACACAAATAAAAGTAGGTAAAGATCATAAAGGCAATTTTGCTGCCTTATTACTTGCCGTTCCCTGCAAATGCTTTCCTGAAAACCTGATTACTTCCATAAAGTTCAGCACCCCTATAATGAATGGAATAATAAAAGATGAAGGCGAATTGCTTATAGAAAAAGACAAAAAAAGTTTTACCCTAAGCGTAATTTTTAATGCTTCCCGCAAAATAACTTCTTCCTATGCCAGCATAAATGGTGAAAACGTTTTGGAAGCTATAGAAGAAATACTCAGTAAAAACACTACACATAAAATATCGGTAGACCTAGGTATGGAACTACGTGTATCCAAAAAAGGAACCCCTGATGAAACCATTGAAGAGGTATTTGAGAAACTTATTGAAGTGGTAGAAAATGCCATCAATAAGGTAAAGATTCATTTACTGCAGGAAATAAAAGACCTGGAGCATAAAGTAAAAGAAAAAACGATTATTCGGGTAGGTTAAAAAGTTGCTTTGGCTTTTTAAGTAATATTCTTTCTCTTTAAAATCATTTCACCTTTAGTTTCACTTTATCTGTCCATGACAGCCAACAACCAGGATATCCTTTCGGTAAGAGAATTACAAAAGGAGGATATTGAACTGATTGTAAGTTATTGGCTGGAATCAGATTCTTTATCGTTGCTTGCAATGGGGGTAGATTTGAAAAAAATACCAACCAAAGAATCATTAACTCAAAGTTTGCTTGGACAACTTAACATGCCTTTGCGACACAAACAATCTTACTGCATCATTTGGTTATTGAATAATCAACCCATAGGGCACTCCAATACAAATCCTATTAGTTATGGAAAAGAAGCCTTTATGCACCTGCACATCTGGGATAAGACCATCAGAAAAAAAGGACTTGGAGCAGAATTTGTAAAAATGACCCTCCCCTATTTTTTCGAAAACCTGAAACTACAAAAAATTTATTGCCAGCCTTATGCTTTAAATCCTCCACCAAACAAAACTCTCAAAAAGATTGGATTTAATTTTGTTAAGGAATATATTACCATTCCGGGCTCATTAAACTTTGAACAATCAGTTTTACTTTGGGAACTTACTTTAGAAAAATTCAAAACACTTCCTTCCTGAAATTAATTTTCATGCTCTTTATGGAATTTTAATGATTGTTGCATCTTATTAATAAACTCTATTAATATGAATTCAGAAAATCAACTTAAAATAAGCATTCCAAAACCCTGTCATGAAGATTGGAATACCATGACGCCCAATGAACAAGGTTCATTTTGCGGTAAATGTTGCAAAACAGTTATTGACTTTAGCCACCAATCAAATGATGAAATACAACAATTTTTATTGGAAGCTTCCAACAAAAAAATTTGAGGGAGATTCATGAGTACTCAACTGAATGAGCAACCGGAAGAAAAAATAAGAATTGAAATCCCTTTTTATCAGCTTCCGGGAAACCTTTCTTATGCCAAAAAGTTTTTAATTGCTTTACTTCTGGCATTCGGAACCAGTTTGTTCAGCTGCAATACGTTTAGCGGAAGAACAGTAGGAGAAATAGCAATAGCCCCTCTCGAAAAAGATAGTGCTAAAAAAATTTCAGGCATAACTGATACAAACAAGGTGAAAGAGAAAATACTATTGGGAGATACAATAATCAGCCAACCTGTTCAAAAAGCAACGAATAATCCCAAATGTGAACTAATAAGCGGGGTGGTTATAACAGAACACACGCAAGGTGAAGTATATATAACAGACACTCTTAAATCTGTGCCTTCCAAGGATTCAACTAACTATCCAAAAATTGGTAAAATAAAAACAGAACCGAACTGAAATAAAATAAAAACTCCGCCTCTGAACCGAATCAGAGGCGGAGTTTTTTTCAGTAAACAAAAATTATTTGTTAACTGTTTTTGCTAAATCAGCGCCAGCTTTAAACTTTGCTACTTTTTTAGCTGCAATTTTAATCGCTTTACCTGTTTGAGGGTTACGGCCATTTCTTGCTGCTCTTTTAGAAACAGAGAAAGAACCAAAACCTACTAACGCAACTCTGTCACCTTTTTTAAGTGCTTTAGTTGTTGCATTAACAAATGCTTCAAGAGCTCTTGAAGAGTCTGCTTTTGTTAATTTAGATTCTGCTGCGATTGCATCAATTAATTCTGCTTTGTTCATGTTGTTTTTGTTTTAGATTAATACTTTATTTAATTATCACTACGAAAATACGATAAAATCAATATTCCAAACAAATATTTTGCCTGTTTTTTTGCTAAATTGTTGAAAAATAGGTCATTTGTTAATAACTATTACCCGGAAAGCCATATATAGTGCAGTTTCAGGTTTAGAAATTTGGATGAAATGAGAAATGATTTTCGGTAAACCTATTGGATTTTTCCACCAAACCACATAATGGCAGGTTATACAAAATTCAATTAAAATTGTTCATTTAAAAAAACGTTATTAATTAAGGATGGGATACGAAGAATATATAATTGTTAATATTCCCTCAGAATAAGCATTTGTAACTTTATATTTATTTTTTCTTTTAGATGGATGAGTTCTTAATGCCGCAATTATGGCTGGCTCCCATTTGCTATTCAATAATTCTTTGAATGCGTTTTGTGTTTTTAGATGAACTACATCTTCTTTGTATTCTGTTCTATCCATATTATAGACTCGCAATCTATTACCCGAGACTTCCATTGGAGCTAAATCCATATAATTTACACCCCCTTTATTGGAAACATAAACAAGTAACTTGACAGTATCTGTTTCCTGTTTTCTCATTTTTATATCTTTTGTAAAATGATTGTTTTGAAAATAAAAAGTATAATCAAATGGTAGAGCAGCGTTTCCTTTAGGCCTTGTATCTGTTATCTTTAAACGCTCTGAGTTGCGGGCAGAAGAATAACGATGAATAAACATGACATAATCCCTATAGGTTAATGCACTTCCTGGATTATCATAATAAACAAAAAAATCGGTAAATGCCTTTATATATGTGGAGTCATTGGGCCTGAAAACTTTGATGGTTTTATGCTTTGGTATGGAATCCGTTTGAGACCAAAGCGCACTATTAATTATGAAAAGAAATAAAAATGTACACCTGCAATAAAAAAAATTCATACTAAAAATTAAAATATGCTTTCAAATCTTCTACTGTGGTAAACTTCTCATCCACCTTATTCATCTTCAAATTGGCAATTGCACTATTGTCTTTAATATCTTTAAATTGTTCGGGTTTCAGCCAGTAAAGTATTCCATCTTCCACTGTCCATAGCATATTAGATGATTGAGGATTAAAGGAAAACTGGGTTACCGGATTTTTATAAAAACTAAATAAGGCATTTCTTGCTTTGTCAACTAAATATATATCATAACACATCAGGTTTTCATTTTTAGAATCGACAAGGTTAGCCGTGCAAAGAACTCCCTGAGGATAGCTTTTGCCACAATCACTATTAAATACCCCAAAACTATTGATGGCAAACATACGTCTTACTTTTTCCTGGGTATCCATTGTTTTAAACCTATTCGCCTCCTCTTGTTTCCATTTCTCCTTCAGTTCATCTTGTTGTTTTTTTAAAGCAACCATTTTTGCCTGATATTCTTCTTCAATTCTTTTTTCCTCTGTTTTTCGTTTTTCAATAACGGCATTATATTTATCGAATTTTTTATCGTATTCCTTTTTTGCCGTTTCATAACTCTTGCCTTCAAAAACAGGATAAACAATCAACTTTAAGTTTTTCAACCCTTTGCTAAGCGTTAAAAGATAATTCTCACCCTTTTTGGTTCCTTCCTTTAAAGCTGCATCATCCCAGATAATATCATAAGAGGAAGGACTGAAATCCTTGTTTTCATCGCCCACTTCAAACCAAACTCCTTTATATACTGCTAATTCAGGAAATTCATTAGGGTCTACTGCAATATCAAAGGTATGCTTTTCCTTTTTTGCCTGCACAGGTTTTCTTGGTTCTGAAATCGGTTTAGGCAATGCAGCAATAGCAGTTTCCTTTTCTTTTTTAACAACCTCCTTTTTAGTTTCTATTTTTTTAAATACAGGAGTTTCTTCCAATTTTACTATTTTAACTGTATCATTTTTAGAAAAGTTAGCAGCCGAATTGCTTACCACTTTATCTTTCCCTAAACATGACCAGTTATTATGAAGCGTATCCAGTTTGTAAAGATTATACTCAGTGCCCTTATAATCCGATGCCATTTCCACATTAATGGATTTGTCTTTTGCCATATCCACTTTCTTTCCTTCTTTATAAGCCAGTATCTCAATCATTCCTGCTGATTCAAACTGGTATTTTATTCCGGCACTATCATAAGTCATTGGAATACCGGAGACAAAAAAATCAACCGCATCATGAAATTCCCTGTAGCGCAACTCAACCTCTCCTTTCAGAGGATTTCCATTTTCATCAACAAATGCATTTGCCGGAAAAGTAAGTTTAGAACCGGTCTTAAAATCAAGGGTTGCTCCTTTTTCTGCCACCACTTTATAGATGGTATATTTTACATTTACCTCTTTTAAAGGAGGATTAATGCAAGGCTTTGCTTCTTCATTTTTATAAAAAGTAAGCAAAGCAATACTATCAATTTTTTTAGTTGGTTGTTCATTCTCCACTATAGGGTTTGAATTTTTTGTAAGAAGAACAACTGATGTTATAATTGCAGCTGCAACAAATGTTACCGAGGATAAAAATAAAGGTTTCTTAAAAAAAGGTTTGGTTGCTCCTGTGTGGTGTTTCAAAACCGTATCAAAATCTTTTCGTTTTGAAATTTCCTCCGGGCTTATTTCCGGACGGTTAATATTAATTTTTCGTTTCATTTTTGTAATTTTTATTCATGCGTTCAGATTTATTTTTTAAAATAAGTTCTTAATTTATCTAATACTCTGTAGGTTTTTACTTTTGCATTATTTTCAGTTATTTCCAGTATTTCTCCCATTTCCTTAAATGAACGGTTTTCAAAAAAACGCATTTCAATAAGTTGCAAATCATCTTCATTAAGCTCTTTGGAGATAATATCAACTACTTTATCGTGGTAGGTATCAATTCTTGATTCCTGGATTTCTTCTATGATGTCATAAATTTTTATTGAATCAATATTTACTGTCTTGTTTGCTTTATCATTTCTGTATAAATTACTTAATTCGCTTTTAGCTATTCTGAAAAGCCATGATGAAAATGGGAGTCCACGGTATTCGTATTTTTTTAAATTATTCATTGCCACTAAAAAAACCTGCTGGGTGGTATCAAATGCTTGCTCTTTATCATCCAGCCGCTGATAAATATATCTGAATAAAGGTTCAAAATATTTATCGTAAAGATCTGCAAACAGTGCAGGATTTTTCTTTGCGGCTTCCACTTTGCTCTGCTCGAGTGATATGCCGCTATCAGTAAGATGATATTTCCTGTTTTCTACCATTAATTTTTTACCGGATTTGTTATCATAACGCTAAATTTGAAAAAAGATACAGATTATTTTAAAAATTATATTCCAATAGCGTTAAGCTATTGAATAGTAAAGGATTTATAAAAAAATCTCGTTAAAAAACTTTATAAAGATACATTTTACTTATTACATTATATTTGCAACCTAATAAAACCATAAATATGAAGAACATCAATCTGAAATCCATTTTGCCTATCCTTACCGGAATAGTAATTTTTATTGTGTTAACGTTCGGTTATCTTTCCCCTTTGTTAAAAGGAAAGGTGATTGTGCAAAGCGATATGGTTCAGAACAAAGGTATGGCAAAAGAAATTAACGACTTTCGCGATAAATATCATTCAGAACCTCTGTGGACCAATTCGATGTTTGGAGGTATGCCCGCTTACCAGATTGCTATACGTTATCCTGCCAACCTGATTACCCCAATAAGAAGTGTTTTTATGTTATGGTTCCCTACGCCTGCCAATATGATTTTTTCTTATATGCTTGGTTTCTTTATTTTACTTCTCGTTTTAAAAGTCGACAAATGGCTAAGTATTGTAGGAGCCATCGGATTTGGATTTTCAGCTTTCTTTTTAATAGTTATTGATGCCGGACATAATACCCAGGCATTGGCTATTGGTTATATGGCTCCGGTATTTGCAGGAGTTATACTTATTTGCAGGGGGAAATATTTATTAGGTGCTGCCATCACCGGACTTTTTATGGCACTTGAATTACTTTGTAACCACCCGCAAATAGCCTATTATCTTGTTTTGTTTTTAATGGTTTATGTAATATTTGAATGGGTAGCAAAAATTAAAGAAATACAATACATGGACATTGTAAAAAGTTTTGCTCTGTTTATTATTGTTGGTGTGCTGGCGGTTGGATGTAATATAACCAACCTTTGGAATACCTATGAATATGCAAAAACCACTATTCGTGGTCCTTCTGAACTAACAGAAGCTTCTGGGAAAGAAAAATCAAATCAAACTTCAGGGTTAGATATAGATTATGCAACACAATGGAGCATGGGCCGTTCGGAAACCATGACCCTGATGATACCCGGATTTAAAGGTCGTTCATCAAGTATTGGAGTAGCTGAAAACAAAAATGTGATGAAGGAATTACAGGGAATGGATCCAGAACTGGCAAAAAATCTTGCTCAGCAACCTCAATATTGGGGTGACCAACCTTTCACCACATCCCCTTATTCAGGAGCTATAATTGTTTTTCTTTTTGTATTAGGGCTTTTTATAGTTGAAGGACGAATGAAATGGGCCCTGTTAGTCATTACCATTCTTTCCATCACCCTATCGTGGGGTAAAAATTTCATGGGACTTACCGAATTTTTCTTCAATCATTTTCCCGGATATAATAAATTCCGAGCTGTATCTATGATACTCGTAATGGCTGAAGTGGCCATTCCTATATTAGCTATCCTCGCTTTAGATAAAATAATTAAAACACCGGATTTATTTAAACAAAAAATAAAGCTCGCTTTTATAAAAAAGGAAATATCGGTTCAAAATGTATTTTTCATTTCCTTTGGGTTAACAGGAGGGTTGTCGCTTTTATATTATTTAATGCCCGGAGCACTAACAGATTTTTTTACACTACAGGAAAACCGACAGATCACCCAATTCAATGAAGCTACCGATGCCTTACAACATGTTCGCGAAATAATATTTAAAGGAGAAGCCATTCGTAGTTTCTTTTTTATTACTGTTGCCGCGGCATTGGTTTGGATGTATTTCAAATCAATTATTAAAAAAGGAATATTGATTCCTGTTCTTGGATTATTATTGTTTTTTGATTTAGCACAGGTAGACAAGACCTATCTGAATGATAAAAATTTTACTGCAAAACATGAAGCGGCCAATCCTTACACCGCAAGTGCAGCCGATTTGGCCATACTGGAAGACAAAGACCCGGACTACAGGGTATTAAATATTGACCTTGGAAAAGAGGGTCCTTTTAACGATGCAAGCACTTCTTATTTTCATAAATCAATAGGTGGTTACCATGCAGCCAAGCTTAGACGTTACCAGGAATTGATAGATGCCCATATTCAAAACAGCATACAGGACATCATCACTACTTTAAGAACATCTCCTACCGATTCCTCCATACGTGCTACTTTTGCGCGCCAGGGGGTATTAAACATGTTGAATATGCGTTATCTTATTTATAATAAAGAAGCTGCTCCTATTCAAAACAGATACGCATTGGGAAATGCCTGGTTTGTAAATGATATTAAAATGGCAAAAAATGCAGACGAAGAATTACAAATTGTCGGGAAAATTAACCCGGGAACAAGCATAGTAGTGGATGAACGCAACAAATCAGAAATTGAAGGATTTGCTCCAAAACCAGACCCTTCAGCATCTATAAAACTGACGGATTATAAAGCCAACGATTTAACTTATGAATCGAATACCGCATCGGAACAACTGGCTGTGTTTTCTGAAATTTATTATAAAGATGGATGGAACGCTTATGTGGATGGTAAACCAGCTCCTCACTTTAGTGCCGACTGGGTATTGCGTGCAATGCGTGTTCCGGCAGGTAAACATACTATTGAATTCAAATTTGAACCGACAAGATATTTTACTGCGGAAAAAATTTCTATTGCTTCCTGTTTATTATTATTTGGATTTATCGGAGGTTCTCTTTTTATGGTATTTAAAAAGAAGAAAGATTAGTTATCTAAACTATTATACTCCTCATTTCATTTTGAATTTGGGAGCTTAGGTAAAAGACAAAACCAACAAAAAAAGGAAAAGTAATTTTCCTTTTTTTGTTGGTTAATCATGTTAATACATGCTTCTGTTTTAGGGAAATTAAAGAATTTATAAATTACCCTTTGAGTGGCCGGGCATAAGCCAACACATCTTTATCAGTAATAATTTTATCGCAGAGTATGATAAGTCGTTCTACCACATTGCGAAATTCGCGGATATTTCCGGTCCAGTTTATTTTCTGAAGCTCCTTCATTGCTTCTTTAGAGAATGATTTAAGCGGCATCCCATGATCCTCACAAATCATTTTCAAAAAATGTTCCGCCAGCAAAGGGATGTCTTCTTTTCTTTCGTTCAACGATGGAACATGAATAAGAATAACAGAAAGGCGATGGTATAAATCTTCTCTGAAATTTCCAGCTGCAATTTCCTTTTGCAAATCTTTATTGGTAGCAGCTACCACACGTACATTTACTTTAATTTCTTTTTCACCACCCACACGTGTAATTTTATTTTCCTGCAAAGCTCGCAATACTTTTGCCTGTGCAGAAAGGCTCATGTCTCCTATCTCATCTAAAAAAATGGTTCCTCCTTCGGCTTGTTCAAACTTGCCTTTACGCTGACTAATGGCCGATGTAAAAGCACCCTTTTCGTGCCCGAACAATTCTGACTCTATCAGTTCGCTGGGTATGGCTGCGCAATTAACTTCTATTAATGGAGCAGCTGAACGGTTACTTTTTTCGTGAAGCCAACGGGCCACTAATTCTTTTCCGCTTCCATTGCCCCCCGTTATTAATACACGAGCATCGGTAGGAGCCACCCGTTCTATCATTTCCTGAATCTGGGTAATGGCTTTGGATGCCCCAACCATATCAAAAGTCTTGCTGACTTTCTTCTTCAATACTTTGGTTTCGGTTACTAATGTCGACTTATCCATCGCATTGCGAATGGTTACCAACAACCTGTTCAGATCAAGTGGTTTTGCAATAAAGTCAAATGCACCTTTTTTAACCGCTTCCACAGCTGTTTCTATATTACCGTGCCCGGAAATCATTACCAACGGTGTATCGATAGAAAGTTGGATTACTTTGTCCAGCAATTCTATGCCATCCATCTTTGGCATTTTAATATCGCAAAGAATTATATCGTATTTGTTTTTCTGTATCAATGCAAAGCCTTCCATCCCATCTGCTGCCTCTTCCACTTCATATTTTTCATATTCAAGTATTTCACGCAATGTTTTGCGGATACTTTTTTCATCGTCAATGATTAATAATTTTGCCATAATTTATATCTGAAATTTATTTATAATTTAGAATTCATAATTTCATCCAGCATTCCTTCTTTCAATGCATAAGTAGACAATCTCATTTTGGTTATCGAAAAAGATTCAATGATAAAATCAACAATGATGCTCGAAATAACAATCATATCCACCCGCATCTCTATCAATCCTTTCATGTTCAATCGTTCTTCTTTATTTGATTTTATGATCATTTCATAAATGTGCTTAAAATCATTTATCTCAAAAACATACTCCGTTTTATTCTTTAAAATTTTTGGAGTATAAAATTTATGAACAATCATTTCAGCCAACGAATCAAAAGACCCGGAAGAACCTATCAGTTCAGTTATTGGATATTTTTTTACGGCTTCCAATAAAGGTTTTAATTCTCCAGAAAGATAATTTACAATGGCCTTATGTTCAATATCTGTAATCCTGTCAGATGGATTGAACATTTCCAGCAAACGGGCCGCACCCAATAAAAAACTTTGTTTCCAGAATATCTCTTTTTTATTTGCAATAATAAACTCCGTACTTCCTCCCCCAATATCAATAATTAAAGAAGTTTCTTCTGTCAGCTTTACCGCATTTCGCACACCGTAATAAATCAACTCTGCTTCCTTATCTCCCGAAATCATTGTCACATCAATTCCTGTTTCCTCTTTTGCCTTTGCCAGAAACTCCTTGCCGTTAGATGCACTTCTGATGGCGGATGTAGCAAAAGCATATACTTTTTCTACATAAAACCGTTCCATGGTTTCCTTATAGGTTTTCAATGCTTCAATACCTCTTTCAAAAGGAAGAGGTTCAATGTAATTTTTGTTTATCCCTCCTTCACCCAGTTTCACTGAAATTTTTGATTGGTATAAATGCGCGAACGACTTCGCATGATTTATTTTAACAATCAAAATATTAAACGTATTAGTACCTAAATCAATGATGGCTATCCTCATGCTTTATAAAAAAGCCATTTGCCCAACTCTCTCCATGTTACTTTTTTTCCATACATCAATATTCCGGTACGGTATATTCTGCCAGCAAGCCAGGTCATCAGAATAAATGTCACCACCAATAAACTCATGGACAAAAGAAGTTCCCATAAAGGCACTCCTCCATTCGGAAGTCTTGCCATCATAACAATAGGTGATGTAAAAGGAATAATGGAAAACCAAAAACCGATACTGCTATCAGGGTTACTCATTACAAATGTTGAAACAAACATTGCCAAAATGAGTGGGATGGTAATAGGCATCATAAATTGCTGCGTGTCGGCTTCATTATCCACAGCCGACCCCACAGCCGCAAACAATGCAGCATATAAAAGATAAGCTCCTAAAAAGTAAAATAAAAAACATAACAGAATTTGGGTAAAGTTTATTGATTTCAATGCATCAAGCCCCTCAAACAATTGATTCTGCTCAATCTTTTTCATGTCTTTATAATTCAGGTTTTCCCCTTTTCTTATTATTTCTTCCTTATGTTGAATTTGTTTCATATCAACTCCTTTCAATACCGTAGCACTCAAAACAGTCGTAATAGAAGAGGTAAGAATAATCCAGAGCAGAAACTGAGTAAGACCTACCAATGCAATTCCAATTATTTTTCCCATCATCAGTTGAAACGGTTTTACAGACGAAAGTATCACCTCCACAATCCGGTTCGATTTTTCTTCCATCACACCCCGCATTACCTGAACACCATAAAAAAATATGAAAAAGTAAATCAAAATGGAAGCCACCAAACCAATTGCAAAATTGACCCCCACATTTGTTTTTTCCGATTTGCCATTTTCCTTATACTTCTCTGTAATAAGAGTAAATTGAGATTTTTGCTGAGCATCCTTAATAAGGTTTACATCCACATGATTCTGAACCATCATAATGTTATACAACATAGACGAAATAGTGCTGCTGATGTATTCGGTAGTGGTTAATCCTATCTTATCCTTATAAAAAATCTTTATTGCCGGTTGCTCCATCAGTTGTGGTGGTATCCATAAAATAGCATCATACTTGGTATCGTAAAACCCTGTTTGTGCCTCTTTCAAAGTAATGGGCGGATAATCAAAATGAATAATTCCCTCCTTTTCAGGAATAAGATTTATAAGTAAATGACTTTCATCAATTACCTCAAAAGTTTGTTTATCCGGCTTTTGTGTCGAAAGCCAAATAGGAACAACAAAAATTCCGGCAAATAATACCGGCCCCAAAATAGTCATTATAAGGAATGACTTTTTCTTTACCCTCGAAAGATATTCCCTTTTTATTATTAATGATATTTTACTCATGCTTACTACGAATTAAGAATTTAAACTAATAACGAATCTGTGTTCATCTGTGAAATCTGTGGTGACTATTTTACTCCGTAAAATTACTCTGCGTTCCATCCGCATTTTCCTCACCCACCACCTTAATAAAAATATCATTCATACTCGGCACCATTTCCTTAAAAGACTGAATCTGCGCCACCGGAATAATCGCCTGCAGCAAGTCATTGCCAGTAGTTTTACCAAGCAATTTTACTTTCGCCTTATTATGCTCCCCATCCGTAGTATGGTCCAACAGCTCAGCCCCTGTCCACATAGCATTCGTAAAACCCATCATATTACCCGAAAACTCCAACTCAAAAATATTCGTTTTATACTGCTTCCTGATCTCCCTCACCGAACCATCCAGCACCTTTTTCGATTTATTAATCAACGCAATATTATCGCAAAGCTCCTCCACACTACCCATATTATGAGTCGAAAACAAAACAGTACTCCCCTTCTTCTTCAAATCCAAAATTTCATTCTTAATCAAATTCGCATTAATCGGGTCAAAACCACTAAACGGCTCATCCAAAATCAACAACTTAGGCTCATGCAAAACAGTAACAATAAACTGCACCTTCTGCTGCATACCTTTCGAAAGCTCCTCCACCTTTTTATTCCACCATGCATCAATTTCAAACTTCTCAAACCATTCCTTCAACTTTCTCTTCGCCTCCTGCTTACTCATTCCCTTCAGCTGAGCCAGATACAGCGCCTGCTCACCCACCGCCATCTTTTTATACAACCCCCGCTCCTCCGGCAAATAACCAATCTGCTCCACATGCTTTTGCGTCAGCCTTTCACCCTCAAAAAACAACTCCCCGCTATCCGGACCCGTAATCTGGTTAATAATCCTGATAAGCGAAGTCTTACCAGCCCCGTTAGGCCCCAGCAAACCAAAAATACTTTGCTTCGGAATCTCCACCGTCACATCATTCAATGCCGTATGGCTCGCATACCGCTTCACTATATTATTTGCCGATAAAATATTCATACCATTACATTTATAAGTCTGCAAATATAATAATAAAGTAGGGGTGCAAAATTTTGCACCCTCTAAATAAAAAAACAATAAAAATAATTCATCGGTCACAGAGTGTATCTAATTTGGGCGGGAAGTTTACCTCTTCGTTTTAAAATGTCTACCCGCCCACACGCGGGATCTTTTTTTTCATCACCTCCTCCCTCCGAATCCCGTTCGTAAGGGGTTTGAAGGTTCTACCCCCTTCATACCTGTCCAACAAAAAAAAAGGATACTTCGCGCGGGTCGGGCGCAGGTAGCCACCTCATCGCCCTGTCCAACCTTTAAGTTTATACTCTCTAAATCAAATCCGTCATTGCGAGGAACGAAGCAATCTCTTAAACCAAATTCGTAACACCATGGCTCCCCTCTCCTTCTTTCAAAGAGATGGGCCAGGGCCAAAAGTCCCAAGCCATTCGGGAATGAGGTGTTTTTACCTCATGACTACACACCCCAAAATCCTCCATTCCTACCATAATCATTGCCTTTCAGAGGCTTTACCCCTCCTTTCCGAACCTGTTCGGAACTTTTCCGAACTAGTTCGGAAAAGTTCCGGAAGCTTAAGGAAAAGTTCCGTAAGCCTAAGGAACCGTTCCGTACCCTTAAGAAACCGTTCCTTAAGGTTAAGGAAAACCTCCACAACGTTAAGGAACAGTTCCGCAACATTAAGGAAATTTCAATTTCCCAAAAAAGCAACTTCCCTATCAGCTTTTCCTATGTTCCTATAATTCTATGTGGTAAAAAAACTAACAATAACCAAAAAAAAACCTCCAAAGCTCAAAAGCCCTGGAGGTATACTACTAACCAAAAAATATTTTACTCAAAATACTGTTTCATCCTTTCAAAAAAACCCTTATCCTTTCTGTTAGGTTTAGGAATAAAATTCTCAGCACTTTTTAGTTCTTCCAGCGCTTTCTTTTCTTCCTTAGTAAGGTTCTGCGGAGTCCATACATTAATATTTACCAGGATATCACCACGTCCGTAACTATTTACATCAGGCAATCCTTTTCCTTTCAAACGAAGCACTTTACCGCTTTGCGTTCCTGCATCTATCTTTACTTTAGCTTTACCATCTATTGTTGGTACTTCAATGCTTGTTCCAAGCGTAGCATCCGGAAAACTGATAAAATGATCGTAAAACAAATGCATACCATCTCGTTTCAGCAATTCGTGTTCGGTTTCTTCTATCACCACTATTAAATCCCCTGCCACTCCACCTCTTGCACCCATATTACCTCTTCCACCTACCGAAAGCTGCATCCCCTCGCCCACTCCGGCTGGTATGTTAATGCTGATTACCTCTTCATCTTTTACTATTCCGTCTCCATGGCAATGAGTACATTTATCAGTTATCGTTTGTCCTTCACCTCCACAGGTTGGGCAGGTACTGTTGGTTTGCATGGCACCCAATATGGTTTGTGTCATACGGGTCACCTGTCCGTTTCCTTTACAGGTAGGGCAGGTATTCATTGCCGAACCATCTTTTGCCCCACTTCCTTTGCAGGGTTTACAGGTAACGTATTTATTTACTTTAATTTTTTTCTCTACTCCGTTAGCTATCTCTTCAAGGGTCATTTTTACTTTAACCCTTAGGTTAGAACCCCTGTTTACCCTTCGGCCTCTTCCGCCTCCACCTCCAAAACCACCGCCACCGCCAAAGTGACCTCCAAAAATATCCCCAAACTGGCTGAAGATGTCCTCCATATTCATTCCACCAAAACCGCCACCCTGGCCACCTCCACCTCCAAAACCACCATTATTGCCCACACCGGCATGACCAAACTGGTCGTACTTTTGCTTTTTGGTAGCATCGCTCAATATTTCGTAAGCCTCTGCCGCTTCTTTAAATTTTTCTTCCGAAGCTTTATCACCCGGATTTTTATCAGGGTGGAATTTAATAGCCATTTTGCGGTAAGCTTTTTTAATCTCCTCCGCACTTGCCGTTTTTGGAACTTCTAATATTTCGTAATAATCTCTTTTACTCATTTAATTAAATAGCTAAATTGCTTTATTGTTAAATTGTTTTTAAGTAACGACTAATGAACCAATGACTATTGACCAATAATTACTTTCGCAAAGCGAATAATCTTTCCGTTCAGGCTATATCCTTTTTCCATTTCTTCCAATACCTTACCTTTATGTTCTTCAGAAGGAGCAGGAATATTTGTAATCGCTTCGTGAATATCAGCATTAAAAACCTCCCCATGACTCTTCATTTCCTCCAATCCCTTTTGCATTAGCGTTGATTTTAATTTATTGTAAATCAAATTAACACCATCATTCACTGCAACTATGTCTTTAGTTTCCGCATTCGATTTTATAGCTCTTTCAAAATCATCAAGAATAGGAAGAATACTTTTAAAAATATCTTCTCCACCCGACTGTATCAATTCTATTTTTTCCTTTGCGGTTCGCTTCCTGAAATTATCAAACTCTGAGTACAGACGCAGAAACTTATCGTTTTGTTCAGCCAGTTTTAACTTCAAATCTGCTATTTCCTTATCTTTTTCGTTTTCTTCAGATGTTTCACTTACCGGAATTTGCTCTTCGTTAGCAGATGTTTGTTCGTTTGTAATTTCGTTTTCTTCTTTGTTCATTTTCTTAAATATGTTTTTAATGTTTTTCATTTAGTCCCCTCCTCTCAATTAATTTGCCATCTGGCAGATTAAGACAAATTGACATTGAAACTTCAAATAAAAAGACAGAATCCTTTCGAACTCTGTCTTTTTGTTATGAAAAGTAAAATAATCTACTTATTTTTTCAATTTCTCTAAAGCTGCTTCCAAACCTGGTCCACGAATTTCGGGTCCTTTTGCAACAATAATTCCATTTTCGTCAATTAAGAAAGGTGCTGGTATGGATTGAACACCATATAAAGCAGCTGGTTGCGATTGCCATCCTCCAAGGTCACTCATGTGGTTTTCCCAAACCAGACCATCTTTTGCAATTGCTGCTATCCAAGCTTCTTTTTTCTGATCAAGAGATACGCTCATTACAGTAAATCCTTTTGCGGTTTTACTGAACTTAGTATCCTTGTATTTATTGTATGCAATCACCACATTTGGGTTTTCCATTCTGCATGGTCCGCACCAGGAAGCCCAAAAATCGATTAAAACTATTTTTCCTTTTAAAGAAGAAAGGGCTATTTCCTTATCCTGAGGGTTTTTAAATTTCAACTCAGGAGCTTTGTTTCCTATATTAGTGCCGGTTACTACCCCGGTAGCTTGTTTGTTTTTTGCAAATCCAAATGCAAGAACTGAAACAGCTGCCAGTACAATTAAAATATTTGATTTTTTCATTTTCGTTGGTATTGGGTTAATTTAAACTCATTATTGATGACAAAGATACTACTTTCTTACAATTTCTGCGCCAAGTTTTTGCAGACGGGTATCTATGTTCTGATAACCTCTGTCAATCTGCTCAATATTATGAATGGTACTCTTTCCCTTAGCTGACAAAGCCGCAATTAAAAGAGATACTCCGGCACGTATATCAGGAGATGTCATGGATATACCTTTCAGGGAATGTTGTCGGTTCAATCCTATCACCGTGGCACGATGTGGGTCGCAAAGAATAATCTGGGCTCCCATATCAATCAGTTTATCTACAAAGAACAAACGGCTTTCAAACATTTTCTGGTGTATCAATACTGTTCCTTTGGCCTGAGTAGCCACTACCAATACTATACTTAACAAATCGGGAGTGAACCCTGGCCAGATAGCATCGGATATGGTAAGGATAGAACCATCAATAAAAGTATCTATTTCATAATTATCCTGGGCAGGTATAAAAATATCATCTCCTTTCAATTCCAGTTTTATTCCCAAACGTTGAAATACAGAAGGAATTACTCCCAATGCTTCAAAATTTACATTCTTAATGGTTATCTCTGACTGTGTCATGGCAGCCATACCGATAAAACTTCCCACCTCAATCATATCAGGCAGCATCCGATGAGTGGTTCCTGTCAAATATTCTACTCCTTCAATAGTAAGAAGGTTAGAACCTATTCCGGTAATTTTAGCCCCCATCCTGTTCAGCATTTTGCAAAGCTGCTGTATATAAGGCTCGCAGGCTGCATTGTAAATAGTGGTAATCCCTTTTGCCAATACGGCAGCCATTAAAATATTGGCAGTTCCAGTTACAGATGCTTCATCCAGCAACATATAGCAACCTTTTAAATTATCTGCTTCTACTTTGTAAAAGTCATTGGTATCATCATAAATAAATTTTGCACCTAAAGCCTGGAAACCTATAAAGTGAGTATCCAGCCTTCTTCTGCCTATTTTATCTCCTCCTGGTTTTGGTATATATCCTTTCCCGAAACGCGAAAGCAAAGGACCTACTATCATAATGGAACCACGCAGGCTTCCTCCTTTCTTTCTAAACTCTTCAGAGTTCAGATAATCCACATCCACATTATCTGCCTGAAAAGTATATTCTTCATGACCTGTCTTTTCAATCTTCACTCCAAGGTCGCGAAGCAAATCAATCAGTTTATTTACATCCACTATGTCAGGGATATTACTGATTACTACTTTTTCGGGAGTAAGCAAAACAGCACAAAGAATCTGTAAAGCCTCATTTTTGGCCCCCTGGGGAATAATTTCTCCTTTTAATTTTTTGCCTCCAATTATTTCGAATACGCTCATTTATTTAAATGTATTAAGTACATATATATTACTTTACGAAGTACGAAATAAAAGCGAATTGAAAAAAAAGGAATATTGATATTTTACCAACTATGGTTTGTTAATTAGGTAAAACAAAAACAGCCCCGGATTTCCGAGGCTGCTGTTGTATTTTTTATTTATAAATTAAAACTTACGTTTGAACTTGTTATTGGGGTTGTTGTTTCCTCCCGAGCCTCCGTTATTTTTTGGACGGAAAGCTGGATTTGACGGTTTTTTAATAACCTGATTGGTTAACAAACGAGGAATGATGGCCTGCGTACTTTTCAAAGCCATTGGGTCTTTCAATTCCAGTTTACCATGCGACAGTTCTTCCATCTGGCTTAATATGGTTTGGTCGCTTACGGTATCTCTGTTCCAGGTTAAATAAGAACGTTTCATTAAGTTGGCTATAACTTCTGCCAATAAATCTTTCTCAGGACCTTCTGGATATTGCGATGCTTTTGCAATAACATCCTCTGTTATTTTCCCGTAATGCTTGTATTTTATTTTCTGACTTGGAATTTTTATCCGGTCAGGTTTGGTCATAAATGTAGCTGCTGTAGGCATTGGGTATGGAGAATCCACATCCAACTTAAAACCGGAAATGATAAATAAATGGTCCCATAGTTTATGTTTAAAATCGGTAATGTCGCGCAAATGAGGGTTCAGTTGGCCCATTACATCAATGATAGATTGTGCTACTTTATTACGTTCTGTTCTGTCTTTAACCGTTTTAGCAAAGTCAATCATTTTCTGAATATTTCTTCCATATTCAGGAATAATCATGTGCGGCAGGCTGGTATTGTATTCCATTATTAATTATATAGTTTAAGTGGCAAAGGTATAAATTATTTTTTTAATTTAATTATTTAAAAAACATCACTCCCCGAATATAAAATAGACGTGTTTTCATTTTTTTATTCAATCTATCATTTAAAAAAAGTCAATTTGTATTCCTATTTATTTACATAGAACATCAATAAGTCCATTTTTAGTAATTCTGAATTTCATAATACAGCAAATGAATCTATTTGTTTTTTCTCCCCAAAAATAAAATTAACATAACTAATTATTATTTAATTAGTTAAACTGAATATTTGTTAAAATAGTACTTTTAGGTAAGAGTTCCGAAAAGTTCGGGAGTGTTACCGGAAAGTTCGGGACTCTTACCGAACTTTTCGGTATAGGTTCCGGAAAGTTCTGGACACTTACCGAATCTTTCGTTACTATTCCCGAACAGTCGGGTACAATTACCGAATGGTTCGGTACTGTTCCCGGAAAGTTTGGTACCCTAATATTAAATTGAATAATTTCAGCATTCTTAAAAAAAGAACACCCCCTCCCGATATTCCGGAAGGGGGTGTTCTTTTAATAAAATTAATTCTTACTGTTTAATCACCCTCTGTGAATAAAGAACATTTGAATCAACATCCAATAATCTCACGAAATACATTCCGTTTTCGAAATCCTGGATATTGGTTTTCATACTGTTTGTTCCGCTTACCAATTGATGTTTTGCATTAATTACCAGGTTACCTAATACATCATATACCTCAATGGTTATTTCCTTATCCATTTCCGATGTTACATCAATTGTAAAATCTGAAGTAGCAGGATTAGGATATAAACCGAAGAAGGTGTTTTTAGAACTGATACTATTATTCATTCCAACTGCATCATGACAATAAGAAACAGACATTGTTCTGAAAGCACTTGTCATTCCACATGTATTAGATGAAGTTACCTTAACCAATCCGGATGAAGTTGTTCCTGTAGCCGGACCACTTATAGTTATAGAGTTTGTTCCATTACCGGAGGTTATACTCCAACCAAGAAGTGTAATGCTCCAATTATAAGTATATCCAACACCTAAGGAAGGAACAGAATAAGTAGCCGAAGTAGAACCGCAAATGCTGTTTGGACCTGAAATAGCAGCTGGTTGAGGCGAGGTTACTACAAGGTTAACTGTTCTTGCTGTTCCGTTTCCGCAAACGTTAGTAGCCTGACAGGAAATACTTCCTCCTGAAGTTCCTGTTAATGCAACGGTAACAGATGTTCCTGTATTTGAACCTACAATAGTTCCTGCTCCAACAACTGTCCAATTATACCCAGTAGCTCCTGCCACTGCTGGTACCGAATAGGTAGCTGAAGTAATACCGCAAACATTGGCAGGACCAGAAAGAGAAAGAGGCATTCCGGGAACATTACCAGTTACAAGCAATGCTGTTCCCGGGATATTTCCACAAGCATTTACAGCTGATACTTTTAATAAACCGGAAATGAATGTGGTTGTCATTGATACAGTTATAGCTAAGGTTCCCTGACCGGAGGTAATAGTCATTCCAGCAGGTGCTATCCATGTATAAGAAGTTGCCCCAAATACCGGTGCAATGAAATAAGCTGCCGTAGACTGTCCGCAAACTGAACTTGGACCAGAGATAGGTCCCGGCACAGATGGTTTTTTAGTTACAGCCATTATAGCTGTTGTGCTGTTTCCACATGAATTGGAAGCGGTACAGGTTACATTTCCAACAACAGTCCCCGCTGATATGTTTACGTGAATGGTATTGGTTCCCTGACCTGAAGTAATAGTCATTCCTGTTACTCCTGTTGGTACGGTCCATGTATAAGTGGTTGCTTCAGGCACTGCTGCTACTGAATAAATGGCTGTATTTAATAAACATACTACTGATGGGCCGGTAATTACTGGTTGTGCAGGTGCTGCACCTACCGTTACTGCTGAAGTAAATGGAGAACCAACACAACCTTCTGCAGAAATTGGTGTAATGGTGTAATCTACAGTTCCATGAACGTTTCCTAAGTTGGTCAATACATCGGCAATAGTGGTTCCGCAACCGGATGGACATGAACCATTACCTATTATTGAGCCTAAAGTTACTGCGGATGTCCAGCTAAAACTGGTTCCGGTTAATGAAGAATTTAATGGCAGGTTGCTGGGATCTCCGTTACAAACCGTAATGTTAGATGCTGAACCAACTGGTAAATCATTTACAGTAATATTTGTTCCGTTATCAGAACCGGTTGTAGCAGGGTTACTGCTAACCACTCTGATTCTGTATCCCGTTCCTGCTGCAGTACCGTTAGGTAATGTTGCACCAATGCTTCCGCTTGTGAGAGCACTTACTGAACCGATAGAAACCGGAGCAGCAAAACTTCCGTTTGCATCAGACAATTGAGCCGTAAATGTATTTCCTGAAGTAAATGTTCCTGTGGCAGTATAAGCTACCGAAACAGAACTACCAGTACAAAAAGAGTTTGTATTTGCTGCACATGTAATAGTGTTTCCACCACCACCTGAGCCGCAGGTTATGTTCATCCAGTAATTAAACTTTTGACCGGTATAACTTACAAACCCTGCTCCATTTGCTGGTAATGCACTTCCATAAGAAGAAGAGGTGTAATATACTACTTCGCTGTTGTTATAATCTATTGTTGTAACAGCTCCGCCTACATCAAATAT
>CANJYB010000024.1 GCA_947479085.1 Bacteroidota bacterium | reverse complement strand
TTGGTGAGCGGAACAAATACAATGAAAACCAACATTGAAGATTTCAAAAACGGAATGTATTTCGTGAGATTATTAGATGTTAATTCAAATGTTATCCACTCTCAAACGGTGATTAAACAATAAGAATAAAGTTAATTTAAAAGAACTCCCCCTTTCGGAATATCCGGGAGGGGGAGTTTCTTTTTTACAGGATACTTATCGTCTAAGAATTAACGCAAGGAAGAAGGATTGTAAGCAAAGTGAATCATTTGGTATTTTAATAATAATAATGAATGCACCAAGCTGTTTTTTTGTTAAGCGAAAGGGGCAAAGAAAAATTTTACATGAAATTTTTACAGAGAAAGGGGGATGAAATGGTTTGATATTTTATAACAAAAAAGGAAGGAATTTATTTTAAGAAAAGATTCGGGTGTAAAATCGAGCAGTGTAAAAGGTAAAAATAATTTCCTTTATGTGAATTCAGTAAAAGTACTTGGATGAGAAGAAATAAGAAGTTTGCCTGAGAAAAGCAAGCCACAAAAAACTCTTTTCTTCTCCAATTGAAAAGAACTTCAAAAAAGTTAATAGATAAGAAAGTAATGGGGAATTATTTTACTCCGCCTTTTTTGCCTCTTTTACCATTGCCACTTGAAGGAGTTGAGAATCCATCACCATCCACTTTGTACTTACTGGCTTTTCTTCGTTTATTCCAAAAAGCGGTTCCATTATGTTTCATATTGGGATCTTTTTTTGCTCTATCAAAATGGTGCATCTGGGCACGTGGTTTATTGTCCCGATGAAATATACGATGGAAAAATCCTTCTTTTTTAGCGGTCGTTTCTTTGCCTGCTTCCTGTCCGAAAGAAGAGGTACATATTCCAATCAGAAATACTGCAAACACTATAAGTTTTTTCATATTCGAGAGTTTGTTCTATTAATTTTAATTCATCCAAAGGGTTTTAAACGAATTCTTTCTTTGGAAGAAAATTATTAACGACAAACCTAATTAAATATTGATACTAAAAACAAAAATCAGAAAAGAAGTTTTCAAGAATTTCTAAACATTGAAATGAATATCATGATTGCGAAATAGGATTAAAAATAAGCTCTCAATTGCGCTCCTCCAATATGAATGGCTTTGTTTCCCTCTGATTTACGACCATCATAAGTAATACTTAATTGTAAATTGGAAGATAAATTCCGTTGGTAAGAAAGTCCCCAGGTAATATTCTGCCCTGTTTTAAGTGCATCTAACATTTCAAAAGCGAGGGATGTGTTTTGCGCACCGTTAAATGTTATTTGGATAAAATCTGCCTTGAAATTTAAACTTCCTTTGTTCAGAACGTTCCATTTTACTTCGGCTCCATAATCCTGCATGGTAGCATGAAGATTTAATGAGTCAATCTCCTGGCTTCTGTTTATTTTATCTGTGTATTTAAAGGAAACACTTATTCGGAAAGAAGTATTGGGCTGGTAATTTAATTTTGGCTCAGTTGAAAAATAAAGAATATCGAAATCCCGGGATGCGAAATAACCGGACTTGCTTTTCTTGTTTCCATAAATTCCATCGAAATTCCAGCTTAACTGTTGTATAATATTCCACCTGGCGCGAGCCTCTTCAAAAGTGTTTTGACGGGAATCAAGCCCATTAACACTTAATGAAATATTTCGAATATCCTGGTAAGATAAATCCAAACCAAAAACAGAACTCTGCTGATTAATGGTTAATGTATTCCTGAAAGATGAATTAAGTGTTTTAATGGTGCTGTCTCGCAATAAAGAATCGGTTATTAATCCCAGAAACGGATTATAGGCAATTGCGAGGTTATCATTTGTAGATTTTCTATCCACCCTGTAAGAAGTCTGGTCGGAGAAACGCGAAATGAATTTTTTGAATCCTGTTTTTGTTTCCCATAATACGGAGGGTTTTATTGTTAATACTTCGCTAAATTGGTTGTTGTATGTTTTGATATAACTATTGGATGGAGTAAACACTTTAATATATTCTCCCTGGCTGGGAGTAGGCGCAACTTCAAACTCATTCAGGGTTTTTATGCTATCTCTGTTGTAATCTATCCACATGTAAATACCCAAACCCGGATCTACTTTAATATAAGAATATTCCTTTTTTACTTCGAGTCCGGAACCTATTTCATAAAATGAATTGGAAGACACTAAGCCTTTCATTAATTTAAAATTGTACTCAATCCTTCCCACTAATGAATTGTCAGGTTGTTGCGAGGTGACAGCGTTTGGTTCAATTGTAAGTTTTCGGTACGTAGCGTTCAGTTTTAACTGGCTGTTTGGATTTTTCATAATTTCAAAAAAGCCACTGTAATTTTGCGCGTAGGTTGATTTTGTAAAAGAAGTGTTCTTTTCCAGTGTATCTATTTTTACCGCGAAATCTCTTCGTTCTTTGTAATTAATTCCATACCGGATCTTAGTTGTATCCGCATTTTGTGCAAAAGCCTGCCATTCCCAAAAAAGATAACTGTTGGAAAGTAATGAATCTCTTCTTCCCAACGAAAATTTATTTTGTTCAAATTCATCTTTTACACCAATGGTAATACGTTTTATTTTTTGGGAGATACCACTTTTATGCCTGTAGAAATTGGTGTTAACTGAATTAGTTGCGACATTACTTTCAGAAGTTAGTAAGCTACCATCGTAATTAATAGTAAAGCCTTTTTTGGAAAGATTGAAATTTGCATTATGTCTGTAACCATTGTATTTTACGCCTTCCAGAAAAGAATTAAATCGGTAACCTGCCGTTCCCAAGTCCTTTTTTAAAATGCCTATTCCAGCGCCAATGATGTGCTGGTCATCGTCCACATTCGCGCTTCCTCTGTTCCAGTCCCGCTCAAATTCAACGTTACGGTAACGTTCAATTGGTGAAAAGTACTTCTGAACGTATTCGTAATTAACATTTGTTATAAGTAAAAATGGGCTCTTTGCTGTATCTGTCGAGCTTTTATGTGACAAAGGAAATTTATTATCAAGGTTCATTTTTAAAGCGTATCCTACATCATCATTACTGTTTGCACCAGAGAAAGTATTCAGGTCATTGTTGGTTACAGCAGCTTCTACCGCCAGGTTGGTATTTTTATTGATGGCATATTCGAAACCGGCAGTCATCATTTGTTTTTTCTTTGGAGTGATTATTTGCATCACGGGTTCATAACTTCCATGCAATGAATCACCATTAGCAGTAGGAGCAATCCATTGAAATACTTTTCCGTTTGCACTGCTTGTTATCTGATTGTAATGACCTTTTCCTAAACCTACATTGCTGAATGTAACGCGGTAATAACCCACTCCTATGCTGTCGGGCTTATAAACCAGAATGTGATAAGAATAAATCCCAATAGTCGTATCTCTTTTTATATATAATATCTCCTTATTATTATAACCTACACTGTCTATGCTTGTTTTTACAGCAAGAGATAATGTATCACCGATGCGGGATAATAATTGTTTATCGTCATCTGATAAGGTTTGCTGCAGCGACTGGTTTTTACTGTCCTGTTCTGAATAAACATGAAGGTGAAGTTTTAACTTGTTTTGTTCATAATCATTTGCAAAATGAACCAGAGAGCGGGAATAGTTTTTATCTGAATATTGAAATTCAACCACTATACGTTTATCTTTTGTTATTAATTGTTTGGCGGTAAATATCAGTTCGGCTGTATTGTAGTTAATGGTATAATCATTTTCCTGGCCTCTTACCAAAAGCCTTCCGTCAATATATACTTTTTCAGAACCGGATAAAACAACAATAAAGGATTCGTTTTCGGCACCTCTTAAACGATAGGGCCCCTGGTTGCTTTCTATTCCCTGTATCTGATTTTTTGCAAATTTTCCGCGGGAAACAGCAGCGCTTAATGAAGTTTTATATAGTCCCTGTTTTGTTTTGTCTTTATTTTCAGCATTAACTTTTTGAGCCGTTGAAAAGCTTACGCCTTGTGCTTTTTTATTAAAGTTCATGAAATATCCTGTAGGTCGTGTCAACTGAAAATCACCGGCAATTAATTTGGAAGTGGAATTGGATAACTGGATAAATACCTTGTCAAACTCCTGCAATTGTTGCGTGTTTCCTTCTGCCTGAATAGGAATGTTATTGTCGGTAGCTGCCATTAAGATATCTATATTGTTATTCAAATGGCCGGATAGCTGCAGGTTAAGGTTCGAGTTCACAATCATGTCCTGGTTGTTTCCAACAGTAAATCCCCTGGAGATACTTCCACTTTTGTTTAAACCATCCATCTTAAATATATCATCGTTTTTAGATTCTATATTGTAGCTGAATGGATTTGCATTGCCAAACAAATCGGGTTTAATGCGATTGATGTCTTTATGCTTTGTCGTTTCTGAAAATAGGTAGGGGAACGTTTGGTAAGAGGAAATAATGGAAGTTATTCCCGGATTATTTTCTGATAATTTTTTTCTGTTTACTATTATTTTCCCTTCGGCATAATTTATTTTATAAAATGCCGTATCAAGCAAATTTCCATCTGCTGTTGCAAGTTTGATTGAACCTAGGACAATACTTAAGGTGTCCAGTTGAATGGTATCATTTGACAGAGACAATTGTTTGGTACGCTTGTTACTGGCTATTTGCCCGTAACTGACTTGGCAGAACAATCCTAATAACAGAAAAAGTATATACTTACGAAAAATCACAGATTTAAAAGTACTAATTATGTGCAAACAAAATCATTTTATACTTTTGTTCACTCATAATTAACGCTAAAAGATGAAAAAAATTGTATCGTATAATTTAAATGGCATTCGTTCGGCCATGACCAAAGGATTAATGGAATGGATAAAGGCCGTTGATCCGGATATTTTATGCTTCCAGGAATTAAAAGCAGAACCTGGCCAGCTGGATTTAAAAATATTTGAAGATGCCGGCTATCATCATTACTGGTATCCTGCGCAGAAAAAAGGTTATAGCGGGGTGGCTATTTTTACAAAACAAAAACCTGACCATATTGAATACGGTTGCGGAATACCTGAATACGATTTTGAAGGACGCGTAATACGGGTGGATTACGGAGATATTTCTGTGATGAGTGTTTATCATCCGAGCGGCAGCAGCGGGGAAGAACGCCAGGCATTTAAAATGAAATGGCTCGCAGATTTCCAAAAATACATTAATGAGCTGAAAAAGCAACGTCCAAAGCTTATAATAAGTGGTGATTACAATATATGTCACCAGCCTATTGATATTCATAATCCGAAAAGCAATGCCAACAGCAGTGGCTTTTTGCCGGAAGAAAGAGACTGGATTGATTCATTTATGAAATCGGGTTTTGTAGATAGTTTTCGCCACTTTAATAAAGAGCCACATAATTATACCTGGTGGACATTCCGGCAAGGTGCGAGAGGAAAAAATCTAGGATGGAGGATTGATTATAACCTGGTAAGTACTAATCTTGAATCTAAAATGAAAAGGGCGGTTATACTACCGGATGCGGTTCATTCCGACCATTGCCCTGTCGTACTTGAAATAGATTTTTAATGTAATTAAGATTTACTCCTATCAGGGTTTCAAACCCTGACAAGGGCATTGTTAATATATTAAATACCTTTGCATCGAATAAAAACTTTCTTTATAACTAAATGACAAAACCAACTTTTGATGATATATATATGGAACTGGCCGAAAACCTTTCCAAACGCTCGCATTGTGTAAAAGCAAAGGTAGGCGCAGTGCTTACAAAAGATACCCGGATTATTTCGGTTGGTTATAATGGTCCGCCTGCCGGAACGCATAACTGCGATACTGAATTCGGAGAGCAAGGTTGCCCGAGAGACAGCAAGGGCAGTTGTTCGCTTGCGCTTCATGCCGAACAAAATGCTATTTTGTATGCTTCTAAAAATAATGTGTCTATCCAGGATTGCACATTATATGTTACTCTTTCTCCCTGCATTGCCTGTGCAAGAATAATATTTACAATAGGAATTAAAAAAGTGTTCTTTATTAATTCCTATGCAGATTTTAAAGGATTGCCATCGGATGAGGGGGTTGATTTTCTTAGGAAATTTGGGGTAGAGGTAGTGCGATATCGTAAACCATAAATTGTTTTTCTTTCGAAAGGAATTCATTGCTATGGTTCTCAAATCTGTCACCAGCCTTTCTCCTGTTCAAATCATTTTTCAAAATTTTTGTTTGTTTGTAAAAGAAATGTTTAATATTGCATCGCATTTTAAAAACAGTTTAATTTGTAAATGTAATGGGAACTCAAGCCAGCAAAGTAACGCACGGAATTCATATCAGTGTGGATACTAAATTTCAAAGTGAACATTCGGTGGTTAACCACCAGCATTTTTTATTTTCCTATCATATTACTATTGAAAACAAAAGCGAATACACCGTTAAGCTGATTTCGCGACACTGGGATATTTTCGATTCCAGCAGCGAACATAGCGAGGTGGATGGCGAAGGTGTAATAGGCGAACAACCTATACTGGAGCCGGGTGCAGTATTCGAATACGAATCGGCCTGCAGCTTAACAACTGATATGGGAAAGATGAGCGGAACGTATATGATGGAGCGATTGATTGATAAATCCCGCTTTCATGTTGCCATCCCTGAGTTCGAATTAATTGTTCCCCAGCGTCTGAATTAAAAACCCATTAAAACGAGTATGAAATATCCGGAACCTTCAGAATATCCTCCTTATTTTAAACTCTACATCGACCATATAAAGTCTGACAATATCCTGAAAGTGCTGGACGAGCAGGTGATTGATATCCAGGAATTGATTTCAGAAATTTCGGAAGAGAAAGAAGACTTTGCCTATGCCCCGGGAAAGTGGACACCCAAAGAAGTTATTGGTCACATTATAGATACAGAACGGATTATGGCTTTTCGGGCTTTGTGTTTTGCACGGAAGGACAAAACTCCGTTGCCTGGTTTTGATGAAAATTATTATGTGGCCAACGCCAACTTCAAAAACAGAACTATGTACGACCTTGCCCATGAATTTGCTGTGGTTCGCGAGTCTAATATCGCTCTTTTTAAATGCTTTAATCAGGAGGCGCTGGATGCTACAGGGACTGCCAATGGAAGAGAGGTTTCTGTTCGTGCTATTTTATTTATGATTGCCGGACATGCGGTACATCATGTAAATATTATCAAGACAAGATACCTGGGAGAGTTTTGATAATTCCCGAAAGATGTCACGCAAAGACCGCAAAGGAAATATCCTGGATTATTTTGCAATAAAGAATTTTCTATTGTATCACGCAGAGACGCAAAGTCCGCAAAGAAAAGATTCTAGAAATTATCAGGCAAAGTTCGCAAAGAATGTATTAATAATTGTATTTAAACTTTGCGTTCTTTGCGTCTTTGCGTGACATCTTTTTTTACTCTTTGCGTGACACCTTTTTAAATCGCCTTTGCGAGCAGCATTTTAAAACCGTATCACAAAATCCTGCTTTACCTGTTCTTTCCTGAAAAAAATTATTCCCATATAAAACAGGTCGAGTGAAACAGTTACTTCTTTGTTTTTCTTTATTTCATTCCATGCGTCTTTCATTTCGAGCGACCAGTAGATGTCATCGAAAATAAAAATGCTATGCTCATTAGCTTTTTCCAGGCATTGATAAAAATAATTTAATGTAGCCTCCTTCCTGTGGTTTCCATCAAAAAAAACAAAATCTGTATTTTTTATTTTTGTTAAAATGGCTGGAAGCTCCGAATCAAAATTACCGGTTATCGGTTCCACATTATTTATTTCAAGTTGTTTAAAATTTTGCCGTGCAATGTCAGCTATTTCCTTACAACCTTCAATGGTAATTACCTTGACTTTCGAATTTCCTTTTGAAATATAGGCGGTGGTGATGCCCAATGAAGTTCCTAATTCTATTATTACCGAAGGCTGAAAATGATTCACCATTCTGAAAATAAGCTGTGCATATTTGGGGGGCTTGGCAGAAAATAATGCATGATGCTTAATACTTCTTTTTCGACTTTGAGAGTTTAACGAACCTGCCCCCAAATCTATACATTCCACGGTATTTTCATTTTCGAGCAATTGTTTTCTGAGCGTTTCTATTTCATTATATATGTAATACTCCTTGTCATTATAAATAACATCATTTAATAAATTAAAAACAAAAGGCGAATGCACCCCATGCGTATTGGTAGCCCTGAGGCGATATAGAAAGTAAGAATAAACCAGGAAAAGTTTTTTCATGTTGCGAAAGTAAGTGAAAATAAAGAATGGATAGAATAAAAAAATCCTGCTTAGATATAGCTAGCAGGATTTTTTTATTGAACCTCTTTAATAATTTAAGTGAGGAATCTAAAATTAAATGAATTATGAAAAGAATGGTATTTAGACCACTATCACGCTGGCTGTCATCCAAACACCTGCTTTGTAATCAACATTAGCCCGCCCGCGAAATACAAGTTTCGTTCCCGGGGTAATTCCTTCCATAATGTTGTCAGCAGGTCGGGTTCCGGGCAATGGTACCCAGGTGGTGCCATTGTCGTAAGAAACCTGCCAGTCGTAGGAAGCTCGTGGTACTTTTTTCATCCTCACAAAAACAACTCCAGAAAGTCCTGCTTTGCATTTTGCTTCAAAAGCGGGCTTTATTCTTACTCCGTTTTGCTTTACTTCTAACCCTGCTGCCTGAATAATGGCAATGGCTTCTTCTTCGTTTGCTGCATTATCAGCCAGCGACTGAATTTGCGCTACCAGGTCATATACATTGGTCTTCACCAGTGTAAGTGCAGTATTTCGCAAAGCAGCAGCTCCTACTTTCCGGGCCACCACTTTGCCTTGTTTTAATTCCAGGTCATTTACATTGAGTGTAACCGTGGCCGGAACTGGTATAATTGCGCTGAAATAACCGGGATTCAATAATAAGTTAATAATCAAAGCCCGAACTTTAAAAATAAACTTGTCTATCGGCTTAGGTGCTTTTAGCACTGCGATGGGTCGTTTGCTTGCCATTTTTTTAAGTTTTAAATGTTAATACTATTAATTTTATTTTTCAGAACAGCAAATAATTCAACTTTAAACACGGCCCTCTATATATATGGATTTACTGTGTACCGTTTTTAACAAAAATAGTGCATGAATAGCCTATTAATAAAGGGTTTTTAGTGTTAGCAATTATTCAAAAATCTTATTTCGGAAAGTTAATAAACCAGTGTAGGTCTCTCCCGGTATCTTTTGCAAGCCTCCCGGAGTTTATTATAGACCGCACATTGAGTTTGTCCTTACTCCGAATCACTTTGCTTCACCTACTAATCACTGTTCTGATTAACACATAGAGTTTGCTCTTCCTTCAATCGACTTTGCTGTTGGTTAAATCAACTTTGCCAGACATCTAAATCACTTTGCCAGACCTCCGAGGCAGTCGGAGGTCATTCCCAATGTTCCGGAGAGAGGTTAAAACGTTTGGGAGGGAGGACAAGGCACATTTTCATTTCTTGATTAATTTGCAGGTTGAGTTATAAACCACTTTAATAATAAAAAAGTGGGATTTAATTCACTCCGGAAACCTATTTTGGTAGAAAAAGGAGAAGTGAATAAAAAGGCGCCTTTTTTTAAATGAATAAAACTCCGGAATCCGAAAACAAACCTCATTATTTTTTTAGAAATGAGCGGTTTTTTTAAATAAAAAGCAATTGTTGTTATATGCTGTTATTCAGTATGTTAATGTTTAATTTTAAGTTTTTACCGTAAATAAAATGAAAATATCCTAAAAAAAGTAAGAAATATTAGAAAATCCATGCAACCTTCTGCAAATTTTTGGCATCCATAGACGTAGAGGGCATTAAAAGGTTGCCTCTGATTTTAAAATTTTTTAATCTTTTTCAATTTTAACATAAAATTATTAGTAATTTAGCACAGCGTTTAACAAAATGAATAGTAAAAATAAGAATCAAAATAAAAACTTCAAAAATCAAACAAACATGTTAAAAAAATTAACTCAGCTTTTCGCCATAGTAGTCCTATTGAGCGCAATACCTAAAATAGCTTCTGCATCTCACGTTTCGGGTGGTGAAGTAAGGTATGAGAATGTAGGTGTCAACCAGTTTAAGGTTACCTTGGTTTTATATTGGGATTGTGCCTCTTTCGATCCGGGCCCGACTGCTCAGATGGGTACTACCAATAATGGTGGTTTTACAGATTTGAATTTCACGGTAAATCTGGACACTGCGTTTGAAGTTTCTCAGCTTTGTCCAAGTTCAATGTCCAGCAGTACCTGCAATGGAGGAACTATTCCGGGAAACAAGAAGAACGTATATTCGGCTGTGGTTACATTACCTGGACAATGCAGTAACTGGACGTTTTTCCATACTTCCTGCTGCAGAAATATTTCAATAAATGCTCCTAATTACGATAGCTTTACATTTTATGCTACTTTAAATAACCTTGTAGCACCTACCAATAATTCTCCTTATTTCACTTCTCAACCATTGCCTTATCTTTGTGTTGGTCAAACAGTTTGTTACAGTCCAGGAGTTGTTGAAACAGATGGAAATTCATTGAGCTTTGCATTTGTGGATGCAATGAGTACAGATGCTATTACCCCGATAACTTATGCTGCAGGATATACCGGTGCAGTTCCAATGCCTGGAATTACTATCCTTCCCGGAAACGGATTAATTCAATTCAGCCCTACTATGATTGGAAATTTTGTGGTGGTTTTTCAGGTTACGGAGAGAGATATTAACGGAGTGGTAATAGGCACTGTAATTAGAGATATTCAAATGGTGGTTGTAAATTGCACTAACCAGGTGGTTTCCTGTAATTCAGGTGCTGTAACCAACCTTGTTGGTTTTGGGGCTACTATTTTGCCACCAAACGGTGTGCAGGTTTGTGAAAATGTTCCGTTTTCTTTCCAATTCAGTTTTAGTGACCCTGATCCTGCCGATATTCTTGCTTATACCTCCAATATCCAACAAGTTATGCCAGGTGCAATTATAACCAGTACCGGTACTAATCCTATTACTATTTCTGTTAGCTGGAATGCTCCATTGGGAACCGCAAATACGTTTACTACTTTTGCGGTAACCATTACAGACAATGCCTGCCCTGTTACGGGCCAGCAAACGGTCAATTACATTATGATGATTTTGCCAGCTACTTTTGCGGGAAGCGACCATACCATTTGTGCCGGTCAGCCAGATACCTTATGGCAGGCTGGTGGTCCGGGAACTCAGTTTAACTGGACCGTACTTAGTGGTCCTCCAATGATTTTAAATGGTCCTATGCAGAATTTCTCGTGCGATACCTGTCAGAATCCGGTAATTACACCTACAGCAACCACAACCTATATACTTATTACTAATGGTTCTGCCGGCTGTGTATTAACAGATACAGTTACTGTTTTTGTTGTTCCTGATTTTACATATACTGTTACTCAGAGTTCAGGAAGCACCTGTTTGCTCGACCCTGTTCAGCTAAACGTTACTAATATTTCTTCGGGTAACCCTGCTTCATATACGTATTTGTGGTCACCGGCAACTAATTTGAACAATGTAAATATTGCAAACCCTACAGCATCTTTTAGCAGTCCGGGCACTTATAATTATATGGTAACCGTTACTAGCCCTTCCGGTTGTGTTCATCATAGTAATATATCTATCATTGTGGCTCCGGCCTTTGCACCTGATATTACAGTAAGTAACGATACTTCTTTCTGTTCTGGAAATGCAACTTTGAATGTTACTTTCAACGGTGGTGGAATTCCTCCGGTTTGCGGTTTAAGTCCAACCGGTGGATGTAATGGAAATGCTACTGTTACTATTCTTGGTAATAATAATATGTCAAATACCGATACACAATATCCTGCGCCTTTTGGTAATTGGTATACCTCAGCTGTTCAACAGTATTTATATACTGCTGCTGAATTGAATGCAGCCGGTGTAATAGGTGGTATAATTGACGAGATTGATTGGAATGTCACAGGTATTAACCCTACCGCCATTACCACTTATCCATCTTTTACCATTAAGATGGGTGGAACCAATTTAACTACATTTAATTCGGGAGCTCCTGTTTTCCAGGCAGGCTTATTCACTGTTTTTACTCCTCAAACAGTTAATGCCACTATGGGGTGGAATACTTTTATGTTAACAAATGCTTTTCAATGGGATGGTATTTCAAATGTTATAATTGAAGTATGTTTTACAAACGGACCTCCTTATTCAAATTATACTTATAATTTACAATCTACTCAAACTGCTACAACTTATACGTCAAGCCAATGGTGGTTGAGTGATACACAGGACCAATGTGGAGGACCAACTGGTTTTTCAAATTCAGCTAATATTCATCCTGATATGCGATTCCATACTTGCTCCATAATTCCAAATCCTGCTGATTTTTCCTATCAGTGGACAGCATTTCCTTTGAATGGTACCATTGCAAACGATACAGCACAAAACACTACCGCTTCGCCTACTGCAATAACTGATTACCAGGTTGTGGTAACCAGTGTGAACGGAGGATGTACTGATATTGATACCGTACATGTGGATTTAATTAGCATTGCTACTATGCACATCACACCAGCAGGACCATATTGTACTGCAAGTACATTGGATACATTACAGGTATCTGTGCCAATAGGAACAGGAGTTTTCTCTGGTCCGGGTATTATTGATACTAATCTTGGAACGTTTGACCCAGTGACAGCTGGAGTTGGAAATCATACCATTCATTATACCGTTTCCAGCGGACTTTGCGGTGTGGGAGATACTTCAATAGTAATTGTGGTGGCCAATACATTTGACCCTACTATTGCTCCAATACCTCCATTGTGTACTTCTTATAACACGATTACTTTATCTGCTGCAACAGCAGGAGGAAGCTGGTCTGGTTACGGTATTACTGACACTATTAACGGAACATTCGACCCAACATTACCGGGGCTTGCGGGAAACACTAATATAGTAACTTATACTATTTATTTCCCTTGCTACTCTCAGGATACTGCCATTGTAAGTGTTACCCAACAGGTAGATGCTACTATTGACAGTGTATTGTTAAACCCATTCTGTATAGACGCAGCACCTTATCAATTAACCTCATCTATTGGTCCTGGCGGAACATGGGGTGGGCCGGGAATCTCAGGCACAGGTCTGTTCACTCCTTCATTGGCAGGAGCAGGTACTCATACTTTATATCATTACCTGACTGGTTTCTGTGGAGATACCGCCTTTACAACGGTGACTGTAATAGCATTACCTGTTATTTCCATTTCGTCTGATTTGCCGGGCGGTTGTGAACCAACTACCATTCAGTTTACAGGTACAACAGACCAACCGGGAGGAACTTGTTTTTGGAATTTCGGAAACGGAACCACATCTACTGCTTGTAACCCATCATACACTTATACCAGCTATAATGGAGGAAACCCTTATGATGTTTCCTTCACTTACACCAATACAAACGGTTGTATCTCATCTGTAACCAATACAGGAATGATTACCATCTTCTCTCAGCCTGTGGCCAGCTTTAATGCTACACCGCAGCCAACAGATATTACTAATCCCGAAATACATTTCCACGACCATTCTACAGGAGTAATTGATACCTGGGCATGGACATTTGGAAACGGAGTAGCCGGTTCATCGTATCAAAATCCTCAGTATACATATCCTGATTCAGGGTCATACAATGTGCAGTTAATTGTTACCAATACATTAGGGCCATGTGCTGATACCATTAATCACATTATTGTAATTGATCCGATTATGACTTGTTGGTTCCCTAACTCATTTACTCCGGATGAAAATGGAGAGAATGACGAATGGCGAATGGCAGGAACTAATATACAAACAGATGGTTTCGAAATGTTAATCTTTAACCGTTGGGGTGAACGTATTTTCAGTTCTACCGATATATTAAAAGGATGGAACGGAAGAAGAGGAAATACAGGAGAGCCATTAGAGCTGGGAACTTATGTATACAAAATACATCTGGTAGACTGGAAAGGTTTATCTCATGAATATGTAGGACATATTAATTTGATAAGATAACACCGGAATATTAATAATAAACATTCGCAGAGCACATTCTGCGAATGTTTATTTTATAAGAACTATTTAATTCAAATTCCTATGATTGCCCATTACCATTAAATTAAGATTACAAAAATGAAAACTTTTATCTCCTGCCTATTTTTTTGCCTTCTATTTATTATGTCTGCAATTTCACAAAATAATATGCCGATTGTAGATAGTCCTTTATATAAACAGATGAAGGCCAATGGCACCTTGCCGAATTCATTACCTCCTGATACCAGAACCGAGGAGCAGAAGGATAAAGATATGAAAGCACGTCTGCAGCAGATAAAAAAGCAATCTCCTAATTTTTATATATCTGGAAATGAGAAGAGACTTGGCTCCGGTTCAAATGTTCGTTCCCCCCAACCAAACCCTGCCGGATGCGGGGCACTTGTACCTTGCGGTCAAGGAGGAGCAGCTAATGTTTATAACTTAACTCCATGTGATGATTGCAGTTCTGCTGCCCTTCCATTACCTTTTAACTTTTGTTTTTATGGAACAAATGAAACCCAGGTATATCTGAATAATAACGGAAATCTATCATTTAGTGGTCCTGTAGGGACATTTGTGCCTGTCCCATTTCCAACAGTGGGGTTTGATATGATAGCTCCTTTTTGGGCTGATGTTCAAACCGGTTGCGTTCCTCCTGATAACGGAACAGTATGTTCTGAAACGACCAACTCCCATTTTATTGTTACCTGGACAGACGTTACCAGTTTTTATTGCGAGAACACACTGTTTAATACATTCCAGGTAATTATTACCAACGGTTCCGATCCCATTTTACCTCCGGGTAATAATATTGGTATGAATTACGGTCAAATGCAATGGACCACAGGTACTGCTTCCGGTGGAGCAGGTGGGTTTGGTGGTTCGGCTGCTATTGTTGGAATTAATCAGGGTAATGGAATTGGATTTACCCAGATAGGGGGATTTGACTCTCCGGGTACAACTTTCTTTTCTCCAACTGCTACTAACAATCAGATTGGCTGGTTAACCAATAAAACTTTTTATTTTAATGTTTGTAATGCTGCTCAAAATATTCCACCTATCTGTAGCACATTAAATAATTGTGATACAGTGAGAGTATGCGGACTGAACGATACTGCTATTGTGGATGCATTCTTTCTTTCTCCAGAGCTTAATCAAATAACCAATTGTACAGTTAATTTAAATGGTTTGACTGGGGCAACCGTATTGCCAATTATTCCGGGAAACACGTGCGATGCGCAGGTTCAGATTATTGGTTCAGGAGCCAATGCGGGTTATCATGTTATTACTTTTACAGCCTGGGATAATGGGGTTCCTTCAGATACTACCATTATTAATGCCACCATATATATAGATACCAGTACTGTATCACAGTTATCGCCCATTATTTCGGGGGTGCTGTCACTATGCGGAGGTAGTAGTACTGTTTTGTCATGTAATCCTATTAATTATGATTCTTATCTTTGGTCAACTGGCTCAACTGCAACTTCCATTACAGTTTCTACTCCCGGCTATTATTCAGTTCACTGTGTAATGCAAAGTTGCCAGGCCACAGTAGGAGTAAATGTGGTGGTGCACTCTTTGCCCACACCGTCAATTTTAGGTCCGACAATTACGGCTTGCGGTACTGGTACAACTACTTTAACCTGCGACTCTTTAATATATGCCAGTTATTCATGGTCGAACGGAGCCAACACTAGTTCAATAACAGTTGGAGCAGGAACTTACACGTTAACCGTTACAGATGCGTTTGGATGCACAGGAGTTTCGGCTCCGGTAACTGTTACTTCCCAGCCGGCTCCAACTATTTTAGCACATAATGATACCTCTTTCTGCAGCGGCACAGCAAATTTGTGGGTAACCTTTACAGGAAGCGGTATTCCGGCAACCTGTGGTGCCACTACAAGTGGACCATGTGCTTCCACCACACCTTATTTGATTGGAAACGGAACAACAGCTGCATTTACCACCTATCCTACTCCTTTTACAGGCTTCTGGGATAACGGCAGAATGCAGATGTTATACACTGCTGCCGAATTAACAGCCCTTGGTTTTGCCGGTGGAAAAATCAATTCCCTTGCTTGGAATGTCACTCAGAAAAGTAGTTCTATACCTTACAATGGTTTTTCGATTCAAATAGGTTGTACCAACTTAGCCTCGCTTAGTACTTTTCAAACGGGATTAACGCCTGTTTACGGTCCTGTAGCCTATTCCACTACTTTGGGATGGAATGTATTTAATTTTACTACCGCTTACGAATGGGATGGGGTTTCCAATATCATTGTGGAAGCATGTTACAACAATGCTTCGTGGACAGGTACTGATGAACTTTTAAAAACTCCCACCGCTTTCAATTCTGTTATTTTGCAATTTCAGGATCCTGGTGTAGGTTGTACATTTACTAGTCCAACTAATTATTTGGACCGGCCGGATATTAGATTCGAAGCGTGTAATACCTTTCAGAATCCTGCCAATTTCACTTATCAATGGACTTCCTTTCCTGCAGGTGGAAACATAGCAAATGCTACTGCGCAAAGTACTACAGGGTCTCCTCTTGTTATAACTGATTTTCAGGTTGTAGTTACAAATATTAACGGAGGCTGTTCGGCCATTGATACAGTTCATGTGGGGGTTACGGATATTGCTAATATGCATATAGACCCGGCAGGACCATATTGTACAGCCAGTCCTGCAGACACGCTTATTATTTCGGTACCACTTGGTACAGGATCTTTCTCAGGACCCGGAATTACGGATTCTTATTTAGGGGTTTTTAACCCGGCAGTGGCAGGTGTGGGAACTCATTATGTTCATTATGTCGTTCCTATCGGCCCTTGTGGATCAGGAGATGTGATTGACACCATTATTGTATCCAATACATTAAATCCAACTATTGCACCTATTCCTCCATTATGCACTTCTTATAATTCAATAACTCTAACAGCTGCAACAGGAACCGGTAGCTGGTCGGGATATGGTATTACAGATACAATAAATGGAACATTTGATCCAAGTTTACCAGGGTTAGCGGGTAATACCAACATAGTAACCTATACTATTTATACTCCTTGTTATTCAAGAGATACTGCTTTGGTAAGTGTTACTCAACAGGTAGATGCTACCATTAACCCTGCAGGTGGACCTTATTGTATTGATGCCGCTCCTGTTCAATTATCTTCCATAGGGGTAGGTGGAACTTGGGGAGGACCAGGAATGTCAGTTTCCGGTGTATTTACTCCATCTCTTGCAGGTGCAGGTACGCATACAGTTTACCATTATTTAACTGCTTTCTGTGGTGATACTGCTTCCACTACTATTACAGTTATAGCACTTCCGGTTATTACTTTTACTCCTGATATTACCATTGGTTGTGAACCGACTACAATTAATTTTGTGAGCACAGTAGATCAGCCGGGAGGAAATTACCTCTGGAATTTTGGAGATGGTAATACTTCAACTGCTGCTAATGCGTCAAATACTTATTTAATGTATAATGCAGGGGTTCCTTATGATGTTACTTTAACGTATATAAATACTTATGGTTGTAAGGACTCGGTAACTCAAGTTGGTTTAATAACTATTTATTCTCAACCTGTGGCATTGTTTACCGCTACTCCTCAACCGACAGATATTATGTCTCCTGAAATTCATTTCCACGACCATTCTACAGGGGTGATTGATAATTGGGCATGGACGTTTGGGACAGGTGCTTTCTCCTCCCTTCAGAATCCAAGTTATACGTATGCTGATACCGGTTCGTATTTTGTTCAGTTAATAGTAAGTAATATTAACGGATGTGTTGATACAACAGCACATACCATTGTTATTGACCCGATTCTCACCTGCTATATTCCAAATAGTTTTTCTCCTAATGATGAGAATGGTTTGAATGATGAGTTTATGTTAAAAGGAACAAATATTCTGGCAGACGGTTTCGAGATGTCCATCTTCAACCGCTGGGGTGAACGAATATTCTATACGAATGATTTTACGAAGGGATGGAACGGAAGGAAGTTTAATACAGGTGAAGTAGTAGATTTGGGTGTATATGTTTACAAGATTAACTTAAAAGATTGGAAAGGTTTGGGCCATGAATATATTGGGCATGTTACCCTTTTGAAATAAAAGAAGTTTTAGTTAAGAGAGCGCCTGTTTCGAGAAATTGAAACAGGCGTTTTTTTGTTAGGCTAATTGGGGAGTTGAGGCAACACTATATCCCCGGATCTTCTTATGAATTATGGAGATTCGCATTTTACCCCTGTCAGGGTTCATCACCCTGGCAGGGGTTAGCGTTCGACAAAGGAATGAACAATCAATCTGCGGCCAGCCTCCGCGAAGTATCATTTTTTTATTGCTTGAAAGGTTATGTAGTAATAAAAACCTCCAAATCCGGAAAGGACCGGATTCGGAGGGGAGAGGCTGCATAAAAAAAGATACCTCGTGAGGACGGGAAGAAGGTTTTGTGCGAAGCGGTAAGGTTTCCGCTCCAAAAAAATTAAAATTTGAATCTAACCTGTGCTCTTATTTCGGATTTTGTTTTTCCGTTTATTTCGGTTAATCCGCCTGCGCTTATTATGTTTTGGTTATCATAGAAGGTTTGGGAGAAACGAAGCCAGACTTCTATTTTGCGTGTAACATTATAATCAAGCATTAAATAAAAACGGGAGCCGCGGTAATAATAGGCTGGGATGGAGTAGGAGCCGGGCACATCGTTTTCGTAGGCATAGATGCGGGCATCGTAGCTGTCCGTTTGAAATAAGGCATAACGCAAAGTAGCCGAAAGAGGCTTGCCTAATTTATTAAAGGTGATGTCCTGATAAACCAGGTATCCTTTCTGTGTTTTATTGTCTCCTAATTTATAATCTATCAGCTCGACACGGTTTTTTAATTTGATAGATGGAAGTATGGTGTAGGCTATATCTATACGATAGTTGGTTTGTTTTACCGGGTCGAGGTAATCTATAAGGGCATCCGCAGAAGGGGTGTTTTTTTCTTTGTTGCGCTGACGAATGCGGATATACATATCTGTTTTTTTATTGGGCGTATAATTAAACTGTGCCATAAAATCATTTCCATGGGATGGTGCATTGACCTGGAATTTGAGCCAGGGAAATTCGAAGCGGTCGTAAAAGGCGGTAAGTGTGGTGACATTGCTTGGTTTGGCAACCACCCCGATGTATAAACCTTTTTCATTGGCTGCTGTGGTGTTTTCGGCAAAGCCTGTGCTTAACAGGTTTTGATAGTTCCGTTCGTAATAACGATGAAGAATGGTTAAGGATAGCCGCGAATCGAGGCTAATGAGTGCGCCATTCAGAAAGGCTTTTCCTCCGTTCTGACTGATGGCTTCTTCGCCAAAGAAATTAAAATTGCGTAGGATAAAATTATAATTTAATCCTGCATTGGTGTTGGCTGAATCTGAAAATTCGAATTGACTGTAATGAGACAGGGAACGATTAAACGCATGACTCAGTTTGTAATTAACTGCCGTAAGCCCGATATTAAATTTCCTTCCTTTGTAGGATAAATTACCACCGAATATGGTTTGAAGTATGGCATGTTTATCTGCAATTTCAGAAGGTGTGGTGTGGTATCCGGTAGTTTCCAGTGATGAAATAGCGGCTATTTCTCCGTTCTCTAATGTATCACTTACGTTTGCATCCACATGTTTACGGGAATAAAATCCGGTAGCTTCAAATCCTTTGAAACCAATGGTGGTGGCAGCACCGCGCATAAATTTGTTTTCATCAACGGAGGTATAAGGACGAATTCCTAATGCTGATTTTTTTATACTGATAATATCAGAACCTTTACCAAGAGCGTAGGAAGTCCATGCGGTGAGCCCTTGTCCGAAGGTTACCTGGTAATCGCCAATAGCAAGTGATTTGATGAATTTAATATTGTGTAAATAAAAATGTGCGGAATAAAAATCGAAACCGTTTTTGATAATTTTTGGTTCACCGTTGATGTTTATATCATACGATTTTCTGATTAATGATTGTTCATACCAGTCGTACTTAAAACGCTGATTATTTTTAAAAAACAATTCTCCCGGGTCTTTTTCTCCGGTAATACCCCAGCTTATATTTGTTCCATAGGTAAAACGATAACGTGCATATAATTTGTCAGGGCTGCCAATATACCGGGAGTTAGGACTTTTATATAAAGCTGCACTATCAATGGAAGAACTACCAGCCTGCGGTTCTAGGACTCTGCTGTATCTGATGGTGACGGTGTTTTGTCCGCTCTTAAACATTTCTTTTAAACTGAAATGGGAGGAAGCGAAATTGTCCGTCACTTTTATGTAAGGTAATATTTTATTTATCGTTTGTAAATCAAAACCATTTATACCCTGCAACTCATAAATAGTAATTAGTTTACCATGTTTGTCGATATGGGTCAAGAGGTTATTAATCTGTATATCGGTAAGTAAGTTAAGCTGTCGCAAATCTTCGGACTTGGCGGTATTCAGATTAATCCTGTGTTCCTTAAAATAGTTTAAAGCCTCTAACAGGTCCGAATAATCTGCTTCTTCTGTATTGTTGTCTTCTGCAGCATTTTCCAATAGTTGTTGAATCTGGCTGTCATCTGTTTTTGTGGGAACAGTGTCCTGTGCCTTTACCGAAAAGGAAAAGCAAAGCACCAATGAAAGTGAAGCAAGGAAATAATATGTTGGAATTTTTTTCAATATCAGGATTAATTTGAAACAGGCGCACTTCCGCCTTTCTCATTTCTTTTTATGGAATAGGTAAGGCTTAACTGAGGGCTTATACCAAGCACCTGATGATAATTAGCAGCAAAATCAATTTTAAGATTTTTAAGATTTACACCGAAACCAAAACAAGTTAAGGTAGGATTGGTAGCAACACCTATGCGGAGATAAAATTCCTTTACCGCTTTGTATTCTATACCTCCTTTAAAGATGGCTTTTTTCTGAATGTCTTTTTCCGTTTCAATGGCAAGAATTACTTTATCAGAAAAGCTATAATTACCGCCCAGGCGAATGATGGTTGGCAAACGCTCCTCATTGTATTCAGCAAGTTTGGCGCGGGTGGGGTTATAAACATGAGCCCCGATGGTTAAGTTCTTAATTGGTTTAGCAATAATGCCTACTTCAGCGGCAAAAACCCCTTTGCTTCCATATCCCTCAGCTATTTTAGTGGTTAAATAATCCATTGCTATACCTGCTGAGAGTTTATTTCCAAATGCTTTTGCGAAGGAAAGGCTGTATTTGTTTTCGCTGTATGCCTGGTAACCAAAGCTGGTGACACAGAATCCGAAGGTTCCACCTTTTACAGGAACAGCAATAGCTCCTCCTTTAGTGCTTAATTCTTTTAATAAAAAACGATTTTCATAATATACTCCGGCTGAATAATCACGAACAAAACCTAACCCCGCCTGGTTATGATGAGCACTCCATACATCGCTTAAGGATACGGAAGCGTTTCCCATGGCTGATGAACGGGCACCAATAGGGAAGTCTTCATTGCCCGATTTTGCAATACATGCAAGGGTAAGGAAGAACAGGAGGGGATAAAGTTTTTTCATTCAGGATGTATTAATTTGTTTTAAACTCAAACTTAATTTCCGAGAGTTCTTTATTGGCTTTTAAAATTTTGTTTTTCAGATTTTCTTTGAAATCAATTACTTTTTTCAATAAATCTTCATCACCTGTTGCGAGCATTTGAACTGCAAGTATACCTGCATTTTGTCCTCCATCCAAAGCAACAGTGGCTACAGGAATTCCCGGAGGCATTTGTAAAATAGATAAAACAGAATCCCAGCCATCAATAGAAATAGAAGAACGACAAGGAACTCCGATAACCGGAAGGGGTGTGAATGCTGCAACTACTCCCGGCAAATGTGCTGCTCCGCCTGCTCCTGCAATGATTACTCTTATTCCTTTTGAATGTGCATTTTTAGCAAACTCTGCTACCTGTTCCGGAACACGGTGTGCGCTCAATGCATTGATTTCAAAAGGGATTTTAAACTCATTTAAAATTTTGGCTGCTTCCTGCATAATGGGCATATCTGATGTGCTGCCCATAATAATACTTACCCGTGGTGTCATTTTTATTGCGATTTGGTTTTAAAGTTAAGTGGTAAAAATAGCTTTTTTAATAACTACATAATAATTAATTGCACGTTTTTTATAGGCTTATTTTGTTTAATTTCGTTTTTTTAAAATTTGATTATATGAGCAATGTGGTAATTCACGGACATTCTTTTAAAATAAAAATAGCAGCAACTGAAATAAATAAGGCAGTTGGCGATGTTGCAAGACAAATTAATACACAATTAAAAGATAAAAAGCCACTGTTTCTGGCAGTATTAAATGGTTCGTTTATGTTTGCTTCAGATTTAATGAAGAAAATAAAAATTGATTGTGAAATTTCGTTTGTTAAAGTAGCTTCTTATGAAGGGACGTCTTCTACCGGAACGATGAAACAATTGATAGGACTGAACGAGGATATTAAAGGAAGGACCGTGGTGATAGTGGAAGACATTGTGGATACAGGTTCTACTATCGAGAATGTGTGGCAACAATTAACAGAACTGGGTGCTGCTGAAATTAAAGTAGCAACTCTTTTATTTAAACCGGAAGCGTATACTAAAACCGTTCCTATTGAATATGCCGCTATTGTTGTTCCAAATGATTTCCTTGTTGGTTATGGTTTAGACTATGATGGATTGGGGCGCAACCTGGAAGATATTTACGTATTGGATTACAAGGAAGAGGAAAAATAATTCTGCAAAATTGAACCGCTGTAGCGGAATAATAACCAAAAAATAATAAACATGCTTAACATTGTACTATTCGGTCCTCCGGGAGCCGGCAAAGGAACTCAATCCGAAAAATTAATTGATAAATATAAGTTGATACACCTTTCAACAGGAGATATATTTCGTGCAAATATTAAAGGCGCAACTGAACTGGGGACATTGGCTAAAAGCTATATGGACAAAGGTCAACTGGTGCCGGATGAAGTAACTATTAAAATGCTGGAAAGCGAAGTAAACAAACATCCGGATGCAAATGGTTTTATTTTCGATGGTTTCCCGCGCACCAAAGCACAGGCAGAAGCGTTGGATAATTTATTAAAAAGTAAGTCTACCTCCATCACCATGATGCTTGCGCTTGAAGTGGAAGAAGGAGAATTGAAAAAACGTTTGTTACTGAGAGGAGCAAACAGCGGCAGAGCGGATGACCAGAACCCTGAAGTAATTCAGAATAGAATAAATGTGTATAACAACGAAACTTTTCCGGTGAAAGATTATTTTACTGCACAAAACAAATACAAAGGCATTCACGGCATTGGCGAAATAGATGAAATATTTAATATGCTATGCAACGAGATTGATGCCGTTAAATAATTTTTGATTTTCATAGTAGTTGATTTTTAGAATGAAATCAATTCTACAACTCTGAAATTCTAAAATTCAAAAAATATAAATATGTCTGATAGTAACTTTGTTGATTATGTAAAAATATGTTGTCGTTCGGGAAAGGGCGGTGCCGGTTCCATGCACCTGCACAGGAGCAAATTGACTGCCAAAGGCGGACCTGATGGTGGTGATGGAGGAAGAGGAGGACACGTTATTGTTCGCGGAGACAAACAGTTCTGGACACTTATCCATTTAAAATACAGAAAACACATTATTGCTGAAGATGGTGAAGGTGGCGGCAGCAGCAAGAAAACAGGGGCAGAAGGAAAGGATGAAATTTTGCATGTGCCATTGGGAACTATTATACGTGATGCGGAGACCGGTGAGATAGAAGGAGAGATAACGGAAGATGGGGAAGAAAAAATTGTGGTGCCCGGAGGAAAAGGCGGATTGGGAAATGATCATTTCAAAACATCTACCAATCAAACTCCTATGTATGCGCAACCGGGAGTACCCGGAAGAATGGAATGGAAAATCCTGGAATTAAAAGTACTGGCTGATGTTGGATTGGTTGGTTTTCCTAATGCCGGTAAATCTACTTTGTTGTCGGTTCTTTCGGCAGCTAAACCTGAGATTGCTAACTATCCGTTTACCACGCTTGTTCCTAATCTTGGAATTATAAAATACAGGGATTATAAATCATTTGTAATGGCTGATATTCCCGGTATCATTGAAGGTGCCTGTGAAGGAAAAGGTTTGGGTATTCGTTTCCTGCGCCATATCGAACGGAATTCTACCTTGTTGTTTTTAGTGCCTGCTGATGCAAATGACATAATAAAGGAATATAAAATATTACTGAACGAACTGGATAAATACAATCCCGAATTGATTCATAAAAAAAGAATGTTAGCCATCTCCAAGTGCGACATGCTGGATGAAGAACTACTGGCAGAAGTAAAGAAAGACATCAACAAACGATTTAAGGAAAAGAAAACAGTTCCTGTTATTTATTTTTCATCGCATACGCAGCAAGGTTTGATTGAGCTGAAAGATGAACTATGGAAACAGCTGAACAGCAAAGACAATTCGTTTGATTACTAAATGGGTTTTATTGAATCTATAAAAGACCTCGACACCAAACTGTTTTTGTTTTTAAACGGTAAGCACAATGCTTTTTTCGATTACATTATGTATTGGGCAAGCGATAAGTATGCCTGGATTCCACTGTATTTATTTTTTGGTTTTCTTGTTTATCGCCATATCGGTAAACGCATCTGGCTGGTAATGCTTGCTGTGCTTTTATTAATCCTGCTGAGCGACCAGCTATCCAATCATTTATTTAAAAATAATTTTCTTCGCTTCCGGCCATGCCATAATATATTGCTGGAACCACAGGTTCATTTGAATGGCGACTGTGGCGGAACGTATGGTTTTGTTTCTTCGCATGCTGCCAATACTTTTGCATTGGCCATGTTCCTGTTTTTGTTTTTCAGAAAGAGAATAAAATATTTTGGCGGATATGTGTTTTTCTGGGCGGCCTTTGTTTCGTACAGCAGAATATACAATGGTGTGCATTATCCTGCTGATGTGGCAGTAGGCGGATTGGTGGGGATGATAATAGGTTGGGTAGTGTATAAATGGTTCACAAATATTAATAACCGGATTCCTGCATAGTATGTTTTTATTTCTTCTTTCTATCGATACCATTCAGCTCATCAGCATTGCTTTAATATTGATTGCTTTTTTTCTTGGTTTTAAAATCATGGAAACTTCGTGGTCGTATAAAATAAGTAAACCTTATAACTGGGAAGAAGCAACAAAGAACGGGACACTGAGCGAAGCATTAAAAAGACTGGAACGAAACTACAGGGATAAAGTAAGGTTTTATAATTTATGGTTTCAGGTAGAACGCCTGAAAAGGGAACATATTGCAGGTGCTTTTGCAGAGGTGGGAGTATATAAAGGAGAAACTGCTTTAATTATTCATGAAATGGATACCACCCGAAACCTCCACCTGTTCGATACGTTTGAAGGTTTTGTGCAAACAGACCTTGATAAAGAAACAAGTAAGGAAGAGAAATACAAAACAAGTAATTTTGCTGATACAAATTTACAAACCGTTAAAAGTCTTTTTACAAACACCGATACAGTTTATTTTTACAAAGGATATTTCCCTGAAACTACAAAGGAAATGAAGGAAGAAACCTTTGCCCTTGTTCACCTGGATGCTGACCTTTACCAACCTACCATTGCTGCATTACATTATTTTTATCCGCGACTTTCTGCGGGTGGAGTTATCATTGTTCATGATTATAACCATAACTGGGAAGGAGTGGTGAGGGCAGTAAATGAATTTAAGAAAACAATTCCCGAAAGTTTTGTTGAACTATCAGACAGGGCAGGAAGTGTGATGATGATTAGGAATAAATAAATTAAGTATTGCCCTTGGTGTTTCCCCCACAAGCGTAGTACAATTGCAATTGACTTTTTTTTGAAAAGATACTCCCTGCCTATTTATTAATTGTCTTCCCGCTTTACTCTCCAATCTTTTTCTTTTTTTGAAATAAAAAAAGAAAAAGGATTTCCGTTTCAATCGGGTTTAGATGGAAAGGGTAATACTTTTCAAAACCTTGAAGTAAGCTATTCAAAAATGCAATTACCCGCCACTCCGCAGGAGTGAAATGTGAATAGCTCCCGTTTGAATCCGGAAGGAACCCGGGGCTCAAAGGGGGTAAATCAGCATTGTGTTTTTTAGTCCTGTTGGAGAGCAAACCCTTTCTTTAGGACTAAATTTCCAATCGAGCTTAAGCTGGAAGCAAAAATTTACTAAGCGCGGACTGTTCTAGGTTACCCAAAAAGCAAATCCGCTTACCAAGGAAAGGCCACCAATTGTTAAAATCCAAAATTTTTTAACAATTGGTTGCTTTCTGAGTACCCAAAATTGGAAATTTAGTCCTCTGGATTGCTTTCTGACCTCTCCCAAACGCTCCAAGCATAAGCAGAAACCAAAACCAAAAAAACCTAAATTGATTTAAATATATGAATTTCAGTATTTTATAAAAATTTCAGGCCTTAGTGGCCAAAAGACAGAATAGGAAAATGAGATAAGACAGGAATAAAATCATAGGCCCAAAAGTCATTTTATGCCCTAGTTGATGTTTTCATCAACAAACGCTCCCGATGGCGCTCCGATTGCTTCGGAATGACAAACTATTTGGTGGCGGCCCGCCACTACACCATCATCTTTCCTTTTTTATTTTTTTACCATTTTGTCACCAGTAAATACAACAACAATATACACTGAATAACTTGCAAAGGGAATGTATCTTTACACAGTGGGTAACAGAAAGGAAATTATAAAGAACGGAAAAGTAATTAAACAATGACCCTTGAAACATGAACACGAAAAAAATGTCTTACTTAAGTGCTTACTGAAACGAAAATAAAAGCGATACACTTCCAATCTGCACCCGACCCGCGCGAAGTATCCTTTTTTTTTGGCTGTGAAGGTTTGAAGGAGTAACACTTCGGCTTCGCTCAGTGACCGGATTCGGAGGGAGAAGGTGATTAAAAAAAAGATACCGCGTGTGGGCGGGAAGACAGTAAACAATGAAATGGTAAACTGCCTGCCCGCCCTAATTATTATTAAAATTCAATCTTCATTTCCTTCTGAGTCATTCCATCCATTTTTAATCTGGCATAGTAAGTTCCCTGGTCCAGGTGGGCGGTGCGAAAGGTATAGTATAATTTATAATCGCCACTCTGATGAGCTTCTTCTTTGAACAATGTTTGAACCAATGTGCCGGTGCTGTCGTAAATGGCAAGCGAAACATGGGCATTGGCGGGTAGGGTGTATTCGAATGTGCCTTCAATCTTTCGGGCTCTTCCCATGGTTTCGTCACTGCCTTCGATGGCATAATCTACATTGTACTTGGGAATGGGTCTTCCGGTAAGTTTGGAAACATATTTTTTAAGTTTATCCGATTCGTATTTATTATCTCCTGAAATACCACCTATGGAATTGCCATCGGAAATGGCCCAGATAGCATGTTGCGAAGCGCAGGAAGAAAAGTATTTGTTTTTATCAATGAACTCGGCAAGCTTAACAAGGTTGCTGTCGGCCATTCTTCCAATGGAATATTCTGAATTATTTGTTGGGCCGCTGTTATGCGCCTGGCAACACATTCCGTATACATGCAGGGTTTTGTCTTCATTGTTGCTTACTGCAAATTCTTCGGATTTGGTTACGAGTATATCCTGTTGGCTGTCGTTTTTGGAATCCAATCTTCGGCCGGCTTCCAGTTTAAGGTTGAGGAGTTGATGCCCCAGGTTTTTAATTTTCATTTCAATGACCTGTCCTGTGCAACCACCTTTACTTTTTATCACCAGTTTCACCAATCCGCGTTTGCCTGCTTCTTCCAACGAAAGACAGTCGATGGCCATTACTCTGCTTAGTGCTATGCTTAAAGCAAACAACACTAAAATACTTTTTCTGATAGTTTTCATTTTTCCCTCCTTTTTTTAAATTGTTATTTATAGATATAACGGAGAAATGAAAAAAAGATACAGGGAAAAGAATAAAACTAAAGACAATTCAAAAAATTAAACACATAGGTGCATAGTGTTTTGGTTTTTAAAAAAAGGTATTTATAGACCCGCAAGAGCGGATTCGCATAGCTGGCTATGTTTATTCTTCGAAGAAGAACTATAGGTTTTCTTTTTCTATGAAACTATGTGTTTAAAAAGAAGAGTTAAACAGAGAGTATCCTAATTTATTTTTATTAATCGAGAAGAAGAATTGTTTACGCGAATGAAATATATTCCAACAGGAAGTGATGTGGCATCTATAGTAATTGTATTGTCAGCAGGTACAGCGGCAATTGTTTTTTCTGAAACAATTTGTCCAAGTGTATTTATTACTTTGAGTTGAACCGGGGTTTTAATTGCAGAGGAAATAGAAATGGATATCTGGTTGGTAAAAGGATTTGGAAAAACGTTGAAACCATTGATGAACTGTTCATCAAAAGAAGTAACGTGAGCACAATGTTTACGAAAGAATAACCAGATGGTTTCACTTGCATTAAAATCCTGGCAGGTAGCACCAAGGGAAACTACAGGAATAGCACCCTGCCAGGTATGTCCTCCACCTGTTATTTTTTAATGAATCACCTCGCTGTTGTCCATTCCATTGCTGTAAGTATATTTCTGAACGGTGCATCCATCAGTAGTATTTATGTCGGGCAATGAAGTGATAACAGGAGTGGGGTTGCATGCGTTTTTGGTAACCCACCAATCAATGGTTTGTGGAACGGTAGGAATGCCGGTAGAGCCGTTATAACTTACTATAGCATCAGCGGTACCATGAATTTCGAGCACTGGCATTCCTTTGGAAGGGAAACAAACTGCCTGTTGAAGTGAGGCCATATTGCCGGCAACAGGAGCCACAGCAGCAAACTTATCAGCATGATAGCAGGCTAAATTAAAAGAAAGGAATGCACCGTTGGATAACCCCGTGGAATATACACATCCCGAATCTATCGAATACATTTGTCTTAACGAGTCAATTAATACAGCAGCAAAATCGATATCATCAGGAGCTCCTGTTGCAAGGTTCCAGGCATTATTTATTCCCTGTGGATAAACTACTATAAACTTTGCCGTATCAGCTATGGCATCCATTCCTGAATAAAGTTCCTGCTCAAGCGCATTGGACCCATATCCATGAAAATTTAATATTAAGGGATAAGAAACGGAAGGGTTATAACCCGCAGGAAGATGCACAATAAAAGTACGGTAACCTCCCTGGTGATAAATGGAATCGACCTGAGCTGATAGCGAAGCAGAAGCTATAAAAATAAAAAGTAAAAGGAATTTTGTTTTCAATGGTAAGAGAAAAGAATAAAAAAACAGTTTCCCTTTCGAAAAAAGGAAACTGTTTTTTGAGTTTTTTAATGGGAGATAATTATTTTTTTAGAAAAGTGTTCTCCTGATCTTACATCTCTTGCATCAAGAATGTAAACTCCTGCTGATATACCTTTAACATCCAGTTGAGAATAATCTTCGTTGGTTTTGGCAGACAATACATTTTTTCCTTCGATGGTAGAAATACTGATTTTATAATCAGATCTTTTTGAAAGATAAATATTCAGTTTGTCGGATGAAGGATTAGGATATACATTGGAAATTAAATCGGACATTTTATTTTCATTTACTCCAGCTAATAAAGGGTCATTCTCCAGGATGCTATTCACATCAATCAACTCGTCACCCGGCAGGTAAAACATCCATTGGAAAGCATCAAATAACATTTCGTCAGTGGTGCTGGTTCCTGCGTATACATGTATTGGCGGATTAAAAGGATTATTAAGGTTGTTTGTTGTGTTGTCGTAAAAATGGCTGGAACGAATGGTGTAACCGTTTGGTATTTTTACCATATTTTTAAAGGTATAATACCCTTGCCAGTCAAATCTCCAGTTATTAATTTTAATGAGCGGAATGGTATCGGTAGCCTGATAAGCATAATTGATTAGGCTGGTACATATTTTATGCGAATGTGGAAATGCTGCAAAAACAGAAATAGGATAAGGAACATAATAAGTAGATGCAAATGTTCTGGTAGTATTTGGTGGAATATCAAGGCTCCAGTTTTGCAAAGGAACAGAAGCATACATAGGTCGAACATTAGTGGTACCAATTGGATAAAAATACAATCTTATTTGTGTACTGTCTATTTGCCCCATTGTGCCTGCAGGGTAATGTATTTGCAAAACAATTTTGGAACCGGCTCTTATTCTTATACCTGCTTTTAAAGGAGCTTGTCCGGGAAATACTGTTGGAGGAGCACCCGGTGCATACCCGCCTAAACCTATATCTCCTGTAATGTTAAAACAATTTCCACTCAGACTGCTCGTTGTAGTTCCCATTGAATCTAAATTGACAACCACGTGATGAACAATAGGAACATTGCCCGGAATAATTTCATACGCACGAAGAATTCTGTCCTGGCTTAAGTTGGTTGGGAGCGAAAAGCAGTTATATGCATCCTGTGTGTTGGCATTACTTGCAAAGGTTCCTGTTCTTAAAACCAGGTCAGGTGTTCCGTTCAATTGGTATTGCTGGTAAGTGGGCGCAGGTGGAGCTAGGGTGGTATCTCCCATTAAAAAGCCATGATTGATCCAGTTAAGCAAATCATTTTTTTCAGTATCGGTAATAAGGTGCTCATGTACAAAGCGGGTATAAGTTGTATCGGGAGGCCATGGAGGCATTGTGTTTGCTATTAATTGTCCTGCTAAAAGATATCCCATGTTTAGAGTTTCTGTGTAATTCATCATGGAAGGAGCATGTTGATTTTCGTGATGGCAGGAAGTGCATCTGCTGTAAAAAATATGAGCCACATCTTTGTATTCAAGCTGTGCTTTGGAAGAGTTGAAGGAAAATATTCCTGCAAAAGAAAATAGAATGATGTAAAGTTTTTTCATGTAATTGTTTTTATTAATTGGTTGATACGGATTTTATAATCGTTATAAATTAATCGACAACAAAACTAATGTTTTATAATGAAAAAACAAATTTTCGATTACGAATAGGACGGGGAAGGTTTATGGAAGTTTAATTTTGATGTGTGAATTTAAAGGAGGTTTTCTTAGCAGTTAAAACCAAACTGTTTTTTCAAAGCCGATATAAATACCGTCATCTCTTGTTTCCAGCGGGTAAGTCCGGGCAGCATCTCCACCGCCACTGGTTGCTCTTCCTGTTTTTAAATCAAAGGAATACCGGTGAACAGGACAAACGATACTTCCCTGAGCGGTACAAAAACCATTTCCTAAGGAAGCTCCATTATGCGGACATTTATCCTGTATTGCAAAAAAACCTTCAGGAGTATGTGCAACACATATTTTTTTATTGTTCACCAGGATGGTAAAAACTCTTCCCTCAGGAACCTGCATATTGGCATCGGTAACCGATTCGAAAAGTTTATGCCAGGTGGTTTTTTTTTGGAAGAACATTTTTGAGAAATAGGATTGATAAAAATACCCCTGTCAGGGTTTTAAACCCTGACAGGGGTAGGGGTAATGTTTGTTTAATTATTTACTAAGAAAAGAATTAATATTTCTTTCCACTCTTTCCAATACGTTGCTTACATCGGCTTTTACAAATTTTTCACCCACAATGTTTTCATATAATTCAATGTATCTTTCAGAAATGGAAGAACAGATAGCATCTGTCATTTCAGGAACCTGTTGTCCGTCTTTTCCCTGGAAACCATTTGCCATTAACCATTCGCGAACAAACTCTTTCGACAATTGTTTTTGTGCTTCCCCCTTTTGCTGACGAGCTTCGTATCCTTCTTTGTAAAAATAACGTGACGAATCGGGAGTATGAATTTCATCAATCAAAAATATTCTTCCATCCTTTTTCCCGAATTCGTATTTAGTATCCACCAGTATTAAACCCATGCTGGCTGCTATCTCCGTTCCTCTCTGAAAAACGGCACGGGTATATTTTTCCAGTTGTTCGTAATCTTCTTTGGTTACCAATCCCTGTTTAATTATTTCTTCTTTCGAAATGTCTTCATCATGTCCAACAGATGCTTTGGTGGTTGGTGTAAGAAGAGGTTCAGGAAATTTATCATTCTCTTTCATCCCTTCCGGCATGGCCACACCACATACTGTTCTTTTTCCGGCTTTGTATTCTCTCCATGCATGGCCTGATAAATAACCACGAATAACCATTTCTACTTTAAAAGGTTCGCAGAAATGCCCTACTGTTACCATCGGGTCAGGAACGGCAATCACCCAATTGGGGACAATGTCTTCAGTAGCTTTCAGAAATTTTGCAGCTATTTGGTTTAACACTTGTCCTTTGTAAGGAATTCCCTGAGGTAATACCACATCAAATGCAGAGATACGGTCGCTTACAATCATTACCAGCATCGTGTCGTCAATATTATATACATCGCGCACTTTGCCTTTGTAAAAACTTTTTTGTTTTGGAAAATTAAATTTGGTTTCAGTTATGGCGTTCATTTTTTTAAGGTTGTTTTATTGTTATTTGGTTTTATTGTTAAACGGTTTTAATGCTGTAAGTCTTGCCCATGCGGGGTTAAATTGTTTTGTTAATCATTATTTTTTATCTGCACATTAGCATATCGGTACATCAGCAAATCATTTCTTATCGTACTCTTCAATTATTCGTTTCACTATTTTGTGACGTATTACATCTGTTCCATCCAACTCAATGAAATTAATTCCATCTACATTTTTCAAAATTCGTTGTGCATGAGGCAAACCGGAAGGCTGGTGCTTTGGTAAATCTATCTGAGTAATGTCTCCGGTAATTACAAACTTTGCTGAATTACCCATCCTGGTCAGGAACATTTTCAATTGTGCCTCGGTAGCATTTTGTGCTTCATCCAGTATAACAAAGGCATTGTCCAATGTTCTGCCACGCATAAAAGCAAGGGGAGCAATCTGGATAACTCTGTTTTCCATGTAATAAGAGAGTTTTTCAGGAGCTATCATATCGCCTAATGCATCATATAATGGTTGCAGGTAAGGGTCGAGTTTATCTTTTAAATCACCCGGAAGGAAACCAAGGTTTTCTCCTGCTTCCACCGCTGGTCTTGTCAGAATTATTTTTTTTACTTCCTTGTTTTTTAAAGCACGTACTGCCAATGCAACAGCAGTATAGGTTTTACCGGTTCCTGCCGGACCGATAGCAAACATCATATCATTTTTATTAATGCTATCTACCATTCTGCGCTGGTTCTCGGTGCGGGCTTTTATAATTAAACCACTATTGCCGAATACCAAGACATCATCACCATTGCCTTCAGCATTTCCGTTTTCCTTACTTCCGTTCCTGTTTACAGTACCACCCAGTATTTGCTCAACAGCATTATTTGTTAAGTTGCCGTAGCGATTGTAATAAGCAGTCAATACATTTATTACCATCTCCATTTGATTCACATCTTCTTCCTCACCGCTAACCTTAATGGTTTCGCCTCTTCCCACAATTTTTAAATTCGGGAATCGTTTTTTTATCAGTTCGAGTTTTGAATCGTTCACCCCATACAAATCAACAGGTGCAATATCTTCTAATACTATTTTTCGTTCAATCAATGGGTAAGTTATAGACTTTATACTTTGTACTTTATACTTTTTTTATTTTAATGCACGAAAATAACATATTTTTGCCTATTGAAAAGGTAAAACGGACTAAGAAAAAATTACAAATTACTAACAAATGCCAATCATCACCCTCACCACCGACTTTGGATTGAAAGATCATTATGTGAGTTCGGTAAAAGGTGCTATTTTAAGTCAGTTGCCGGAGGCTAAAATTGTGGATATTTCGAATGTTATCGAAAAGTATCACTTGCCTGACACGGCTTTTATATTGAAAAATGCTTTTGTTAATTTCCCAAAAGGTAGTATTCATATTATTGGGGTAAAAGGAAATTATACCAAAGAAACTCCCCACCTTATTGTATTAGCGCAGGGTCATTACTTTATTGGAGCGGACAGTGGTATTTTTTCTTTGTTATTTGGATACGATATTGAAAAGATTATTGCCCTGCCGGAAAACAATTCTGTGTTCCCTTCCCGCGATATATTTGCAACAGCAGCCTGCCAGCTTGCTAAAGGAGTGGCTATAGAAGAACTTGGAACAAAGCGGGAAAGTGTAACCCAAATGCTTGCATTTAATGCCGCCCCAATGGGTGATATAATACGAGGCATAGTAACCTATGTGGATGTATACGGAAATTCGGTTACCAATATAACCAAGGCATTGTTCGAACAAACCGCAAAAGGAAGGGGATTTGAAATAGAGTTGCGGAACCATAAAATAGATAAGTTAAGTACCGGCTACAGCAACGTTCCACAAGGCGAAATACTGGCTTTGTTTAATTCTTCCGGTTATCTAGAAATAGCCATTAACCAGGGAAATGCAGACAGCCTCCTTGCACTTAAAGTCAATGCAACCATCGTTATTCAGTTTATATGATTATCAGGATTGTAAAAATGACTTTCGAAAAGGAAAAGGTGAATGACTTTTTAGAATTGTTTGATTCTTCCAAACTCCTTATCCGCAATTTTGAAGGTTGCACTCATCTCCAACTTTTAAATGATATCGACTCACCTAATATATACTTTACCTATAGTTACTGGCAATCAATCAATGATTTGGAAAATTATCGGAACTCCGAATTATTTAAATCAGTATGGAGCAGAACCAAAATTTTGTTTTCTGCTAAAGCAGAGGCCTGGAGTGTGGAGCAGAAAATAATTTTGAATTAATAATTTTTCAAATCAGGAGTAACCCAAGAATCAGAGATTATTATTTTGTCAATTTCTAAATCCCCAGAACTATCAATAATTTTCAGTAACGAACTTTTTCCATTCATAAAAACTTCTTTAGGAACTTCTGTTTTCATCCAATTCCAATTTTCATTTTTTACTGAAGTGAAATCTTTTTTCCAGTCATTTATTTTTATTTCACCATCAATATTATCATTACATTTTAAATGAATCATAATATATATCTTATTTGAAAATCGTTGTATGTCTTTTGAATTAATATTATATCCAAGCCATTGCTTACTTAGAAGTGAAATATAAGATACAGCATCTGTAAAATCGGTTTTGTCATAAATTGTTTTATAATTTGTCTTTATAGTAATGGGGGAAATGGAAGTATCAAAAACTTCTGCCTCGTAAATCAATTCCTTTCTCCATCTGGATGGATGCTCATATTGATGCCATTTATCCAACTGGTAAAATACATAAGGTTTTGATGTTTTGTCTAACAAATATACGCTACCCTGCCTTCTCACATTTATTAAAAAAGATTCTCCGTCAATCTTAATTTCAATATTTTTATTTTGAGGAATACGTTCAGTGTTTGAGTTTGGTTGAAGGGTTGCTGCAATGATATATTGCTCTTTGGAATCGTGTTTTCTTACTGTTACCAACACATCATCTTCGGTTACAGGATAGGTAATAATTGGTTTTTTATCTGAATCAAACAAAACATTTCCATTTCGGAAAATACTGCTATAGTGAGTAGTTATTGCTTGTGCATAAGCAGGCATAGCTGCTTGCCAGATGTAATTTTCCGGTTTGGAATAGGGTTGCTTTAAATTAAAATACCCTGTATAATAAAACTCCGCTCCAACAACAGATAGACATTTTAATAAACCAAGCCATTGCGCTGGCCGCATGTCTTCTTCAGGGTTGGTGGCCCAGCCGGCAGCTACAAAAGGAGAAAAGAATTTATCTCCATCAGCTATTTCCACTTTACGTCCGTCATTTATCCATTTCCAACCATGCCAAGCACCTTTTCGGTTTTTCCAATTGTCAGGTGTGCGGGGATATAAATCGGGAGTAGAATAATAATTTCCATTGATTTTAGAACAACTTGATTTGGATATACCCCAATCAAATCTATCAATTGGGCCACCTTCCACCTGGTAAATGGTAAAAGCAGTATTCTTTAATTGAGGAATACCTTCCATAAATTGAGAGGAGTAGAGGTGACGAATATATTTTTTCTTTGTTGCAATGTATTTTTCCCAACTACTTATTCCTGATTTCTTTTTGTCTGCAATAAGTAATTTATCCTCGTTCAGTAGTGAAGGTTTGTAAGCTTTTGGGGGCTCTTCTCCATTTTCATTAATAATATTAATGGGGCGGGTTAAGTGTTTAATTAAAATTTCTAATTGTTTTTTCTGCACCAGACCATCTTCAATAAATACAGAGTCAGGTGCTGCATAACTTATTACTCTTTTGGTTTTGTTAATTCTTGCATCTTTTAGATAATAAGATTCAGGATAATCTGCCCTCATAATATTGGGCTCATAATAATCGCCACCAAAGAGGTCAGGTCGTATTTGTGTCCAGAAAATGGTGACACTTAAAGGAATTTCAGGATGCTTATTGGCGAGATTAATAAAGGAAGAAAGTGCATTGTTAGGGTCTGCAAGTGCCTTTTCATTAGGAGCAATTCTCGGATTGGAAATAACAAGATTATAGTTCCAGTTAAGTGCCAATTCTTCCTGTATTTCTGCTCCTCTTTTTATTCCATCCGGTATTTTAATTCCCGGTTGTCCTGCACCTCCTGCATAATAAGGACTCATCCAATTATATAATCGCAAAAAATTATTATTGGGTACATACCTGGGAGAAGGATAGTTTTTTAATTGGGTAAGTGCATCGCTTTTCAAATCGGGATATCCTTTCTGAAATTCAAGTGTGTCTATTTGGGAAAAAATAAAGTGATGAATAAAACAGAAAAAAACAATACCTATTAATTTATTCATCAGGCTCCGATTCTTTTTTGAACGAAGAGCTCTACCTTTTCAAATAATTGTTGCGGGGAAGAAGTGCGCCAGGCAATATCATTCAACTGGCCTCCTGAAACAATATAATAATCAATATTTGCCTGTTGAAATTCATCTAATACATGTTTCCTGAAATTTAGGAATGCTATCCAGCCGTCTTCTACTTCCTCAAACCATTCTTCATAATAACAATCATCAGAAGCATGAAAGTTCAGTATGTTTTCGCCAATTAATATAAATTTATTTATCCCATGTTCCATGATTGGTTCAATGATATCCCTTTTCAAGGTCATTATATCATTATTGATGCAATCATTCCATTCGCCTATCATTTCAATGATTGCAAACTTCTGGTCATAATCAACAGAAAGAATTTTAATGTATAAGGTAGGGGAGTTGATATCATCCCATTGGGGATGTATCAGGTAATTGTATATGGCATTAGTATATTCAAATTCGCTATACTCCCTTTCATAAAAAGGAGAACGTTCATCTTCAGATGCAATATAATGATGTCGCCAGTTATAATAGGGTTCTATATCCTGCATGGTTTCAAAATCTAAAAGTTAAAGTTCGAGTTTATTATCGTGAGCAAATCCCTCCAGGTATTTTTTAATGTTTTCTACTACCTTTAAACATTCAATTTCAGTAGGATTCTTTTCCAGGTCGATACAGGAGTTATGAATATCCCTGGTAAGTTCAACAAGTTCCTGGTGTACTTTGTTTTTTTCTTTCAGTCTCAATTCAGCATCAAAAATGATTTCCCTTAACTCTTCTATATAGTCTTCAAGTTCTTCCTGCGAATGTTTATTTCTTCCTTTGTAAAGCATTTGTAATAAAATTATTTCCAAATACAAAATTACAATTCTGTAAGTGACAAAACAATTTTACAAGGGAATTAAATATTAAGAAGAGCGGGTTTTTCTTTTTGAAGGAATTGTAACTACTGTTTTATAAGCATCTACAGCTTTTCTAACACTACCGTATTGGTTCAATAAATCGTTTGCTTTATTGTACGCTATTTTTAATTCGTCAGCAATCATTTTTGTTCCTCTGTCCACCAGTTTATTATTACTTAGCTGCATGTCCACCATTTTATTTCCTTTCACTCTTCCCATTTTTATCATTACAGAAGTGGAAATCATATTTAAAATTAATTTTTGTGCCGTACCTGACTTCATTCTAGTACTTCCGGTAACAAATTCAGGGCCTACGACCACTTCAATTTTATGTTTCGCAACCTTGGCAACATTACTTCCTAAGTTGCAAACGATGCATCCTGTTGTAATATTATTTTTATTGCATTGCTCCAAAGCCCCAATAACATAAGGAGTTGAACCTGATGCTGCAATCCCGATGACCACATCTTTAGAATTTATCTTATGTTCTTTTAAATCTTTCCAGCCCTGTTCAGTATCGTCTTCTGCAAATTCAACTGCCTTTCTTATTGCCCTGTCTCCACCGGCAATTAATCCAATAACCATTCCCTGAGGCACTCCATAGGTAGGAGGGCATTCGCTGGCATCAACTATTCCTAACCTTCCGCTTGTGCCAGCTCCAATATAAAACAAACGTCCACCTTGTTTCATTTGTTTTACAATTACATTTACCAGCTTTTCTATTTTAGGAAGTGTTTTTTCAATTGCAAGAGGAACGGTTTTATCCTCTTTATTGATACTTTTAAGTAATTCCTTTACACTCATTTTTTCGAGTGAATTGTATTTGGATGAAGATTCGGTGGTTGGTTTCATTTGTTCTTAGTTACACACCCCTAGCCCCTCTCAAGAGGGGAATTAGTGTCTGCGGATTTTGATGTTTCTTTCTTTTAATATTCTTTTAAATTAGGAATAATATAAGTTAAAATTATTCCGATGTTGTTAGGTTGCGCCATTCCCCTCTTGAGAGGGGGTAGGGGTGTGTTGTTCATAATCATTTATATAAATTTCTATTGCCCTTAATACATTTTGCATTTGAGTTTTTATTTCTTGATCTGTGAATCTTAAAAAGTGAAGGTCGTATTGTTCCAACTCTTTTTGTTTTTTTATATCTTTAAAATAAGCATCTTCATTATGATGACTATACCCATCAATTTCAATAACCAGATTTAATTCAGCACAATAAAAATCAACTATAAATTCTAACAAAGGTTTTTGCCGATGGAAATCGTAACCAAAGAACTGTTTGCCTTTTAATTTTTTCCATAAGATGATTTCTCCCAAAGTACTATTATTGCGAAGATCTCTGGCAAGCTGTTTTAAGTTTGGATTGTATGGAATAATTCTTCGGTTCATCTTTTCTAATGACACACCCCCTACCCCCTCTCAAGAGGGGAATTGCTTCCGGACGATCATTTCCAAAAACACGAATTATTTTTTTTAATTAATAAATCCCAGGAAACTTACCAGGGTTTGTTTCCTGCATCAATTCATAAACTACATCAAACACATCATCTGCACTTGGTTTCGAAAAGTAATCTCCATCACTTCCATAAGCCGGACGATGGTCTTTTGCTGAAATAGTAGTCGGTTCAGAATCCAAATATTTATATGCTTTTTGCTCTTCTAAAACCTTTTGCAAAATATAAGCACTTGCTCCTCCGGGAACATCTTCATCAAGCACTACCAAACGACTTGTTTTCTTTACTGATTCAACAATGGAATGATTTAAATCAAAAGGAAGTAAAGTTTGTACATCTATTACTTCTACTGAAATCCCTGTTTCGGTAAGCATTTTAACAGCTTCCATTGCAATACGACAGCAGGAGCCATAAGTAACCAGTGTTACATCCGTTCCTTCATTGATAGTTTCCACCATACCAAGCGGAGTTTTATATTCACCCAAATTGGAGGGTTGTTTTTCTTTTAAACGATAACCATTCAGTGGTTCAATAACCAATGCAGGTTCATCGGCTGCCAAAAGGGTATTGTAAAACCCTGCAGCCTGTTGCATATTTCTTGGAACACAAACATGAATTCCGCGAATGGTATTAATAATCATTCCCATTGGCGAACCGCTGTGCCAAATACCTTCCAAACGATGTCCTCTTGTTCTGATGATTACAGGGGCTTTTTGCGCACCTTTGGTTCTGTACTGAACAGTTGCCAAATCATCGCTCATTATTTGCAAAGCATACAATAAATAATCAAGGTATTGAATCTCTGCAATGGGTCTTATTCCACGCATTGCCAAACCTATTGCTTGTCCCATGATGGTAGCTTCTCTTATTCCTGTATCAAAAACTCTTATCTCACCATACTTTGCCTGCAAGCCTTCCAGTCCCTGGTTAACTCCTCCTATCTTGCCTGAATCTTCACCAAATATTACTACTTCAGGGTATTTGGCAAGAATGGCATCAAAGTTTTCTCTCAGCAATTCTCTTCCGTCCACCATTTTTTCTTCGCCTTCAAATGCTGCATTAACATGTTTTACATTTAAAGCATTCATCTCCGATTCGCTTTGCAAGTAAGAACTATACCTGTCATGATTCGCCAGTTTAGATTCGCTTAACCAATCGGATAATTGTTTTTTTGCAACTATGTTTTCATTCCTTGTTAGTCGCAACACACTTTTTGCGGCAACTATAATATCTCTTCTGTTTGGTTCTAAGATAGAATACAAATCATTTTTTATTTTTGAAATAAAACTTGCATTTTCTGATTGCGAAGCTATTTCGTCCATCAATGCATTTACTTCTTTCAGTTCATTTTTAATAGGAGAAAGATAAGCGTTCCAGGCAGCTGCTTTGGCTTCGCGAACCACTTTCTTTGCACTTTCTTCCATTTCGTTTAACGTTTCTTCAGCAGCCAGTTTGTTCTTTAAAATAAACTCACGCATCTTTTTTATACCATCAAAATCGGTTTCCCATTGCAGGCGTTCTTTTGATTTATAACGTTCGTGAGAACCGGATGTACTGTGTCCTTGAGGTTGTGTTACTTCTTCCACATGCACTAAAACAGGAACATGTTGTTCTCTGCAAACTTTAGCTGCCTTCTCGTATGTTTCACATAAATGAACATAATCCCAGCCTTTGGTTTTAAATATTTCGTATCCGTTACTTCCGTTTTCTCTCTGAAAGCCTTTCAATGCTTCCGAAATACTTTCCTTGGTAGTCTGATATTTTTTAGGAACTGATATTCCATGACCATCATCCCATACAGAAACCAGCATAGGTATCTGCATTACACCTGCTGCATTTATCGATTCCCAAAACAAACCTTCGGAAGTACTGGCATCGCCAATGGTTCCAAAAGCTATCTCGTTTCCTTTGTCAGAAAACTTATGAAACTGTTCTGCCTGTAATTCTGGATTGTTTTTAAAATGTTTGGAAGCCAATGCCAGGCCAACCAAACGAGGCATTTGCCCACCTGTTGGAGAAATATCGGAAGAAGAATTTTTTTGTTTCATCAAATCCCTCCATGTTCCGTCAGCATTAATACTGCGGGTTGCAAAGTGTCCTCCCATTTGTCGGCCTGCACTCATAGGTTCTGCATCAGCATCCGTATGGCCGTAAAGACCGGCAAACCATTCCTGCAAAGTAAGGTTATCGGTAGCAAACATAAAGGTTTGGTCGCGGTAATAGCCCGAACGGAAATCACCGTTTTGAAACACTTTTGCCATGGCAAGCTGTGCCAGTTCTTTCCCATCACCAAATATCCCGAACTTGGCTTTACCGGTAAGCACTTCTCTCCGGCCCATAAGGCTGGCTTCACGGCTTTCGCAGGCTATGCGGTAATCGTTTAATACTATCTGTATATATTCGGAAACTTTTGTTTTTCCTATGGCTGTTTCTTCTGATTTTGACATAACGAATGTTTTTTTAATCTATTCTACAAATATAAGGAAAAGAATAACTGCTTTTAGGTGTGGGGAAAGGAATTAATAGTTAAGGTTATATTTTCCCGTAACTCCCGCTGTATAAACAACGGAATCCCTGAAACTGTTTGTAATTCCATTTTTTGTAACGCTCCAATTGTATTTTACCTCCGTAGGAAGCACTTCGAGCACTTTTGCTAAAATAATGGTATTGTTTCGCATTAATAAAGTGTCTTGCGAAAAAGAAATTTTTGCAGATAATAAAACAGTAAAGAGGAGAAGGATGGCTGTTTTCAAGAAATTTTATTTAATCAAGAGCAAAACTACATTAATAATTAATAAAAACAAAAAAGCCCTTAAAGATTAACCACAAAGTTCACAAAGAAAAGATACACAAAGAACACAAAGTTTTTTTCCTTAGCGAACTTTGTGTAATCCCTTTGTGTTCTTTGTGGTTAAAAAAAGAAAACAAAAAAAGCCCCGCATTTCTGCGAAGCTTTTTTAACTTAAAACTTAAAACTTGAAACTTATTTAGGCACCACTACCGAACTAGGACTCGCCACAGGCGATATACCGTTAGGATTAAACAAAGCTACAACCGACATTATTTCTGATTTTTTTAACAAGTTTTGAATTGTTGTTTTTATAGTTGTTGAAATATCAACAAAAATAATTTTACCCTCCGGAGTAGTTATTTTTAATTGTGTATTCCCGCTTTTTACAACTGTTATCGCTTCGTCTGTATAAGTTACTATTACTGCTCCGTAAGCCAATTTGTCGGCATCATAGCTTATCAACATTTCCCCTGCATTGTCAGCAAATGCGTACTTTAAATTTTCAGGAACAGATGGACTTCCTGTTCTTGTGGTGTTTACACTTGTTCCTCTTACACCTGCTTTAGCTACTATTTCTGCATCGCCTTGTGCAACCAGGTCAATATCGTCATAGTTTTTTTCAACCATTTGTACACATGTGGCCAATTCTGTAAGATAACTTGACATTGCTGTATCACTGCTGTCTTTGAGAGCAAGCAAGCCTCCTAATGTGCCTGCATGAGTAGTAATCACACTTCCCGCATAAGGAATATCCGGAAAGATGAGTGTATTAGTAGTTAATGCTGCACCCATTCTATACATATAGATGGGTTGTTCTGCTTCTTTTAAGCCTGCGAATTCGCGAAGGCAATTGACAATGGTTTTCATTTGTTTTTGTTTTTAATTAATTATTATTTTTTTTAATTTATTGGTATTCTTAGTAAACTAATTGGTAAATAACTTCATTCAAAAGGTAAAGTCATTTATATAAACAGTTCAGCTTTTCATTTCAGGGAAACATCCATTACTATATAGTATGTTTCAATTTTACCAGGTACTGAACTTTATTTTTCAGAGTGTGCACCTTTTTTACCAAACATTGCACCTTTTGAACGAAAGTGTGCATACTTTGACGAATTGTTTGCATACTTTTATCAATAGTTTGCATACTTTGCCCGAAAGTGTGCAAACTATTTTCAATTGGTTGCATACTTTGAACGAAAGAGTGCAAACTTTTATCAATAGTTTGCATACTTTCACGAAAAAGGTTCACACTTTGAAGAAAAAGGTGCATACTCTGACTTTAACCTTTTTCTTCCTCCTCCCAAACCCTCTGTCTGTCTGTATTTTTAAGAACGATTCCGAAATTATGGTGTAAACATAATTATATAAAATAGCAAAAGGACACCAAAACTTGTGAACGGACACCAAAACTTGTGAACGACACATTTTTTAGAATTTCATCTCTTTAAAAAATGCTTCCTTACGCGTTTTGCCTATATTTATTTTTATGTCGTTATCCAATATAACATACTTTCCAGGGGTTTTGCTGTGGCTTTTTATCCGACATTTATTAATTAGATAACTTCTGTGAACCCTTAAAAACAGGGCGGAATCAAAATACTTTTCTGTTTCTTTCAGATTTTTTGACAGAGTGATAAAATCATTATCAGTTGTATAAACGTCCGAATAAATATTATCCGACTTTACGTATATAATCTCCTGTGCTTCTGTTTCTTTTCTTTTTTGCGAATTTTCTAAAATAATCTTTTTCTTTTTCGGCTCTTCTTTTTCAATAGTTTCAGCTGTTGTTACAATTTTTGCATTTGGTACAAGTTTTATTTCTCCGGTTTTAATTTTATTTGCAGTGTCAGCATCTATAGGAAAACGAAAAGTTAATTCAGCTGCATTTGGGTTAGCAGCACGTTCGAAATCGCTCTCGTTTTCAGGCGAATTTCCATTATGAATAAACTCAATTGTAAAAACAATTTCCCACTTTTCCATTTAAGATTTCTGTTTAAGTAAACAAAAAACTCCGCCAGGCCCAAAGGGTAAACACCTTTAGCAATTAGTAATTATAGCAGGCAAACACTCCTGAGCTATGGCAGAAGCCGGGATGGATTATATTAAACCAATGAGTTTTTTTTCATCAAATCTAATCCCGGATAATTTAGATAGTAAAGTTTAAATCAAACGAAATTGGTTTTAGAGTTAATGGGGCATTCAAATTAAAAATAGTGGGTAGTAGTTTCTTCATGCAAAATGAGGTATTAGGAATAGTTTATAAATGTAGTTTTTTGAAAAAAAATAGTTGTTGTTATTATTTGCGATTTCAAAAATAGAATAAAAAATAATAAAATACAAATTAATATTTCTGGTTATAAAGTTGAACAGCCTGTTCGTTATACCCTTTTCTTTTATTTGAAAAATATCCAGCAGTAATAGGGCATGCAATTGTGCCAGCCATACTTACAATAGACAAAATACCATATTTGTTTCTTTCCGATTGCGTAAATTGTGTTCCTATATTATTATTGTAATTATAGGCATAAACAATAAACAAAGGAACTGAAATAGTTGCACCGGCTCCAAATAAAAAAGTTCCATAAGCAATGTTTTGTAATTTTTTAGCATGCTTTGCTTTTTTTACTAAAGGCATTATTTTTTTATCTTTTGTTTGCAGAAGAATTCCATACATTTCATCTTCCACTATCGAACTTTCCTTTTAACTATAATGCCTGTCATACCCTTCTATCTTGAGAGAAACGGGTGCAGGCGGAGGAGTATAGTAGGTATCATCCTTTACCACTACCTCAGGTGCTTTTTCTTCCTGTTTTTCGTCAGAAACAAAAATATCCCGGTTACCATTCGAATATCTTATTAATCTAATTTTGTTTTTACTTTCCACATAAGTCGGTCCGTCCGGCATTGAGAATTTTTTATACTTCACATCCGAAGAATTGATTTCAATAACCTTAGCGGCTATTTTACTTCCATCGAGTTTAACAATGGTGTCCTGTGCAAAGTTTGAATTGCTAAGAAAAAGAAGAACTGAAAATAAAAATAAGTATTTCATAAAATGTAAGATTGTTTTAGTTAAAATCAGAATACAAATAACGCATAAAAAAAACGAATTTACAAATTGCTTTTAATAAAGCTGAATTTGTAAATTCGTAAAGGTTATTTTTTTAATGTAGGAAAGGGGCGGGGAACAAGAAATGCTACAAACTTGTTCCCCTTAATTTTCTTTGCACGAATTTTATTTACCCCTCGGAAAGATTTTTTTTACTGTCAATCAAAGGTAAGACGATTGACATTAACAGAAAGTTACAGTACTTTAAAATTTATGTCAACAAAATAAACTTCCTCTGGTTTATCGTTCACATTATCAAAAGCAATTTTTGGTAATTGCTCTTGTATGTAATTCTTTAGTCCCGGGTTTTCAGTTTTTATGTTCATTACAGTCGCTTTACCTTCTGCGTTAATTTTAAATTGAACATTAACCTTTTCGTTCAGTTTTTCCCCTTTTAAATAGTTAGGAACCTGGAGATGTTTTGAAAGAACATTATTGATTTTTGTTCCGTTGCCTGCGTTAACTATTACTGAGCCTGTCAGTACTATAGCCATAATTAGAATTAATTTTTTCATTTGGTTTGTTGTTTTATTTGTTTGTATGTATGACGATTGATATTTATTAAAAGTTACAACATTGTTAAATTATTTTTTTGTTTCTTCTGTAGAAGCAGGAGTCGGTGTATTATCGCTTTTGTTTTTATTTACAGTTTCTAAACCATTACAATCAATACATTCCAAATCGCTATTGGTCATTATCCATCTGCGGTTTACCATGTCATTATCTATTGCATCGTTTATATTATGAATGTCAAAAATAATTCTTTCCATCCGCTTGCTAAGGTAAATTACTTTATTTACCGGCACTTTAAGAATTATTTTTACATCCTGTGCACGAAGTTTATCCACGGTATTAATATCAAAAAAGCTATTAAAAAGAATGGAAGAATCTTTTTGCGTAATGAAATATTCAATATTCTTTGCTCTCCAGGCAGCTTCTTTTTTGTCATATCCATTGGCAGATTTTACAACTACTAATTGAAAACTATCTGTTTCACTTTTTACAATATCCATAATAGGGTATCCAATACTGAATTTGTTTTCATCTTTCGACATCATGGTCCAGTCTCCTAACTTTACTTTTTTATGGTGACGGTAATTATAAGTAAGATCAATATCATCATCCGGCATAGGTTTCAAATCAAGGTGTAAAACACTTCCGGTGGGTTGGGTTATTTCAATTTTTTGTTTAACAGATGTTTCTTCCGAAAAATCATTTCCAATTTCGAAACCAATATATAGAACCAGTCCTAAACCAACTAACCAAAGCGTATTTGCAGTATATTTTACTATCCTGTTTTTATGTTTAATACCAAACAAGTGCCGGATACCGGCATAAATAAGTGATAACAATGGCACACCAAAGAAAAGAATAAGCGCGATAATTATTAAAGCAATGGGCATTCCGTTCGGCAATACAGCAGAACTGAATTCATAAATAGAGAAATGAATATTGCTGGTTGGTGAATTAAATACAGAAATTGTTCCTCTTCCAAAAATGGTAGCTAATAAACCTACCATTAAGGCGATGCCAAGAAACACCAGTAGGAAGGCAATTATTTTTCCAAAAACATGAATCATGTTGTGAAATACATCACCAATAAAATCGGTAGCTTTCTGTGCTGTCGTTCTTATTCGTTCTTTTGTTTCCGGAGATTTAGCTTTATCACCAAATTCATTCATTCTTTTTTTGAAATCTTCAAACTCATCGTTTACAGCTTTCCCTATATTGTTAACATCCACTTTTTCCCCATGCATTTCCAGTTTTTCTGCGGTGGTTTTTGCTTTAGGAATTATAATCCATAGTATAATGTAAAGTAGAAATCCGGAACCAAAAGCAAAAAAACTGATTGCAAATGCACCCCTTATCCAGATGGGGTCAAAATCAAAATAGTTAGCCACTCCAGCACATACTCCTCCAAGGATTTTATTGTCTTCATCCCTGAACACTCTTCTTCTTTTGTTATTCGGATAAGAAAACTTATTCTCTTCCGAAGAAGAATCACTTGTGTTTTTCTTTTCCGAATCCTGTGTATCTCCAGCAAAATCTTCTGGTTTGCCCATTACTGATATTACAGCTTCCACATCACTAAGTAAAACAGCTTGTTTGGCTTTACTTACTTTTTCCTGTAACATTTCGGCTATTCGCGCTTCAATGTCATTCATTATTTCATCACGACCTTCGGAATCTTTAAAGTATCCTTTAATAGTACTCAAATATTTATTGAGTATGTCATACGCATCTTCTTCTATATGAAAAATAATGCCACTTAAGTTCATTGTTATTGTACGGTTCATGTTGTTAGTTTTTGGTTTTAATTTTATTTATTTCGTTTGTTTATGAAATTATCTCTTTTCTATTGTTTTATTTACTGCATTTACTAATTCTGTCCAGGTAGTTTTTAATTCTTTCAGATATTGTTTACCTACCGGTGTTAACTTATAATATTTCCGGGGAGGTCCTGATAAAGATTCTTCCCATCTGTAACTTAGCAATCCATCATTTTTTAATCGCATCAGTAAAGGGTAAAGTGTTCCTTCCACTACTATAAGTTTTGCTTCCTTCATCTTCTCAATTATTTCTGAAGGATATTGATCACCGCTTGATAGCACTGATAAAATACAAAACTCAAGTACACCTTTTTTCATTTGTGCTTTTGTGTTTTCTATATTCATTGTAATTATTTATTTAAAATTTATTTTTTATCAATTTACATGTTACTCGAATCAACTATTTCTATTTGACGATGCAAAGATATATATAAAATGTAGTACCTTGTATCACATAGTACTAAAATAATTTATAAAGCGCTGTTTTACAACGAGAAAAAATTTCATAGAATTGGATAAAATCTCTGTATTTTTGCAGAAATAATAAAAATATGCATTTAGCACAGGATTTTCATGAACTGTTTTCCATCGGTTCTTTAATTAGTTTACTTACTTTATCAGTGCTGGAGATTGTCCTGGGAATTGACAACATAATTTTCATTTCTATTGTTTCCGGCAAATTGCCCAAATCACAGCAGGGAAAGGCAAGGACTATTGGTTTGATGCTGGCTCTTATTATGCGAGTAGTATTACTTTTCAGCATCAGCTGGATTGCCGGGTTGAAAGATGCATTGTTTACTATTTCTGATTTTGGCGTTACCGGAAGAGATTTAATCTTATTTGGGGGTGGTGTTTTTTTACTTTATAAAACAACAATTGAATTGCACAACAAGGTTGAAGGTTATGATGAAGAAGGAATAAAATTAAAGAAGGAAAGTTTTAACGCTATAGTATTGCAGATAGTTTTAATAGATATTGTTTTTTCTTTCGATTCAATATTAACTGCTGTGGGATTAGTAAGTAATTTATTAATTATGATTGCTGCCGTAATAATAGCAATGATAATTATGATTCTGTTTTCAGGTAAAGTAAGTGACTTTATTAACGACAATCCAACAATTAAAATTCTCGCATTGTCGTTTTTGTTAATGATTGGAGTTATGTTGGTATTAGAGGCCTTCCATCAGGAAGTAGATAAAAAATTTGTTTACATATCCATTGCGTTTTCATTCTTTGTGGAAATGATGAATGTAAGAATGCGAAGAAGGGCAGCAAAACGAAAGCGAGATACCAATAACGATAAACGCGATATTATTTAACCGGCCTTAATCTGTTTAAAGATTCATGGTGTTTTTTTGCATGATGAATACTTGCATTCAAGTCAAACCCTAAAAGAAGAATCAGGGAGTTGATATAAATAATCATCATTACCACTATAAGAGAACCAATAGAACCATATAGTTTGTTGTACTTCCCGAAGTTATTTACATAGTAAGAAAATGTAATCGTTGCAAGTATAATAAGTATGGTTGCAAACATGGAGCCGGCAGAAAAAAAACTCCAACCCTTTTTTCTTTTTGGGCCCATGTAGTAATTAAAGGAAATGATGGAATAACAAAGCCCGAATAAAATCAGCCATTTAAGGGAATGTAATACATAGTATAATACTCTATGAGTGTGTGATAAATGTTTTAAACCGTATTCCGTTCCAATATAAAGGGAGATAGTAATTGTAATTAATAGTACGGAAATGATAAGCATAAAAAGAGAAACCAAACGCTGTTGCCATACGTTCCTTGCTTCCAGTTCATGATAAGTTTCATTAAATGCGTTTATCATTGCATTAAATCCATTGGTGGAAAAATATAACGCAGAGAAAAAACCTATCGATAATAAGCCCCCTCTTCTTTTTTGAATAATATCTACTATGGTATCCTTGGTTGCTTCGAAAGCAGACTTAGGCATCATGTTTTGCATCAACATAAAAAGATTTTCTTTGAAATGTGCAATAGGAATATAGGGGATAAGAGTAAAAAGAAAAATAACAGCTGGAAACAAAGCCAGGAAGAAACTGAACGATAATGACGAAGCCCTTATATTTAGTGTTCCGTTTTGAATCCCCTTAAAAAAAAATTTAGAAACAATATAAAAGGATAATCCTTCAAATCCGGGCAAAACAATTTTTTTACTTGCTTTTATTAAACTATAAACAGGACGGAAATGTATGTATCTTTTAATATGTTTATGCCGCATATTATATTGCTTTTAAACTTAAATCAAGGCTTTTAATATTATGCGTGAGCGCTCCAACCGAAATAAAGTCAACCCCACATTTTGCATAGGCAGCAATTGTTTTTTCAGTTATTCCACCTGATGATTCCGTTTCATACTTTCGGTTAATTAGTTGCACAGCCTTTTTTGTATCAGTAATAGAAAAATTATCCAACATAATCCGATGAATATTTCCTATAGCAAGTATTTGTTTTACTTCATCTAAATTGCGGGCTTCAACTTCTATTTTAAGTTTTTTCTTCTTTGTTTTTAAATAACTATTGGCAGCATCAATTGCTTGTTTTATTCCTCCGGCATAGTCAATATGATTATCTTTAATCATAATCATATCATATAAGCCAATTCGGTGATTGGCTCCTCCACCAATAACCACAGCCCATTTTTCAAGACCACGGATGGTGGGTGTTGTTTTACGGGTATCTATTACTTTTGTATGGGTATCTACACAAAGTTTTACCAGGTTATTTGTTTTAGTGGCAATACCGCTCATTCGCTGCATACAGTTTAAAACAAGGCGTTCTGCAAGCAGGATGGATTGAGATTTCCCTGCAACAGTTAATACAATATCTCCAATTTTAATACTACTTCCATCCTTGATGAATACGGTTACCTTTAAGGTTTTATCAACGTATTTAAAAATTTCTTTAGCCAATTTAACTCCCGCAAGGATACCGTTTTCTTTTACCAGTAATTGTGCTTTACCTTTTGCTGAATGAGGAATACAGGCCAGGGATGTATGGTCACCATCACCCATATCTTCGGCTAATGCGGAGGAAATAAATTGATTAATATTGAAATGGTAAATACGTTCGGGTAATAACTGTTTACTCATTTTCAATTCTGAATTGCTGAACCAGCGTTTTGTCTCCAGTAGTTTTTATTAAGAAGTAGGTTCTGAATTTCCCATTAGAAGTATCCAATGTTCCGATAACATATTGAGAACCATTTTTAGGTTCGCTTTTATGAGCAACGGTATATGATTTAACCGAATGTTTGTCAAAAAAATCTTTTAAAATCATCTCGGCCTGTTGTTTACTGTACACATCTTCCTTATCGATTATTTTCATATCGATGTGTTCAATAAAATAGTTCGAAATGTTTTTCGGGTTACCCGAGCGGATGGCTGAAGCAACATCATCTATCACATCTATCCTGAAAGATAAAAGGGAAAAGGAAATGATAAATAATATAAGCAGCGATTTGGTTTTCATTGTTAATTTTGTTTTCCGGATTTATGCAATTATTAAGCCATACTGTGAATAATAATTTGCCTTAAATGTAAATCTGAAGCAAAAATATAGTTTTTTTACATCGAAATACTAATTAAAAGATGAAAATAACACTTATCCTGAATGGAAAAACAGAAGACGATTATATAATTAAAGGTTACACGGTCTATGAACAAAGGCTTAAACACTATATTTCGTTCGAAACCATTGTTATTCCTGCACTTAAAAATACAAAAGCCCTGAGCATTGAACAACAAAAGCAGAAGGAGGGAGAGTTGATACTCAAAGGAGTTCAGCCTTCAGATAAACTAATTTTGCTGGATGAAAACGGAAAGGAGCACAATTCGGTTGGTTTCTCGGATTTTATCCAGAAGGAAATGAATTCAGGAATAAAGAATGTAATATTTGTGGTAGGCGGACCTTATGGTTTTTCGGAAGAAGTATACAAAAGGGCCAATGGTAAAATAGCCCTGTCTAAAATGACCTTTTCCCACCAAATGGTAAGGTTATTTTTTGTTGAGCAGCTTTACAGGGCAATGACTATTTTACGGAACGAACCTTATCATCATTTATGAAAAGGCTTTTCCTTGAAACCTTCTTCAATTAATTGTTTCAGTATGTCCTGATCAATATCTGAAAGTTTATTGATGTATAAACAACCCTTACTTGTTTTATATTTTCCAAGTTTTTTAATCAATTCAGTTTGACTGTTAACAGCACCTGAAATATACAAAGTCAAATTTGCTTTGCGCGGAGAGAACCCAATCTTGAACCAATCCAGTTCCCTTCCGCTTTCATATTTAAGATGAACATCGCAAAAACCAATAATACTTGGTCCCCACATTTTAGCTTTTTCTTTTGTAACCTGCTCCATCATTTTTAAAATGGTGAAACTGTCCTTTCGCTTTTGTTCGTCCTCAATGGTGTTGATGAAATCTTCAACACTCATTTTTGTTTTTTTTGTTTTTAACTCTGCCATAATGAATTAAATTATTCTTTATCCGAACCCTAATATTTCATCCCTAAATTATAAAATACAAAACTCCAGATGTCGCTGTATTCATCAATTTGTTTGGAAGTCGGTTTACCTGAACCATGCCCTGCATTGGTGTCAATTCTTACCAGCACAGGGTTGTTACCTTTTTGCTTTTCCTGTAGGGTTGCTATAAACTTAAATGAATGAGCAGGAACCACACGGTCGTCATGGTCGCCAGTGGTAACCAATGTAGCCGGATATTCTGCTTCCTTAATATTATGAAGCGGGGAATATTTTATTAAACAATTAAATTCTTCCTGGTTATCACTTTTACCATAATCGCTTGCCCACGCCCAGCCAATGGTGAATTTATGATAACGCAACATGTCCATTACCCCAACGGTTGGAATAGCCACTTTTGCTAAATCCGGGCGCTGCGTCATTACCGCACCTATAAGTAAACCTCCATTGGAACGACCATGGATAGCCAGTTTATCATGCGAGGTATATTTTTCTTTTATCAGGTATTCGCCTGCTGCAATAAAATCATTAAATACATTTTGTTTCTGGCATTTGGTACCAGCCTTGTGCCAGTCTTCACCATAATCTCCCCCACCACGTAAACCCGGGATAGCATACACTCCGCCATTTTCTAAAAAGATAGCCCTGTCGGTTCTGAATTCGGGTGAATAATAAGAGTTGAATCCACCATAACCAAAAAGGAAACAAGGGTTATTTCCATCCAACACCAATCCTTTTTTGCTGGTAATAAACATTGGAATTTTTTGCCCATCCTTGCTGGTGTAGAACACCTGATTGGTTTCGTAGTCATCGCTCTTAAAATCAATTTCGGGTTTAAACCAGATGTTCATTTTATTGGTTACAATATTGTATTTGTAAATAACATCAGGAGCGGTAAAAGTTTTGTAAGTAAAAAATGCAAGACTATCTTCCTTGTCACTGTCAAAGGCATCCACCTTGCAAATGCCCGGCAACTGAATTTCATTTTCTTTCTTTCCTGCTCTGTCAAATATATATAAACGGCTGGTTACATCTTTCAGATATTTAGCCACAAACTTTCCATTGCTGTTCGAAACACTTTCCAGCAAATCATTGCTTTCAGGAATTATCTTTTCCCAGTTTTCATATACAGGTTTTTTGGTGATGTCTATTTTCAATAACTGGTATTTAGGAGCACCTTTATCTGTTATCACATATAAATCGTTCCCTACATTATCCACCACACCATAATTGTTTTCAAAATTATCTACAAGTGTTACAAAAGCAGAATTAGGTTTGCTTAAATCCTTTACAGCAAGCGAAGTTCCGGAAGTAGATTCTGTACCGTACAGCAATAAAAGTTTTTGATCTTCGGTAGTGGCTGCTGAAAAATTACGTTGTGCATGTTCCTTGTCCTGATAAACCAATTCGTCTTTGGCTTGTTCAGTGCCCACTTTATGATAATACACTTTATGAAATTCATTTTTATTCGAAAGCGTATGTGCATCCTTGCCAGGTGCATCGTAAGCCGAATAATAGAATCCATCACCTTTCCAGGCAAGGTCAGAAAACTTTACCCATTTAATATTATCTGACAGTTGTTTTCCGGTAGCTACTTCCAATACAAAAATTTCTTCCCAGTCGCTGCCCGCACGGTTAATGGTATATGCCATGTACTTTGCATCTTTACTTACCGAAGTGCTTCCCAATGAAGCGGTACCATCAGCCGCCAGTGTATTAGGGTCAAGCAATATGCGAGGTGTGCCCGCTAATCCTTCCTGCACATACAGCACGCTTTGGTTTTGCACTCCTGAATTTTTGGAGTAGAAATAATAATTTTTCTTTTTGCTTGGTGCACTGCATTTGGCAAAGTTCCATATCTTGGTCAGGCGTTCTTTTATTTTATCGCGAAACGGAATAGTGGCCAGGTAATCAAACGTTACCTTGTTCTGAGCTTTTACCCAATCTCCTGTTTCTGCACTTTTATCATCTTCCAGCCAGCGGTACGGGTCAGCTACTTTGGTTCCGAAATAGGTATCCACAGTATCGCATTTCCTGGTCTGCACATATTTTAAGGCAGTGCCGGTTGTTTCTTTTTTCTCGCCACCGTTGCATGCTGCAAGTGCTGAAACTAAAATCATAGGTAGAAGTTTTTTAATCATTGTGTTTTTATTTTTAAGATGATAAAAGTAGAAAATAAAACGATTTGATGTTACTTATTTGATGGTTGGCTTTTAGTAGGGATGAATGGGAGTAAAGAGCTATTTCGCCTTTGTTGGTGTTTTCACCAACAAACGCTGACACTTGTCATTTGTATTTTTTCCTTCTATCTTTTTCAGCTAAAAAAAACACGAACAAAGGCTGAAATACAAAACTTTTATCAAGGCATTTCCAAAGCACTTCTTCTAGCTAAGAAATCTCTTTTATTCTTAAGCATATCAATGTTTTTATTTATCGGTATCTTTATTTTAAAGGAACCAATGAAACAACCTATGATAGCACCAGGAATGGCACCTCCTATAAAACCGGTAAGAGCTTTCTCTTCCGGATTAAATGAAACGGTACCTGTTTTGTCGTTACCGGTGGAATAACCAACTATGGTACCGATAATTCCTCCAATACAAGTTGAGGCCAAAACAGATCTTCCCATTCTATTCTTTTTCCATATTAATATATAATCTATTTGATTGGCCGAAACAATAACCTTCTTTTCAGAACCAGAATTCCTTTTAGTAGCATGACGATCTGGGTCAGTAATTAAAACGACACTGCTATCATTAACACTATATAATGTTCCTTTGTGTAAGGTAGTGTTTTCAGAAGTATTAATTTTAATTTTGTACAGAATTTTTGCACGTGGCAAAATTTTAGGTTGTGCACTCCCTGTTTGAATAATAATAAAAGCAAAAATTAAACTACATAGTTTTTTCATTTCCCAAAAGTAACATTCTTTCCTTTAACCTTTGTTGGTGTTTTCACCAACAAACGCTGACACTTGCCATCTGTATTTTTCTTTCTTTTGTTTGCAGGTGAAAAAACACCTGCAAAGGAAAAAATGAAATTCTACTTGTTTAAATCTTATTCAACTACAATTTTCCTATTCACCACATTTTTATTCTGATCTGTTATTTGCAGAAAATAAATCCCTGCATGCATTTCGCCTTTGTCTATTGTTATTTCCTTTCCTTGAAGGTTAGCCATGGTTTTTATTTCCTTACCTAATACATCCATGATTTTTATGGTATGCTTTAGATTATCATTAAAAGTAATTGTGGTTTGATTGGTAAATGGGTTAGGATATATTGTGATGGCTGCACCACCTACCAATTCATTTATTCCAATTGTGGACATACAGTAATTAAGTTGTATCATCGGATGTTTATAATATGCGGAATAATAATGAGCCGTGTCGGTGCATTGATCAGACCCGTCAGAAGCCTTGGAAATGGAGGATAAATAGGAAGTCGAAGAGTTAATGGATAAGCAATTTCCTGTCCAGAAAGGATAAGGAGGACCCATGTTAAAACAAGTTCCTACAACCAGGTTAGAAATTCCATCCCAAGTATAGGAGGTTGGGAAATGGAAAAAATTCCAACCGATAGAAACGTGATGATTAGAAGAAGGAAAAACAGGTACAAGACCTTGAATATCGGAAGTGTCAAAAAATGAGGAGTCTGTGGTGCAGCCCATTGTAATAGTAAATTCATGGTAATTAGTAAATCCCCCAAGAGTATCCACAACATAAAAACCAAGGCCATCAATTTTTGAGGCCCCAATCATCCCAGCAGCATTAAGTTCAGCAACACGATAAATATGCTGCTCGGATCCGGAAGTAAAATAGTTTCCAAATGGTGCCGGATACTGAAAATAAGTAATTGTATCATCATTAGTACCAATAGTTGTTAAGTTAGTTGTCCCGCAACTGCCTGTTGAATCATAACCACAGGTCTGAGCTTGGATATTCATACTAATGAATAATAGGGTAACAATTGTAAATGTTTTTTTCATTTTCTTAATTTATAATATCTTTTAAACTGAATTATCTCGCGGATTGATTTACCTATTCATCAAATTCCCAGCATTAATTAGGCCTTTCCTGAACTATTATTATCTGGTTGTAAAACAGAGCCATTAATATTAAAAATAAAAGATGCCTTTTCTTCATTTTGTTTTTAATTGTATTATTCTTTTTTGTTTAATAACAATCAAACAAAATTCATTTTATTTCCCCACCAAAAGTAAACAAATCTTCCCCCTCCCCCAAAACATTTCCTATTTAAACCAAAGTTACTATCGGGTTCAATTCAATTCTTTCTACATAAGTAGCTAACTTTTTATTGAACTTAATAATCACTTCCGCAGGTTCAAAATCTTTCATCGTAATATCCAATGTTATTTTTTTCTTCACAGTCGTTTTTATAGCCAGGTTGCCATTCGTATCGGCTGTATATTTTTTCTTGCTTTGCAAAACAGTAATCAATGCTTTCGGAATGCGCTCACCGTTAGTTTTATTTACCACCGATATTTTTATAGTATTGATAACATCCGACACATACACTATTCCCCATCGTCTTCCATAACTGCGCCTGGCCGAAGCCGTTTGGTTGGTGCAATACACTTCCACTTCGTTCCATATCTGTTTTATCAGTCTTTTTATTTCCGGGCGCAATTTTTTCAGTACCCTTTTGGCTTCGTTCAATACTCCTATGTTTGCATTCAGCGCACTGTTCTTTAAAATGAAATCGTCCACTGCTTCTTTTACCTCAGCAGCAGATGGGTTGCTCATCGCAGCTCCTCCCTGTGCTATTCTTTCCGCATCTCCCGAAGCTATTTGTCCTCCCCAGTAGCGTATGTTTTCTTTTGATGTTAATACAGGCACCGCATCACTATTGGCAGCCAACCCAAATAAAGCACGATTGCTTTTATGAAACAGCCCCCTGTCCACCCCATTATTAAATGCCTGGAAATAATGACTGATAAACATCTTTGCCTTTGCAAAAGCTTTATCAGTCAAAAGTTTATTGCTTTTTTGGTTTACGGTGGCTATCCTTATGGTCATGTCAGCATTTCTTAAAGTTAAAGCTACCGAATCCAGCCATGCCTGTGTGCTTAAAGTAAGCGGCATATTGGCTGGTGGGATGTAATCTTTTACTCTTTTAGCTGTGTTAATGGCCATTGCTTTGTCCTCATCGCTTCTGGGCATTGTTCTTTTTATTGTTTTCATAGTAATAAGTTAGTTAACAATCATTTCAGATAATATATAGTTTAAAAAATGCGTGTTCAGCTACTACTTAACGATTAAATTCTTTCCAAAACCATCGTTGGCTGGTGTAGCGTATTACAAATTTACTATAATATTAAATATGTTCTGCATAACAGATAAAATATTAGTATTAATATTTAAATTGTTTAGTACAACAAAGTATATATTGTAATTAATATTTAAAATGTTTAGTGTAACAAATACTATATTAAAGTGGATATTATATGTGTTCTATTTAACTGAATTAAAATTAATGTAAATATTTATTTTGTTGCACTAGTAATGCAGTATTTTGTTAACGGTTTATCCCCTCATATGTTAAGTAACAGTTGTTTTAAATCTAAATTCAAATTTAATCGGTTAGCAAATGCTGGTTTTTCATGCATTAGTGGAAAGGGTAGGTTTTTTATAGGACTCTTCTCCAGTATTTTAAGAAGCTCACCAGCTACCCCTCTCCTTTGGGGAGGGGATTAAGGAGTGGGGTACTAACCCCATGCAACCATTTCCCCTTTTTTTGCGTCTGTATAAATGAGAAGCAAGATGTACTTGTAAGTAAGCAATCAAAAAAAAACCTACTTTCACAAACGTTTAAAAAAATTATCGCATGAAAAATAAACTATTGCTGACAGCCGTATTGCTTGTTTCGGTATCTTTTGTGTTTGCCCAGGGGCAAGGAAATTTCTGGTTTTTTGGAAACAATGCTGCGCTCGATTTTAACAGTGGTTCGCCGGTAGCGCTTACCACCGGGGCGCTTTATACCCAGGAAGGATGCGCTTCCATTTCCACCAGTGCAGGTGCTTTATTGTTTTATACCGATGGAATAACAGTGTATAACCGTCTGAATATAGCCATGCCAAATGGTTTTGGTTTGATGGGTGACCCGAGTGCTTCTCAGTCGGCCATCATAGTTCCCAAGCCGGGCAGCAGTAGTATTTATTATATATTTACAGTTGCCGCTGTGGGAGGTTCTAACGGGTTGCGCTATTCCGAAGTAGACATGACACTGGCCGGAGGATTAGGAGATGTTACCAGTTTGAAAAATGTACCCATACATACACCTGTTTCAGAAAAAGTAACTGCAGTAAAACAGGCCAATAACCAGGATTACTGGGTCATTTCGCATCAATGGGGAGGCAATGTGTATCTGGTTTATTCAGTAACCTCTGCGGGAGTAAATCTTACCGCATCTACTTATGCCACCGGAACATCCGATGGGGCAAGCGATGGAGTAGGGTACATGAAAATTAACAGCCAGAGTAACAAAATGGTGAACGTTTGGGATTACATCAATACGGTGGATGTGCTTAGTTTTAATACCACTACAGGAGCATTAACCAACGACTTTACGTTTACTCCAAGTTTTACCCTGCCTTACGGTGCAGAGTTTTCGCCTGATGGAAGAAGACTTTATTTAGCTTCAGAAAGCTCGTTGGATATTCTTCAGTTTAATATGACCCTACCTACATCAGCAGCCATTATAGCTTCGTCCACTGTTATCGGAAGTGCCGCATCGGGTTTTGGATACGGTGCTTTGCAACTAGCCGTAGATGGGAAAATATACGGTACCAAGTGGAGCCAGGGCGATTTGTCATGTATTGCCAATCCCAATGGTTTAGGAACTTCCTGTAATTATACGGATGTGGCGGTTCCTCTTGCCGGATTCAATGGTCAGGGAGGTTTGCCAAATATCATTCAATCTTTTTTTAACGCGCCCGGCATTACCTTTATTAACACCTGCGTTACCGATTCCACTTATTTTTCATTAACAGATACCACCGGAGTCGATTCTGTTTTCTGGAACTTTGATAATCCTGCAACTGGTTTGGCTGATACTTCTACATTGTTTCATCCTTTTCATATTTTTACTGGCCCGGGTACTTATACAGTAAACGCCATCACCTATGGTGCTACCCTTATTCCACCTGTTGATACAGTTACAGTGGTAGTCAATATAGTGGCTCCGCCCACTATTGCATTGGGAAATGATACTGCACTTTGTTCGGGAGTAAGTCTGGTGTTGACACCTACAGGCGGCTCCGGCAGCTATTTGTGGAGTACCACCAGTACCAATCCAAGCATAACGGTTAACTCACCCGGAACTTATTTTGTAACCGTAACGGCCCAGTGCGGCACCGATTCCGATACCATCCTTGTTGGGGCATTGGCCACACCTACTGTGCTGGTAACAGATGATACGGTCTGCCTGGGAGGTTTGGCTACCTTTACGGCCAGTGGTGCTTCTTCTTACACCTGGTCTTCAGGAGTTACTGTTACAGGAACTAATACAGCCACTGCATCGCCCAATACCACCACCAGTTACACCGTTACCGGTTCCACATCAGGATGCACCGATACAGATATAGCAACGGTGGTGATAGCTCCAACACCTACTCCGCAAATCTCTGCCAATATAACCAGTGGATGTGCACCATTGTGCATTCAGTTCAATGAACTGGCAGGCACCAATTGCGATTCGGTAACTTATTTTTTTGGTGATGGAGCGGCAGGCGATGATTCTGATCCGTTGCATTGTTATGCCAATCCGGGTAATTACAATGTTCAGATTTCCTGCAAAAGTTTCGGATGCTGGGGAACCACCTATTATAATGGGTTGATACATGTGGACACAACACCTGTAGCACATTTTACTATATCTCCATCTTCCATCGTTTCTCCAAACACAGCAGTTACTTTTGTAAATAGCACGTACGGAGGAAGTTTTTATTCCTGGAATTTTGACGACCCTTCTTCCGGCCTTAGCAATACTTCGCTGTTGAATTCTCCGGGCCATACTTATGCCACCGAAGGTAATTATTGCGTTAAGTTAATTGTAGTTAATACCGGTGGATGTTCCGATAG
>CANJYB010000023.1 GCA_947479085.1 Bacteroidota bacterium | reverse complement strand
ATTGTCATTGTTTCAGAATAAGTAACAGTTGGCAATGAATTAACGGTTACAGTTGCAGAAGCGGTGTTCATACATCCGTTTCCGTCAGTTCCAGTTACCATGTAAGTAGCAGTTGCAGCAGGAGCAAAAGCTACTCCATCCGTTACGCTTTTGTCCCATGAGTAAGAAGTAGCACCGCTACCGGTAAGTGTTACACTTCCGCCAGTACAAAGAGAATTAGCAGTAGTATTGGCACCAACAGTTGGTAAAGGATTAACATTTACGTTAACAGTTGCTGTGTTCATACAGCCGTTTCCATCCATCCCCATTACAGTATAGGTAATTAAAGTAGCAGAAACAGGAGCAAATGCAACACCATCAGTAACTCCATTATCCCATGAATACGTAGTTGCGCCCCCACCGGTTAATGTTACCATATCTCCAAAACATATTTCATTTGCTGTGGTATTAGCAGAAACTATTGGAAGTGAATTAACAGTAACTGTTGTTGTTGCGGTATTGATACAACCGTTTCCGTCAGTTCCCGTTACCATATAAGTAGCAGTGGCAGCAGGAGCAAAAGCCACTCCGTCTGTTACACTATTGTCCCAAGTATAAGAAGTAGCACCGCCACCTGTAAGTGTTTCCATATCGCCCATACAAATAGACATAGCAGTAGTGTTAACAAAAATAGTAGGTAAAGAGTTAACCGGAACCATAATAGTAAACGTATTCATACATCCGTTTCCGTCTGTACCGATTACCATATAAATAGCAGTGGCAGCAGGAGCAAAAGCCACCCCATCTGTTACGCTGTTGTCCCAGGTGTAGGAATTAGCACCGCTACCAGTAAGTGTTTCCATATCACCCATACAAAGAGCGGCTGCAGAAGCATTGGCAGAAACAGAAGGAAGTGAATTAACTGTTACAGTTGTTGTAGCGGTGTTCATACATCCGTTTCCATCAGTACCTGTCACTATATAAGTAGTAGTAGCAGTAGTAGCAAAAGCAACCCCATCTGTTACGCTGTTATCCCAGATGTATGAATTAGCACCGCTACCTGTGAGAGTTTCCATATCTCCTTGACATACTGTACCCATGGAAGCAATAGCAGAAACAGCAGGAAGAGAATTAACAGTTACCGTTGTCGTAGCAGTATTGATACAACCATTTCCGTCAGTACCTGTCACTATATAAGTAGCAGTGGCGGCAGGAGCAAAAGCCACTCCATCCGTTACACTGTTATCCCATATATAAGAGTTAGCCCCGCTTCCGGTTAATGTTTCCATGTCTCCGGCACATACAGTTGAGGCAGAAGCATTGGCAGAAACAACAGGAAGTGAATTAACAGTAACGGTGGTAGCAGCTGTATTGATACAACCATTTCCATCCGTCCCTGTAACCATGTAAGTAGCAGTGGCAGCAGGTGCAAAAGCCACTCCGTCTGTTACGCTATTGTCCCATGTATAAGAAGAAGCCCCTCCACCGGTAAGTGTTTCCATATCTCCTATACAAACAGCCGAAGCAGAAACGTTGGCAACAACCGAAGGTAATGGATTAACAGTTATGGTTTGAGTGTGGGCAACATAACCAAAGGTATAAGTAATGGTAAAATTGGTAGGAACACCTACCGAAGGAGCTGTAAAAACAGTACCTGAAACACCGGTTCCTGAAAATGTACCCGCGTCTCCATATCCTAACGGGATACTGCCAACATTAACAGGTGTGGCTGACAGAGAGAGTGTTTGTCCCGAACACAAAGGAGCAGCAGAAGAAGTAAAAGCAAGATTGTCGTTCTGACGAAAATACACGTTAATAGAAGCAGTCCCTCCGGGAAGGCAGCTGTATTGCGATACCTGTACGGAGATAAAATCAGTAAAGTTGGGGACAATATTATCAACAGAAGCTTGGAGTCCTGCACACAAAGGACCACTATCGTCATTATATATAATCAACGTTGAAGAAGGGTCATAAATAGAAAGTTGGGTATCCATACCTGCACCACAAGTGGATATTCCATAACTTCCACCGGCTAAAACGGGCATCCAGGTGTAAGTTCCCGGACTGTAGTTAGACGATGTGCCAATGGAGATACCATTTGTTGTAACTCCGCCATTGCTTGGTACACTTATCCCCGCATAATTGGCTAAAGCGCACTGTGCCGACATCTGCCTAGATGGAAATAATGCACCAACTATCACAATGGAGCAAAATAATTTTTGTAAAGTTTTTTTCATTTTTTAGGAGTTTAGGTTTATGAATCAGTTTGGTAATATTAAGCAATATAACTTTGGGGTCAATTTTTATTTGAAATAAGTTTCAAAAGGCAAATGTTAATAACAAACAAAAGAGAGAGAAGGAAAAAAAGCGAGCCCCCCTTTCATTTGAAAGGGGGGCTCGAAGAGATTATTTAAAAAGGTTTGTTTATTTGGTAACCACTACTTTTTGTCTTACTACTTTATTTCCATTAATTCCGGTAATAAAGTAAATACCATTACTGATACCGTCCAGGTTCATGGTATAGCTATTAGCAGCCGTTAACTGAACCGATTTTATGGTTTGTCCCAATTGGTTAACAATGGCATAAACACCCTCTGCATCAGCAGTGATGGTAAACTGACCATTGTTAGGGTTAGGATACACTGTTAAAGCAGAAGTATTGGTTAAGTTTTGAATTCCTGTACAAGCATCTACCGTAATAGCAGAAGAATCAGCACTTGTGCAGCCGTTAGCATCGGTGAAGGTATAAGTAACATAATAGGTTCCGGCACCAGCCATAGAAGGGTCAAAAGAAGTTCCCATAACACCCATACCGCTGTACACCCCGTTAGCAGGAGAACCCGCAGCTAAAGTATAAGCAGCCCAGTTAACACAAGCCATTGTCATTGTTTCAGAATAAGTAACAGTTGGCAATGAATTAACGGTTACTGTTGCAGAAGCGGTGTTCATACAGCCGTTACCATCCATACCCATTACTGTGTAAGTATTGGTATTTGCAGGAGTAAAAGCTACCCCGTCCATAACACTGTTGTCCCATGAATATACCGAAGCACCGCTACCGGTAAGTGTTACACTTCCGCCAGTACAAAGTGAACTAGCAGTAGCATTGGCACCAACAATTGGTAAAGGATTAACAGTAACAGCAACAGTCGCAGTACTCATACAACCGTTAACATCCGTACCGGTCACCATATAGGTAGTGGTAGAGGTAGTTGCAAAAGCCACCCCGTCTGTTACACCATTATCCCATGCATAAGAAGCAGCCCCGCCTCCTGTAAGTGTTTCCATATCTCCTTCGCAAAGTGTGCTATTAGATGAATTGGCAGACACTATTGGAAGTAAATTTACAGTAACTGTAGTAGAGGCAGTGTTTACACAGCCATTTCCATCGATACCGGTAACCATGTAGGTATTAGTGGAAGTAGCAGCAAAAGCTACTCCGTCTGTTACACCGTTATCCCAAACATAAGAAGCTGCACCAGCGCCTGAAAGCGTTTCCATATCGCCAATGCAAATTGGGTTAATGGCATTGATGGTAATAGTTGGTAAAGAATTTACAGTAACAGTAGTGGTGGCTGTATTTACACAACCGTTTCCGTCAGTACCTGTAACCATATAAGTAGCAGTAGCAGCAGGAGTAAAAGGCACTCCGTCCATCACACCGTTATCCCAAGTGTACGTATTAGCTCCACTTCCTACAAGTATTGCATCGTCTCCTGTACATATTGCAGGAGATAAAGCAAAGCCGGAAACCACAGGAAGCGGATTAACGTTAACTGTGGTAGTAGCAGTATTCATACATCCGTTACCATCCGTTCCGGTTACTGTATAAGTGGTGGTGGAAGAAGCAGCAAAGGCAACACCATCATTCACCCCATTTGTCCAGGTGTAAGAATTGGCCCCGCCACCTGTAAGGGTTTCCATATCTCCGGCACATAATGTGGTTGCAGAAGCACTGGCAGAAACGGCAGGTAATGTATTTACAACCACTGTGGTGGAAGCTGAGTTAACACAGCCATTGCCATCTGTTCCGGTAACCACGTAAGTGGTGGTGGTAGTTGCAGCAAAAGGTACTCCATCTGTAACTCCGTTATCCCAGCTAAGTGTTGCAGCACCGCTACCTGTAAGCGTTTCCATATCCCCCTCACAAATAGGACTCATGGATGCTCCTGCAGAAACTACAGGCAATGAATTAATTCCTATGGTAATAGTATTGGTGTTCGAACATCCTGATGGATCAGTTCCGGTAACGGTATAGGTGGTAGCAGTAAGTGGAAGAACAGAAACATTTGTTCCGGATAGATTTCCCGGCATCCAGTTAAAAGTGGTGGCACCAGCTCCTGTAAGTGTTGTTCCTGTTCCAAGGCATACATTTGCTAAAGGAGACGTAGCTACTACAGGAATCGGGTCAATGGAAACATTTACAGTGGTTACAGGGCTGAGGCAGGTGGTGGTATAATACATTTCCACTCTTGAGATATTTCCAGATGCTTCAGTCCATAAGTCCTGAGGTGCAGTGGTGTTAAGCGGAAACTGCATACCAAGTCGGGCAAGTGTTATAGGCATACCTGCTATTGTTGAACCGACAGGAGAAGCAGCATAAGAATTAGTTGTACCAGCACTACCAAGTATTCCAATGATATCACCCGCAGTAACTGCAATACTTACCGGAAGAATACTGGTGGAAGGATTGTTTTGAGTAATGTAAAGAACATTAAACGAATTGGTGGTGGTGGCAAATAAAGGAGGAGCACCTGCAGTGAACCTTACTACTGCTATGTTCTGCAGTCCTGCATTATCAGCTGGGATTTTTAACCCTGTAATGGTAAAATTAACTGGAGCAGTAAAATAATACCCTCTTACGTTTCCTGTAAAGGTTGTTCCCTGGGCAGGAAGAGGCATCATGGTTTCTGCTGAAGAGGTTGTGGCTGCTACATAATAGGTAGCGGCAGTTGTTAAGGGAGCTGATACATAAGTAGCGTTATTGCTTAATAATGTTCCGCCACTTGGCATATCATACCATTCATAGGTTCCGGAAGAACCCGATGCATTAAGTGTTGCCCCGCTTCCGCAGGTTGCCGATACGTCAGGGGCAGTGGGTGCACCAGGTGCCACACACTGAGCTTTAAGCCCTGTTGAGATACTTGAGCCAATCAACAATAGAGCGGCAAGAGTAATGTTTGTGTAGTTTTTTTTCATAGTTTATAAGTTTAGTTTTGTTGTTTTGATGTTGTAATATTAAGAATAATTAAAGTCCGTTCAAAATCTTTTTGTTTAAATTTTAAAAACAATAATGTTAATAAGATAATAAAAGTATGCAAAAAAAAGAGGAACCTTTCGCAGGAAAGGTTCCTCATTTTAAAATTAAAAACGAGAAGTATTTATCTGGAGACCACTACTTTCTGTCTCACCACTTCCGTAGGTTGCTGATACGTCAGGGGCAGTGGGCGCAGATGGTGCCGCACACAGAGCTTTAAGCTCTGTTGAGAAACTTGAGCCAATCCATAACAGAGCGGCAAAAGTAATTTTTGTGTGATTTTTTTTCATAGTTTTAGATTAATACTAAGTTTGTTAGGGCAAATATATTAAATAAATAAATCAGCCAACAAGTTTTTTTAGTTTGAAAAGAACAATCGAAACTTATCACTTTTTTCTTTTTCGAAGATTTAAACCTGAAAATTTATTAAAAACTATTTAAATAATTAACTATCAGTAGAAAGAGGAATATTAAATAATGAAAATACCAAACATCTCATCAGCTTTGGTATTTAAAGCCTTTCCTTATTTAGAATAATTATAAATTAGTTATTTTTGATAAATAAATCTACTTTTTATCATTAACAATTGATGTTTCTTATAAATTTGCCCCCAAATAAAAAAAACGCTCTCAAAAATAGAGGGTTTCATCTGAGATAAATAGTTAAAAAGCAATATGGATACACTGTGCACCAAGTCGCAAAAACAAATTCCGGTAATTTTTTCCTTCCTGTTTTTATCAATAATTTTTAGTATTAATTCGGTTTCGGCACAAGACGGTGCAAAATTATTTAAGCAAAACTGTGCAGTTTGTCACAGTTTAGGCACAAATAAATTAACCGGTCCCGGATTGGCAGGTATTGCTTCCCGTGCTCCCGGAGATGCCTGGTTGATGAAATGGATTAAGAACAATAATGAAGTTATTAAAAGTGGTGATGCTTACGCTACCAAGATATTAGCAGAAAACAATGGTGCACAAATGACCGTTTTTGCTGATTTAAAAGACGAAGAATTAAAGGCGATAGTAGCTTACATTAAAGCACCACCGGTAGAAGTTAAACCCGTTGTGACGAATGCAGATGGTGGTGGAGCTGCACCGGAAGAAAAAGGAGTTAACCCATTAGCCATTTTAATCGGAGTTATTGCATTTCTTATTATAATAGTAGGAGTATTACGTGGAGTATCTCATTCATTAAAAAACCTACAAAGAGAAAAATCAGGTTTAGAAGAAATAGAACAGGTTGGAGTTTGGAGAGAATTGAAGATTTGGATGGGAACTCACAAACGTACCATGGCTCTTATTGTGTTGTTCGTATTAGGTGGAGTTTTATCTGCTACATGGGATGCATTAATGGGAATTGGTGTTTACGAAGGATATCACCCTTCTCAACCAATCGCTTTCTCTCATAAAATCCACGCTGGAGACAATGCAATTAACTGTCAATACTGTCACTCAGGAGTAGAAAAAGGTAAAACGGCAGGTATACCAACTGTAAACGTTTGTATGAATTGTCATAAAGGGATTTCCAAAGGACCTTCCGGAGAGAAAGGAACAGCTGAAATAGCTAAAATCTATGCAGCAGCTGGCTGGGATCCTGATAAAGGGGCTTATACTAAACCTCAACGTCCGATTATCTGGACAAAAGTTCATAACCTTCCTGATTTTGTTTTCTTTAGTCACGCTCAACACGTAAAAGTGGGTAAACAGGATTGTGCTAACTGTCATGGTGATGTTAAAACGATGACCACCGTTCAGCAGGTAAGCCCTTTAACTATGGGTTGGTGTATTGATTGTCACAGAAAAACAGAAGTACCGGGAATGAAAGACAATCCTTACTATGAAAGTTTACACGCAAAATTGAAGGAAAAATTCAAAAACCTGCCAAAAGAGGAGCAAGTAATTACTGTTGCTAAAATGGGTGGTATTGAGTGCGGAAAATGTCACTACTAAGCATTTAAAACGCAATTAGAATTAAGTATTAGAATTTAGAATTTCAAAAAAAATATGGCAACAACAAAATATTGGAAAGGATTAGAAGAGTTAAACAATAGTCCTGAATTTGTTCAAAAAGCGAATAATGAATTTGCTGAACAAATACCTGTAGAGGAATTTTTAGGAGATAATAATCTGACAAAAGACAATGGAACAAACCGTAGAGATTTTCTTAAATTTCTTGGTTTCAGTGTTACCGCTGCTTCATTGGCTGCCTGCGAAACTCCTGTAAATAAAGCTATCCCTTATGTTGTACGTCCTGAAGAAATTACACCTGGAATTGCAAACTGGTATGCTTCTACTTTTTATGATGGAAATGACTATGCATCAGTTTTAGTTAAGACCCGTGAAGGGCGTCCTATCAAGATTGAAGGTAATGACTTGTCTAAAGTTTCAATGGGTGGAACAAATGCACGTATTCAGGCATCTGTTCTTTCTTTATATGATTCGTCACGTATTACCGGACCAATGGCAAATGGTGCTTCTGCAACATGGTCATCTGTGGATAAAGAAATAGGAGGTAAATTGGCAGCAATTGCTGCAAAAGGAGGAAATATCAGAATATTATCTTCTACCATTATCAGTCCTTCCACTAAAGCAGTTATAGCAGATTTCACAGCAAAATACCCAACTACCAAACTGGTAATGTATGATGCAGTGTCTTACTCTGGAATGGCAAAAGCAAATGAACAATCATTCGGGAAAGAAATGATTCCTTCTTATAATTTTCATAAGGCAGAAGTTATTGTAAGTATAGCAGCAGATTTCCTTGCCAATTGGCTGTCTCCAATAGAATATGCAAAGCAATATGCAATGGGCCGCAGAGTTAGCAAAGAACATGCTAAGATGTCGAAACATTATCATTTTGAATCCAATCTTTCATTGACTGGTGCAAACGCAGATGAGCGCGAACCGGTAAAAGTTTCGGAACAAGGAAAAGTAGCAGTAAACTTATACAATGCAGTAGCTAAAATTGTTGGAGGAAACACATTACCTTCTTCTGCTTTGGCTTGCGATGCAACCATTACAAAGGCAGCGAAAGACCTTGCAGCTAATAAAGGAAAATCTTTAATTATTTCAGGTTCAAACGATATTAATGTTCAATTAGTAGTAAATGGTATTAACCAGATGCTTGATAATTATGGCAAGGCAGCTGATGAAAAAACCATTGATTATGAAAATTCAATGTACACCCACCAGGGTAATGATGCAGCATTTGCTGATTTAGTAAGCGAAATGGCTTCCGGAAAAGTGGACGCAATTATCACTTACAATACTAACCCTGTTTACACCGCTCCTGCAGCATTAAAATTTGCAGAAGCTTATAATAAAGTAGGTTTAAAAATATCATTTGCTGACAGAGCAGATGAAACGGCTTCAATGGCAACTTATATTTGTCCTGACCATCATTACTTAGAGTCATGGAACGATTTTAATCCTAAAGGAGCTCATTATAGTTTATCTCAACCAACCATTTCTCCTTTGTTTGCTCAACCGCGCAACGAAGGTACCCGTCAGGCACAGGAAACATTATTGCTTTGGTCCGGAAATACTATGGATTACCACTCTTATATTCAAAAGAACTGGAACGAAAAAGTATTCCCTATGCAAGGGAAATACATGATGTTTGGTGAATTCTGGAATAACTCTTTGCATGATGGTGCTATAGAAGTATCTTTGGGTGAAGTGAAATTGGAAAAAGAGGAGGATAAAAAGGGAGATAAAAAGAAGGACGACAAGAAGAAAGAAGATAAAAAAGAAGAAGAAAAAGAAGTATCTAAGGTTGACTTAGGTGCAGCAGTTCAAAAAATCAACTCTGCAAAAGGTGGAGAGTTTGAACTTGCTTTATATGAAAAAACAGGTATTGGTAATGGTAACCAGGCAAACAATCCTTGGTTGCAGGAATTACCTGATCCTATTTCAAAAATAACCTGGGATAACTATGTTACTATGTCACCGGCTGACATGAAAGGTAAATACCATTTAATGGAGCGCCAGGACAGAGAAGCATCTTTGGTGAATGTTACTGTAAATGGTGTAACTGTAAAACTTCCTGTGGTTCCTCAGCCAGGTCAGGCAAAAGGAACAGTAGGTATTGCTGTTGGATACGGAAGAGATAAAGCCGGAAAATTGAGCACGCAAACAGGAGTAGTAGGTCAGAATGTATATCCGTTTGTTCAGGTAATGAATGGCACCATGATGTATGGCGCATTAGATGCCAAAATAGAATCGGCTAACGAAACTACTGAGATGGCTGGAACTCAGCTTCATCATACCATGATGGGTCGTGAAATTGTAAAAGTAACTTCTTTAGAAAATTATAAAAAAGACCCTACAGCAGGTAACCATCCTGAAATGATGTATACCAATTCAGGTAAAGTAAATCCAAATACTTTGGATTTATGGAATGAGCATGAAAAACTGGGTCATCGTTGGGGTATGACCATTGATTTGAACTCCTGCATCGGTTGCGGTTCTTGCGTAGTAAGTTGTACTGCAGAAAATAACGTAGCTGTGGTTGGTAAAGCAATGGTGATGAATACCCGTGAAATGCATTGGTTGCGTATAGACAGATATTATTCAACCAACTGGCCATCGGAAGTAAAAGAAGCAAAAGAGAAAGCGGATGAAAAAGGGGTTGGCGCGATAGACATGTATCTTGATATGGAGAATCCTTCGGTAGAAAATCCGAAAGTAGTATTCCAACCTATAATGTGTCAGCATTGTAACCATGCTCCGTGCGAAACAGTTTGTCCGGTATTGGCAACTAACCACAGTACAGAAGGATTGAATGCAATGGCTTATAACCGTTGCGTAGGAACCAGGTATTGTGCAAACAACTGTCCTTTTAAAGTAAGACGTTTCAACTGGTTTAACTATAACGAAAGCCCGGACTTTAAATTCAATCCTACTCAGGATGATTTAGGTCGTATGGTATTAAATCCTGATGTAGTAGTTCGCTCACGCGGTGTTATGGAAAAATGCTCTATGTGTGTTCAACGCGTTCAGGCAGGTAAACTGGAAGCTAAAAAAGCAGAGCGTAAACTAAAAGACGGAGATATTAAATTAGCTTGTGCACAGGCTTGTCCTACCAATGCTATTTTATTTGGTGATTTGAATGATGAGGAAAGTGCGATTTCCAAATTAAGAAAAGGAGACGAGCGTAATTATTTTATCCTTGAAGAACTTGGAATTAAACCTACAGTATCTTATTTGACTAAAGTAAGAAACTGTGAGTTGGAAGTGGAGGATAAGGAAGAAGCTAAAGAAGAAGCAAAAGCAGAAAAAGCATAATTTAAAAGGAAGGAAATAACAATTTATAATTATTAAGAAAAATATGCACGCAGAATCGGAAATAAGAGACCCTCTAATTCTTGGTAAGAAAACGTATCATCAGATCAGTGAAGATATTGTTAAACCAATTGAAGGAAAAGCCACCAAGCAATGGTATATGCTACTTACATTAGCAACTATCTGCTTTTTGTGGGGAATAGGCTGTTTGTGTTACACCATCGGAACAGGTATTGGGGTGTGGGGTTCAAATAACGGAGTAGATTGGGCTTGGGATATCACCAACTTTGTATGGTGGATTGGTATCGGTCACGCGGGTACACTTATTTCGGCTGTATTGTTGTTGTTCCGTCAGAAATGGAGAATGGCAATTAACCGTTCTGCCGAGGCGATGACTATCTTTGCCGTAATGTGTGCAGCAATATTTGTTACATTACACACAGGCCGTCCATGGTTAGATTATTGGTTGTTTCCATTGCCAAATCAATTTGGTTCTTTATGGGTAAACTTTAACTCCCCTTTATTATGGGACGTTTTTGCGGTATCTACTTATTTCTCGGTATCATTGGTATTCTGGTACACCGGTTTGGTTCCTGACTTTGCAATGATTCGCGACAGAGCTGTTAAGCCTTTCGCTAAAAAAATGTATACGTTATTAAGTATGGGCTGGGGCGGAAGTGCACGTCACTGGAGCCGTTTCGAAGAAGTTTCATTGGTATTGGCAGGTTTGTCAACTCCACTTGTATTCTCTGTTCACTCTATTGTATCCATGGACTTTGCAACATCGGTTGTTCCGGGTTGGCATACTACCATCTTCCCTCCTTACTTCGTTGCGGGAGCGGTTTTCTCCGGATTTGCTATGGTGTTAACCCTATTGCTGATTATGCGTAAGGTATATCATTTGGAAAACTACATTACTATTAAGCACATTGAATACATGAACATTATTATTATTGTAACGGGTTCTATTGTTGGTGTGGCATATCTTACTGAGTTATTCATTTCATGGTATTCAGGGGTGGAATACGAACAATATGCGTTCCTGAACAGAGCAACCGGACCGTACTGGTGGGCTTATGCTGCCATGATGACCTGTAATGTGGTTTCTCCGCAGGTATTTTGGGTGAAGAAATTAAGAACCAATCTTGCCTTTACGTTTGTTATGTCAATCGTAGTAAATATTGGTATGTGGTTCGAGCGTTTTGTAATCATTGTTCCAACACTATGTAGAACCTTTGTACCTTCTACCTGGAATATGTATCATCCAACATTTATTGATATCGGTATTTTTACAGGAACTATCGGTATGTTCTTTACTTTCTTCCTTTTATTTACACGTTATTTCCCTGTAATTGCGCAGGCTGAGTTGAAATCAATCGTGAAATCATCAGGACAGGAACATAAAGACCTTGCAAAACATCACGCACATTAATAAAAATAGTCAATTTAATAATAAGGCAATTTAACAATATAACAGATGAGTAACGTAACAATTCACGCAATATTTGATGATGAAGTACCATTGTTGGCAAGTGCAAAAACACTTCGTTCCAATGGGGTAAGAATTAAGGATGTGTTTTCTCCATTTCCTGTTCACGGACTTGATGCAGCTATTGGTTTACCAAGAACTTGGATAGCCATTACTGCTTTTATTTATGGAATAACCGGTACCTGCCTGGCTACATTAATGATGTGGTACATGATGATTCATGACTGGCCAACCGATATAGGTGGTAAACCAAGCATGGCTTATTTTATGAACGTACCTGCATTTATTCCTATTACTTTTGAAAGTACTGTTCTTTGTGCTGCTCATGGTATGGCCATTACTTTCTATTTAAGATGCTGGTTAGTACCGGGAGCTAAACCTAAAAATCCGGATCCACGTACTACTGACGATAAGTTTATGATGGTAATTGAATTAAAGGAAGAAAACAGAAGCAATGTGGAGTCTATGTTGAGAAAAGATGGAGCTATTGAAATAAACAATAATAACTTTAAGTACAGGAATTAGTCCTTGAATAAAGGTACACGATGTCGTTTAGAATTTTGAATTAATAAGCAGATATGAAAAAAATAACAAATATAATTTCCCTAATGGCAGTTTTCGGATGTGTGACCGTTGCCGTTACATCTTGTTCAAAGCATGATGCAAACAGTCCGGGAGTGGAATATATGCCCGATATGTATCGTTCTCCATCGTTGGAAACTAATTCCTTTTCAATTGTTGCGAATGCTGATGGTTCATTTGATACCATCGAAACCAACAGATTACCGGTTGCCGGAACTATTGCCAGGGGTTTTATGCCATTTCCTTATGCGAATACGCCTGAAGGATATGAATTGGCAAAACTAAATGCTCATAACCCTTTAGAAAGAAATGACATGAATACCAAACAAGGGGAAGAGTTGTACGGAAAATATTGCGTTCACTGTCATGGTGCTACCGGAGAAGGAGATGGATTAGTAGGAGGAAAACTTCCTGGACCACCACCACCATATACTGCACCTGATAAGATTAATATGACGGAAGGTGAACTTTTCCATATCATTGCTTATGGAAAAGGATTGATGGGGCCACATTCTTCTTTATTAACAGCTGATGAAAGATGGAAACTGGTATTGTATGTTCAGCATTTACAACATCCTGACGGAATGCCTGCACCTGTAGCTGATTCTGTTGCAGCTAAAGAAGTAAAAGTAAAGGAAAAATCAAAAAAAGGTAAGTAACAGTAAAAGCCAATAGATTAATAGTTAGCAATATAACAATATTAAGAAATATGAATAACGAAACTTATACATTTACGAATAAAACCAGAAATTTTACTTTTGCTTTGATGGCAATCGGCTTAATTGCAATAATAGCTGGTTTTGCACAACCTACTGCTCCGGAAGATCAGCATACAAGGATGTGGGCTAACCTTTTGGTAAACGGTTATTTCTTTATGGGAATAGGTTTGCTGGCTACTTTTTTCATGGCTTTGCAATATGCTGCGGAAGTTGCATGGTCGGTTGCGGTAAAAAGAGTGTACGAAGCAGTTTCATGTTATTTACCGGTTGGTGCTACTGTTATGTTCCTGATATTATTAGCAGGTCAATTACATCTTCATCATTTGTATCAATGGATGGACCCTGCTGTTTATGACAAAACTTCTCCTAAATACGATGAATTAATTACACATAAGCACGGTTATTTTGCTCCGGCTTTCTTTTGGATCAGAACTCTTGCTTACCTTGTTATCTGGAGTTTGTTTCAAAGAGGTTTCCGAAAACGTTCTTTGGAAGAAGATTTACAGGGAGGTACTGCTATTCATTATAAAAACATGGGTAAAGGTGCATTGTTTCTTGTATTCTTTGCGGTTACTTCTTCTACTTCAGCATGGGATTGGATGATGTCATTAGATGTTCACTGGTTCAGTACCATGTATGGTTGGTATGCATTCTCCGGAATGTGGATTTCTGCAATGACTACCATTTTGCTTACTACTTTATTCCTGAAACGTAAAGGATATTTACCAAATGTAAATCAAAGTCATATTCACGATTTAGGAAAATGGATGTTCGCAGTAAGTTTCCTTTGGAGTTACCTTTGGTTCTGCCAATTTATGTTAATCTGGTACACCAACATTCCTGAAGAAATTATTTATTTCCAGGACCGTTTGCATAACTATGGTTATATGGGGCTAATGTGGACTGTATTTTTTATGAACTTTTTATTTCCAATGATTTTGTTAATGAGCCGCGATGCAAAAAGAAACTACTATTTCCTTGTCATCGTAGGAACAGTTATTCTTATAGGTCACTGGTTAGATGTTTACAATATGGTCATGCCAGCAACTGTTAAGGGAGAGCATCATCTGGGTTGGATTGAAATAGGGACTTGTTTAGGATTTGTAGGATTATTAATATTTGTGGTTCATAAATCGCTTGCAAAAGCACCATTAACAGTGCAAAAACATCCTTACCTGGATGAAAGTTTGCACCATGAGTATTAAAATTAGTATTGTCAGTAAAAACAATAAAGCAGATAACAATATAACAATTTAGAAAGATATGATAAAGATTTTAGTTTACGTTGCCATTATTTTAGCAGTATTTGCAATCGGCTATTTGGTAAAAGTATATGAGTTGGCTGCGAACCTGAAGGGGAAAAAGCAGCATGAAGTTACTGATAGTGACAATAGAATGATGGGTAAAATTATGCTTACTTTTCTGTTTGTTTTCTTTGCATTTGTTATTTGGAATTTGGTAGAATATGTACCAAAAATGCTTCCTGAATCAGCTTCGGAACATGGAGTGGGGTTAGACTGGTTGTTTAATTTCAACATGGCAATTTTGTTTTTTGTTTTTACTATCACTCATATTTTCTTATTTTATTTTGCTTATAAATATTATGGTCGCACAGGAAATACAGCGACTTATTTCCCTCACAACAATAAACTGGAGATGATATGGACAGTTATACCTGCTATTGTTCTTGCTGTTATTATCATTTTTGGATTAAAAGCATGGAATAAAATTACTGCTCCTGCTTCAAAAGATGCAATTATTATTCAATTGTATTCTAAACAATTTGACTGGACTGCGCGTTATGCTGGAAAGGACAATGAGTTGGGAGATTCCAATTACAAACTGATAACTGGTGAAAATCCACTTGGAATGGATGATACAGATAAAAAAGGGGATGATGATATCATTGTTAGAAATGAATTTCATATTCCATTGGGAAAAGAAGTTGAGTTTAAATTGAATTCACGTGATGTTATTCACAGTGCGTATATGCCACACTTCAGAGCTCAAATGAACTGTGTACCGGGTATGACGACTATGATGCACTTTACGCCAATTATTACCACCGCTCAAATGCGTGAAAAAATTGGCAATCCTAAGTTTGATTATATTTTGCTTTGTAATAAAATTTGTGGTGTAAGTCACTATAACATGCAAATGACCATTGTTGTGGATACTGAGGCAGATTATAATGCATGGTTAAAAACTCAAAAAACACATAAGAGTGCAGGAGCTGCAGCGGAAGCAAAACCGGTAGCGGCAAATCAATAGAAAATAAACAATCAGAATTCAGAATTAAAAAATAATATAAGAAAGAATATGTCAGCAGAAGCACACATCCATCACGAAGCTCACGCAGGTCACCATGACGCTCACGATGACCATCACCATGAAGAGTCGTTTGTATCCAAATACATTTTCAGTATGGATCACAAAGTCATTTCCCGCCAGTTTTTAATAACTGCGGTGATAATGGCAACGCTTGCAATGGGAATGTCTTTCCTGTTTCGTTTGCAATTAGCATGGCCGGGAGAAAAATTTGCGGTTATTAATTTTATTTTGGGCGATAAATGGGGTAAAGACGGAATTCTTGACCCGGGAATGTACATGGCATTGGTTACTATACATGGTACCATCATGGTGTTTATGGTGTTAACGGCAGGATTGTCAGGAACATTCAGTAACCTACTTATTCCTTACCAGATTGGAGCACGAGATATGGCTTCTGGTTTTTTAAATATGTTATCGTATTGGTTTTTCTTCCTTTCCAGCATTTTTATGTTATCAGGTTTCCTTGCCGAAACAGGTCCTGCATCGGGCGGATGGACGGTTTATCCTCCATTAAGCGCATTACCACAGGCGATGGACGGATCGAAAATGGGGATGACTTTATGGCTAATTTCCATGAGTTTATTCATCGTTTCTTCCTTACTTGCTGGCTTGAACTACATTGTTACTATTCTTAACATGCGTACCAAAGGTATGTCGATGACCCGTTTACCATTAACCATTTGGGCATTCTTTATAACTGCTATTCTTGGAGTGCTTTCTTTTCCGGTATTATTCTCAGCAGCTTTATTATTGATTTCTGACAGAAGTCTTGGAACATCGTTTTATTTATCTGATATTTATATTGGTGGACAGGCATTGGAACAAACCGGTGGTAGCCCTATTTTATATGAGCATTTATTCTGGTTCCTTGGTCACCCGGAGGTGTATATCATTTTGTTGCCTGCCTTGGGTATTACCTCAGAGGTTATTTCGGTTAATGCGCGTAAACCTATCTTTGGATATCGTGCGATGATTGGTTCCATTATGGCAATCGGTTTCCTATCCTTTATTGTGTGGGGTCACCATATGTTTATTACCGGTATGAATCCATTCCTTGGTTCCGTGTTTGTGTTCACTACATTGCTTATTGCTATTCCTTCAGCTGTTAAAGCGTTCAACTATATTACAACGCTATGGAAAGGAAATATCCGTTATACCCCGGCAATGTTATTTGCTATCGGGTTGGTTTCTACCTTTATTTCAGGAGGATTAACAGGTATCATCCTTGCAGATTCAGCTTTGGATATTCCTATTCACGATAACTACTTTGTGGTAGCTCACTTCCATATAGTAATGGGTGTATCGGCTATTCTTGGTATGTTGGCAGGTGTTTATCACTGGTATCCGAAGTTATTCCTTCGTCACATGAATAAGAAGCTGGGTTATATCCATTTCTGGGGAACGTTTATCTCTGCTTACGGAGTATTTTTCCCGATGCACTTTTTAGGATTGGCTGGTGTACCTCGTAGGTATTACTCTAACTCGGCTTTCCCGATGTTTGACAATTTGGTGGACATTAACATATTTATTACCTGCTTTGCAATATTAGCGGCAATTGTTCAATTGGTTTTCCTTTTCAATTTCTTCTACTCTATGTTCAGAGGACCGAAATCGGAACAAAACCCGTGGGGAGCAAACACACTGGAGTGGACAACGCCTATGGCAAATACACATGGAAACTGGCCGGGCGCATTACCGGTAGTTCACCGTTGGCCTTATGACTATAGCAAACCTGGCAAACCTCAGGATTTTGTTCCTCAAACTGTTCCATTGGAAGAGGGTGAGATAGATGGTGGAGGGCATTAAAGAATTTCGGATTTCGGAATTTTGATTTCGGATTAGAAAATCCCTGCTTCTGATGGAGCAGGGATTTTTTTGCTTTTAAAAGAGCTTGCGCTTTATGCCTTAATTACGGTTCTATACGTTGCTTTTTCAGAAGTATTTTTTATCAATATTCTTCTACCTGTAAAATTCTTACCTTCTTTGCATATGCGCAAATGCTGCTATGCCTGCATTTTAAAGCTTTAGCTGGTGTTAGTATAGGTTTTTTAATCGCATTTTTTATTATTTAGTACCCTTTTATAACTCTGGGTCCCATTCTCTTGACTCCGGGTTCCAATCTCATGAATCCGGGTCCAGCTTTCATTACTCCTGGACCAGCTTTGATGAATCCGGGTCCAGCTTTCATAACTCCGGGTTCCACTCTCATGACTTCTGGTTCCTCTTTCATGAATCCGGATCCAGCTTTCATGACTCCTGGTCCCTCTTTCATGAATCCGGGTCCAATTCTCATAACTCCGGGTCCCTCTTTCATGAATCCTGGTTCCATACTTATGATTCCTGCTCCCATTCTCTTGTTTTTCATTGTTTCTTTCTTCATTTGTTTCTCTCCCTTATTTATACATGCCTTTTTTCCTTTGATCTAAACTTAGGCTTTTAGTTGTATTATTTTTACTTTCTTCATTAAACCAATATCTTTGCACAGTGATTAAACGCAAAGCAAGACTTTCATTTCTTCTTATTCTGTTTGTTGCAACACTCAAATCGCAACCTACACTGGATACCATTCAGTATTGCCTTACCCAGAAACCAAAGTTGTTTTTTAAATTTGATAATCGCGATTCGTTTATTGAACATAGCCGTGCACGGATATTTGGAATAGTGGCCGGAGTCAACTATGGTAAAAGGGTAATGATTGGATTGGGCTATAACCAGCTGTATCCGCCTACTACCAATTTTGATGAAAAAAGATATTATATTAACCAATATGGCAGAAAGGATAGTGTTATAGAGCATTTGAAACTCTATTATATATCATTGAGCGCTGAATACATTTTTTATCAGACCAAACACTGGGAACTAAGTTTGCCTTTGCAAATAGGAGTTGGGGATACCTATTTTAAGTATTCGATTGATGGCGTGAGCAGAAGAGTGGGAGAAAATTTGAATTTTGTATATGAGCCGGCAGTATCCATTCAGTATAAACCAATAAAATGGGTGGGTATAGGTGCTGATATGGGATATCGGTTTATGGTTACCTCTCAGCGAAAGTTAAATCAAAAGTTTACTTCTCCAATATATGCCTTTAAACTGCTGATTTACTATTCTGAGATTTATAAATATTTTTTCCCGAAAAGTAAATGGGTGAAATGATAAACAGGTACACGGATATGAAGGATGTAAGATAATAAAAAATGATTATGTTTGGAATTATGATTTTAGCCTGGATAATTAAGAATATGTTTCCAGAATAACATCCATTTTTATCTTAATTCCAATTTTAAAAAGCAAAAATCATTTTTTGTGATAAATCGAAACATACTCAATATGTATACTTTTGTATTTTTTTCGACCCAATTGAATAAAAATAAAAAAGGGTTTCAAACGTTGATAGCTTGAAACCCTTGTCTTTGTTGCTCTCCCTGCTGGACTTGAACCAGCGACCCTCTGATTAACAGTCAGATGCTCTAACCAACTGAGCTAAGGAAGAATGACCTTTTTTAAAAAGGAGTGCGAAAGTAGTTGGTTCAATTGAAATATGCAATATATTTGTGCAAAAATTTTAAAAATAATTTATTTATGAGTTTATTGGTTGTTGGAACTGTTGCGTTTGATGCTATAGAAACCCCTTTTGGAAAAACAGATAAAATACTTGGCGGAGCCGCTACCTATATAGGTTTGGCGGCTTCTTACTTTACCAAAGATATCAATTTAGTGTCGGTGGTTGGGGGTGATTTTCCGAAAGAAAATATAAATATGCTGAACAGGCATCATATTAATACAGATGGGTTGCAAATTATAAAAGAGGGAAAAACCTTTTTTTGGTCCGGTAAATATCATAATGATATGAATACACGTGATACGTTAACCACCGAATTAAATGTGCTGGAAACATTTGACCCGATAGTTCCTGAAGCATACCAGGACTGTGAACTGTTAATGTTAGGTAATTTAAGTCCGCAAGTGCAACTAAGAGTATTGGCACAATTAAAAACCCGCCCTAAGCTGATAGTGTTAGACACTATGAACTTCTGGATGGACATTGCTTTGCCTGATTTGATGAAAATAATAAGCCAGGTGGATGTGCTTGCAGTGAATGACGGAGAGGCCCGCCAGCTTTCGGGAGAATACTCATTAGTAAAGGCAGCTCAGAAAATTCTGTCGATGGGACCACAATACCTTATTATTAAGAAAGGAGAACATGGAGCTTTGTTATTTAATAAAGACCAGGTGTTTTTTGCTCCGGCTTTGCCTCTGGAGGAAGTTTTTGATCCAACCGGTGCAGGAGATTCATTTGCCGGAGGATTTATTGGTTACCTTGCTCAAACAAAAGATATTTCCTTTGAAAACATGAAAAGAGCTATTATTTTCGGTTCGGCAACAGCCTCTTTTTGCGTTGAGAAATTCGGTACGGAAAACCTTGTGGGACTTAGCCAGGAACAGGTAGACGACCGTGTTCAGGAATTTATTGATTTGGTTCAATTTGATATTTCCCTTGTTTAGCAGGGCGAATAGTTTTCAATACCTGGCTTTTTCATACATAATAAGAACGGCAACAATCCCACGTATTGTTTTAGTTTTCAACATTTATTTTGTTAATTATTTTGTCAGGAATAAAAAGTTGTCTATCTTCGCACCCCGTTTTAAAAAAGCGGATTAAAAAAGTATATAAATTAATATAAAAGAATAGTGGAAGCAATCAGTTACAAAACAGTTTCAGCAAGTAAGGAAACTGTAAACAAAGGATGGGTAATCATTGATGCAGAAAACGAAGTATTAGGTCGTTTGGCATCTGAAGTAGCCTTTATTTTAAGAGGGAAAAACAAAACCAATTTTACTCCTCACGTAGATACTGGTGACAATGTTATTGTTATCAATGCGGAAAAGGTAAAATTAACCGGAAAAAAATTAACCGATAAGGAATATGTACGCCATACTGGTTATCCGGGCGGACAGCGTTTTGCTACTCCAAAAGAGATATTAGCAAAAAATCCTTCTGATGTTATCAGAAAAGCAGTAAGCGGAATGTTGCCAAAAAACAGATTGGGCGATGCGTTAAGACGTAACGTTTATATCTATGCAGGTGCAGAACATCCTCATACGGCACAACAACCTAAAGAAATCAAAATAAATTCAATTAAATAAATAAATGGAAGTAGTAAATACTCTTGGTAGAAGAAAAACCGCTGTAGCACGTGCATATGTGCAAAAAGGAACTGGTGAAGTTGTAATCAATAATAAAGATTACAAAACCTATTTCACAACATCTGTTTTACAGTACAAAGTTAATCAGGCATTTGGTGTTACAAAAACATCGGGTGAATATGATGTAAAGGTAACTGTAAAAGGGGGCGGGGTAACAGGTCAGGCAGAAGCTGTACGTTTAGCAATTGCCCGTGCTTTAGTAGAAATGGATGCAAATCATAAACCACTGTTAAAAGCAGAAGGTTTGATGACAAGAAATCCTAAAATGGTTGAACGTAAGAAACCGGGTCAGAAGAAAGCTCGTAAACGTTTCCAATTCAGTAAACGTTAATCATTTTATAAACTATAAATTAATATTAAAAAATAATAAATGCCAAGAACAAGTTTTAATGAGTTATTAGATGCCGGATCACATTTCGGACACTTAAAAAGAAAATGGAACCCGGCAATGGCTCCATATATATTCACAGAAAAAAACGGTATTCACATCATCGATTTGAATAAAACCGTTGTGAAAATTGACGAAGCAGCAAATGCTTTGAAACAAATTGCAAAATCAGGTAAAAAAATATTATTTGTTGCTACTAAAAAACAAGCAAAAGATATCGTTGCTGAAAAAGTAAAAGCAGTAAATATGCCTTATGTTACTGAACGTTGGCCCGGTGGTATGCTTACCAACTTTGCAACTATCCGTAAAGCAGTTCGTAAAATGGCTACCATTGATAAAATGGCAACTGATGGAACTTTCAATAATATTTCTAAAAAAGAGAAATTACAGATTTCACGTGTTAGAGCGAAACTGGAAACCAACTTAGGAAGTATTGCAGATTTAACCCGTTTACCGGCTGCATTATTTATAGTTGATATTTCTAAAGAACATATTGCTGTGGCAGAAGCAAAACGTCTGAACATTCCAACATTTGCTATCGTTGATACTAATTCAGATCCAAACTTAGTGGATTATGCAATCCCTGCAAATGATGATGCTTCAACTTCCATTGCTTTGATTACAGGTATTATTACAAAAGCAATTGAAGAAGGTTTGTCAGAACGTAAAGTGGACAAAGAAACTGCACAGGACGAAAAAGAAGGAACAAAAACCAGTGGAGATGCTTCGAACATGGCAGATGGTGAAAAATTCACATCGGCAAGTGATGAAGAGGATGGCACTAAAAAAGCTCCCACTGCAGGACGAAAAAGAAAAACAGTAACTGAAAAAAAATAATCTTTAAAATGTCCTGATAAAATCGGGACATTTTTTTAATACATAACTTATAATAAAATGACAACAATGACGATTACAGCAGCAGACATTAACAAGCTAAGACAAATGACAGGTGCAGGTATGATGGACTGCAAAAAAGCTTTAACAGAAGCGGAAGGTGATTTTGAAAAAGCAATTGATGAATTGCGTAAAAAAGGACAAAAAGTAGCAGCTAACCGTAGCGACCGTGATTCAAAAGAAGGTGTGGTGGTTGCAAAAACAACAGGTGATAATACCAGAGGTGTGGTATTGGCAGTAAATTGTGAAACAGATTTCGTTGCAAAAAACGAAGCGTATCAACAATTTGCAAATAACATTCTTGATATTGCTATTGCTAAAAACCCAAAGACTGCTGATGATTTGAAAGCATTAGTTTATGATGACAAAATCTCTATCGGAGAAAAGTTAATTGAACAGACAGGAGTTATCGGAGAAAAAATCGAATTGACTAAATACGAAATCGTTGAAGCTCCATTTGTAACTGCTTATAACCACCCAGGAAACAGATTGGCAAACATAGTTGGATTCAGTTCTAAAACTGTGAGTGCAGAAGTTGCTAAAGATGTAGCAATGCAGGTTGCTGCAATGGCTCCGGTAGCTGTTGATAAAGGAGATGTTGATTCAGAAACCATTCAAAGAGAAATAGAAGTTGGTAAAGAACAAGCACGCGCAGAAGGAAAAGCTGAGGATATGCTTGAAAAAATTGCAATGGGTAAACTGAACAAGTTCTACAAAGAATCTACTTTGCTGAACCAGGAGTTTATTAAAGACAATAAAAAAACAATTGCACAATATATGAACGATTCAGAAAAAGGCTTGACAGTAACAGGCTTTAAACGAATCGCATTGAGTTAATTCATTATTATTTTAAAAGTCCCGATTTAATCGGGACTTTTTTTTGCCCTTTAAATAACATTAAATTATTACTATGAAATATAAACGCATTCTCTTGAAACTTAGTGGTGAATCACTGATGGGGAACAAACAATTTGGTATTGATAACGAACGTATTTCACAATATGCCCAACAGATAAAGGAAATTTCCGATATGGGAGTTCAGGTTGCTGTGGTTATTGGAGGAGGAAATATTTTCAGGGGAATACAGGCGGAAGAAGGCGGTATGGACAGAGTACATGGCGACTATATGGGAATGCTTGCTACTGTTATTAATTCGATGGCTTTACAATCAGCTTTGGAAAAAGCAGGAGTGGAAACACGTTTGCAATCTGCTATTAAAATGGAACAAATATGCGAACCCTTTATCAGAAGGAAAGCGGTACGTCATTTGGAAAAAAACAGAGTGGTGATTTTCGGGGCAGGTACCGGGAACCCTTACTTTACAACAGATACGGCTGGTACTTTACGGGCAATTGAAATTGAAGCAAATGTGGTTTTGAAAGGGACCCGAGTGGATGGAATATATACTGCAGACCCGGAGAAAGATAAAACGGCAACAAAATATGATACCATTTCTTTTGATGAAGTATATGCAAAAGGACTGGAAGTGATGGATATGACTGCGTTTACGCTTTGTAAAGAAAACAAATTACCAATCATCGTTTTTGATATGAATAAACCCGGCAACCTGAAAAAGATAATGCAGGGGGAACCTATAGGAACATTGGTAGAGTTTTAGAAAATTATTTCAGCAAAGAGGTAAAACACGCAAAGAAAAGTAAAAAGAAAAAATTACCTTTGTAGCAGAATCATATAAAAATACTCACATCTCAATACTATAATTATGAACGAAGAAATTCAATTTATACTGGACAATGCCAAAGAACAAATGGAAAAGGCTGTTTCGCATCTTGAGGCGGAATTAGTCAAAGTACGTGCAGGTAAGGCAAGTCCTACCATGCTGGAAAGTATTTCAGTTGATTATTATGGAACACGTACACCTTTAAACCAGGTAGCGAATGTGAATACAGCCGATGCCCGTACTTTGGTAATTCAACCCTGGGAAAAATCAATGCTGACACCTATTGAAAAAGCAATTATGGCTGCTAACCTTGGTTTGAATCCTCAGAATGATGGGGTGTTGATTCGTATATTGGTTCCTGCATTAACAGAAGAGAGAAGAAAGGACCTGGTAAAAAAAGCAAAATCGGAAGTGGAAAACGGAAAAGTTAGTTTAAGAACCATCCGCAAAGAGGCCAACGAAGAGCTTAAGAAACTACAGAAAAATGGAACCCCCGAAGATGATATAAAAGAAGCAGAAGGAAAGGTTCAGATTATGATTGACGGATTTGTTTTGAAATGCGACAAGCATTTAGAAATAAAAGAAAAAGAGATAATGACTGTTTAATTGGAGAGTGAATTGAATAGTAAAGACTCTGCAGCTTTGCGGAGTTTTTTTATGCCCAGACTTTTGTACCTTCTGTACAGTTTTTGCAAATATCAATTTCAGAACGCGAGCGCAGAACGGATGCCCTGAAGTTATTGTATTTATTGCCTTTCCAGAGTTGTTTAAAGGAAGTGTTTTTTAAATCACCTAATTGATGTTTCGCATCTTTATCAAAACAACAAGGTACCACCAACCCGTCCCAGGTAATAACAGTCGAATGCCATAATCTCCAGCAATGGTTCAGCATTTCATTTTTGATTGCATATGTTCCATCGGATTGTTGTTGATAACGGGAATATTTTTCGATGGTTGGAATGAGCGCATTGCCATTAACATAATCATACATCTGTGCGGTTTTAAAACGCACTTCATCCACTCCCAGTTTTTTGGCTAATACTTCCACATCCTTTATTTGGTGCTGATTCGGCTTTACCACTAAAAACTGAAAAATAACATGAGGTGTTTTCGATTTCAATTCCTTTTTCCATTTAATAATATTCTCCGTTCCTTCAATTACTTTCTTTAAATCACCACCAATCCTGTATTGTTCATAGGTTTCCTGTGTGGTGCCATCAATGGATATTATTAATCGGTCCAAACCACTTTCTACTGTTTTTCTTGCATTGGTATCGTTCAGGTAATGAGCATTGGTAGAAGTGGCAGTGTAAATATTTTTCATAGCTGCATATTTCACCATCTCCAAAAACTTTGGATTAAGAAATGGTTCGCCCTGGAAATAAAATATTAAGTAAGAAATTTCTTTGTACACTTCATCCAATGTTTTTTGAAAGAAATCATTATTCAACATACCGGTAGGGCGTGTAAATTCCCTTAAGCCTGAAGGACATTCAGGGCAACGAAGGTTGCAGGATGTGGTCGGCTCGAATGTAATGCTAATGGGAATCCCCCATTGAATGGGCTTTTTACTCCATTTAGATAAATAGAAACTACTCACCACTTTGGTGGCATTCCATAACCTTCTTGGCGAGAGTTTTGAAAAATAGTTTAATCCGTCTGTTATCCTGGTGTTCAAAGCAATTTCTTTTTGTAAAAGTACCAAACGTTTTTCAATTGATGTAAAAAGAAACGCCCCGCATTTTTGCGAGGCGTTTAGGTATGTTAAAGGTTTGTTTTTATTTTACTTCGCAATCTCAAACTTTCCTCTGTTTATGACTTCTTTTTTAGAATTTAATACGTTATATAAGTAAAAGCCTGGAGTAAAACTCTCAGTTTGTATTTTTACTTTATTATTCTGCATTGTATACATTCCAACCTTACGACCAGTAATATCAGATACTTCAATAAAATTTGCATTTAGAGAAGAAGTGAAATTAATTTCGGTAGTTGCTGGATTAGGAGAAACAGAAACAATACTTTCATTGTTTTGAATATCATCAACCCCAGCTGTACACTGCCAGCAAAATGCATCAACATAATAAGCGCTTCCCATTTTAGCTCCACCATGAGAATAAATACTTGAAGAGACAAATATTTGTTGCGAATCAGGCACAATTCCTGTGGTACCTGGCGCGTAAGTCATAGTAATGGTATGGCTTGCCCATGGCTGAGTTCCATCTCCTACTTCTGCCCATTTCCCACTGGCAATGGTATCAAGTTTACCTGCAACAGGCATTCCCCATTTTGTTAAAAATGCAAGAACGAAAGATGTATCGCCAGGAACAACAGAATCCTTTGAAGAGAAAGTTAAGTAAGTAGGACGATTGATACTTATTGGCTGTCCAAATGTTAAACCCACAGTAGGCAATACATGAATATTTCCCAAACACATCAAACCTACCGTATCAAAATTATGAAACGGTCTCAACGGATTAGGAACCTGCACAGCCGAAGGAGTTTTTTGCGTTACTACTTTTGCAGCAGCCGATCCAAAAGCAGGACTGTTTGTTATTTTATAAACAGTTTGTGCCATTCCTACACCAAAAGATGCAGTATTGAAACTTGTCCAGCCCTGAACATCCTGAAGAGAACCGTATTGATTATTTACCCAAGTATCCAGACCCAAGTCAACTTGTGCATTTGCACCAATTGCCAAAAGCAATGATGCGGAAATTGTTAGTAATAGTTTTTTCATTTTTTTGTTTTTTTCGTGTTTATAATTATTTAGTTATAGTAAATTTTCCTCTGTTATCTATTGTATTATTTTTGCCTACAAGGTTAAACAGATACATTCCGTTGCAGTAATCAGTAGTGTTAATGTTAGTAAGGTTTGATGTAATAGAGTATGCAGCAACAAATCGTCCGGTAACATCAAATACTTCCACCGATTTTTGTTTACTTGCATCAGCCAAAATATTTATTTCATTTTGTGCCGGGTTAGGATATACATTTTCAATTGATGAGTTCGTATATTCATTAATACCAACGGAAGTCTGGTCCATCAGCCATTGTACTCTTTTTACACCACCGGTCGAATCCATTGTTGCTGTTGCAAGCGAAAACCCAAGTCCGTTTGCCCACCAGGTATAAGAAGTAGTAGAATCTGCAGAAGTACTTACTGCATTTTGCCAGCCTCCGAAAGGAGGAAAAATAATTATGTAGCCATCTATAGTATCATGTACAATTTTGGTTTCTTTACTTCTAATTACAGAATAAGTTCCCAAGGGAGTTGTAAGTGTTCCCCAGGCATCTACCACAACAGTTTTTACTGTAGTAGAATGATCTCTGATAGAATCAATCTGAAAACCCATTACCGTTTGACCAAAATAGAACTTTGAAAAAGTTCTGTAGGTATTCACAAAATTAGAAGTATAAGTAAAAGGAAAATCAGCAAGCTTTTCTTCAGGGGTAAATGACTGATTAACGTTAACATTTGTCCCCATCAGGTTAAAAGTTCCAGCATTACCAATAATGCTTACCGAAGACGCATTATTAACGGCATACGCATAATTGTTTTGCCAGCCTTGTTTAACCACTAAGTTGGAAGTTGAAAATAAAGGATTAGGAGCACTTGCATAAGAAAGAAAAGTCAACGTATCTGTAAAGTTAGTTGCCAATCCGGTCATGTTCCAGATTTGGTTAGTTCCCGCTGCACCTACCGAAATCGTAGGCAAAGTATCAGTAGCCTGGTACAAGGTGGTAGTGGGTACAGCCACATCAGCAGTAGTAATTGTAATCTGAGCATCCGCACCCAAAGTAGCTATGCCAAATGCAGATAAAAATAGTATTGTTTTCTTCATATAATATTATTTATTTACTGTGAATTTACCTCTGTTGATAACAGAATTATCTTTTCCAATCACACTATAAGTATACAAGCCATTAGAATAAGCCGAAGTATTAACGGTAGTTTTCTCATTAGTAATCAAAAAAGAATCAATCATCCTTCCGGCAATATCAAAAATCTGAATTGATTGTTGTTTTGATGCATCAGCGACAAAGTTAATCTCGTTTTCTGCAGGATTAGGAAACACACTTTCCATACCACCCTCAGTATATTCATTAATACCCACAGCAGGCAATTGTTGTAACCAGGATACTCTATTAACATCTCCTATCGAATCCATGGTAGCAGTCACCAAAGGAAGTCCAATCCCATTAGCCCACCATGAATAAGTAGTCACAGAATCCATACTCGCCTGAACATTATTCCAGCTGCCAAATCCTACAATTATAATATAAGCATCTAAAGAATCAGTAGTAATTTTGGTTTCCTTACTTCTGATAACAGAATAAGTACCCAGCGGAGTAGTCAAACTTCCCCAGGCATCCACCACCACTGTTTTATGAACAATCGATTTACTTCTTACTGAATCCACCTGCAAACCCTGAACTGTTTGACCATAATAAAATTGCGCACGGCTTGTGTAATCATTCACAAAATTCGAATTTAAGGTAAAAGGAAAAGTCGCAGCTATTTCAGCAGGAGTATTTACCTGGTTTATAACAACATTAGTTCCCATTATATTGCCGGAACCACCATTCCCCAGAAAACTAAACGAAGACGCATTATTCAAACCAAAAGCATACTGATTTTGCCATCCCTGTTTCAAAACAATATTCGAAGAAGGGAAATTAACATTAGGTTGCCATGCATAAGGAATAACATTCAAGGTATCAGTAGTATGCTGTGCCAATGCAGTCATATTCCATATTTGAGAAGTAGCACCAGCCGTACCCTCAGAAATATTCGGCAATGTATCATTCGCCTGATATATTACATGGTTAGGAGTTACTATATCCGCAGAAGTAATAGTAATCTGAGCAGATGCCGAAAAAACCGACAAAGCAACAAGAGAAATAAAGAGTAAAGTTTTTTTCATAGTGTAAGAGTTTAAGTTTTTAATATTTTTAAAATGAGCAACAAAAGTAAATTTTTTTTACAAGCGAAATTATTTTTTTTAGGCAACCATCCCACCAAAAACACATCTCTACCATTTTGCCTCACCCCATAAAATACAATCGTCTCATTTATACTACGCCATTTTTCAAAAAGGTTGCCTTAAAATTGCATAAAAAATCAAAAAAAGCGACAAAAATGAAAATTCGGGCAGATGCAACTCAAATTCTAATAAAAAAAAAGCTCCCTGAAACGCCAGGGAGCTTTTATACTTTTTATAAAGATTGATTACTGACACTTTTTACTTTCCGGGCTATCCAATATTTTTTTTGCAGTAGCATTGGTTTGATCCAGGTTAAAGACTAAAAGGAAAAAAGATTTGGCAGTACAGTATTCCTTTTTGTTCAGGTTATAAAACCCAAGATAATTATAAGCTTCAATAATAAAAGTCTTTTGCTTTTCGGTATCTTCCGGTTTCAACTTGGCAATAAACCCTTCGTAATAGGATTTTGCAGCCCATTTACCACTTGTTTTCGGGTCAGGGTCCATTTGCACATTCGTTTTGGCTCTCCACAAATAACCCTGGTAAAAGGAAGGACGCAAACGAATAACATCAGCAAAAGTAGTATCTGCATTTACATAATCCTTAGAGTAATAATAAGCACGACCAATAGCAAGTGAATCGTTCACATTTCCTTTTCCGGCTTTAATTTTACGCTGATAAATTTCAATAGCTTCCTTAAATTTTTTCAGTTTCATGTAAATCCCGGCAATATCGTTATTTAATTCTTTACGGGTAGTATCCATTTCCATTGCCTTTTTGAAATCAATAATGGCTAATGAATCGCTACCGGTCTGAGCATAAAATTTACCACGGTACTCATAATCCTGAGGAATCTCTTTTACATCAGGCGTTTTTTTCGCAAAGTACTTCTTGCTTGCTTTCATGCCATCCTCGTAATTTTTAAGGAAATAATAGTCAAAAGCTAAGTAGCGATATAAAAACACATTGTTAGAATCACATTTTAAAGCTTCTTTAGCAGCTTCAACAGATTCAGCATATTGCTTAGCCTCTTCAAGGAAACCTGCATAACGTGCTTTTGCACTGCAGTTCGGATTCAGCTCCAGGTAACGCTTATATTGAGCAGAAGCAGTTTTGTATTGTCCTGCACGGAAATAAATCTCTGCCAATTCGCGATAAGCAGGAGCAAAGGAAGAGTCGATAAGTTTTGCTTTTTTATAAAATTCCAATGCTTTTTCATAATTACGGCTTCTGTTCCATAACTGACCTTGTTTAAGGGTTGCTCTCACCGATTTTGGGTCAAGGGCAGCAGCTTTTTCATAATTTTCAATGGCTTTGTTACCATTGTTCTGTTCAAGGAAAGCGTCTCCCATCAACACAAATACTTCCGGATTTTTAGGTTCCAGTTTGGCAGCAAGATCCAGCAATGTAAAAGCATCTACCAGGTTTTTCTGTTCCGCATTGATGTATTCTTCTGCAATTTTCATCAATACGGTTGCATTTTTATTTGAGGAAAGGGTTTGTGCTTTATAGAAACTTGCTTTTGCCTCCGTTTGTTTTCCCTGTTCCCATAATATTTTTCCCTGACCGATATAACCAAAAGGACTGGTAGCATTTACTTCCACTGCTTTGTTATATAATGGCGCAGCCTGGTCTTTTTTATCATTTCTGAAAAAATTCTCACCGTAATAAAAGTAGATTTCTCCGCTGGTTGGGTTCGACTGTACCAATGATTTAAAGGTAGCTTCTGCCGGCTCAAACTGTTCGTTGGTGGTTTGCTTAATGGCATCGTTTAAGGTTTGTGAAAACAATGCAGAGGATATTAACATACTCGCACTAAAAAATAATCTCACTTTTTTCATTTCGTCTTTTCTCGTTTTATTTTGTTTAATAACTTATTCTCACCATTCGGGTGGGAGCAATGGCCGGAACCAATCCTGCCTTCAAAATCATCAACTGACCTTTCTCTCCGGCTACAAAGGATACAAATCCCATACCAAGACCATTTCTTGTCTGGCGGTTGATGGTGTATATGTCTCTGCAGAAGGGATAATCCTTGGTTTTAATATATGCCTGGTAAGGCTGGTAGGCTTCGGCAGTATCGTTTTTCTTAATGGCTAAAACGTTCACTTTTTTAAGGAAATTAAGTGCCACGGTGTCATCTCTGTCGCTTATCCAGTTTACACTTAAAAAACCGATGGCATTTTTGTTTTTACTCACAAAATCTATCACTTCCGGATTTGATTTAACAGCAAATGTGTTTTTACCAAATTCTTTTCCCATTAATACGGTATCTTTCATATAGCGTTCGTTGGCCGAACCGGCATTGTCAAACACTACTTTTATTTTTCCCAGATTACTTTTCGGGTCCACCTGGTTCCATAAGCTATCGGTGCCCAACAGGATGGACTTTATTCTGTCGATGGTTAAAGTAGAATCTGTGTTTTCCGGGTTTACTATTAAAGCAATCGCATCTTCGGCTATTTTGGTGGAAATAGGATAAATGTTTTTCTGTTCGAATGATTTGCGTTCGTCTTTTGTCAGGTCGCGGCACATCACCACCACTTTACAGGAATCATCAATCATTTGTTGCAGGGCATCGGTTTCGGACATGTATCTTGCTTTTACATGTGCATTGGGATATAAACTTTCGAAGGTATAAATCTGGGTATCGAATAATTGCTGAAACGATTCATCCACCCGAATGCTTACTTCTCCCGAAGTGGCTGTATCGGTTGGTTCATTGGATGTGCCGGCACAGGCATAAATAAGAACAGAAACAAATAGTATAATGATGTATTTATTCAACGGTAGTTTCTTTTGGAGTTTCTTTTTTGAAAGATTTGATAGCAAGGATGCGGGCTTTTTTGGTTTTAAACCTTCGGTATGCTACAAAAAAGCGGAAGGCTCCGAACAACAGAAGAATGATGCCTATTAAACCTCTTCCGTTTGGAATAAGGTCTTTCCACATATCTGTGAAAAGGAAAAGAAAAGCTACGGTTAAATAAAAAGACAGCAACATGAAGCTCAGGTAAAAGCGAATCATGTTCCATGTATGTTTTATTTTAATCCGAAAACTCATCTTTTTCTCTTCTATTTTTTCTAAAGGTTAAAAAAAATCTGATTACCGAGTAAATCATCATTGTACAGCCGATTTCTTTTCTGTAAGACGGGAAAGTAGTTTCGGCTATATCAGTAAAAAAGAATATTATCCCGAGTGTAAGATACACCACCACCATAACATAACTGGAATAGAGGCGTAATTTATCAAAAGCAGGATTACTTCCGGTAAACACTGCTATTATTTTATCGAGAACTTAATAGGCAAAGTAAAACGACAACGCACCTCGTGACCTGCCTGACGGGCTGGTTTCCAGGCCGGCATAGCTTTTACCACACGCATTGCTTCTTTATCACATCCAGGGCCTCCGGAAACTCCGCGGGCAATGGTTACATCGGTTATACTTCCGTTTTTCTCTACCACAAAGGATACGTAACAGGTTCCGGTAATTCCGGCTTCTTTTTCCACCTGCGGATACTGTACACTTTTCTGGATAAATTTATACATTTCATTTACTCCTCCCGGAAAATCGGCAGGCTGCTCCACCACTAAGAATATCTCATCTTCTTTAGGTGCTACCACCACGTTGGTTTCTTCAGGAATAACAATGTCCTGGTCGCCTGTGGCTTCGTGTGTTTCTGTACTTATCTTAGGAGAATCTTCGGTAATTACAGGTGGCGGATCTACCACTACCTCGTCAGTAACTACAGGAGGAGTAAACTTAATGGTTTGCTCAACCGGTGGTGGCGGTGGTGGTGGTGGTGGTGGTGGTAACTGGTCATCCAATGGCGGAGGTGTTAAATCTGCAGAAGTAATTTCCACATTTTTTACCTCTTCCGTTTTCATTCCTTCTATCAGTTCCATGATTTTGGGAATACTTACCAATAATATAAATGAGGCTACCGCTATGGTAAGCGCAATGGTAACCGTACGATTGTATGTTCTGCGCAGTTCAAAAGCTCCGTAGGTCTTGTTTCTTTCTTCAAAAACAAGGGAATTACGGCCTTCGGCTACCACATCTGTCCATTCATTAAATAATGTTTTTTCCGGCATGTTGTATCTCTTAAATTATTTTACTTTCTCGTCAATTAGTTTTTTCTCGCTTGGCATCATGTCTACAATGGCATAAATACCAATGTTACATACTTTTACCTCGTCTATCAGGTCGACCACATTTTTGTAAACTGCCTGGTCGTCTGTTTTAATAAGAACGGTTAATGCAGCAGGGATTCCTTTTTCAGGAACTGCTTTTCTGCCTTGTTCTCTTAAAGCTCTTACCTTAAAAGTATCTGCAACAATGGTTTTATTTTTATACTGTTCTTCCAGCTTTTTGATAGCGTCTATTGTTGGTTTGTTTCTGTCCAACAATAATTCATGAATTCCTTTGGCTGAAAAATCTTTTTCTGTAATGGTGGTTTCCGGTTTCCCTTCTTTGTTTCCGGGAAGATAAAACGCTCCGTTGTAATAAAATATTTTATTGTCTTTGGTCAATAAAAAGGTAATCGCATTGTTTACTTTTTGCTGTACTTTCAAATCCTTAGGATCTTTTGGAAAAGGTATCTCCATCACCTTTGATTTGCTGAAGGTGGATGTCAATACGAAGAACGTAAGGAGCAGGAACGCTAAATCCACCATGGGTGTCATGTCTATTCGGGTAGAAGACTTTTTGGCCCTCTTCTTATCATGTTTGCCATGCCCGCCACCGTCACCGGTATTTACTTCTGCCATATTATTAGTTTAAAGTTAAAAAGTTTAAAGTCTAAAGTTAGTATTGTACTATTTTACATCATCCCCTTTTTCAAGGTTGGTGATGAGGTTGAACACATAAATGTCGTTATCGGTAAGTACCTTTATTACATCTCTTACATTCAGGAAATTGGCCTGAGCATCTGCTTTAATAGCAAAACGCAAAGGGGTATCCTTAAACTCACGGCCAAGGCTTTTTGCTTTGTCCTGCGCCTGTTTGGCTAATGTACGTTCCTGTATGTGTCCGTATCGTATCCAGTTGGATAATTGATTGTCCAGCGAATCTAATGGTACACCGGGTGAATTGAATTTTTCTTTTTCCTTTTCACTCATGGCAATGAATTGTTTCAACTGTTTCATCGGCACCCCAAAGCTGGTCATTTTACCAAAAGCTTTTATTTCGGCAGGTGTAAATGTCATGTTGTATTCTTTGCCCATTCTTTCCAGTGTTTTTACTCTCACTTCTGCATTACTGATATTGAAAAATGCTTTTCCACGTTTATCGACCGACAATAAAATTACATTTTCAGGTAATAATTTATCGGAATGAGAATCGGGAGTATCAACAATAACAGGCTCTGTCATACGAACAGATGCAGTAAGCATAAAGAAAGTAACCAAAAGGAACGCCAAATCCACCATTGGAGTCATATCAAGTGATGGGTTGCCTTTCGGCAGTTTTATTTTAGGCATATCTTATTTTATTGGTTAAATATTAATTTTACTTCTGAAAAAATTATTCAGCAGCACTAACAGATTGTACAATGGTAAATCCTGCTTCGTCCATACTATAAGTAATAGCATCTACACGGGTAGAGAAATAGTTGTACATGATGATTCCGATAACGGAAGCGGTAATACCTAAAGCGGTATTGATAAGAGCCTCAGAGATACCTTGAGATAACGCATTGGTATCAGGAGCACCTGCAGCAGCAAGAGCGGCAAATGAACGAATCATCCCTAATACTGTTCCGATTAGTCCCCAAAGTGTAGCAATAGAAGCACAAGTAGAGATAATTACCAGGTTTTTAGATAACATTGGTAATTCCAAAGAAGTAGCTTCTTCAATTTCTTTTTGCAAAGCAGCCACTTTTGTTTCTTTGTTCATGCTTCCATCATCATGGATTGCTTTTAATTTTTCCACTCCGGCACGTACCACGTTAGCCAATGAACCTTGTTGTTTGTCGCAAGCTGCAATAGCATCATTGTATTGATGAGCAGCAATCATTGCTTTGATGTTTTTTACAAATGTGGTAGTGTTTCCTTTTCCTTTAGCACGGGCAATGGTGATGATACGCTCGATAGAAAAAGTAACAACGATAATCAAAATTCCGATTAACAAAGGCACAATGAAACCTCCTTTGTACATCATTCCAAGGTAATTTCCCGGTTTCGGATGCCCTTCCGCATCAAAATTTCCGGCAGCACCCAATACTACGCTGTAAATAACGATACCTACTACAATTGAAACTACAATTGCTACTAATGCAGACATAAAGTTGAATCCGCCTTTTGTTGTTTTTTGATTACTCATATTGATTTTTTGGTTTTAAATTATTTATTTTTATTACTATTTTTTATATTAATTATTACTTATTTTTTTTCGGGCAACAAACGTACTAAATCTATTTTAAATGGTAAAATTTATATTTTAAGTTTATTGATTAATTAATATTGAATCTTACGCGTTGCAAAGTTCCAAATTAATTTCGAGAAAAAGGGGGCAGTTTGAGAGTTTGGTCGTTTTGGGCAGTTAAGCGGTCGTTTTTGCCTGTGAGTGACAGGCGAGGGGTCCGATTTTTTTGTTTTTGGGTGGTTTTGGAAGAGGGAATTGAGAAGTTTTTTTATCGTTTTTTAAGGTTTTAGGGTTTTTTACCGCAGAGGAAACGGAGAATTACGCAGAGGACCGGGGAGATTAATTCGTATCACTCCCGAATAACCCGGGACTTCTAGCCCTGTTCCTATCATAGAGGGGAATTGCTGACGCGCTAAAAACTCAATCCAACTTCACCTCATCAATATCCTTATCAATTTTATGGGTATGCAGCTCCCCTTCCCATTTGGAAACAACGGCAGTAGCTACTGCATTACCTACCACATTGGTGGCAGCGCGACCCATGTCCAGCACCTGGTCGATGCCAAGGAGGAGGAGGAGACCTGCAGCAGGGATGTGGAAATAATCGAGCATACCGGCAATGACTACTAAGGATGCACGGGGAATGCCGGCAATGCCTTTGCTGGTAATTAATAAAATCAATAACATGGTAATCTGCTGGCTGACGGTCATTGGCACTCCGTAAGCCTGAGCGATAAATACAGTGGCAAAGGTCATGTACATCATACTTCCATCGAGGTTAAAGGAATACCCCAGGGGAAGTACAAAACTTACAATGCGGTTGGAACAGCCGTATTTCTCCAATGCTTCAATGGTTTTTGGCATTGCAGCTTCCGAGCTGGCGGTGCTGAAGGCTAATAATACCGGTTCTTTGATATGGGACAATAAACTGATGAAGTTTATTTTGAAAGCCGCACATACTGAAAACAGTATAACAAAAACAAACAGAATAAGGCCCAGGTAGAACTCTGAAATTAAATAAACATAACCGGTAAGGACTCCAATGCCTTGCTTGGCCACCACTGCAGCTATGGCACCAAATACGCCAAGCGGAGCAAAAGCCATGACGTAATTGGTTACCTTAAACATGATATGAGATACAGCATCAAAAAAGCTGACTACTTCTTTTCCTTTTTTACCAATGGATGCAGCAGCCACCCCAAAGAACAAAGCGAAAATAACAATGGGTAGGATTTCGTTTTTAGCCATAGCATCGGCAATGCTGGAAGGAATGAGGTGTTCGATAAATGTTTTGGCATCAAAACCTTTGGCCGCTTCCAGCCCTGTGGCTTCGGCAGCACCGGGAAGGGTGATGAGCATGGTTTTTCCGGGTTCGAATAAATCGACCAGCAATAAACCTAATAATAAAGCAATGATGGCTGCTGTGGTAAAATAGAGAAGGGTTTTTATTCCTATACGCCCTACCGACTTAAAATCGCCTACCTTGGCAATGCCCACCACCAATACCGAAAATACCAATGGAGCGATAATCATTTTGATTAACCGCATGAAAATATCGCTCAGGATATGGAGGTTAACAGCAACATCTTTCCAGAAATACCCTACGATAATTCCCAGCACCATGCCGAGGAATATCTGTACTAAAAGACTTGGCTTTTTTAGTTTCATAGTATTAAATTGTCAAATTGCTATATTGTCAAATTGACAAATTGATTCATCAATAATCTATCTGGTATAATTCACATGCTTCGTCTGTACCGATTGTTTTTACCAGTTTTAATTTCTGAGGATATTTTTGTGCTATGGGTTGTAACATCCGGTGAATGTTATTTATCACATGGCCGTTGTTTTTCTTTGGGTTCTGTCGCAGTGTGGCGAGTATTATGTATTTTACGTTGTTCTTTTTCCAACCCATCAACACACTGTCTGCATCAGGTTTATTGGGTGCATCGAACTGGCCAACGAATTTTTTACCATGGCCATAAATAAAACTCATGGCTGGTTTACGTGAAAGCACCTGTGCGCTGTCGGGCAAACTGTCGGCACAATACATACTCATTTTCAAAAAGTTTTCCCAGTCGGGGGTGTAACCATAAAACTTATTTCCTGCCATGTTTTGTTTCAGGGAAATGAAGTTTTGTTTGGCAGTAACGGTGGACTTGCCGATGGTGATGATGAGCATAATAATAGCAAAGAGTATGAGCGGAAACTGAATCATGGAACTGCGCTTTGCCAGTTCGTACACCCCATAAAACAATACTAAAAAGATAAGCGGCATGGCAATAATAATTAAACGGGACTGCATGTTGTTTTCCTGAACACCAAGAAACACTCCACCTATAAGCACTATGAGGTATATGCTGGAAAAGAAAACAAACTTGTTTCGTTTATAACTAAGGAAGGTAAATATACCTACCACAATAGTTGAAATGTAAGAAAGAGCCGGCAGCGGAACAATGGTATCGTTATCGAGCACATTCAGATTTGTTACCAGGCGAAGGTTAAGAATACGGTACATATGCCATGAAATGTAGGTATTGAAATTGGTAAAAAATCGGTCCATCATTCCGGAGAAATCTACGTGTGCGCCCTGTGGTTTATATAAATCCACACGAAGCATCATTTCGAGCTGGTTGGTTTCGTTGGCCCCGAAAGCAGCAGTGGTGATGCCCATGTATAATAACCGGAACACAACAAATGCAATAAGTGCATACAGTACTTGCTTGAAGTTTTTGTAGAATATGAAATAAAGAAATACCCCGGCAATGGCAACAAAGGCAATACTTTTGGAAATGGTAAGAATTAAAAACATTAGTCCGAAAAGCAACCATTGTTTGTAACTGTTTTTAAATCCTTCCACTAGGCTATCCTCCGGGTTGATGTTGTCAATGATATTAAAAGTGATGTATAAGCAAATGGATTGGATAAACAGGAAAAAGGTTTCGGTAAAGGTTTGGCTGGCGTAATACTGGATAAAAGCATTGAAGGAGATAAAGGAAATTAATGCAAAGAGAACGAGGTAAGGAATGCGTTTACGGAAGGTTAAATAGGTAACCCAAACAAAACCCAACTGGCAAAACACGGAAACAAACTTTAAGGCTACTACATTTATACCGAACATTTTTACAAACAGGGAAAGGAATACGGGATACCCGGGACCCTGGAAATAAGGAAATTTTCCTTCTTTGAGAAAGGACCATGCACGCTCGATATAGCTGGAATCATCGCCACCAAGGGTTACTTTGGAATCGAATAATAAAAGAGAAAAAATGGAGGAAAGTATTAATAAAGTATAAAAAACTTTTTTGTCTCTTGCTTCCAGCCAATCGTTGAGATTATCCAATAATCCCCTGTTGGCAGAACCGGAAGTGGTCTTTTTTGCTTGTTGTTGTGGTTTGTGCTGTTGTTGTACTTTTTTAGACATATAATTTTTTTATTGATTGGTAATAAAAATATCGGCCAAAAGGTAATTCCCTTCTTCCTTAACAATGGTATACGTTTCGGTAGTGGTGGCATTGGAATGTTTTACTTTGTATTTTAAAACAATCCTGTTTATTTCTTCAGAATTAAGACGGCTGCTGTCGAGAATAGAAAATTCTTCTGTGTTGCCGATGACCTCAATGATTTTCGAAAACTTGTTTTCTCTTACTTCAGCCGGCTCCCCTTCCATAAATTCGGGGGAATACAATTTGGAAACCTCTTTGAATTTCTGATCGCCAATTAGCTGAATGGCTGTTTCGGCCGTTTTGCGGGCTGCATTCATATCCAGTTTTTCGCCTGTGCACGAAATCAAAGTGGATAGTGTGAGAATAAAAAATAGTTTTTTCATAGGAGCTGGTTTTTGATACCACAAAACTAAAATAATTTATTCAATACTTTCAATAAAATAGTTTACCCCGTTTATCCGGGTGGAGTCTTTGGGTTCTAATCCCATGAGTTGAGCACCTAAAGGTGATTGGGGAGAGATGGCAAAGACGGGAGTGTTGTCCACCAGCATCCTTCCCAGGGGAATACTTATATATAAAGTTAGTGTATTGGTTTTTACCAGGCTGCCTTTTATTATTTTGGGAGAAGGAAGAATGTGTTCCAGTTTTTCGAGTACTGCCTTTTGTTCCAGCGTTTCGGCAAGTTGCCGGCTTATCTTTTCCTGCTCTATCTGTGCCATTGCACGGGAGGTTTCGTGTTTGTCGCCAGCCGAACTTTTAGAATCGTTTTTTATTCCTTCGCTTAATTCGTCCAGTACTTTTTTTAATTCGGTAATGCGAATATTAATTAGTTGAAGACAATGTTGGTAGGTTTTCTGTTTTAAGTTCATGGCAGCAAATGTACCATTCGCTTTTTATTCTGAGAGCAGGAAACTGATTTGTATTAAAGAGGATTAAGGATTTTTGAAAGAAGGGCTCCTTTATTTGAAGAAGCCCGATTTCATAATTTATGAAATCGGGCTTTCTGTGTATTAATTCGAAGTTGGGAGCTAAGCTGTTTTAGATACCGGATTGCTTAACATTTCTCCCTGATGGTTCTGCTCTTCCAATGTCCATCCATCAGTAACGGTTGCTTCCAGCCACACTCTGCCGGATTTGCGGAAAATCTGAACAGATAAGCCATAAATATCATTCAAATGATGTTCCAGGTTGGAAACGGTCATTTGCGGGGTGATATTAATAGCTCCTGCTTTATGAATGGTTCTACATTCGTTCAGGGTTTTGTTGTGATGTTTAATTAATTTTTTTGACGGGGGGCCATCTTTTGTATTCGGCTTTGAATAAAATTCAATCTTCAGAAATGGAAATTGTTGATTAAATTCTTCCTGAATAACGAAAATTTTCCGTTTGTCGTTAATAGCTATTTTCATTGTACTTTGTCTAAAATTCCTGACAAAATTAAGACAATGTGAAAGAATAAAATATGATGTAAATCATACCTGGATATGATTTTTATCAGATGAATAGCCCCTGTTTACAGAACCTCTCGGGTTTTGAACCTGTTAGTTTTTCAGATTCAGGAGTTTTTCTAATTCCAGAATGGTAATATTTTTTTGCTCGATTTTTATTAACCCTTCTTCCTTAAAATCATGAAGCGTCCTGATGGTATTTTCGTATGAGTTACCAGATAAGTTGGCCAAATCCTCGCGTGAAACATCCATGGAAAAAAGAGCATCTGTTTCGGTTTTATAACGTCTGTAAAGTGTAAGAATGGCTTCTGCCACTCTTTTTCTGGAAGAGTTGTATGCAAGTTTCAGTAGTTGTTCTTCTTTTTCCTTTATGTTATCTGCCAGCATTTTAATAAACCGTTGAGATACTTCTGTATTCAAATAAAGAATGGAGAAAAACTCTTCTTTTGGGATAAGGCAAACTGTTGCACCTTCCAAAGCCTCTGCAGTATCGGAATGTTTGTGGTCATCAATCATTTCGAGGTAACCAAAAAAATCTCCTTTTTTAAAAAGACCGGTGATGAACTCCTTTCCATCAGAATTTGTTTTGTAGGTTTTTATTTTTCCTTCCACCACAAAAAATACCCCGTTTGGATATGCTCCTTCTTTATAAATAACGTCTCCCTTTTTTAAATCTTTTAGTTCTTTCAGTTCCGAAAGCTTTTTTAAGGGTTCTATACCTTTGGCAGAACTTAAAAAATCATTAAGACCTTCAATGTTTTTCGAAAACTCCTGTTTCATCAGACCTGATTTTTTGAAACGGGTATTTATAGCTTTTATTAATTCTTCCGCATCAAAGGGTTTTGTTAAATAATCGTCTGCTCCCATCTCCATTCCTTTCCGGAGGTCGCTCCTTTCGGCTTTGGCAGTAAGAAAAATAAAAGGTATCCATGCCGTTTCCTCATCTTTTGAAAGTTGGGAAAGTACGCCATATCCATCCATTACCGGCATCATAATGTCGCATATTATTAAATCCGGCTTGTCTTTTTTAGCCAATGCCACCCCGTCTTTTCCGTTGGCAGCAGTTATCACTTTGTAATCTTCCAACTCAAGAATTTCTGCGGTGTTTTCGCGCATATCCTTGTTATCTTCTATCAATAAAATTTTTCTCATTGTGGTAATGTTATATTAAATGTTGTTCCTTGGTTTTCTTTACTTTCAAAATTAATAGTACCGTTCATCAGTTCTAAATATTTTACTACAATATTTAATCCCAGTCCGGTTCCTTGTATATGTGTTGCATTGTTTCCTCTGAAAAACCTTTCAAACAGGTGTTCCTGGTCTTCTTTTGAAATACCCATTCCTTTGTCTTCAATGGAAATTTTGATGGAAGCCGGGCTAACAATAGTAGTTATGATAATTGGTTTTTCTTCAGGAGAAAATTTTATGGCATTAGAAATCAAATTAAAAAAGATGTTGGTCAGTAGTTTTTTATCCAGTTTAACTACCTTTTCTCCTGTATGGTTATAAATAAATTCCTGTCCATTTTTAGCCAGTGGTTTCATTTCCGAAATGATATCTGTTATGTATTCAGTAATATCAAATTGTTCCATCACCTTTTCTATCTTGCCTTCTTCCAGCTTGCTTACCGAAAGAAAATCATTTAAAATATCCGTAAGGTTATGAATGGAAGATTTTATTTTATTGATATGGGTATTTTGTTTTTCCTTATCGTTCCGGTCGCCATAAGATTTTACCAAGGAAAGTGAAGACATAATGGTAGCAAGTGGTGTTCGGAATTCGTGAGAAGCCATAGAAACAAAACGTGACTTTAATTCGTTCAGTTCTTTTTCCTTTTCAAGGGCTTCGTTCAATTCGGTTTTGGTTTGTTCTAATTCACCTATGGCTTCTTCTAAAATCATTGTTCTTTTCCCAACCTGATTTTCTAATTCTGTAGAATAGTTTTTTAATTTCTCTTCTGCCTGTTTCCGTATAGTAATATCTATAATAAAGGCAATAACAAATTTTCCATTATCACTTGAATAGGGGCTTAAACTAATTTCGACCGGAATTTGTGTGCCATCTTTTTTTAACCCGAAAAGGTCTTTGCCTGTTCCCATGGAGCGGGCATGGGGGTTTTCGTTGTAGTTACTCCTTACCTTTTCATGTTTGTGCAAATAATTGGGAGGCACCAGGGTTTCGATTTTTTTTCCAATCAATTCGCCATGCTCATATCCAAATAATTTTTCGCCACTGGGATTAATGTTTATTATTTCTCCATTTTCATTTGCAACCAGAATTCCTTCTGTAGCATACTGAAAAAGAGCATCAATGCCTTCTTTACTTTCCATCTTATGTATACCTGAATTTTTCATCGTAAAGATATATGAATTTTAACTTCCAAAGATAAAGACCGGGGCTATTGGTGAAATATGATAGATATCATGTGGAAAGTTTCGTATTTTTTATTAAGAAAAATACTTAAAGTGGTAAAGATGAACTTCGTTTTGATAAATAGGAAATTTCAATCCGAAAGCTTTTTGGTAGGAAACCTAATGTTGTAATGAATGAAAAGATAACTATAAGGCATTGTTGATGTTTTCACCAACAATGCTTTATAATTGTATAATCTTTTTTCGAGTATTAAAATGACCGAATGGCACGTACATATCGTCCATTCAATTTACTGCTGTTAGAACTCCAACTTCCATTTCCAAAATTAAGTTTCCAGCCATTTAAAGAATCGTACTCGCTAGAACACCAATAATTCTGGGGAGCTAAACCAATTGGACCATTGTTTATATAAAGTAAATTCAACTCATCTTTACTTGGTAAATACCAGTCGCTATAACCACCCAAAACTAAACTGGAACATATTTCGGCAGCTATTCCAACAGTTGTACATCCGGCAACTATATCAAATGTATTTTGTGCACCGGTGCCTAATGCAGTTCCATCTGCGCCACTTATCAATGTTCCATAACAGCCCCAGGCGGCAGATGCACTTTGATCAACCGGAGCTGCAATTAAACCATGTGTTTCTCCTACAATATATCCTGGATCTCCGGGTTGTAAGATATAAAACACAATGCCTCCCTGATAACTACTACCAATTAAAGGAAGTGGCGGGGTTGCAAAACTTATTTCATTTCCATAAGCTGCACCTGCGCTATTGGTTGCATAGGCTCTCACATAATAAGTGGTATTGGCTGTCAAACCGGATATTGAGCTTGTAAAAGTACTTCCGAGAGCATCCACAGTTATGTTATCTAATAACGTTGGATTAGGATTTAACCCGAAACAAACTCCAACTCCGGTTAAAACTCCACCACCATTACTTACTACATTCCCACCACTCATTGCAGTGGTAAATGTTATGGCAGATACTGCCGTTGTAGTAACAACTGGATATGTTGGTCCTGACCAGGAAGGGACATTAGATGTTGTGAGTTGTAAAAACTGACCCGGTTGTCCTACCGGTACAAGCACCCAGGCAGTACCATTCCAGTATTGCATATCTCCTGAATTATTACCTGTTGCTATGTTTGGTTTATTTAATATTTGTGCATCACCGCTTGATGCGTTCCAGTCGGCATTTACATTTACCTCAGCTCCTGCCTCTATGCTAAACAATTTTATTGAATCAGCAGTTGGATAGCTGTGCTTTGCAGTGTTTGCCAACATTGAAACATTATTAGTTACAGTTGTTTCAAAGTCGCTGACTTGAGAAGAAGTAATATTAATTCCGGTACTTTTGTCCCAGGCACCAAAAACAGGGTCGGTTTCAATAACTCCTCCGGTTATATTATCTGCTGTTTTTGCATTCAATGCGTAAGGCACACTCATCAGTTCGTTTGTTCCCGATATAGAATAGGCTATTCCTCCTGTAGGGTCAGTTTCGGTTTTAATAAAATAAGGTCCGCCAGACCAGTTAATGGACGCAAAAGCTCCTGTAATTACTGTTCCTGCGCCAATTTCTAAACTTACCAAACCATTTGCATTAGTTGTTGGCGTTTGTGTCTCCACATATACAGGGGTTCCTGATGCAGAACCCTGCAAAATACTTATTTGCATTCCTATACTTTGGTTGATAACAAGTACACTTCCTGCATCGCGAATTACTGCCTGGTAGCTCATTTTTTGAGGTGCCTGAGCAAACATGCTTGTAGTAATTAATACTACTGCTAAAATTGTTATTAGTTTTTTCATTTGTTTATTTATTTATTAGTTATTATTTGTTTTTAATTATTTTAAATGTTTTTAATCCTTTGTTTTTATCAATTACTTTTAAAAAATAAGTAGAGGATATATAATTATTCATACTAATTGTTGTTTCTGTATTTTCTATTTTTTTACTTTCTAATAGTTTTCCATTAACATCGAAAAGTTGATACGTAAGATTTTCTGCTGTGTCGTTTTTAAGTTCCAACTTAATTATGTCGTTTGTAGGATTTGGATATAACGAAAATGTAAGGCTAATTCCGTTAGCTTCCTGCACTCCTGTTACCAATGATATTTCGTAAGGTTGTTGCGCTCCGGCAGCCACAGAACCATTTGCCCCGTCAGAAGTAGTATAAGCAACCTGCCCCACGGAATAACTCACCGAACCTCCGATACCAGCCGCATCACCTCCTGATGCTGTTGTTGCTTCCTGAGCTCGTACATTTGTTAATGCCAAACCCAGCAAGAGGGCTATAAGCAATTTCAGTTTTTTGTTTTTCATTTTATTATCGTCAGTGATTACAGTGCTGACCCCGCACCTTTTTTCGTAAGAATTATGCGACAAAATTCCTGATTAACTTATTTGAAAAATATGATGTAAATCACATTCACAACTGATTTATATCAGGTTTGTGAATTTTAATTGGGTATTTAAAATACCCTTACCTTTGAGGAACAAAAATTTCAATTATAATATCAATGAGTCCATTACAAAGTTTACATTTAGCATTAGGAGAACTGGCATACGCTGTGGCATTGGCTGACGGTACTGTTCAGGAGGAAGAACGCCAACGGTTTCATTCCATAGTGGAAGCAGAGTTGAGATCGAAGGATTATAATTTTGATGTTTCAGAAATCATTTTCCAGGTGATGGATAAACATAGTTCGGATGTGGAAACCACCTATAACTGGGCCATGAAGGAAATAAAGCTGAACAGCCATTACTTAAGCCCCAAGCTGAAAGAAACATTTATTAGTGTAATGACTAAGGTTGCAAAAGCTTATCCGCCTGTTACCCCTGAAGAAAACGCAATTATAGAACGTTTTAAAAAAGACATTGAACCATTACAGGGTGACCCGGTTTATTATGGGGATTGTTAATTAAAAGGACATTTCCTTTTACTTTTGTTTTTAGAAAATAGTTCTCAACACAAAATCACTTAAAGCAATTTTTAATCGTTTTCACACTATTTTACTATACAATCACACTATTTTGCTTCACAGTGCAACCATGCTGGAGCATGATGTAACTATTTCAGAGGAATAACCAGGTTATACTCTAACATGGTTACATTATACTCCAGCATAATGTAATTGAGCTCCAGTATGGTTACACTATGTTCCAAGATTATTTGAAAACGCCCAGTTTTTAATCCCGAAAAGTACTTTTAGGCCAAAATTCGTTGTATAATCAATTTGTTAACCGAAAAGAAAGAATCACTAAAAAAATTTTAAGTGTGAAAATTATGCCTTTAAAAGGTCTTTTTTCGTTTTTATTAAAAATCTTACCTTTGAAAAAATAATTTGCATGCAAAACTTTAAAATAAAAGAAGAATATATTCACTTAAATCAATTGTTAAAGGCATTGGGCTGGTGCGAAAATGGGGGAGATGCCAATGCTGCCATTGAAAACAGCAAGGTGAAAGTAAACGGTGAAACAGAAAACCGCAAACGGAATAAAATTCGTATTGGAGACAGGGTGGAGTTTAACGGCAATAAAGTGGAGGTAGAGTAATTACACCTGTTTGATAACTTAAACAAAAAGGATTGGAACGCAGATGACACTGATTGGGAAGATAAAAAATGATTTTATCTTTTAAAAACAAGGGTCATTTTAGCGAACCTCACCACTGGATTTTGTTGTATGACGATTGGCTTCGCCAATTATGAAAAAAGCCTGTTATTTCTTTTCTATTACTGCCGAAGAAATAATTAATCCGTCTTTTATATGTAGCATTTCGTTTACCACCATATCCTCTTCACCTGAAACAGTGCGTTTGTAGCGCATCATTACATAATCCTTATCCACACCCAGGGAGATAATTTCGTAATTTAAATCGGGCAAGCGGTTAAATGCATCACACCACCAATTGCGCAAAGCTTCAGTTCCTTTTATTATCCCGTTTGTTTCGGGATGCCGGATTTTTAATTTTGGACTGTAATGGTCTGCATCAGGATGGTAAAGGGCGAGGAGTTTTTCAATAGTATGTTCGTTAAAGGCTTCGAACCATTTAAACGTTATTTCGGTATTTTCTTTAATTGTCATAAAAAGTTTTCCCCCAAAGGTAGTTGAAAAATCAATTATAATTTATTCTGCTACCTGTTTTAGGGCGAATTGTTATTACTATTTTTACCAAAATTAGATATTAGAAAAAATTAAACAGGAACATATTTCAGGTACGGGTTCCCCTCCGCTTTTTTAAAGGAGAGGGATGGGGGAAAGGTTTATGGGATTTAGAATTTACATTGATGGCAAAAAAAAACGATTTAGTAATAAGGGCAGCAAAGGGCGAACAGGTAGAGCGGACTCCCGTATGGTTGATGCGGCAGGCAGGAAGAGTATTGCCCGAATACAGAGAAGTGCGTGCTAAAATGGGAGGATTTAAGCAACTGGTGGAAACGCCTGAATTTGCCTGTGAGGTGACCATTCAGCCGGTTGATATTTTGGGTGTGGATGCAGCCATTATTTTTTCGGATATTTTGGTAATACCGGAAGCCATGGGTTTGCCTTACCAGATGATAGAAGCCAAAGGGCCCTGGTTTGAAAAAACAATTAAAACAGTGGATGATATAGCAAAGCTGAAAATTGCAGAACCAGAGGATTTGCATTATGTAATGGATGCAATAAAACTTACTAAAAAGGAATTGAACGGCAGAGTTCCGTTGATAGGTTTTGCGGGTGCTCCATGGACTATTTTTTCATACATGATAGAGGGAAGTGGCAGCAAAACATTTTCGAAGGCAAAGAAATTTCTTTACACTCAACCAGAACTGGCCCATGTATTGTTGCAAAAAATAACAGACAGCACCATTAATTACCTGAAAGGGCAAATAGCGGCAGGAGCCGACATGTTGCAGTTGTTCGACAGCTGGGCGGGAGTATTGTCTCCGGCTCAGTATGATGAGTTTGCATTAAAATATATTTCACAAATTTGTGATGCTGTTTCTGAAGTTCCTTTTACGGTATTTGCCAAGGACGCACATTTTGCTAGAAAAAAAATGGGACAATTGAGCTGCGATACCATTGGTTTGGATTGGACAATGGATATAGCAGAATCCAGAGCATTGATAGGTAGCAATAAAACCCTACAGGGAAATATGGACCCATGTTTGCTATATTCCGATTTTGAAACCATTAAAAAGGAAACAAAAAAAATGTTGAATCAATTCGGAGCGCACAGGCATATAGCCAATCTGGGGCATGGTTTGTATCCCGACCTGGAGGTGGATAAAGTAAAATGTTTTATAGATACAATTCAGGAATTCCGGTTTTAATATAAAATGATAATAAAGAGTACATGCAATACCATTTTTCTAAAAGCATTCCTGCTTTTTGTTTGCATGTATTCCTTTCATTCGGGAATAGCTCAAACCAAAGGAAAAAACCTTGTTCCGAATCCAGGTTTTGAAGACCATAAAAACAAATCGGAAAAAGATATTAAAAACGCAATTCCATGGAAAGGTGCCGGCACGGTGGATTTTTACATGAAACCCGATAAAATTGATACTACCAAATTTAAGGGTGCTCACAAAGGAACCTGTTATGCAGGATTGAGATTTCAGGAACAATACAGGGAATATATGTTTGTACAATTATTGGAACCCCTGGAAAAAGACAGAACCTATTTTTTCAGAATGTTTGTAAGGTTATTATCCGAAAGTACTGTAACGGTTAAGGAATTGGGGGTATATTTTTCGAACGAACCATTTGCAATGGGGATGAAATTTGATGAAGAAGGATTGATTGATACTATTTATCAAAATGGTATTTCGGGTGCCTTTGACTGGATACCCATACAAGGGAATTACAAAGCACGCGGAGGAGAGAAGTATATTATTCTTGGAAATTTTGCAACAAAAATGAAAGATGATTTTGTCAAAAAAAAGAAATGGGATTTTTTCAGCTTAAAGGAAGCTTATTATTTTGTGGACGACATTAGTTTGAGAAAAAAGCTAATTGCAGCAGATACTGCCAAAGCGACAGAACCTGTTAAACCAACAAAAACATCAGTTAAAAAACCTAAAGCAGAGAAGGTATATCCTGATAATTTTACAACAGGCCAGGTAGTGATTTTAAAAAACATTTATTTTGAAAGTGGAACAGCCAAGTTGAAAATTACTTCAGAAAAAGGATTAAGTCAGTTAGAAAGCGTATTAAATAATCATCCCTTTATGGAAGTGCAATTGAACGGTTATACAGACAATAAAGGAAATGAAGCCACCAACAGGGCTATTTCAAAAGAAAGAGCAAAGGCAATTTATGAATACCTGAAAAAAGACGGCATTACCAATCCTATTACTTATAAAGGTTTGGGAGGTGTAAAGCCCATAGCTCCAAATGATACGGACGAGAACAGAGCAAAAAACAGAAGGATAGAGATGGTGATAATTAAACAGTGACGGATGTTGAATGAAAAGAATCCGATGAGGGATGAAGAAGTATAAACAGCTTGGTGAACGAATAAACTAATAAACTGAAATACCATGACTCAATTAAAAAAAGGTGACAAGAAATTAATTAATGCCTGGGCGTTTTACGATTGGGCTAATTCCTCTTATCCGCTTGTAATTACCACGGCTATTTTCCCGATATTTTATGAAGCGGTAACGAGCACAAAGGATGACGGAGGGAAAGTAATCAGTGATACGGTGAATCTGTTTGGAATTGAATTTATTAATACAGAATTGTATTCTTATGTAGTGGCCATTTCTTTTATTATTGTTTCGTTGTCGTCCCCTATACTTTCTGGTATTGCTGATTATAGCGGAAGTAAGAAACGTTTTATGCAGTTCTTTTGTTTTCTTGGATCTTTTTCCTGTGCCTCTTTATTCTTTTTCAATAAAGAAAATCTGGGATGGGGTATGCTCTCCATTTTGTTGGCCAGTGTTGGTTTTTGGGGAAGCCTTGTTTTTTATAATGCGTATCTTCCGGAAATTGCTGAACCAAAGGATCATGATAAAGTAAGTGCAAAAGGTTTCGGGATGGGATACTTTGGTAGCTCAATCCTTCTGATTATTAACCTGATTTTGATAAAAGGTTTTCACATGCCGGCAAAATACTCTTTTATTTCAGTAGCTATCTGGTGGATTGGCTTTGCACAAATCACTTTTGCAAAACTTCCCAATCCCAAAAATGCAGGAACACCTAAAAAAGGAATCATCTTTAAAGGGTTCAGAGAATTGCAAAAAGTATGGTTAGAATTAAAACATATTAAACAACTGAAGAGATATTTAATTGCATTTTTTATCTACAGTATGGGAGTGCAAACTGTCATGTTAATGGCAGTTTTGTTTGCCAAAAAAGAAATTGTTGGCCTAGATGATGGTAATTTAATTGTGAGTGTGCTCATTATTCAGTTTGTAGGTATACTTGGTTCGTTCTTATTTTCGCGCCTTTCTAAGTTAATCGGAAATATCAAAGCACTTGGGGTTTCATTATTTATCTGGATACTTATCTGTATTGGCACTTATGCCTTTGTTTATACTCCCAATGCATTTTATATAGTAGCAGGTGCAGTAGGATTGGTAATGGGTGGCGTACAGTCCTTATCCCGTTCCACTTATTCCAAACTTTTACCTGAAACAGAAGACAATGCTTCCTTTTTTAGTTTTTTCGATGTATGCGAAAAAATAGGAATTGTTATCGGGATGTTTTCGTTTGGCGCGATAGAGGGAATTACTGGGGGTATGCGTAATTCTATCCTGGCATTAATTACATTTTTTATTCTTGGGTTTATTGTTTTGCTTACTATTCCGAAAACAAAACATGTTCAGTAATATTAATTCGTAATTTCGCGGACAGAACAAATTCAGTTTCGTAAATTATTCCTGATTCGATATCAGTAAACTATATGATTGTAGATATTTTTATTCCTTGTTTTATTGACCAGATTTATCCTGATACAGGATTTAACATGGTAAAGATTTTAGAAAAAGTAGGATGTGGCGTAAATTATAATCACGAGCAAACCTGCTGCGGACAACCTGCTTTTAATGCCGGCTACTGGGATGATTGTAAACAGGTGGGGGAAAAGTTTATCCGCGAATTTCAGAATGACCGTTATATTGTTTGCCCTTCGGCTTCCTGTGTGGGTATGATAAAGAACTACTATCCTGAAATGTTTCATAATTCTGTACTTCATAACCAGTACAAACAAATTCAGAAAAACATTTTCGAATTTTCTGATTTTATGGTAAACGTTTTAAAAATAACAGACTTGGGAGCAAAGCTACAAGGCGTGGCTACTTACCATGATTCCTGCGCTGCTTTGAGAGAATATGGAATTAAAAGGGAGCCAAGGGTTTTGCTGGAAAAGGTGCGTGGCTTGGAGTTGCGTGAGATGAAAGACACCGATGTATGTTGTGGTTTTGGTGGAACTTTTGCTGTAAAGACAGAGCCAATATCGGTAAGCATGGGCGAGCAAAAGATGGAAAACGTGGCGGCCACTAATGCTGAATACCTTATTTCAACTGATGTTTCCTGTCTTATGCATTTGAATGGCATTGCCAAATCAAAAAACAACCCGGTTAAAATGATGCACCTCTGTGATGTATTGGCTTCAGGTTGGGATTAACCTGTAGTAATTTGTTTAAGCAATATATGTCACAATTTTTGTGGTCATTTATTTAGAAAGATTTAATGGTATTTCCCCTTTTACTTATTTAGTTTCTTAATCAATTCATTAAATTCAGGCGAATTTTGCATAGAGATAAAAGAAGAATCGCTTTGCAAACGAGGTAAGTCATTGAAGCCATTTTTAACGGCTTTGTTAAGTGATGCAATTGCTTCCTTTTGATTGCCTTCTTTTGCATTTACATCGGCTGTTAAGTAATGCGCTTCATTATTGGTGGGGTCAACCAATACATATATTTTGCAGAAGTAATCTGCCGCCTGTACCTGGTTTTGTTTTAAAGCTCCTGATGCCTGCATATAAGCTACTAAACTCAAATAACTAAGCACCCGTTTATTCATCATTACTTCGTTTTTATTTTTTCCACTGCTAATTTTCTGATTAAGTTTTGCAATTTCACTTTTCCATTTTTCGAAATCACCACTCTCAAATCCTTTCATATAAAATTGTTTCAACGATTCCTCTTTTGCCCACGTAGCTTCTTCGTCAGTTAAGGCTTTATCCACAACAGCATTTGATTTTAAGGTTTTATAGGTGGAAAAACAATAGCTCAAATCGGTTAGTCCATCATAAAAATTAATTGTTTTTTTACACAACACATAAGCTTCGTAAAATTTCTTTTGTTGCATATACGTTTCAATTAGCTTGATTTCCGGAGAAATTCTTTTTTTAATTAACGAATCATTTTTAGTTTTTATGTTTTTTCTCATTTCACATAATTCTAACCACCAGAAAGCTTCATCCATTACTTCCTTTTTACACCATTCATGTCTTCCTTCAAAGGTGATTAAAGTATGTTTTACATTATGACCAGCCAGATCTACTTTATCATATTTACGCATTTCGGTAGAATTAAAATCTTCCTCACCAGCAATTCCAATCCATGTATAGTTATTTCGTGGATGAGTTGAATTACTGGAAGCAGCGGCTGCACCAATACAAATTACTCCGGAAATGGCTCCGTTCATAATAGTTAACCCGTTTGCCACACGTGCACCACCAGAAAAGCCCAATAAATAGATGCGTTCTGTATTTATTGACAATCTGTTTTGTGCATCTGTAAATAATTTATCAGCAATGTTCATCGATTCTTCCCAGGAATTACCATTCTTAGAGTTGTTAGAACCTACAAGGATATACCCATATTTTTCCGCTAAGTCTTTATACATAGAAACAGGTAATTTGCCTGTTCCATGCGCATCAAAAATATAAATAATTGGATAGGTTTTATCGGTTGAATAACCAGATGGTAAATACAAAGCATAACTTTGTGATGCATCAATTTTGCAAATTACTTTTTCAATTATTTCTCCTTTAGGAAAATTTTCTTTTGGTTCCTGAACAACTGTATCCTTAGTTTGATTAGCTGTATTTTCTTTTTGTTTATCACTGCCTGAAGTGCAGGAGAAAAAAAGTGAAAGGGAAACGAAAATAAAAAGTAAGTTTATTTTTTTCATGTTATATTCCTGTATAAGTAGCTGGTGAAATCTTTTTTAATTCATTTTTTATTTCCGCACTTACGTTTAATGTATCTATAAAAGAGGATATACTTTCTTTTGTAATATGGCTATTGGTGCGGGTAAGTTCCTTTAAAGCTTCGTATGGTTTCGGATAACCTTCTCTTCTCAGCACTGTTTGTATGGCTTCTGCTACCACGGCCCAGTTATTATCCAGGTCCTTTTCAAGTGCCGTTTTATTTAAAATTAATTTATTCAATCCTTTTAGCAAGGAGGTATAAGCTATTAAACTATGTGCCAACGGAACACCCACATTTCGCAAAACAGTTGAATCGGTTAAATCTCGCTGAAGGCGGGAGATAGGGAGTTTGGCAGAAAAATGTTCAAACAATGCATTTGCAATACCAAGATTACCTTCCGAATTTTCAAAATCAATCGGGTTTACTTTATGCGGCATGGCGGAAGAGCCAATCTCACCTTCTTTTATTTTCTGTTTAAAATAGTCCATCGAAATGTATTGCCATATATCCCGATTCAAATCAATAAAAATGGTATTGATGCGTTTCAATGCATCACAGTAGGCAGCAAAGTTGTCGTAATGTTCTATTTGGGTAGTAGGGTATGAGCGGGACAATCCTAACGTTTTATTTACAAAGTTCTCTGCAAATAATTTCCAGTCAATTTCCGGATAGGCTACATGATGAGCATTCATGTTTCCTGTGGCACCGCCAAACTTTGCACTGTAAGGCACCGCTTTTAATTGATTTAATTGAGTGTTTAAGCGTTCGTAAAAAACGGCCACTTCTTTTCCAAGCCTGGTTGGAGATGCTGATTGACCGTGAGTACGGGCAAGCATGGGTACATCCTTCCATTCATTACTTAAGCCGGAAAGTGTATCAAGAATGGTTTGTAAAATTGGAAACAAACAGGCCTCCATTGCTTCTTTTATAGAAAGTGGAATGGCTGTATTGTTTATATCCTGGGAGGTTAATCCGAAGTGAATAAATTCTTTTTGTTCAACGATGTTCAATGCTTCAAATTTTTCTTTGATAAAATACTCAACCGCTTTTACATCGTGATTAGTTATTTTTTCAATGTCTTTTATTTTCTGTGCATCGGCTTCGGTAAAACTTTTGTAAATATTTCTTAGTGCAGGAAATGTTGATTTGTCAATGCCTTTAAGTTGTGGCAATGGTAATTCTACCAATGCAATAAAATATTCTATCTCCACCTGTACACGATATTTTATCAATGCAGATTCAGAAAAATAGTTTGCCAACGGCTCCGTTGTATTTCTATAACGCCCATCTACAGGTGAGATGGCAGTAAGTTTTGTTAATAGATTCATAATTTTTTTAAAAAGAAGAACGAAGGTAAGAAAAATATCGTGTCAAAAAACAGGAAAGGGTTTGAGGACAGCTGTCATCAAATTGGTTTTTAATTTATCTTTACCCCATGGAACTAAGCGTTTTTTCGGATGAGCATTTTATGCGCGAAGCATTTAAGGAAGCACAACGTGCATTTGATGCGGATGAAATCCCTGTCGGGGCAATAGTGGTTTGCAATAATAAAATTATCGCTAGGGCGCATAATCTTACCGAACGACTGAATGACGTTACAGCACATGCCGAGATGCAGGCTATAACTTCGGCTGCTAATTACCTTGGAGGGAAATACCTGAATGAATGTACTCTTTATGTTACCTTGGAACCTTGTGTGATGTGTGCCGGTGCAATAGCCTGGGCGCAATTTGCAAAACTTGTTTTCGGGGCTTCAGATACTAAAAAGGGTTTTCACCTGGTAAGTGAAAGGAATTTACTACATCCTAAAACAGAAGTAATATCAGGTGTTTTGAAAGAAGAGTGTGGTGATATAATGAAATTATTTTTTCAGAAAAGGAGAAATTGATTTATTAATCTTTCTTTGCTAAATCATCCGCTTCAATTTTTTTATGCTTGGCTTTGTACTCTTCAATCACTTTAAGAGCTTTCTTTGATTTTACTTTTGTAAATTCTTTAGAAGGTTTCTCCACATAATAATCTGTTCCTACTTTTATATCTCCCATTTGGTCATACTGCATTTGTGCTTCATATACCACAGTGGTGGAGGTATCCGCAGATAATCGTTTAACAAACACCATTTCTTCGTCTATCATTCTTGAAACAAAGGAAAGGCTATCTACCCAATATCCTCTTATTTTTTTAGGCCCAAATGTTTTTATTTCATTTCCGGCTGTTTTACGATACGATACTTTTACAAAATTACCGTAATCCCTTTTGGTGTTCTTTTTTATTTCTCCCCATAAAGTATCGTTTGTTAATTGTATTACATACCCTTTCATGTAAACAGCCTGCGCTGAACTCTCCTTGCGAAACACAAGACAACAAATAATTATAAAGATTACATTTTTCATTTTCACAGTACCCGTTTTTTTTAAATTAAGGAAATCAAAAATAAGAAGAATAATAACTTCTCTGTTATTTATTTTCATAAAAATGCATTGACTTTAAATATTCCCATACTTCACTATTCATAAAGTAGCGCATGTCTTTTTTTTCTTTAATAGCAGAGCGAATTTCTGTAGACGAAATTTCTACCAAAGGAGCACCCACTAACTTTACTTTTTTATGATTCATTAATTCTCCGCCATTACCGTTTACCCTTGGGTACACGTATAATTCATAGTGCTTTAATATTTCTTCATAATTTTTCCATTTATGAAAACTCTGTAAATTATCGGCACCCATTATTAATGCAAACTGGTGTTGGGGATATTTTTCACGAAGATGAGTTAATGTATTAATAGTATACGATGGCTGAGGAAGTTTAAATTCAATATTGCTTGCCTTGTATTTGTTCGAATCTCCTATAGCCAGGTTGACCATGTGCAAACGTTGTTTTTCATCCAGCAGACTGCTTTTTTGTTTCAATGGATTTTGAGGTGAAACCACAAACCATATTCTTTCCAGGTCGGTAAACTCCAGCATATAATTGGCGATAACCATGTGGCCGACATGAATGGGATTAAACGAACCGAAAAACAAACCTACTTTCATATTAATGATTTCAAATTACAAATTGCAGATTACAAATTTACGAATCATGAACTTTGAACTTTGGACTTTAAAACTTTCAACTTATTATTTCATCCACATAAATACCTTAGGATTGTTTTCGTATTGTTCTATATCCTTACTGAAAACAATAACACAAAAATCAATCAGGGGCAGTATTCCAAAGCAACCGCCAAAAGTAGCTGCATAGATAATAGGCACCCATGGCTTTGTTCCCAACATTACCCGGTGTGCTCCCATAAAACCAAACGGAAACGGAAATGCAAAAAAGGCAGAGACGATTTTCTTTTTAACATTGTCATTTTTTAAAGTTCCATTATTTTGTTTTACCGAATCAGTCGGTAGTAGCAAAACCTGAACCAAATTTGAATCGGTTGTAATAAGTAGAGAATCAGGAACGGAAAAAAGCACTTGTTTTATTTCTACCAACTCATTTGCTTTTAGTAAAGAAAAGGAACAAGGTAAAAATGATAAAAACAAAAGCGAGAATAAATATTTTTTCATTTAATGAAATAAAAAAAGGGGATGCTGTTACACATCCCCGATTATAAAATTATTTACAATTATTTTGCAGCTTTAAAACGTTTTGCTACTTCATTCCAGTTAATCACATTCCAAAAAGCCGACACATAATCCGGACGTCTGTTTTGGTAATGAAGATAATAGGCATGTTCCCATACATCAATTCCCATGATAGGCGTTCCTTTTACTTCAGCCACATCCATCAATGGGTTATCCTGATTTGGAGTAGAAGAGATAGCTAGTTTTCCATCTTTCATAATAAGCCATGCCCAGCCGGAACCAAAACGAGTGGCAGCAGCAGCAGCAAATTGTGCCTTGAATTCAGAAAAAGAGGTAAACGAAGCGTTTATAGCAGCCAGTAAATCTCCTTCGGGTTCGCTGCCTGTTGCTGGTCCCATAATGCTCCAGAACATGGAATGGTTAAAATGCCCACCACCATTATTGCGCACAGGCATTGGGTATTTAGAAATGTTTTTACAGATTTCTTCGATGGTTAATTTTTCAGCATCTGTTCCTGCTATAGCATTGTTCAGATTGGTAACATACGCCTGGTGATGTTTGCTATGGTGTATTTCCATGGTGCGGGCATCAATATGTGGTTCCAGCGCTGCGTACTCGTAAGGTAATTTTGGTAATTCAAAAGCCATTGTATTAATATTTTATAAGGTTAGTACTTTATTTTTTCATCTCAAAGGTAGTTATTTTATAAGTATAAAAACAAAAAAGAACGTTTTTAAAATGTGCTTTTAATGGCCAAGCTAAGGCTGATGAAATAAGGAAATGGCCAGGGAAATGTGATGCTTGTTAAATTATCAAAAAGGGTTTTCAACAAATTCCTGTTAGCCAATTTATGCTAAAATTCTGACTGTCAATTTTGTCGCTTACTAATTTTGTTTACATTTGTCGGCAGATACTAACTATTAATTAAAAAACAAACAAAAACAAAATGAGAAAATTAGTTGCCCTAATGTTCGTTGCTGGTGCTTTAAGCATCGTGTCTTGCGGACCAAGTGCTGAAGAAAAAGCAAAAATGGAAGCAGAAGCAAAAGCAAAAATTGATTCTTTATTCAATGCTGCAAGTCAAGCTATGCCTACAGATTCTACTGCTATGGTTCCTGACACTGCTGCAAAGAAATAAGTAATTTCTTTCGAAACTGGAAAAAGCATTCTGAATAATTCAGAATGCTTTTTTTTATGCCCTTAAAAATGATGAATTTCAGGTGTCGCTTCACTCATAAGCAAGTAACTATGAACCTAATGCGCTAAAGTAAAGGACAACGAAAAAACAGTACCCTTATTATTATAGTAGTTGAATTCAGCGCTCAGCTGTTCGGCCAGACCCCTGATAATTTCAATTCCCAACGAGTCGGGTTTTACTACAGTTTCATTAAACCCTATACCATTATCGCTGATGGTAAGCACCACTTTCTTGTTTTCCAGTTTTATGGTTATTTCTATTTTGCCGTTATCTCTTCCCGCAAAGGCATGTTTGTACGAATTGGTTACTACTTCGTTTACTATGAGCGATAATGGCAACACATGATTAGGCTCTAGGTTTACAGGTTCTACTTTATAAACCAATTCTATTGCTTTACCATTATTGCTATAAAACCTTTGAAGATCCGCGAGCACATTTTCAAAATAATCATGCAGGTTAATAGAGGAGAACAAATTGGATTTGTAAACTTCCTCATGAATTTTGGCAATAGTGCTTATTTTATTTCGGCATTCATCAAACAGTATTTTATGAAACCCATCCATCGCTTTGGATGCCTGCAGGTTAATAAGGCTGGAAACCACCGCCAGGTTATTCTTTACCCGGTGATGAATTTCTTTTATTAGTATTTCTTTTTCTTTCAGTTCTTCTTCCAGTAGATGTTGTAATGCTCTTCTTTTTCTTGCCTCAAGGGTAGAAGCCAATACCATGGCAATGCTCATGGCAAATATCTGTTCATTGTCAGTAAAAATACGTTCCTCTGTTCCAGTTTTTTCAAAACAAATAACACCTATTAATTCACCCTCTAGTCGCAAGGGTATATCCATTAAAGAAATAAGATGATTGGGTATGGAATAATCCTTTGCAAGTTCCCTGGTGTTTTCGTTAGTAATAATATTGGGCGCCAGCAGTATTTTATTTTCACTGATGGCTTTAAAGTACATGGGGTAAGCGCTTTTAAGTAACGTTTTACCTTTTGTAAATTCGCGTTTAGCTAAATCGTATTCGCCAATGGAAACAATAGAATCGCGCTGTTCGTTAAATAGCCAGATGCTTATCCGTTCTATACGCAGTGTATATGAAATTCGTTTTCCGAATTCTATCATTAGCCCATCAATATCATCCGGTTGCAACCGATGAATTTTTGAAGCATGATTGATTTCTTCTAAGAGGTTAATTGATTCGTCTATCATGGGAGTTGGTTTTTGGATAACCAAAGTTACGCATTGTTTTTGGTTTCTTCTCTCTTATTTTCAGATATTTATACTAATCTGAACTACCATTTCATGGTTATTCCTACCTGATTTCCATATTGAATAAGAGAAAAAGTTGTTTTTGTTTTTCTTTTTAATGAAGCAGATGTTTGATGTGTCGCTTGCATTTTTTTAAAATGATTGACCACCTGTTTGCCGCAGGCATAACCTATTATAGAACTAACAAAAACATCGGACGACCAATGTTGATGTTCGGTTAAGCGAGATAAACCAACGAGGGTAGCAATAGAATAACTGATAATGGGTACCACCGGAGTGTCGTTATACTGTTCTGCAAACACTGTGGCAATGGAAAATGCCACATCTGTATGCCCGGAAGGAAAAGAATCGAAGGCTTCGAGGGCTTTTCTATCCACAAATGTTTTATCATATAATGGAAGAGGTCCATACCATTGTTTGCCTCTTTCGGAGCCGGTGGCGGTGCTGGAATAAGGCCGCTCCCGGCCTGCTGCAAGCTTTAATAATCGTATCCAGATACCAGAGGTTATTAATGCCTGAGTAGCCAACAGACTGGTTTCTACTCCTTTTTTATGTTTAAAAGCTGCACTCAATACAGCTATTCCGCCAAGTGCTATGCCTCCATAAGTAGCACCAAACTTGGTTACTTCGGGGCTTGCCAGGTGCACCCAGCTGTATTGTTCGTTTTGGTTCACTGCCCATTTTTCTATCTTATTATCATTTTCAATTAATAAAAAAGTAATGCCCACGGCTGCACCGGTAAATATCCATTCCTTGGTTTTAAAATGAACAGGCGCTGTGGCCTGCACTCCCAGGTTATGAAACAGGGAAGGCACATATCCCTTTGGCGAACGAAAGGAGAAGAGACTATCCATGGTATATAAACCTACCGAATCGCTTTGCGAAAAAAGAGGACGAAAGGCAAACAATAATGTTATGGTTAGTACCGTTATTTTGAGGGTTCTCATTTTTATGGCTTTCGTTTCGTGCTAAGGTAGGCATTTGTAATGAGAATGTTTTTGTAATACTTAAATAAAGAAGGAGAAAAGCTATGGGATTGCTTCGTGCCTCGCAATGACGGGAGGGGTTGTTTCGTCATTGCGAATCCGCCTCTTCGCAGGATGAAGCAATCTCAACAAATTAAGAGATTGCTTCGTTCCTCGCAATGACGCTTTTTTCCTCGCAATGAAGAAACCGAAAAGTATTACTACGGATACACCGCTTCCGAATATTGCCAGAGAGTAAGTCCTCCTTATACCAAATTAGTCCGGACACGGAAATACGTTTTAACATCCGCTTGCCTATTTTTTGCAGTATAATTTGCTTTTACTAGAACAGATACCTGAAACTTAGTTACAGCGCTTTCACCAAAATCACTTCGCTGTACACTATTTCTCTTTCGGTGCCCATGCCAAAAGATACAAACT
>CANJYB010000022.1 GCA_947479085.1 Bacteroidota bacterium | reverse complement strand
CGTGTGTCCAGAATTGATAGTCAGAATTTCGTTTGTGTTTAAATGCAGCTTCTTTAAATTGTTTTAACATCCATTCTTTCCTGCTTTCGCCAGGTGAGTCTATTTCGGATAGTATCAGTTTACTTGTATAACTTTTAAAATCTCTTAATGTATTACTTAATTCTGCATGTTCACTTTTTGCAATCAGGTGAATATGATTACTCATTATTACCCATGCATAAATTTCCAATCCTTTATTTTGCTGGCAATAACTTAGATTTTCAATTATTATATCTCTATACTTTTGCCTTGTAAAAATATCAATCCAGTCTACCACCTGCAGTGTTAAATAGTATAGCTTGTCTTGCTCTTTTATTTGATAACCGGTTGACATTCGTTATTTTTTTCAAAGATACATCTTTTGTGGTGCTTAAGAAAATGGTTTGTATATCTCCGTAATTCGGCAGGATGCCGGTTAAGCAGGACGTAGCGTGACGCTACGCCCAACTTGTGTGATTTAATTGCAGCACTAAGAACAGCCATGGTGGCAGCATTTGCCGAGACCGATAATTTTCGCAGTCATTTTTAACACTTACATGTTAATAAAAAGACGTTCAGTCGAAGATAATTGTAAGTAAAAAATGGCAAATTCGCTTATCACTATCATAAAAGCACTTTCTGAAATGGATATGTTTGATATGGCTCCGATAAATGATAAAGGTTTCCTCACCATCGCTTTTGATTTAAACATAAAAACAAAAAAGAAACAGAAAGAAAAACTTTGCAGTTTGCTGGGTGGTAATACCCGTGCAGAAACAGGATGGGATAAAGCATCCAGCTTAATAACAGTTTTCGGAAAGAAAAAAAATCCAATGAACCGGTACATAGAACTCGACATAAGGCAGATTATTAAACATGGTTTTGAAAAAAAACTTGTTCACCAATCCATTAACATCATCATTGCTCATTATTTTAATTACCTTCCTAAAAACATTGCCCCTGAACTGGAAATAAGCCAACCCGATGTAAGCAAACATTCAAAAAAAGTGCTTAAGGCTTATTCGGCTGACAATTTTGAAAAAGTGTTTAAATATATTTTCAGGAAAGTACACCGTCATTATTATGCAGAGAATAATACATATCAGTTTCCAAAGGTGGCTTAATAAAATCTTTCCTTTTTGCGCGAAAAAGAAACTGTTTTTGAAAATTCAGATTCCTTATCTCAAAAACAATATTAATTACCCAGCTCAAAAACTCCTTTATTCATAGCTATTTCGAGTAATTATTTAACCCTTTTTCCGTTTTTTAAAATCGTTTCTGATTTCAAAAACAGCCTCTTTCTCTTTGTTAACAATAGCTGCAAAGGTTTCGTAATTCAAAAAATGGGGAACAACTGTGTTGTGCCAAACATGCCGTAAATAAAGGGAAAACAAGTGGTTTTCGTTTTAAGGAAAAGAATATTAATTACAAAAAAAGTTGGTTTTTGAAAACCAAATAAATATAGGTTTGCAACCTCGAAAAAAAATAATAACAGCAAAAATGAAAGAACAAATAAAAGAAATACTGAACCAAAACGGTTATTCGTTAACAGATGAAACCACATTGTTAGAGATGGCGGAGATAATTAACCGTCATAAAAAAATAATGGAACTGCTGGAAGAAGCAATGATAGATATTCCGCAAAAAAGAAAAACACTTGAACTTTAATTAAAAAAAATTTAACCAACAGTGATGTATTACTTAATCAGAATAGTTTATTACTTAAAGGAAATGAAACATTATTTAAACATAATGAAACATAATGTAAGCAAAACGAAACGTTATTTAAACATAATGAAACATAATGTAAACAAAACGAAACGTTATTTAAACATAATGAAACATAATGTAAACAAAATGAAACATAATGTAAACAAAATGAAACGTTATTTAAACATAATGAAACATAATGTAAACAAAACGAAACGTTATTTAAACATAATGAAACATAATGTAAACAAAACGAAACGTTATTTAAACATAATGAAACATAATGTAAACATAATGAAACATAATGTAAACAAAATGAAACGTTATTTAAACATAATGAAACATAATGTAAGCAAAATGAAAAAAATTGCAGGTGAAATGTATTGTTTTATTGGTCTGCACAATAAACGCAACCTTTTTAAAACCCGTGCAGATATGGTCCGGCAGGGCTTGGGAAGGTTGGCGTTGGTCTTTAGGCGCGAGTCATTGGCCAAACGGCAGTTCCTCTTTTGGGAGGGATAACAGCTTTAAGAATTATGAGTTAGGAGTTATGAATGATGAGTTAAAAAAAACTAATCCCGAATAACTAATCCCGAATGAGTCGGGACTTCGTAAAAACTCAGCAACTAATAACTAAAAACAAATAACTAAATATAAATTAAACCTTTCGGTGTGAGGTAAACCGATTAAAAATAAAAATGAGTACAACAATAATAAAAATAATAACTGTGGTTTTAAAACTAGCAGGATTACCTGCTGCCACAGTAATTAGTATGGTAGAATCCATACTATTGAAAATGACCGGCAATACCAATTTCACTACTCCGAATCCTCCTCTTGCTACTATTACCACAGAAAAGGATGAGTTAGTAGATGCAGTGGCAGATGCGCAAAACGGCAGCCGTGCAGCCAAGGCAGTGGTGAAAGTAAAGCTTCGTACCCTTATGCTAAGTATGGCTACATTGAGGGCTTACGTGCAAACGGTGGCAAACACCAATGCGGAAACCGCAGAGGAAGTAGCATTGAGTTCCGGGATGGATGTAAAAAGGATTAATCCCCGTGCAAGACGTCAGTTTACTGTTGTAAACACAGCCCTTCCGGGTCAGTTGAAAACCTATACCGGTCGGGTTAAGAATGCTTCATCTTACGATTTTGAGTACAAAAAGACGAACAGCGCAGATGAAGAATACGTATCGGCAGGAGTATTGCCAAGCGCTACCCGTATTATTTCAGACTTAACCAGCGGAGTAGAATACCAGGTGCGCTGGTGTTCTATTTCAAAAGATGGGAGAAGTGCCTGGAGCAGCCCTATAAATATTATAGTGTTGTAAAAAATAACCTCATTCCTTTGCGGGACCTCATCCCCGGCCCTTCCCCTTGACAAGGGGAAGGGTGAAGGAAGTGAGGTCTTGACAAGCGGAAGGGTGACAGAGTTGAAAAAGCGTCTCTGCGCCTCTGCGGTAAAAAATTTTAAATCTAAAAAAATGAACACAATAACTTTAAAACAACCAGCTTCAATAGAAAACCTGGTGTACCAATTTTTACAATTTATAAAAACACTATTTACTAAACTATTTACTAAACCTACAACCAATACTATGAGAACCATAACCATTAATTATAAAAAACTATCCGATACGGAACGCATAACACTTGCCATGAATGTAATTCTTAACATGCGCAGCAACAATTTATATAAAGGGAGCGAGAAACTGATTGAAAGACTGGAACAGACTGCCCTGGAACTGGAAGACGAGTTGCACAGAACAGATCTGGACGAAGAACCGGAAGAGGTAGTAACCCTTACCAAACTTCGCTACCGGCTGCACCATTACCTGGACTATGCAGCCACCACTGTTCGCTTAAAAGCATTTGAAAACCTGCTGAAAAGAAACGAAATACTGGATGCATCTGGTTTTGCATTCAGAAAAGAAAGAGAATACATCAAACCATTAATAGCTGTAAGAAAGGGAAAACAACCGCTGTCGGCAACAGTAATTCGCAAGGCTGAAAAAGGAGCGATTTATGTTTTCCAGATTTCGGCTGACGGAAAAAGATGGGAGCAGAAAATGTCAACACGTTCAGCGTTTACCTTCGAACACCTGAAGCACAAGCCGTATTATTTTCGGGTAGCCATTATTAAGGAAAATGTACAAAGCGATTTTTCGGAATGCATAAGGTTTTGGGTGGAGTAGGGAAAGGATCCACCGCAAAGGCGCAGAGGCAGGAAGAAAAAAGAACTAAATCTCAGCGGCTCTCTGCGCAAATCTCAGCGAACTCTGCGGTAAAAAAATAAGATTATCTAAAACGAATACCCCAGGTTAATACCAAATATAGCATTAATATGAGATAGGTAGGTCTTCGAGTCGATGTATTTACTGGCATCAATCTTGGCATACCGGTAAGTGCTGGCATGATAATAAAGAGTATTCGATTTATAACCTAATCCAAAATAAATTTCGAAAGCTATTTTATCTCTTTTGGCTATTTGCAGACCAGCCATCAGATTCAAATTAATATTATGAAATTCGAAATAGGTATGAGAGTAATGTCGTGCCAACCCTTCGGAGAGTCTTGCATTGCTGTATTGAATAAGAGGTCCGAAAAAGAAACCGGTAGGGGCGTGGCCTCTTCGGCCAAGGAGGTAAAACTTATGCGCATACTGAAATTTCCATCCGCTCACTTTGCCTACATCTATGGTGCTGGTGTTTTGATTAATTTCTACTAATTTATAAATCACACTTTTTCCAAGCAATGAAATACCAATCTGGTCCGATTGTGTTCTGGCACTTGTAATCTCTATCAGCAGGCGGTATTCGGCAGTAAACGGAAAAATACCACCACCCAGAAATGCGGTAGGGCTGGTTTTGAAAACGATGGGAGAATCAAAAATTTTATCTTTTACTTCCTGTATTTTTTTCTTTTTGAGTTGTATGGTATCAGCCGGAGAAAAGGCCACAGCAGAAGTTGCCAATGCAAACAGGAACACAAAAAGTAAATAATTTAACTTAAGATTTTTAATCATGCTATGGAGTACCTGGCTGATGGCGTGGTAGCTTGTGTTGTAAAATCTTTCTTTAAAAATTTTAAATACCCGGTCATGGCTATCATGGCTGCATTATCGGTGCAATATTGAAAAGCGGGGATAAATACTTTCCATCCCAGCAATTCTTCATTTTTAAGTAATTCCTTTCGTAAGCCGCTGTTGGCAGATACTCCGCCAGCTATGGCAATATGTTGTATACCGGTTTGCAAGGCAGCTTTTTTTAATTTATCCATTAGTATTTCGATAATGGTATGCTGAATGGATGCACAAATATCATTCAGGTTTTCGGTTACAAAATTAGGGTTTTTACTTGTCTCCTTATTGATGAAATTCATAAAGCCTGTTTTTAATCCGCTGAAACTGAAATTTAATTCAGGAAGCTGTGGCTTGGTAAATTTGAATGTTAAAGGATTTCCAAGTGCTGCATATTTATCTATCAGCGGACCACCGGGATAAGGAAGGTTCATTATTTTAGCAGCTTTGTCAAAAGCCTCACCGGCAGCATCGTCAATGGTTTCACCCAATACCGTCATGTCGAAATGGTCTTTCACCAATACAATCTGTGTATGTCCGCCCGAAACGGTTAAGCATAAAAAAGGGAACTCCGGTTGTCTCTCCTCTCCTTTGGGGAGGTCGGGAGAGGTTATAAAATGCGCGAGTATATGCGCCTGCATGTGGTTTACTTCTATTAACGGAATGTTGAGCCCCATGGCAAACGCTTTGGCAAAAGATGTACCTACCAGCAAGGAACCCATTAATCCCGGACCACGCGTAAATGCAATGGCATTAATGTCTTCTTTATTAATTCCCGCCTTTAGAATGGCCTGGTGTACTACCGGGATAATGTTTTGCTGATGCGCGCGCGAAGCCAGTTCGGGCACCACTCCGCCATATTGTTTATGAATATCCTGGTTGGCCACAATGTTGGCAAGCAGTTTGCCATCTTTAAGTATAGCAGCAGCTGTGTCGTCACAGGACGATTCGATACCAAGTAAGATAACAGATTTGCTCATAAATTACTAACTTTGCCTGATTTAAAAAGGTTTAGAAGAGAACAAAGTTATTAAAAAAGTCGGTAAAATATTATTCAGAATATTTTCAACAATCATTTTTGTATTGTTGTTGCTCTTTATTCTTATCCAAATCAGGTCGGTACAAACTTACCTTGGTCGCGAGGCAGCCATATTTCTTTCTTCCAAACTCAATACCCGGGTGGAAATTGGGAGTGTGGACATCGAATTTTTCAGGAAAATAGTATTGCAGGATGTTTATGTGCAGGATTTGCACAAGGACACATTGCTGTATGCCAAAAAATTAAAAATCAGTATCAACAGGATTGATTTTAAAGCACATCAGTTGCATATTGCAGATGTGATATTATTGAACTGCAATTCCAAAATTATTAAATACAAGGCCGAGGACGATTTTAATTTTCAGTTTATATTGGATTCTTTTAAAAATACGGATACCACCGCTACCCATAATGCACCCTGGGATGTAAAATTTAAATCGGTAACATTAATCAACTCCGCTTTTGTTTTCCGCAGCGAACACGATACATTAATAACCACCGGTGTAAATTATTTTGACGTAAATGCAAGGCGCATCAATACCGAAATTTCCGACATCCGGTTTGATAAAGATACCATCCGGTCCACCATTGATTATTTATCCGCTAAGGAAAGGTCTGGGTTTATTATTCAAAACCTGAGCAGTTATGTAAAAATAAGCCCTGTGGGGATACAGCTGGATGAGTTGAGAATAAAAACTCCCGAAAGCAATATTGCTACCGACTTAACGTTTAAATACGACCATTATCGCGACTTTAAGGATTTTATAAACAAGGTAACCATCAAGGCAGATTTTGATCATTCCCGTGTGGAAATGGCCGACATTGCTTATTTTGCTCCTGCACTGAAAGGGATTTATAAGAACCTAACCGTTTCCGGAAAAATTAAAGGGTTGATAAACGATTTGCGTGGAAAGGATATGGATATCTACCTGGGCGGATATACCCGTTTTACGGGTGATGTAACGTTAACCGGTCTGCCTCACCTGGATGAAACTTCCATTTATCTGAATGTAAAAAACCTGAGTACCAATTACGGAGATTTAAAACTGATTCCTGTTCCTCCTTTTACCGACCATAAAACACTGGATGTGCCTTATGCTTTTGCAAAGCTGGGAAACATGAAATTTAAAGGAACTTTTACAGGTTTGTACAACGACTTTTATGCCTATGGTGATTTTACTTCTGCCTTGGGCAACCTTTCTTCCGACCTTTCTGTTAGGCATGATACATTAAAGAAAAAGGAATTCTATAAAGGGAAACTGAAATCTGCGGAATTTGATTTTGGTAAATTCTTTGGTGTTGCATCACTTGGAAAAGTAACCATGAATGTGGATGTGGATGGTTCCGGATTTACGTTGTCAGATGTGGCTGCTAATTTAAAAGGAACAGTGAACAGCATAAATATTAATAATTATACCTATCAGAATATTGCGGTGGAAGGAACTATTGCGAATAAAATATTTAAAGGAAAATTAAATGTAGCAGATGATAATATTGATTTGAATTTTATCGGGGGAGTTGATTTTACGCATAAACTTCCTCACCTTGATTTTGTGGCAACAGTAAATAATGCGGACCTCGGTGCTTTGCATTTTATAAAAGATACAACAAGAACCAACCTTTCGACCCAGGTAATAGTAGATGTAACTGGAAATAACATTGATAACCTGATAGGTCAGATAAACTTTGATAATACCATCTATAAACGAAAAAATGAAGTGTATAAAATGTCGGTGTTTAACCTTGTTACGGAAGAAGAAAAGGGAAGCAAATCCATACGATTGAATTCAGATTTCCTGGATGCTAAAATAAACGGAACATTTAAAATTCTGGACATGCCACTTTCTATAGAATATTTATTAAGTAAATACTTGCCTTCCTATTTCAGAAGCACAGTGTATGCCAAAACAATTATTCCACAGAATTTTGATTATAATTTCCTGTTTAAAAAAACAGATGCAGTCACCCGCCTGTTTGCTCCTGATATAAAAATAGCTCCTTCCACTTTAATTAAAGGGAATTTTAACTCGGCAACCAATCACTTGGTAATAAAGGGAAATTCGGATAAGTTGATGGTAAAAGGTTTTGAAATAAAAGACTGGCACATGGATTTGAAAACAAACGGACTGATGGATTTCGAAACGGGCTGTGCACGCTTATATACTTCTGACAGCAGCTGGTTAACCGATTTTAATATCAGCACTCAAACGCATGCCGATAGTGTAAATCTGGCTTTAACGTGGGATAATAAAACAAAGAACAATTACAAAGGAGATATAAAAGCATTTCTGAATATCCACACTGATAAATCGATAAAGTTTAAAATACTCCCTTCTGTATTTATTGTGGCCGATTCGGCATGGGCCATTGATAAAGACAACGAGATATTAATTGATACCAGTCATATTGCGGTGAACTCTGTAACATTTGAGCATGGGAATCAATCCTTTTCTTTGAATGGAATTGTATCGCAAAATAAAATGGATGAATTGAAATTGCTGCTTACCAATTTCAACCTTGCCAATGCAAATTTATTTACTAAGGGTAAAGGAGTAACACTAAAAGGAACAATTGACGGAGCTTCTACCTTTACCGATTTTTATCATGATCTTGTTTTCTCGAGTGATAATGTTTTTAAATCCGTATTTATAAACGAAAACGAACTGGGAGATGGAAACATTAAAACTACTTGGGATAATCCTACACAGGCTTTGAAAATGAATGGCTCATTTACCTTAGGCATTGTTCCCAATATTGTTTTTTCAGGATATTATTATCCTAAAAAAGAGGAAAATAACCTGGACATGGATATAAACATGGAAGCATTGCGCATGGATTTGTTCGAGCCTTTTGTAAAGCAGTATTGTTCTAAATTCAAAGGTTTCTTTGCAGGAAAACTAAAAATAAAAGGTTCATTAAAAAAGCCGGAGTTGTCAGGAATTGTAAATGTAAATGCAAAGAATATTACAGTTGATTACCTGAATACAAAATATAATTTCTCACAAAATGTAGTGGTTAATAATAATTCATTTGGTGTCGAAAACATGACAGTGTATGATGATAACGGAAATACAGCATTGGTGAGAGGAAAGGTATATCATGATAATTTCAAGAACTTTCAGCTTGATTTTGACATTCAGGCAAACAAGTTTATGTGTCTGAATACTAGCGAGGCAGATAACAGTTCTTATTACGGAAAGGCCTACATAACAGGTATAGTGAATATATTTGGTTATACCGATAACATCCGGATAGATGCAAATGTAAGGACCGAAAAAATAACTCCAGGTGACAGAGCGGATAAATTCAGGCTGAATTCGAAAACGGAATTAACCAAGTTTTATATTCCTCTTTCTAAACAATCAGAAATAAGCGAAAGTAATTTTGTTACGTATGTTAAAAAAGATAGCACCATTAAAATTAAAGATGACTATAAAGTTAAGTTAGGTGGTCTTACTTTGAATTTCGACCTGGATGTTACTCCCGATGCCGAAGTTCAATTAATTTTTGATCAGAAGGTGGGAGATATTATTAAAGCAAGAGGAACAGGAACGATTAACTTAAACATCAGTTCCAAAGGTGATTTTAAAATGTATGGTGATTACGTAATTGATAACGGGGATTATTTATTTACTCTTCAGAACATCATTAATAAACGATTTGAACTGGAAAAAGGAGGAACCATTCGCTGGAGCGGAATACCTTACAAAGCCGATATGAATTTATCTGCTGTGTACAAAGCGCGTGCTTCATTAAAACCTTTCTTCCCGGAAGATTCGACCAGTAACATGAAAAAAAGATTTCCGGTTGATTTAAAACTATTAATGACCGGTGATTTATTATCTCCTGAAATTAATTTTGATATTGGTCTGCCAACTGTAGATGCTGACAAACGACAAACGGTACTAAGTTATATCAATACAGATGCAGAGCGAAACCGTCAGGTGTTTTCATTGCTTATTCTTAATAGTTTCGTTACTCCTTATCAGTTGACCAATTCGGTTGGAGGGCCTACTGTGGGTTCTGCAGCTGGTGCTAACAGCAGTGAGTTGTTGTCAAATCAACTAAGCAATATGTTAAGTAAAGTGAGTAAGGATTTTGATGTGGGGGTAAATTATCGCCCGGGAGATGCCATCAGTAAAGAAGAATTGGGCCTTGCCCTTTCCACCCAGTTATTTGATGATAAACTTACGATTGACGGAAATGTGAGTAATAGCCAAAGTACCAATAACCAGAATACGAATAACATCATCGGGGATGTGAATGTGGAATATAAATTAACAGATGATGGAAAGATAAGGGTGAAGGCATTTAATAAAGCAAACGATAATTCAAGTAATCAATATGCCTCCGGACCGTATACGCAAGGTGTTGGTATATTTTACAGGGAAGAGTTTGACTTTATTGGAGATTTGTTTCTTCGTTATTTGAATGCGGTTAAGCCTAAAAAGAAGAAAAAGGAGGAGATTTCAAAATAAAACCCTTTGCATTATTAATGCAAAGGGTTTTTAGTTCAATAAAAAGAAAACTATTATTCTTCGGTTTTTTTAGCTGCTTTTTTAGCTGCTTTTTTAGCTGCTTTTTTCGGAGCTACTTTTGTTGCACCTTCTGCCTTAGCTGCTTTTGGGGCAGCAACTTTTGGAGCAACTTTAGCAGTTGATTTTTTTCTGGGTCTTGAAACTCCGTAAGAACCCATTGTTATTTTACCTTTGCGGCTTTTTTTATCACCTTTTCCCATAATGTATTTTTGTTTTTATTAGTTAATTTCGACTACAAACGTACGCTAAATTTAAATAACTACAAAACTTAACAACTCAAACTTGAATTTTAAGTGTTAACCCTGCTGCTTCTTTTCTAAAAAATCCTTTTCAATTAAATCTACTTTCCGGATGCTGTTTCGCAACCATCTTAACAACAACTCCTCCTTTTCATCATCATTCAGGTGCCAGTTCACTTCCGATTTATGAAGTTTTTCCGTCAGCGAGCGTAGGCACAATGCGGCAGAAACAGAAATATTAAAACTTTCGGTAAAGCCATACATAGGTATTTTTACCAGCTCTTCGGCATGGTCCACCACTGTTTCCGAAATACCGGTTAATTCAGTTCCGAAAAATAAAGCCAATGGTTTATCTACCGGTAAATCATCAATGGTGCAGGCACTTTCGTTGGGAGAGGTAGCGATGATTCGGTATCCTTTTTCTTTTAAGGTGTTAATACATGCAAGCGAGTTATTTTCCTTGTTTCGGTATTTATGCAGGTTCAGCCATTTGGGAGATCCCATGGCAATGTCTTTATTAACGGTATAAGCATGTTTGTTTTCGATGATGTGAATATCCTGTATACCAAAAATATCGCATGAACGCAATACTGCAGAGGCATTATGTGGTTGATATAAATCTTCTAAAACAATGGTAATATGTCGTGTGCGGAAATTAAGTACTTCATCAAACTTAGCTCTTCGTGATTCAGAGATAAATTGAGAAAGGTAATTAATGAGTTCGTTGGTTAATGTAATAGTTTTCAAATTTTAAATATAAGTTATAAAACGCAAAGATAAATGTTTTGGCATAACATGCTTTAAATCGATGCTTTATACGCTCAATAAAAAATGATGCAATATTTTTATTTTATTATACAATACCTTAAAAATTAAATGAACGGACTTTTGTACCCTGAAAATTAATTCAGAAACTAAAATAAATTATTAACCCTTAAAACAAAAAAAATGAAGAAAAATTTAAGAAAATTAATCGTTCCCGCTGCGTTGCTTTTTGCAACAAGTGCTGGTGCCACCACGTGGTATGTGAACGACAACAACATGACAGGCGATGTGTACACCACGGCTGTTGGAAATGATGGCAATTCGGGAAGTTCTGCGACCCCCTTTGCAAGTATTACTCATGCCATTGCTATGGCTAGCAACGGAGATGTTATTTTTGTGGATGCCGGCACGTATAACGAGCAGGTACTTGTCAACAAAGAAGTCTCCATCAAAAATTTAATCGGACCGAAACCGATTATTAATTTTACTGGAGTAAGTGCATTAGTAAGTGGTAAAAAAACAGAGTTTGAAATTGTATCGCCAAATGTTACAATAGAAGGATTGGACTTTGAAGTGAATGTAACTAACATAGGTAGTGCCATTGTTGCAAGTTCAGCAACACTTAACAACTTAACGGTTAGAAACAATAACATTAATCCTTACAGATCTGCGCCTACTACCGTAGCTTTTGGATTACGTAATGCTATTAATATTAACTATGGTGCTTACAGATTAAATTCTGTTAATCCGGTTGTGTTAATCCATGGAAATATTATTACCTACAATTATGGTGTAGATAATACTCCTGGTACTGCTGATGATGCCGGATTTCGCGATGGTATAGCTACAGATGAAGGTGGGGGTACATTTACGCTGAACACTATTCAATCTATCAGCCAGGATATAGAAGCACGTTTTGGCGGAGCCGGAGATATCAATGTTACGAATAATAACATTAACGGTGGTGGTGTAGATTTAGCTGATTATAATGCAGGAGCAGGAAATATTACTGTTACAGGTAATACTTTTAATGGAACTTTCGGTAGTTCTTATACTTCCGCATTAAGGTTATTAGATAACCAGGAAAACAAAGTTACTGTTGTTTCGGGAAATACCTTTACCGGACACAACTGGGGAATCAGTTTGGAGAATTACAAAAATGTATCTATCAACAATAATACATTTACTCCATTGGCTAACTCAACTACTTATCATCACATTACTGTGAATACGAAAGTAATTGCTACCAGTTCAAGTGTGGTGCTTCAAATTCCAATAGATGCAACAATTATCAACAATACATTCAATGTTTCAGGAACTCTTGGAGGTACAGCGTTGGGGTTCTATAATCACGACAATGATAATGCTTCTTTCGGAACATTTGTTATTGGTTCATTATCTAACGAAAATAATTTTAATGCTGGAATAGCAAAGGTTATTTATTTGGATTCTCAAACCGGAACAAGCAGTGGTGCAACATTTCCGGCATATACTTCAATAATTGGAGCAGGTGCAGGGTCGTTAACCACTATGGCGTATTGGACTCCTAATCTGGATGCAAGAAATAATAAATACGATATGGGTGCAGGTTTGCAATTGCCTACTGTACTTTCTCTTACTAATTTATTTTCATTAGGAGATAAAATCACACACAGCATTGATGCAAGTGGTTTAGGATATGTAATGGTTAAAGCAAATAATGATTACGTAACAATGAATAGTTTTGTATCTCCTGCAACAACAGTTGCGAGCATACAGCGTGGTATAGATGCTGCTTCTGCAGGTTACACAGTAAATGTTAATTCAGGTTCTTATAATGAGGATATTACTGTTAACAAACAAGTAACACTAATGGGCGCAGGTATGACTTCTACAACCATCAGCGGACCAATAGGGGGAAGCACTTCGGCAATTTCGGTTGCAGCAAGTAACGTAATAATTGATGGTTTCACTATCACTCGTGATGGCAATAATACTACTGATTGGAACAATCCAAATTTAAATACGGCTGGAATTTCTATTCAAGGTCAAACTAACAATGCGGAAATAAGAAATAACCAAATTACAGGAAACAGAACAGGTATCGATATTAATAATAGTAATGGAAATAACATCCATAACAACACTATTACTTCTAACAGAACAGGTCTTGTTTTCAGAAATCAAACAGATAGCACTTTGGCTATGCAAAATTTCATTACTAATAACTGGACAGTGGGAATCTTATTTCTTGATGCAAGCGGTGGAACAAACATACCAGTACAATCAGCTTTAAACAGCGATTTCAGCAGCAATGATTTAAGTGGTAACTGGTACGGAGAAATAGTAGACCGTCAGGCTGGTGGTTCATTACCAACTCCGGGAACAACTAACATGAAAAACTTTACCTGCAATTGGTTTGGATCTAATCCTCCAACTGTAAGTACTGCAAATAGCACTGAGCCAGGTTATGCTGCTCAAATTCCGGTTGCATATGGTGGCACAGCTGCTGCACCAGGAGGACAACCAGAAATTCTTGGACTAGGTTCTGCAAATTTTGTTTACAGTCCATTTTTAACAAGTGGTACTGACTTAGGTGGAAATGCAAACAATGGTTTTCAGCCATCAATGGGTTGTTCTTTATTGTGTAATGCTGCTCCTGCAACTCCGGGAAGTATATCCGGACCAAGCGTGGTATGCGGAATGACAGATGCTGTTTATTCTATTGCTGCTGTAGCAACCGCTACTTCTTACACTTGGACAGTTCCTACAGGAGCAAATGGTATGACAATACTTTCAGGACAAGGTACTACTTCAATTAATGTTCATGTGTTAGGTGGTCCTGTGGGCGACATAACTGCAACAGCAACTAATTCTTGCGGAACAAGTTCATCAAGCAATTTGTATGTTACCTTTAAACCACAACAGGCCGATACAATTTATGGTCCTGTAACTGTTTGTAATTTGAATACTGCAAACTATTCTATTTCCGCTTTATATGGTGCAACAAGTTATGTGTGGAATGTTCCAGCCGGAATGACAGTAACATCAGGAGCGGGAACAACAGCCATTACTGTTGCTATTGCAAGTACTTTTGTTTCAGGAAAAATTCAGGTAACAGGAATTAATAATTGTGGTTATGTACCGGGAAAAACTTTATTTGTAACAGGTTCAGCTCCATTAAAACCGGTATCTATTTCCGGGCCGACTCGTGTATGCGGAATGTCAACTGCAACTTATTCTATTCCTTCATTCACAAATGTAACAGGATATAACTGGACAGTATCCGGCATAGGAACTATTATAGGTTCAAATACAGGAACTTCTGTTACCGTTGCTTTAAACGGTGGAAGTGGTAGCATTTCAGCAGCAGCAGTTAATGCTTGTGGAACAGGTGCTTATAAAACACTTGCTGTTACTACAGGTGCTGCTCAACCAGGATTAATGACAGGTCCTTCTAATCTTTGCGGAATGACTACTGCAACCTATTCTGTTCCTTCATTAGGTGCAGGTTATACTTATACCTGGTCTCTTGCTGTAACCAGCTGGACCATCACCAGTGGACAAGGAACATCTTCAATTACTGTTACAGGACCTGCTACAGGAACATCTGGTTCAGGAATTGTTAAAGTTAGGTCTTCAAATACCTGCAATGATACCAGTGCTTATAGATCTACGGGAATTACTTATTGCCATACATCAAGTGCAATGTTTACTTTAACAGAAACAGGAGCAAACACAATTTCAGCTGTTTATCCTAACCCGACTTCATCAGAATTTAAAATTGATGTAACTACTGATGTAGATGAGGTAATAACTGTTCAGGTATATGATGTTATCGGAAATTTAATTATCAACGAAAAACATCAAATGACAAAAGGTACCAGCACCCTAACAAACTCTATCTCAAATTACGAAGCAGGAATGTATTTCGTGAGATTGATTGATAACGATGCTAATACTATTTATTCACAAACTTTAGTGAAACAATAAAACAGTAATTTTTTAATTTTCGAAAGAAAGACTGAAATGAAAACTCCTTCCTAGTAAAACAGGAAGGAGTTTTTTCATATACTTACATTACTCTTTTATCTTATTCATTTTGGTATACCATATCATGTTTAATAATCCAATAACAATAAGCAGTATGGATAAAATGATGAACAAATAGGCAAACAAAGAAAGTTGTAATTCAGCGAAGGTAATTGTCAGTAACAATGCAATGGAAGCAAATAAGAGTTGTTGAATTTTCTTTTTGAAAGCAAGATAATGAGGCGGATACTCCAGGAGTGATAACAAAAGCGTAATACCACCAATAAACACAGCAGTAGAAATTCCAAATCCCATTTTTACTAAATTCATAGGAATGTTTTGCACTGGAAGGAAACTTTGGAATAAACCACTAAAGGATAAAGCTATAATTCCCAAAGCCATTAAAGTAGGTATGTAAATTATTTCCATCAAACTACTTTTAATGATTCCTTTTTTGCAGGATTGGTCGGAGATAAGCGTAAAGAAAAGCCACCATAAAGCAAAAACAATAAGCAGCGCCAGCCCGAAACAAAGCCATATATCAAGATTTAAAATATTCAGATCGATAACCCCATTTACTATTCCAAGTACCACTTCACCAAAAATAATAATGGTGAACAAACCTAGTCTTTCCGTCATGCTCGAAGAAAGATTAAATTCTATATCCCTTTTTCGCATAGTAAAGAAAGACATGAAGGGAGGCAGATAATTTAATAGCAAAGCAATATAAAACACAATGCGAACATACGGCTGTTGCAAGAACAAAGTAAGAAACATCAAAGCAAAAGAGGTAAGGTAAAAAACGGTATAGGGTGTGTTTAGTTTCCTGTGTTCTTTATCGTAAATGCCAACACTCCACCAGAGGTAGGTGATGAATAGTTGCATAGCCATAACTGCAATGGTTGCATTAAATACCAAATGTTCGGGCGAACTGCTAACGGTAATAACCAAAGCAGCTACTATCATCATTTGCCATAACGTCATCAGGCTGGTACGAAGCCCGCTGGTGCCATGCATGTCATGATGAAGACTCCCATTTACCCAACCCCAGAAAATCATCCCGAAAAAATAAGTATAGTCAAGTAGGCCCGAAAGGGTATGGTGTACAGCCAGGTGGTGAGTTATTCTTGATATGGCAATAACATATACCAGGTCATAAAATAATTCCAGCCAGCTTATTTTTCGTTCTTCTCTTTTCTCCGAAAACTTTTTTGGCGCTCCCCACCATACCGGTGTTTTACTATGTTTCAATGGCTTTGAAATTTTGTTTTCAAAGATAATAATTATCAGAAAGCAAATAAATCAACCTTGTAGAACAATATAATACCCAATATTAATAATAAATTCTTTTTATTCTTCTGCTTTCTCTGATGCGCGTAATACAATTCCTTTGAATTTAACAATTATAGAGGGTATAGTAGCATTAGAGGTAATACTCATTGTTTTTTCAAAGTGACCAATTCTGTTCGAATCGTATATGTACTTTACAAATGCAGATTTGCCCGGCAGTATTGGTTCTCTTGGCCAGGTAGCCATATCGCAGCCACAAGTTGTACTTGCATTCAAAATGATTAAAGGAATGTTTCCAATGTTGGTAACTTTTAAATTGTAAGTGCAGGCGTCATTCTGGTGAATGGTTCCGAAATCATGGACCATTTCGTTCAGTTCCATTTTTGCAGAATCTTTTGTTTGTGCAGTGATTGATGATAATACAGAGAAGGTAAGAACAAAAGTTAATAATAAAGATAGTGAAAGTATTTTCATAGCTATAAGTTTAGATTTTTTTAATCATATCCAATAGAATGCCATTTAAGTAAAGTTATTTATTTTAAACCATTCTTAGATGGTAGTAATGCGATTTGTTAAGGAAAAAGTTTTTCGGTAATAAATGGTATTGAATTTGATAATTTTATAATTGGTAATTAAATATTTCTTAATGTTGTGTCTTAAAAGAAAAAATATGAAAAACATTTTTACACTATTGTTTATTATAACATCGATGTTAGCCTTTGGACAAAAAGGAATCAAATCGAAGAAAAGTAAACTACATCAGGGTTATATTGAATCAACAGACGGGATGATTTACCGTTTTTACAGCCAGAACAAAACCGGCACAAAACCTAAAGAAGGGGATGTGGTAAGAGTAGCGATGTGGTATAAAACAAATAAGGATTCTGTTTTATATTCTTCTGTAAGAGATAGTCGCAATGGACAGAATTATATCGAGTTTCCACTCGAAAAGTCTCAGTTTAAAGGGAGTTTTGAGCAAGGGCTGGGAATGATGACTGTGGGAGATAGTGCGAGTTTTCTTGTTTCAACTGATTCGGTTTTCCTTCTTTCTTTTCGTGCTCCTTTTATGCCGAACTACCTTGAGAAAGGTTCATTACTGAATTTCAATGTCAAATTACTTCACATCATTTCCAAAGATTCTGCAGCCAAGGCATCGGCAGAGCAGGACCAGCAAAGACAAGCTTACCTGGCAGCACGCCAGCTGGCCGATAGCTTGCAACGTAAAGAGTATCTTTTAAAGAATAATATTACAACTCCTCCTACCACCAGTGGTTTGTATTATATTGAGCAAGCCAAGGGTACAGGAAGTAAACCGGTAAAAGGATGCAAGGCTAAGGTTAATTATACACTTCGCACCATGGACGGAAAAGTACTTGATAGTTCAGATAAGGAAATTGCTCGGAAAGGAGGGATGGATGTTGAAGGTCGTCCCTTCGAACCGCTTGATATTCCAATGGGGCAAGGGATGGTGATTCCGGGCTTTGAAGAAGCTTTGCTGTTAATGAATCCCGGAACCAAAGCGCTGTTGATTATTCCTCCCTATCTTGGTTATGGTGAAAATGGAGGCGGACCAATAGAACCTTATACTACACTTGTTTTTGATATTGAACTAATCAGTTTTGATGCCCCTTAATAAAGAGTAAATTTTTCTAATTGTCATTAATAACTATTTAATAGGAATAACAAATTTCTCAACTTAATAGCTATCCTTTTTGGAAGAAGTTTGCTTTATAAAATTGAGTAATTTTCATTCTTCCTTAACATTTTTATATCTTTTTACTTTTTCTATTAAAAATAATTTCATTGATTATCAGTGTATTATTAAGAAATGTGAAAATAAATTTGCTAATACATAATAATCTTATGTATCTTTGCCTTATGTATTCATCAGAGCTAATAAAAGGTACTTTAAAAACAGTTGTTTTAAAGTTGTTATCCGACACCAAACAAATGTACGGGTACGAGATTACACAAAAAGTAAAAGAGCTTACCGGCTCTAAAATTGTTATCACGGAGGGCGCCCTTTACCCTTTGCTTCACCAGCTGGAAGCAGAAGGTGTGGTAACAACAGAATCGGTGAGCATTGGTAAACGAGTGAGGAAATACTATACGCTTACTTCTTCCGGACAGGAGCGGGCTAAAGAAAAGATTTACGAATTTGCCGATTTCATTAATACCATGAACATTTTGCTTGATCTCAAGCCGGGCGTTAACTATGTTTAGTTTAACCGAAGAACAAATTGCCTTTATTGAAAACGACATCAAAGTCAGGGGAATTACTTCTCCTGACTTAAGTGTCGATTTGCTGGATCATATATGTTGTATAATTGAAAATAGCTCCGATGGATACAGGAACTTCGATTCTGTTTACCAGGAAACACTATTGCTCTTTGGCAAAAAGGGGTTGAAGGAAATACAGGACGAGACAAATCGACTATTAACATTTAAACACTATTATATTATGAACAAAACAATGAAAATTTCGGGTTACGTATCATCTGTGATGATACTGTTTGGTGCTATTTTTAAATTCCAACATTGGCCGGGTGCAAGCATGTTGCTCATTGTCGGAACCTTCTTTCTTACTGTGCTGTTTCTTCCTTTGCTGTTTATTCTCAAATTCAAATCCACGGCAGAAAGCAACAGAAGTGTATTGCTAAGCATTATTGGGTTTGTATCAGCTTTACTTATTTGTGTAGGTGTATTATTCAGAATCATGCATTGGCCGGGAGCCAGAATTACAGCCATAACTGGTGCTGTATTGCTTGTTTTGGGCTATTTGCCGGTATATGTTTTAAGTGTGTATAAAAATACCACAGATAAAATAAATGCAACGGCTACCGTAATACTCATCATTGCAGGTGTAGGCCTGTTAGTTCCCGAATTGAGTACAGGTATTTCCAGACCAGTATCGGATAGCTTTTGGAGAGGGGTAACAGAGAGTGAGAGTTCACTTGCTATTATCACAAAAACCAACCAAGCCATTTACGAGAGGGAAGCTAATTTTGCTTCCGGTTCCGATTCATCTACCATTGCCAACCTTAAGCTGGTTCATGCTAAAACGAATGAACTGACCGATTATATAGAGGCAATAAAAATTTACCTGATTGCAGGTTCGGAGCAAGTAACCGAGGAGCAGGCAAAGAAAATGAAGATAGATGAACTCAGGACTTCGGGTGGAGAGCAAGTGGTAATGAATTTACTGGATAATCAAAATCCAAAGCTTTCTGTAAACAAGCTTAAAGAAAGTATTGAAAGCTATAAGGGTTTGATAATGCGCCTGGCTCCGAAAGTAGATTTGACTATGCTGGAAACAGGAACGCTGACCGTATATGGCGAACCCACCACATGGGAAGTGGCTAACTTTGAACAACTGCCTGTTCCGCTGGTTATCTTTAACCTCAACCGTATTGAACTTGCTATTAAAAGCAGCGAAAATACAGCCTTAAACCAATTGCGCTAAAAACATTCAGCCCCGATGTGTTTTCATCGGGGCTGTTTTTTATTAAAGTACTTCAAACCATTTCTAATAAAGGCTAAAATGGAAAAAAGTGGAAATACTAAAGATAGGGGATTTCCCCCATACTATTTTTTGGTATTGCTACTTATATTCCAATGTTTTATAAAAAAGAATTCATTGCTTTAAATTTATAAAGCAATTATTACATTTACAAAAAATGAAAGCCTATGCCCAAACAAGCTCCCACAGTTCTGAAAATTAGTAATTTTAAAAGGAACAACCCCAAAGCGGAAGTATATATCCGGACGTTTCAGGAACATAAGGCAGATCATCCTTTTGTGATGAGTGCTCATGCTCACGATTTTTATTTAGTTATGCTGTTTACCAAAGGCAGTGGTTCTCACACTATCGATTTTAATGAATATAAAATAAGCCGCGGGGCTATGTTTTTTATGTCCCCTTCCGAAGTGCATTCATGGAAACTAAGCGATGATGCTGATGGATATATATTATTTTTTAACTCTTCGTTTCATTTGATGGAAGCCTTGTCCAGGCAGCTTTTTAACCTCCCTTTTTTCAGAACAAAAAATAAAATAAGTTATGCTTTATTAAACGAAAAAGATTTGAAACAAACGAGCAACATTTTCAAATCAATGCTTACCGAAAATTCCTTTGATTCAAAATATCTGCCCTTTATTATGCGTTCGTATATGGATGTATTGCTTTATAAGTTAGCAAGCGTAATAAAGGCTGATGCGCTGAAGCAGGAAACGATGGGTTCTGTGCTTCCCGAATTGGAAACATTAATAGGGCTGTATTATAAAGAACATCATTCTGTTTTATTTTATGCAGAAAAGTTGCACACCACTTCGCAACAGCTAAATGCAACAGCCAAAAACTATCTTGATAAAACCGTTCAGGATTTAATTCACGAAAGAGTGATGGCTGAAGCCAGGCGCCTGTTGGTGTATTCTTCGCTTACGGTGAGTGAGATAGCATACGAACTTAATTTTAAGGACAATTCGTATTTCAATCGTTTTTTCAAAAAAGAGGAAGGCCTTACTCCTGATCAGTTTCGCAAAAAGTTTTAATAAAGTACCACAAAAGCATAAAATAGTACCACACCCGGCAGGCCGCAAACCATTAATTTTGTTGCGTAAACTAAAAACAAAAAGTATGAACTACCGGGAATCAAAATTATATAGTATTCTTAATAACCGTTGCCCTCATTGTCATCAGGGCAAGTATTTTGAAACAGATAATTTTTACAACTTAAAAAATTTCAGTGCCATGAACGACAGGTGTCCTGTTTGTAATGAGGATTACAGACGCGAACCGGGTTATTATTTTGGCGCCACCTATGTAAGTTATGCAATGACAGTAGCATTTGGTGGTGCATTGTACATTGCCTTGAGTCTGTTATTTGATATTGATACAGTACCCTATTTATTAACCTTTACTATACTCTCTATACTGTTGTTGCCTGTCTTTTACAGATTAGCCCGTATCATCTGGATTAATCTTTTTGTTTCTTATAAAAAGCAGGTTTGCCCCAAAAAATAAAAGAGGGCGGCTGCCTTTTTTATTTTTTGCTTAACAACTTTATAATGTCGTTTCGTTCGGTTTAGTTCCAGTATTGCTGGGGCAATAAAAATTTACCTGATTGCAGTTTCGGAGCAAGTAACCGAAGAGCAGGCAAGGAAAATGAAGATAGATGAACTCAGGACTTCAGTTGGAGAGCAAGTGGTCAGGGAATTACTGCACAATCAAAATCCTAAGCTTTCTGTAGCCAAGCTGAAAGAAAATATTGAAAGCTACAAAAGTCTGATAAAAAGCATGACTCCGAAAGTAGATTTATCCATGCTTGAAACAGGAGCATTGGTGGTTTGGGGCGAACCTACCACCTGGGAAATTTCTAATTTTGACCGACTGCCGGTGCCATTGGTTGTCTTTAACCTCAACCGTATGGAAGTGGCTATACGAAGCACTGAAAACAGTGCCTTAAATCAACTGCGCTAAAATTTAACAGCCCCGAAGTATTTTCATCGGGGCTGTTTTTTATTAATTTACTGCAAGCCATTGCCAATAAAGCTAGAACAGGAATTCTTATTAATTATTTAAGATAGGGGATTTCCCCCATACTGTTTTTTCTTAATGCTACTTATATTCCAGGCTTACTAACTAAGTAAAAACTTATTCAGTATTAGCTGTTATAGCTACTTGCCTTATTTCTTTTTACTTAACGCCTTTATAATGTCGTTTCGTTCGGTTTCGTTCCAGTACTCCTGGAAGTCCAGGTTTACTTTAATGATGTGGATGTTGGCATTTTTATTTGCTTTTGCAAGGTCTTCCCAGGCTTTCACATGGTCTTTGTTCAGCTTCCCGGTCCATACGGTAAAATAAATGAGGAGGTAAAAATCTGCTTTTTTTAGTTCACCTAATTCCTTTCCCTGCATATCGCGAAACTTTTTCAGTTCTTCTTTTAACGATGGGGCAGGGGGCTGGTGGTAAGTGGTGGTTGCATTTAAAGCGGGAATAAACGCAAACAGCCCTGCATTGCAGGAAGTATCTGTCTGGCGGTATTCTATGTATCGTTGGTCTTTATCATACACGGCACAATCGGGAATGTTTTTACCCCAAAATTCATGAAGGAAGTCTTTGGCAGCTACGGTAACTATATTAGCATTATCTAAGCCGTATTTAAGGGCCTGCTTTTGTATGCTTGCTTGGTTTTCTACCTTGGGTTGTTTTATGCCATATATTTTCATAAGTATAGGTTGGCAGGCGGTTATAAAAACCACTATACTTATTAGAATAGTTTTTTTCATTGGTTTATGAATTTTGATAAGCCAAAGTTAGAATAAAATGAGTTTTAGAAATTGTTTTTTAATTGGGTTGTATGTTTTCCTTAGTTGCCTTGTATGGCTTTTATAAATATCCAGGATGGCGATTATGGGAGTATTGTATGCCGATTATGGGAACCTTGTATGCCAATTATGGGAACCTTGTATGCCGATTATGGGAACCTTGTATACCGATTATGGGAACCTTGTATGCCGATTATGGGAACCTTGTATGGGGATTATGGGAGATGGTAAGCCGATTATGGGGGTATGGTAAGGGGATTATGGATGCCCAATAAGGGGCTTTAAATGTATTGTTTTCTGAAAATCAGCATATTGTGTAAAAAAAGAGGAGGGAGGGGAGGGGAATTAGGTAGCCATTTCGAAGAATAAACCGACCAGCATATTTAGCCCTTCTATGATTACAATTATGGAAATAATAAGGAGGATTAACTGCCAAGTGTTTTTTGGCTCAAAAAGGGGCTTGGGTTTGAACGGGTCTGCCATTTTATGGGTTTTTGGTTATGATTTCCTTGATTTTGAGTATGATTTTGTGAAAATCGGGGGCTAAAATGCAGTTTTGGAGGTTTGAGAGGTGTGGTTTTCTTTTTTAACACATAGGCACATAGAAACATAGGAATTCACATAGAAAAAAACGGCCTGAGGCCGGTTAAACTGGACGTAGGGGGACCCTACGCCCAACTGGGGAAAGATTTCAGAAGAGTGGTGGTGGGGAGTTAGTTTATGGTTTGTAGTTTATGGTTTGTAGTTTATAGTTTGTGGTTTTTGGTTTGAAGTTTAACTATTGACTATTCACTATTCACTGTTCACTGTTCACTGTTCACTTTTCACTATTTACGTCTTATTTGATTTTTTTCAGGGCGGAATGTAACTATTTTTCATTTCCCTGAACATGCAATTTTTATTTTCCCATATAAACTATACTGGCAGGGAGTTTCCCGGTTTTTTATCCTGAAATTTAGGAAGTAAATTTTTTCAGGCAAAAAGCAAATACCTCATCAACAGGGCGTTTTGAGCCATCATGTTTCCCAAATTTGGGACAAAATAAATATTGTTTTTAAGTGGCTGTTTTGTAAGTAATTACGAGTTCAGGGGGAGGGTTTGTGGTTTGTGGCTCCCTCGTGCGGGATTGTTTTGGATTTTTTATTAAGTGGGAAGATTTGGGAATGAAAAGTAGGGTTTTGTTATAGATTCCTCTTCGCCCAGGCGAATCGGAATGACAAGGTTGGAAATTTGTTTGGGAAGGAGGAGAGAAAAACGGCAAAGCCGTTTTTCTCTCCTCCTTTTTTATGCCCATAAAGTCTGTCATTCCGAATGGAATGAGGAATCTCTTTTTTAGTGTTTTTATGAGGTTGGGGTTAATTCTAATTATTGAGATTGGTTCGTACCTCTCAATGACGCACGCGTGAATTAGCTAAGTACAAATTATAAACTACAAATCCCGCACGGGCGGGACTTACAGCTTATAATTCATAATTCATAACTCATAATTAAATTCTCCCATTCGATTTTGCAACCTGGTTGGCAATGCGGTATAATAAACGAGCGCCAACGTTGGCATCCCATTCATCACCACCGGGAGCAACTTCGTTAATGTCGAAAGCAATGATTTTTTTGCCGGCTGCTACTATTTTTTCCACGAGCATTAATATCTGTTCGAACTCGAAACCACCGGCAACAGGGGTTCCTGTGCTTGGGCAAAGCTTTGGGTCGAGCCCGTCAATATCGAAACTTAAATAAATTTCGTTTGGAAGGGTAGCAATGATGTTATTGCAAATGGTGGTCCATTTGGCGCCATCCAGTTGCTGATGTTTTATATCACGGTCGAAAAAGGTAACAATACGTCCGTTTGAATTTTGAATCAAATCATATTCCGCTTCGCAATAATCGCGAATACCTACCTGCACCAGTTTGGATACCTGCGGAATTTTTAGTGCATTGAACATGATGGAGGCATGCGAAAAATCAAACCCTTCGTAGGCATCGCGCAAATCAGCATGAGCATCAATCTGCAAAATGGCGAAAGAATTATTTTTTTCGGCCAACGCCTGCATTAACCCCAATGGTGTGCTATGGTCGCCACCCAGGAGGGCAACAATTTTATTTTTGTTTAACAGGTTGAGGCAGGTTTCTTTTACTTCGGCATTCATGGTAACACATTCGGCATTGATGAGCTTCTGTATTTTGGACATTTCATCGTTGGTTTCGGGCGAATCTCCTTCTTCTAGCAAACCGATATAGGTTTCTGCTTTTCTTCTGAGGCTTTCGCTTTTGCTGGCGATGTCGTCAGAGGCAGGTTCCATGGCAATACCGATTTTCCATGCATCTTTAATGGTAGGGTCGAACAGGTCGACCTGGAACGAAGCATTATAAATGGCCTGCGGACCAAGGGCTGTACCGGCACTGTAGGATACGGTCACTTCCCACGGAACGGGAACAATTACTACTTCGGCTTCTTCGGTAGTAAAAGGTAATCCGTAAATATCATTGTTTTCGTCACCCAAACCGTTCGGGTCGAAATTGTTTATTTTATCCTGTTTGCTCATGGTTTATTTTTTTGAGTTGCGAAAGTAATAAAATAAAAGGTAGGGTGAAAAAAGGAGAAGGCAGAATTAAATTTTTGTAAAAGAAATGGAACGCAGATTTAACTTATCAGTGATGATTGAAAAATGATTTAAGATTGGAGTTATGATGACAGGCTTCGCCAGTTATGATGTGTTTACCGTTTTCAGGAATTTATTTTTTACCACATAGGCACATAGAAACATAGATAAAACACAGTAGGGATAAAAAATTAAAGGTATTTTGTTTTTTCTATGTGAGTTCCTATGTTACTATATGCCTATGTGGAAAGAGGAGCTTATATAAATACATGGAACTGTTATAAAATAAAAAAGTCCCACATTACTGTGAGACTTTTTTATTTAAACGTGTTAACGACTATTTGTTAACAGTTTTAGCTAAGTCAGCGCCAGCTTTAAATTTAGCAACTTTTTTAGCTGCAATTTTAATAGCTTTTCCTGTTTGAGGGTTACGGCCTGTTCTCGCTGCTCTTTTAGAGATAGAGAAAGATCCAAATCCTACTAACGCAACTCTGTCACCTTTTTTAAGTGATTTTGTTGTAGCGTTAACGAATGCTTCTAATGCTCTAGATGCATCAGCTTTTGTCAATTTCGCTTCAGAAGCGATTGCGTCTACTAATTCTGCTTTGTTCATTTTGTTTTGGTTTTAATTGTTAATATTAATTTAATTATCGGCACAAAGATATATACTATTCATATACAACGGTACGTTCAGAGCCAAAAATGTTCAAAATTGTTGATAAGTAGCCATTTTGTTAATAACTTGGTCTGTAAGGGCACCTGTGGTTATGTTACAGAAAAGTAATAGTTTGAACCGTTACCTTAGGCGTAGATACAGCCACAGATAAGGCTGTACGGTATAGCAGGGTGCATTTGCAGGGTTGTAATTTATAGTGTTTTTAAATAAGTGTTTTCCAGTTCGTATCCATCGGGAAACCGCGAAGAAAATCGCCTGTCAGCATTCTTTTTTTTCCTGCCAGTTGCAAATCGGTTACTGAAAGGTATCCATCGGTGCAGGCAATTTTTAAATATGTTTTCGAATCGGTACTTATAGATCCGGGCGAAAAGTCAATATGCATGGGCTCTTTGGTGCATTTGAAAATCTTTAATGAAATCTGTTTACCATCGGGTGCACATAAGGTGGTATGGGCAGCAGGGTAGGGGCTAAGTCCGCGAATAAAATTATATACCTGATGGAGCGGACGGTTAAAGTTAATGGCACAATCTTCCTTAAATATTTTGGGCGCTGTTTTTATTTCTTCGTTTTCACCTATTAATATAGACTGGTCCGTTTGCGGGTAATCGTTCTTTTCGATGGCCTGTACCGTCTTTAATATAAGTGAAGCACCTATGTGCATCAGCCGGTCGTGAATGGTCTCTGCATCGTCTGTTTCATTGATGGGTGTTTTTTCGCGGAAGATGATTTTACCTGTATCTATTTCCTGCTGCAGAAAAAAGGTAGAAACACCTGTTTCTGTTTCACCATTAATAATAGCCCAGTTGATGGGAGCAGCTCCCCGGTATTGAGGTAATAAAGAACCATGAAGGTTAACAGTGCCCATGGGTGGCATGTTCCAGACCACTTCGGGCAACATACGAAAAGCGACCACTATCTGTAAATCGGCTTTCAGTTCGCGCAGCTGATTTAAAAAAGTTTCGTCTTTTAATTTTTCCGGTTGTAAAATGGTAAGGCCTTTTTCGAGTGCATATTTTTTTACTGCCGATTGGTGTAGTTGTTGTCCGCGGCCGGCAGGTTTATCGGGCACCGTAATTACCCCCACAATATCATAATTGTTTTTTACCAGTATATCCAGCGATTCCACTGCAAATTCGGGGGTACCCATAAAAATTATTTTCATAAACGAAATAGTTAATAAGCTATGTGAGCCGTAAAACTATAAATAAATAGAACTACAATAATTTAATTTTATTGACAATGCAAACCTTGAGTTTTGATAAATAAAGTCAAACCTGTGTTTTGATATTGAAAAAAAAATATACTTTTATCGCTGTAAACAACATATAACCAAATTCAAACTAAAAACGTAACCATGAAAAAAATCATTCTATTATTAGTAGTAGCAGCATGTATGGGGCTGCAAACAAAAGCCCAGGAAAAAGCCTTTATTAAAGGTAAAGTAATTATAAGTGCAAGTGCCTCATTGGGGGTATATGCAACCAAAATTAATTCGGAATGGGATTATTTATCAATCCATGAGGCCCATGATACAAACAGTGGCGCAGCTTCGGGTGTGTATGCTTTAAATTTAGAGTATGCCGTTAATAACTGGCTTGGAATAGGAGGGAGGTTTGGTTATTCGAAATATTATGCAGAAACGGATAAAGCAACTGGTACTAAACCATATGTTAACGGTTGGGATGGTGATTTAACTCTTGGATTGCATTTAATAAAAACGGTACACTTTGATATGCCTGTTCAATTTACGTTTGGTTATTCGCATATTAAGTACCTTGCACTTGATACAAGAAATGGTATTGTTGCCGGGGGAGGGTTGAATTATGGAATAGCTTTGGTACCACGTATTTATTTTGGTAAACATTTCGGGATGTTTTTTAATGTGGGCTACATGGGATATAATTATCCAAACCTTACCTTGTCTGACAATACTAATGTTTATAATATCATCAATTATAAATTTAAATTAAAAGCTGATGGTGCAAACGTGGGATTAGGTTTCATGTTTAAGTTCCATTAATAGTTTATGCATATACAAACCAGGAAAGCCCCGGAAGGGGCTTTTTTGTGCCCATGAATGTATAATACTATTCAATAGAATAAGATTGCTATAGCAAATACAATTAACAGTAGAGATGTCAATTTTGATAAATAAAAAAGGGACAACATTTGTTGTCCCTTTTTTATCTACTGATAATGAGATTAAATGATTCTTATTTTATAACATTTACTTTTTTTACGATGCTGTTCCCGTTCACTTTTACTTCCACAAAATAAATTCCGCTTGATTTGGAAGAAAGGTCCATATCAAAGTGTCCGCCTGCACTGTTACCAATATTTTTATTGATAATTTCCTGACCAAGAACATTTACAACTCTTATTCTGATATCAGAAGATTTGATAAGAGTCAGATTAACGGTAAACACTCCGTTATTTGGATTCGGATAAATATCGAAAGAAGAAGTTACAGATACATCAGCAATACCTGTTACAATTACAGGCATGTCAGCAGAAGCCGGTGAAAAACATCCATTGATACCAACAATAACGGAATAGTTTCCGCTTTGAGTAGCAGTATAAGTTTGACCGGTAGCACCCGATAGGATTGTACCGTTCCAGTACCATTGATTTCCTGTTGCTGCACTCGAGGTAAGTACATTCCCATTTATTGTAATGGTTGGAGTAGGAGGTACTGCCGTAACAGTAACGGTAGAAACAGCAGAGCCTGCACAGCCAGCCGTGGTTCCCGAAACTGTATAAGTGGTGGTTAGAACCGGAGAAGCAAAAGCTGAATTGGAACCGGTAACAACTACTCCGCTCGACCAGGTATAGTTAGTAGCACCGTTCGCAAGAAGTGAAGCTGTTTGTCCTTCACAAATGGAAGGAGAATTGACAGTAACCACAGGTAAAGGATTAACTGTGATAACAGCTACTGCTGAAGCAGAACATCCTCCTGAAGTACCTGTAACTGTATAGCTGGAAGTAGTGGCAGGAGTTACAGTTGCAGTATTGGTTCCCGTAACAATTGGTCCTGCACTCCAGGTATAAGAAGCCGCTCCATTTGCAATTAAGGTCACCGTTTGTCCCTCACATATTGAAGTGGAATTAACTGCAACGGAAGGAGAAGCATTTACAGTAACTGTAGAGGTAGCAGTAGCGGTACATCCTGCTGCAGTTCCTGTTACGGTATAGGTAGTGGTACTAGTTGGACTTGCAGTTGCGGTGTTTACCCCTGATGAAGTAGCCCCTGCACTCCAGGTATAAGAGGTTGCTCCGTTAGCTGTAAGAGTTGCTGTTTGTCCAGCACAGATAGTAGAATCTGTAGCTGTTACCAATGGTGAAGGATTTACAGTTACCACAAAAGTGGTAGGACTTCCCGGGCATAAAGTAGTGGCAGGTCCTGTCGGGGTAACAATGTAAATAACTGTTCCTGCTGCAGCTCCTGTATTAATTAAAATATCATTGATGTTTCCTGTACCTGTTGCACTGAAACCTGTAATAGTTCCTGAACTGCTGGCTGTCCAGCTATAAGTGGTATTAGCAACAGTTGAAATCGGAACTATGGCAGCTGTGCCTCCTGAACAAATGCTTTGTGTAAAAGTGCTGTTTGTTACAGCAGGAATTGCATTAACCACCACCGACACAGTTCCGGCTGCTGAAGTACAACCGGCAACTGTTTCTGTTACTGAATATGTTCCCGACATTGCAGGTGTAGCATTCAGAATGACAGGGTTTTGCAAAGCCGAAGTAAAGGAAGGTCCTGACCATGCGTAAGTAGCATTAGCAACAGTTGCAGTGGATAAGTTAATTGCATTTCCTGCACATATTGCGGAGTTGCTGTTTGCTACAGGAGTTGCAGGGCTTGCATTCACCACCATGGTAATAGCATTGGAAGTTGCTGTAGAAGTACTGATGCATGCAGCATTAGAAGTCAGCATACAGGTAACTATTTGCGAATTGGTTAATGTGGCAGATGTAAAAGTTGAACTGTTGGTTCCTGCATTAACTCCATTCACCATCCATTGATAGGAAGGTGTAGTACCTCCATTGGTGATGGTGGCTGTAAATGTAGCCGCAGCACCTGCACATTCAGGATTGGTTCCGGATGTTAACGCGATGGCAATGGAAGGAGTGGAGGCAGTATTTACTAACATGGTAATGGCATTGGAAGTGGCAGTAGGTGTTGAAGCACAGGTAATACTGCTGGTCATTACACAGGTTACAATTTGTCCGTTAGTTAAAGTAGTTGTTGTAAATGTAGCACTGTTAGTACCGGCATTTACACCGTTAACCAGCCATTGATAAGAAGGTGTAACTCCACCATTCGTTGCAGTTGCAGTAAATGTAGCCGAAGCTCCTGTACATTCCGGGTTGGTTCCTGATGTTAAAGCAATAGCCACTGAAGGGGTAAGACTTGCAGTAATACTGATGGTAATACCATTGGATGTTGCAGTGGTTGGATTGGCACAGGTAAGGCTCGATGTAAGCACACAGGTAACAATTTGTCCGTTGGTTAAAGTAGTAGTAGTAAAAGTAGGACTATTGGTTCCAGCGTTTACCCCGTTAACTTTCCACTGATATGCAGGTGCTGTTCCTCCATTGGTTGGAGTAGCTGTAAAGGTAGCGGATGAACCGGCACACATCGGATTGGTACCTGCTGTTTGTGCAATAGTTACTGAAGGAACAAGAGTTGTTGCTACTATCATGGTAATAGCATTAGAAGTAACTGTAGTTGGATTAGCACATGGTGCTGTGGATGTTAAAATACAGGTAATAACTGCATTGTTGGTATTGTTGGTAGTGGTGTAAACAGCACTGTTTGTTCCCACATTTGCCCCGTTTCGTTGCCATTGATAGGTTGCTGTTCCTCCATTGGTAATGGTAGCAGTATAAGTAGTAGATGCACCTGAACATTTAGGATTGGTTCCGGCAGTTATTGCAATGGTGATGGTAGGGGTAACACTAGGGTTAACCACCATGGTAATCGCATTTGAAGCGGCAGTTGTTGAACTGGCGCAACTCAAACTGCTTGTCATAACACAGGTTACAATTTGTCCGTTGGTTAATGTGGTGGTGGTAAATATGGCACTGTTAGTACCTGCGTTTACACCACTCACCAACCACTGATAAGAAGGTGTGCCTCCGTTGGTAGGTGTTGCCGTAAAGGTGGTTGATATTCCTGAACAAATTGGATTGGTACCTGAAGTCTGTGCTATGGTAACAGATGGTGTAAAACTGGCTGCTACAACCACCGTAATGGCATTGGATGTAGCTGTAGGAGCAGATGCACAGGCAACAGAAGTGGTCATAACACAGGTTACAATTTGTCCGTTGGTTAATGCTGCAGTAGTAAATGTAGCACTGTTAGTTCCAGCATTTACTCCGTTCACCTTCCATTGATAAGAAGGTGTAGCACCTCCATTGGTTGGGGTGGCGGTAAATGTAGTCGATGCCCCTGTACACATCGGGTTTGAACCAGATGTTAAAGCTATGGCAACAGAAGGTGAGAGGCTGGCAGAAACAACCATTGTTATTGCATTGGAAGTTGCAGTGGCAGGTACAGCGCAAACGGCTGTTGAAGTCATCACACAGGTTACAATTTGTCCGTTGGTTAATGCAGTAGTTGTAAAAGTAGCACTGTTGGTTCCGGCATTTACACCGTTTACCTTCCATTGATAAGAAGGTGTTCCTCCATTAGTAGGTGTTGCTGTAAAAGTTACAGAAGCACCGGTGCAGGTTGGGTTGGTTCCTGTAGTTTGTGCAATAACTACCGATGGAACCACACTTGGATTTACACCCATGGTGATGGCATTGGAAGTTGCAGTAGTGCTTGTTGCACAGGCAACATTGGAAGTAAGTATACAGGTTACAATTTGCCCTGCAGTTAAAGTAGTCGTTGTAAACGTAGCACTATTTGTTCCCGCATTCACTCCATTCACCTGCCATTGATAAGCAGGAGTTGTTCCTCCGTTAGTAGCTGTGGCAGTAAATGTTACCGATGATCCGGCACACTGTGGATTTGTACCAGTAGTTAATGCAATGGATACAGCAGGTGTAACAATAGGGTTAACTAACATAGTAATTGCATTGGAAGTTGCAGGGCTTCCTAAAACTCCGACCAGGTTAGATGTCATAACACAGGTTACAATCTGACCGGTGGTTAAAGCAGTGGTGGTATAGGTAGGACTGTTAGTTCCCACATTCACTCCATTCACCTTCCATTGATATACAGGAGTGGTTCCTCCGTTAGTGGGAGTAGCTGTAAAGGTGGCTGAAGCCCCTGTACACTCAGGATTTGTTCCTGAAGTTTGTGCAATGATTACTGAGGCTGTATTGCCACAGGTAGGTAGTTGAAATGAAAATATCTGTGTGGCTGCTGCTCCTCCAGCTCCCATGTATTCACCGGTATGCCAAAAGGTAACTCCATCAGGGTCTAAAACCGTTTGTGCATAATCACCGTCACGATTTACACCGGTTTGTGAACCGGTACCTGCTTTTGCAACTATTTCTGCAATTGGCATTGTACCAAGCGGGTCGCAGGACATACGACCGGTATAACATAAACTTGGATAGATGCTGGTAGCATTGGATTTTAAATAGGCCATAGCTATTCCTCCATTATTGTCCATCGCTATACTGCTCATCCATCTGTAATCAGTAGTTGGTGAATATATCCCTTCCTGGTACATGGTCCAGGCGAGGGTGGTTTGGTTCTGACGTAATTCGCACCATTTGATGCTTCGCTGTGTGGCACTGATATAAACTCCCCAGCTTAAAACAACGGTATTATACCCTCCTGAATTCCATGGTTTCCATTGTGCCCTGAACATCAATGTTCCACCTATTCCATCTAACTTTTGAGTTGTTCCCGGTTGAGATACATCGTTCCAGCTTGCATTGTACTGGCCGTTGAAAGCAGCAGTTGGGACATTTGCTGCCAAGGTTATTGTTCCAGTAGGTGTTGCAGGAGCCCAGTTTACAGCCATTTTATAAATATTTATTGCATCCGAAAATCCGGCACCCCAGCCATTATCTGAATAAGAGAAAATCGGACAAGGAGTACCTGTTGGTGGTAATGTTCCGTCAGAAGCATCTCCGGGTAATGGCACAAAAAATCCTGTTCCCTGTGGTGGTGAGAATGTAACGGATAAAGCACGAGCTCCTGCACTTCCTGCTAACATAGCAGTACGTTCAAAAGCAAATACACGCTGCGTTTGATTAGAGGTCATATAATAACCGTCTTGCCAAACAGAAAATTTTAAATAATCCGGAAACTGCGGAGAAGTATAGGTGTAAGTGTACCAGGAACCTAACGGGTCGTTGGTAGCCGAAATGGCGATATACATTTTATTACCGGTTTGCCCGAACTGCGATAAAAACCAGCGGTCAGCTGCTTTATCATAAAGCACAATCGGATCTCCGTCATTAGGTGTTGCCGGTGCCCATAGTGTTCCAAAGGTAGCCGTTAATGTTACCGCACCTGTGGTTTTGTTATATACCTTAAAGGTGGTGGAATTAATCATCTGTATATAATTGGTGGTACTTACTGCTCCCGAAGGATCGAAAGGACGGAAACCCGATGCTGTTTGCCCTGCCCAGTTGGCTATAGGAGCTTTTCCGGGAGTAGAACCCATTTCACGCTGAATACTTGCAGGGTCGTTGCCATAAGCAGGTCCGTCTTTTTCTTCGGTTTTGCGGAACTTTTGTGGGTGACGGTTAAAACGGTCTTCCGACTCACCTTTTTTAAGTTTGCTTTCATCCACCGGAAATTCTTTTACCAAATCGCGGAGCGGACGAGTGATGTGAAAATCAGTGCATCGGATAACGGTAACTTCATTATCGTGTTTGTTTTTTTGAGCAAATGAATTGCTCATTAACATTGCAACTAAAATAAATAGTATCGCTTTTTTCATTGTTTAGATTAAAATTTTATTTTTTTGAAGATGCAAATTTATAAACATTACCATTTCAAACACTATCATTTTTGCCAATGTCGATAGAAGTAAGAAATAACGAGGTAAAATAAATTTGGCTTAAAGGTGCTGATATTTCTGATTATCGAGGGGCGTTCTTTGTATCATTTTTTGGAGAAAACGGGAGGCTGCAAAATAAATTTCGGAATATTATTGTCTAAAAAGATAATGGTTGGACTTACATTCAGAATATGATTGCAGAGAACAACATTGGTATAAAATAGATTGGATGGCGTTTCCGAAAATAACATCGGTATAAACAGATTCAGGTATTGGAAATGATATGAATTTTAAGAAGGAAGAAGTGATTTCAGGGAGGGGAGAAGTGATTTCAGGCTGGGGAGAAGTGACTTCAGGATGAGGAGAAGTGATTTCAGGCTGGGGAGAAGTGATTTCAGGAAGGGGAGAAGTGATTTCAGGAAGGGGAGAAGTGATTTCAGGCTGGGGAGAAGTGACTTCAGGCTGGGGAGAAGTGATTTCAGGCTGGGGAGAAGTGACTTCAGGCTGGGGAGAATGTAAGTAATGGGTTGCCTTTTTTTGGAAATTGTGGTCAAAAAGTGAGTTTGGAGAATGAATAATTCTATTTTTAGGTCGATAAAATGGGTTTTTGAGTATTGAAATTGATTTTAGGCTAACTAAAGGTTTAGTGGGTTGTACTGGGAAAATTACTTTTCCGGAAAAAATTCTAACTATATATATAATGGTGGTAAAATTGGCGTAATAAAAAATAGACTTTAGAAATACGTTAACCAACTTTACTGAAGAACCAGTTATTGGATGAGTTTTCTGGAAAGGAATAATCAGAAATACAGTTTTTGGGAGTATTTTTAGTAATTAATGCCTCCATTTTTAACTTTATGGAGGGTTTTGGTATAAAAATAATTACAGCCCCTTATCGTAATTTACCTTTACCGAAGCAGTGGTAGGATGGCTTTGACAGGTAAGTATATATCCCTGTTTTACTTCAGATGCCGAAAGTGCATAATTAACAGTCATTTCCACTTTGCCATCTTCCAGCAAAGCGCGACAGGTGCAGCAGGAGCCTCCCTGGCATGCAAAAGGGGCATCCAAACCAATACGGAGTGCCGCTTCCAACACTGTTTCGTTTTCTTCCATCACCACCTCATGCTCATCGCCATCTATTATAATAGTAGCTTTGGCACCCGATACTTCATTTTCTATCGGTTTTATGTCTTCTGGATTTACCGGAGAAGTAAAATATTCGATGTGAATTTGATTTTCACTAATTTTTAGTTCTTTCAAAGCAGCCACCACATTTTCCATCATCGGCCCTGGTCCGCAAATAAAATATTCATTCGAATCGCTAAGTTCAACGTAATTCTGTATAAGTGAAATGTTTTTTTCCTTACTCATCAATCCTTGTAATAAAGGAGGATGATTGGCCGGAGGTGCATTTAAAACATGTACCACATTTAACCTGTCGGAATTGGCTAAGGCAAGTACTTCTATTTGTTTCTGAAATATGATGGAAGCTTCATCATTGTTCCCATAAAGTAAAACGATGGAACTAAGAGGTTCGGCTTTTAATACCGTTTTTAATATGGAAAACATTGGAGTAATACCACTACCACCAGCAAAAAGAACGTATTTCTTTTTGTTGGATGGGTTCATTTCTGTAAAAAATGTTCCCATCGGTGTCATTACTTCCAGGGTATCGCCAACTTTTAGAGTATCGTTAATATAGGTAGAAACTTTTCCCTCTTTTACCTTTTTAATAGCCACACGCAATTCGTTTTCGGCAGTTGGGCTGCTGCAAATAGAGTAGGAGCGTCTTAATTCCTCACCATTAACAGGAAGCTTAAGGGTTAGGTATTGCCCTTGTTTGTAAGTATATTCAGATTTTAAATTATCAGGAACTTCGAATGCTACCGATACTGCATCAGCGGTTTCTTTAACAATATCTTTAACTTTTAACGAATGAAATTTAGCCATTTTTAAGTATTTCTTTTTTTGAAAGGTGCGAATTTACGATTAAAATAGAAATGAGCAACTGATGGAAATCAATCCAAGGGGAAAAAGTAATAAATTGCGCCCTGTTATTTTTTAAAACAATGAAAGAATCCACAAATGTGTTTTTCCCCAACCTGGATGGGCTAAGGTTTTTTGCTTTCTTTGCTGTTTTTATAAATCATGCATTTGTATGCTTGGGATATTATAATAGAGATAAGCACTTTGAATTCATCAGAGAGAACTTCCTCAAGAATGGAGATATAGGAGTAAGTTTCTTTTTTGTTTTAAGTGGCTTTCTTATTACTTATTTATTGTTGAAGGAAAAAGAAACAGCGGGAAAGATAAGTATAACGAATTTTTACATCAGGCGCGTGTTGAGGATAGTTCCATTGTATTATTTAGTAGTAGTTTTAGGATTGTATATTATTCCTTTCGCTATAAACCAAGTTCCCCTGAATTTTCCATTAAATATTTCTACATCACAATTAAATTCATGGTATTATTTAACTTTTACCGGTAATTTTGATTATGTGTATAATGGAGTAAGCAATGTAATTCTTGGGGTTCTATGGTCGGTTTCGGTAGAGGAACAGTTTTATTTGTTTTGGCCACTTGTTATAGTCTTTGTGCCCAGAAAATATTTATTAAGTTGTTTTGTTTTAATAATTATGGGTTCAACTGCGTTCCGTTATTTTTATTCAGAAGGAAGCGCCATTATTTTGAAATTTCATTCGTTATCGTGCATTACCTACCTTGCCATGGGAGCTATTATTGCACATCTATCAACAAAAGAAAAAATAATTAGTCTAATGAGAAAACTACCTAAGTATGTAATTGTTATTATTTATTTAGTTGGATTTGGATGCATTCCACTTCGCCTTTATACCTGGAAGTTTGGGGTGCATTATGTGTTGTTAGCTTCATTGGTTCCTGTATTGCTCTCTGCATTTTTTGCATTTATAATTATGGAACAGAATTTTGCGGAACATTCCTTTTATAAAATAAGTAGGCTTAAAACAATTTCACTGCTTGGTAAGTACACTTATGGTATGTATTGTTACCACATGATTGTTTTTTTCTCTGTTTTATTCGTTCTTCATATCGCAGGGATGAATCTTTCGGGAATGAATAAATTTGCTTTTGTTAGTATTTCGGTTACTTCTTTTTTTGCCACCTGCATGGTATCACTATTGAGTTATCATTATTTTGAAATGATATTTTTAAAACTCAAATCTAAATTTTCTTAATCAACAAGCCCATTGAATATTGCCGGAAATAAAAAAGAGTCCCACACATAGGTGGAACTCTTTTTAATAGGTGTAATTATTTAGTTTATTCTACAATCAGTTTCTGAACCTCTTTGGAAGAATTGGTTTGAATATTAATAAAGTAAATTCCTTTCTCAAGATTCAATTCTTTTAGATTTATAGTTTTAATATAAGTGCTAATGGTTTGGTTTTCATCAGCAATAACAGAAACTGTTTTTCCCAAAACATCTGTCAATGTAATTTTAACTTTTGAAGCTGAGGTCAGGTTATATTTCAGCACTGCAAAATCATGACCAGGATTTGGAAAAACGGTTGCATTAAAATCTAAAGAAGAATTTTCAGCAATACCAATGGAAGAAGTAGGATGAAGTGTATCCTGATATTGAATGTTGGTTACCACTTCATTTCCACCAACAATGTTTGCATCAATTTCCAGCACAGGGATTTGTTTTGCAGTAGCCAACCATTTATACTGAACACGAGTAGGTACAGGGATATTGCTTCCAATACCAAAAGCACTTATATATAAGGTATCAATGGCAGTAATAATTGATTTTACACGTAATGTTTGATAAGTAGCAAGAGGAGTTATTAATGTTCCCCAACCGTCTACCATATTTACGCGATGTCCTTTTTCACCATAATCGCCAATGGTTGGAATCGAAAGGGAGTACTGATAGTCACATGAATCGATGTTAAGATAATTCATAGGGAAACGAAAAATAAAATCGTTAGGAGAATAATAAAAGGGAATAGGAGTTCCGTTAATGGTAAAACCAGCACCAACCTGTTTTAACGCAGAGGATGACTCTTTAAGGAAATCATAAGCACCGGTAAAGGAAACACCGGGAATAGGGAGACTCGTCAAATTCCTGTTTTCCCTTCCATAAGAAGTATTAAATGGATTAAATAAAAGTGCAAAAATGGTTGGGAACGTTAATGGGGCATCAAACTTAACCTGCTGCTGACTGTTATAAACCAAGGTGGAATAATCCCAGTTATAATTTGCACCGGTAAGTGTCTGGTCGATACCACCAAGAGAATTGGTAATGCTAACCAATACAGAATCACCAGCATTTGGCATATCAGATTGTCCGATGGTAATCTGGGCATTAATAACTGAACAGCCAATTAACAGGGATACAATAATTGTAATTTTTTTCATAGAATAAGAGAGTTTTTTCGATTGTAAATATCTGAAATAAAATCCATACTTTTGTTAAATTATAATTTTAATACTAAAAAAAACATGAAACAAAACAAATTTTTTTCAATTTTAACCCTTACAGTTGGAGTAGCTTTAGCATTCAATTCATGTAAAAAGCCTCAGGAAGAAACGCCTCCTTCAACTACAAATCCGCCAGCTTCCGGTGCTTGTGTTCCCGCCAGTTCTTATACTCCTGGAACGGGACCTAATTTGGTTTTTAAATTTGTATTTGATAGTACACAGCAACGTTTAAATAGTTTTGGGGTACCTGTAGGAGTGGGTTCGGGCAACGCAGCTCAAAACCCTCGTAATTTTAGTATCAGTCAACATTATATTGAATTGGCCGGTGATTTTGATCCTGTAGGTAGTGGGCAGGTATTATATACCGGACCATCTACCACTGCAGGTGGTGGTTCAGCGGCTATTGATTATTGCGCATCAACTGTTACTGGTCAGAATGTTGTTTTCTTTGCAAAAAAACTAAGTACAATGACACCCGGAACTTATAAATGGTTGCGTATTTCACTTGCAGAGCAAAATTATAATATCGTTTATAAATCCCAGTATTTGCCAGGAAATCAATTAGGAACAGGAACACTTGCTTCTTTTATTGGATATAAAACTTACATCACAGGATATAAAATAAACGGACATGATTATGCACCAAGTGCAGCTGCAGGAGGACCTGGAGATCACCTGCAAGGGTATTGGGGATTTGAAACTAATGTGTTAGGAACCAATTATTTTTATGATGGTCAAGCACCGGCAGGAGCTACTACAGTTCCAAATCCTAATTTTACCAATTCTCCAATTCCTGCGGGAAGTTGTTTGGTAACAGGTCAGTTTGTTGATAACACCCTTGCAAATTCACCTTTGGTTATAACCGGGAGCGAAACTCAGGATATTGTTATAACTGTTTCTCTTTCCATAAATAATAGTTTTGAGTGGCACGAAACTTTGGTTGATGGGTATTACCAGCCCGAAATGGGAGATTATGTGGTAGATATGGGTGTTCGTGGAATGATACCTAAGAAGAACTAAGATTTCAAAACTTATAAAACAGAAAAAGAACATTGATAGCAATGTTCTTTTTTTTTGTCTTTGTTATTAAGATTTTAGAAAGAATAAATAACCATCGCAAATAGATGTTGTCTTATCTATTTAATTTTACTTATATGGAGTAAGTTTTTATATTTACACAATGAATTTATTGCTTATCAATAACAAATTTTTATTCTATTTGGTGCGCATACTCGGAATTTTGGCTTTTTTCGCTCTTCCTTATGCTTTCACTTATGGCAATTTATTGGTACTGCCCGATCTTTTACATAATGCTCATGACCGCTCGGAATTTGTAATTTATATTTTGATGATGGGATACTTTTTCCTTAACATCTATGTTTTGTTGCCATTCATTTATTTTAAAAAAAAATATTCTGTTTATGTTTTAATAACATTGGTGTTCTTTTCCCTCTTTATCTATTTAACTTATTATTTTCAACTTCATTCAGAATTATTTTCCGGTTCCGATTCAGGCAATTTTAATAATGATTCTATCCCAACTTCACCTGTTAGTCTTCATATAGAGTATACAGAGAACATCTTTTTATTTTTACTTATTTTTTTTATTAGTTTATTTATCCGAACCAATTATCATTTAAGAGTTACCGAAAAGGAAAAACACAATGTAGAATTATCTTATCTCAAATCTCAGATAAAGCCTCACTTCTTGTTCAATACATTAAATAGTATATACGCCTTGGCGGTTAGAGAAAACGCACCGAAAACGGCTGATGCAATGTTAAAACTTTCAGGGATGATGCGATATGTGGTAACCGAATCAGCAAACAAATTTGTACCTTTGGAAAAAGAAATAAATTATATAAGCAATTATGTTGAACTGCAAAAGTTGAGATTAGATAAAAGCGTTAAACTTAGTTATACAGTAAAAGGAAGTGCAAGAGAAGAAATCATAGCTCCAATTATTTTGATTCCGTTCATAGAAAACGCATTTAAGTATGGTGTAAACCCTGATGAAGATTCGAATATTCAGATCAGTGTTGAGATTAATAAAGGAAGTATTCAGATGATTGTTGAAAATAATAAAGTAACGTATACAAATGAAACACATGAAAAATCAGGATTTGGAATAGAGATAACAAAAAGCAGGTTAAATCTATTATATCCTTCACGTCATAAATTTAAAATCACCGAAAACGACCATTATTATAAAGTACATTTAATTATTTTCTGGAAATGATAAGAGCTATAGCCATAGATGACGAGCCATTGCCGCTTGAGATACTGCAAGCGTATTGTGATAAAACTGAATTAGTAAGTTTGGAAAGAACTTTCACCAAAATAGTGGAAGCCCAAAAATATTTGCGAAAGTTTCCTGTTGATTTATTGTTTTTGGATATCCACATGCCAAAAATGTCTGGCGTTGAATTTTATAAATCTATTGAACAAAGTACAATGGTTATTTTTACCACTGCTCATAGCCAATATGCGTTGGAAGGGTTTAATCTAAATGCAATTGATTTTTTGCTAAAACCATTCTCATTTGAAAGGTTTGAATCAGCAGTTATTAAGGCTAATGAATACTACAATTATCAAAATCAAAAGGAAACTGCAAAACCACAGTACATATACGTTCGTGCGGATTATAGTTTAGTTAAGATTGCTTTTCCAGAAATCCATTATATAGAATCGCTGGGCGATTATATTTGTATTTATCTGGAAAATGCTAAACGTATCACCACCCGTATGACCACGAAAACGGTGTACGAAAAATTGTCACCTAAAGATTTTATTCGGGTACATAGGTCTTTTATTGTTCCTATAAAAGGGATTGAAAATATAAAAGGAAAAACTATGATAGTTTATGGAAAAGAAATACCTATTGGTAGCCTTTACGAAGAAGAGGTTTTTAAACTGATTAAATAAGTATTTTTTGAAATTTATTTTGTCGAAATTTCTAAAATATCTATTTTTTTCTATTTGGAATTTTTAATTTACCTAAAAAAATCGATTTTCAGCTCTCTTCATTAATCACTTTGGATTAAAAATCGATTTACAGCCCATTTTGATTACTCACTTTCGATTAAAAATCGATTTACAGCCCGTTTTGAATACTCACTTTCGATTAAAAATCGATTTACAGCCCATTTTGAATACTCACTTTCGCTTAAAAATCGATTTACAGCCCATTATGATTAATACTTTGCATACGTTTATAAAATTTCAGGTGCTCCACATGTCTTTTGGGCAAATAAAATTTAACTTGAAATAACCATACAATACAGTTGATATTCATCTTATTTGGGCTGTAAAATTTTAAATAATTACTTTTGCAATGTGAAAAAGAAGATACTCATTTTTATTGATTGGTATTTGCCCGGCTACAAAGCGGGGGGGCCGATACAATCCGTTGCTAATCTGGTAGAGCACTTAAAGGAAGAATTTGAATTTTCCATTATAACCCGGGATACAGATTATTGCGAAACCTTACCATACAGCAATGTCAAAAGCAATGAATGGAATATTTTGCCTAATGGAATACGCGTTTATTATTTTTCAAATGACGAATTAACTCATAAAAACATGCGCACCTTGATTCGGAAAACGGATTTTGATTTTGTTTATCTGAATGGAATTTATTCTTTATATTTTACCTTAATTCCGCTGTTTTATTTAAGGAAAAAGCATGATAAAACTGTGGTAATTGCAGTCAGGGGAATGTTTTCGGAAGGTTCGTTAGGAGTTAAATCAACCAAAAAGCAGATTTTTATCAGAATGGTGAAGGTTTTGCAGTTTTTTGATAAGGTCGTTTTTCATGCCACATCAGAAGTAGAAAAGCATGAAATAAGGAAAGTGATGGGAGAAAAAGTAACTATAAAAACTGCAGCCGTGCTCCCACAAATTATGGATAATAGAGCGCTTCGGACACGAGATAAGAAAGAAAATGAAGTTCGTTTAGTAAACGTGGCACGAATAGCCCCTGAAAAAAACACATTATATGCCTTGCAAATATTAAAACTTGCCAAACAAAACATCCTTTTTGATTTTTATGGGCCTATTTATAATCAGGAATATTGGAAAGAATGCCAAAACGCTTTGAAAGATTTACCCTCAAATGTTAAAGCCACTTATAAGGGGAGTTTGGAAAGTGATAAAGTATTGGATATAATTTCAAATTATGAATTTATGTTTATGCCTACTACTGGCGAAAATTTCGGACATATTATTTTACAATCACTATTAGTAGGCTGCCCGGTAATTATTAGCAACAAAACTCAATGGAAGCATTTATTTGAACATAATATAGGTTGGGAAATAGATTTGGATAAAATGTCTGAGTTTGCTAGGTTAATTGATTTTGTTGCTCTAATTAGTCAGGAGGATTATAACAAAATGTCACTTTCAGCTTTTGATTATGCAAAGAAGTATATTAAGGATCCTTTATTAATTGAGCAGAACCGACATTTATTCCTTTAAGGAAGATAATTAAATATACTTGTTACTTTCCTAATCTTAATTACATTTGCAATCCCGTTCAAAATTTCAGAAACGGGAATTAATACTTAGAATAAATAAATATGTACATATTAGGATTAAATGCTTTTCATGGAGATTCATCTGCATGTATTTTGAAAGATGGTGAAGTGGTAGTAGCCTTGGAAGAAGAGCGTATTAGAAGAATCAAGCATTGGGCAGGATTTCCCATCGAGGCGATAAAATATTGTTTGCAAGATGCCGGAATCTCTATCAAAGAAATAGATTACATTACCATTTCCCGGGACCCCTCAGCTAATGTATTAAAAAAAATAAAACATACACTTAAAAATAAAGTTTCGTTCTCTGCTATTTTAGACAGATACACTAATTCAAAAAAAGTAAAATCAGTGAAAGCTACATTGGCAGAAGAATTAGGTGTTTTGGAGAGTGATATAAAAGCAGAGATACATAATATCGAACATCATCGTTCACATATAGGAAGTTCTTTTTTTGCTTCTCCTTTCGAAAAATCAGCGTTACTTTCTATTGATGGCTTTGGAGATTTTACTTCTACGATGACTGCAATTGGTAATGGGAATCAGATAGAAGTTTTGGATGCAGTTCATTTTCCGCATTCTGCCGGAATATTTTATACCTCTTTCACCCAATATCTTGGTTTCCCGAAGTATGGTGATGAATACAAGGTAATGGGGCTTGCTCCTTATGGAAATGCTATTTATGTTGACAAATTAAAAGACGTTGTGAAATTTACTGATGATGGTTTGTTTGAATTGAATTTAAAGTATTTTAAACATCATAAGGATGGGGTAAAGATGAGTTGGGAAGGTGGAGAACCGGATATTGAAAGTATTTTCAGTGAATACATGGAAGAGAAATTTGGACCTGCCCGCAAACGCGAAGATGAATTAACCCAATATCATAAAGATTTGGCAGCATCTGTTCAGCGATTGTGCGAAGAATTGATATTTCATATTTTAAACCATCTTCATAAAAAAACCGGACTGGATAACCTTTGTATTGCAGGAGGGGTGGCACAAAACTCTGTTGCCAACGGAAAAGTATTAAAAAACACCCCTTTCAAAAATGTTTATATTCCTCCAGCGGGGCACGATGCTGGGACCTCCATGGGTTCTGCGTTATTTTTATACAATCATATTTTAAAACAAAAACGTATTGCTCCTACTTATTCCGGTTCACTTGGAAGTCACTTTACCGACAGTGAAATAGAAACCTATTTGAAATCTCAGAATATAAAATTTCAAAAGTATTCGGATGTTGAACTTTACGATAAGGTTACAGATTGTATTATAGATGGCGGGGTAGTGGGTTGGTTCCAAGGTAGAGCAGAGTTTGGGCCCCGTGCCTTAGGGCATCGGTCCATCATTGCCGACCCACGCAGAGCAGATGCAAAAGAAATATTGAATCTGAAAATTAAACGTAGAGAATCCTTTCGACCCTTTGCACCTTCAATTTTAAAAGAGTTTGTTCCGGATTATTTTGCCGATGCGGATAATGTTCCCTTTATGGAAAAAGTGTATTTGATAAAAGAAAACATGCGAAGTAAAATACCTGCTGTTACTCATGTCGATGGAACAGGGCGTTTGCAAACTGTGGATAAAGAATATGAACCAAAGTATCATGCTCTGATTTCCACGTTCAATAGAAAAACAGGAGTTCCAATTTTGTTAAATACTTCCTTTAATGAAAATGAACCAATTGTAAACTCACCCGCCAATGCTTTAGATTGTTTTCTTCGTACCAAAATGGACATGCTCGTACTTGAAAATTTTATTGTGTCAAGGTAATCTATGTTGAAGATTTCTATCATAACGGTATGTTACAATAGCGCTGATACTATTGAAAAAACAATCCAATCCGTTATTGAACAGGATTATAAGGAAATAGAGTACATTATTGTTGATGGTAAATCAACAGATGAAACTTTAGCAATAATAGAGAAATACAAAGACAGGATTAAAAAAATAATCTCCGAAAAAGATGAGGGTATTTATTTTGCAATAAATAAAGGTATTGCCCTTGCTTCCGGTGAAGTTATTGCTATTCTTCATGCGGATGATTTTTATGCTAATAGTAAAGTAATTTCATCTATTGTAAAAGCTTTTGAAGCAAAAGAGGTGGATACGGTTTATGGTGATTTGCAGTATGTTAACAGAGCAGATACTTCAAAACTAATTCGAAATTGGAAATCTGGTGAATATAAGGAGGGATGTTTTATTAAAGGCTGGATGCCTCCTCACCCATCTTTTTTTGTAAGGAGCTATTGTTATGATAGATATGGAACATTTAACACTTCTTTAAAGTCCGCTGCTGATTATGAAATGATGTTACGACTAATTGAGAAACAAAAATGCTCAATTGCTTATATTCCTGAGGTGCTTGTTAAAATGAGAGTAGGAGGCAAGAGCAATGTTTCTTTACTAAATCGTTTAAGAGCAAATAGGGAGGATAAAAAAGCATGGCTTATAAATGGCTTAAAGCCCGGAATGTTTACCTTTATATTAAAGCCATTATCAAAAGCAGGACAGTTTTTAAACTAACTTTTTAGTATATTAAAAAAAAGCGATGAAATTAATTTCATCGCTTTTTTTATCTTAGAATCTTGCTTTAGAACTTAGCACGAATCTTACGTTTTTTAGATTTTGATTTTCTAAAGATACTTCCGTATTTAGATTTATATAAACTACTTCTACCACGTATAACATAACTATAGTATAAAGAAGTTGTTAAATAGGTGTCTTTATGCGATGGGTCGCCACGTTTTTCCCCTGCTCTTCCATATTGTCCAGGAGTAGCAACTTCACCTTCATCTGTACCGGTTGGCATATAACTTATTTCAGGATTACGATTTGCCAAAGCGCGAGCTTCGTCACTTTCTAAAGTTGAAGGATCAACATACTCACTGCTTACATCATCTAAATAATCAGTAAAGGTAGTTCTCCAATTAAATTCCCAACCAATACGGTGGCGTTTATTAACTGTAAAAAGAAAGCCTAATCCCAAAGGAATACAAACATTTACAGGTCCATAGCTCTTCCCTTCTGTTTTTAGTGGTCTTAAAGCAACCCAATCCCCTTCTTTTGTGTACGCTTTTGGGTTATAATAAAAACCACCAACTCCACCAAATGCATACATTTTAAAATCATTTTTATAACGATAAGTATGACCTAAATCCGGCATTTCATAAAAAAATACTTGAGCGGTTAAAGCCAATTCAAGAATATCGTCTCTGAATGATAAGTTACGTCCAACACGTGCAGGATTAGTAGAGGCGTTATCAGCACCTTGTATTCTAACCCAATTCAATCCTAATTGAGCTGAAAGAAGAGAAGTGAATTTATATCTCGCAAACCCACCAGCTGTAAATTGAGTTTTATTTAATTTAATATCCCGAACAAAATCTTTTCTGGTATCAAATTTACCTCCAATTTCACCAAGGTAGTTAGATGCTCCTGCCTGAATACCTATATCCCAATTATATTGGGCGACTCCTATTAAAGGAGTGGTGAAAATTGCTAATGCTAGTATTATTTTACGCATGGTACAAATATTAAATTAATTATGTGATAGTATTAAAATTAAAAACTTAAGTGAAGAAAAATATTTTATCTTCGCAACGTTGGACAAAAATAATTAAAAATCCTATATGAACAACAAAATTTGTAAACTTTTTAATATTAGTTACCCACTTGTTCAGGCAGGAATGATTTGGTGTAGTGGATGGAAACTTGCATCTGCAGTTAGTAATGCTGGTGGTCTTGGGATTATCGGTAGCGGAAGCATGTATCCTGAGACTTTAAAGGAACATATAAAAAAATGTAAAAATGCAACCGATAAACCTTTCGGGGTTAATGTTCCAATGCTATATCCGGATATTGAAAAGCATATTGAAATAATTATTTCAGAGGGAGTTAAGGTTGTTTTTACTTCCGCTGGAAATCCTAAAACTTGGACACAAAAATTAAAAGATAATGGAATTGTCGTTGTTCATGTTATTTCAAATGCGAAATTTGCAAAAAAGGCAGAAGAAGCGGGAGTGGACGCAATTGTAGCGGAAGGCTTTGAGGCTGGAGGGCATAATGGAAGAGAAGAAACTACTACTTTTTGTTTGATTCCATTAATTAAACAAACCGTAAATATTCCAATTATAGCAGCAGGTGGTATAGCCACTGGAAGGGGCCTTCTGGCAGCATTGGCATTGGGAGCGGATGGTGTTCAAATTGGTAGTAGATTTGCCGCCTCTGTCGAATCTTCCGCAAGTATTAATTTTAAAAATAAAATAATCAGCTCAAATGAGGGCGATACGAAGTTGATGTTAAAACAACTTACTCCTGTCAGACTTTTGAAAAATAAATTTTATGAGGAAGTTGAAAAAGCAGAAATAAGAGGGGCCTCAATAGAAGAATTGTCAACTCTTTTAGGTCGGGGGCGATCAAAAAAGGGTATGTTTGAGGGCGATTTGGAAGAGGGGGAATTGGAAATCGGGCAGATTTCTTCGTTAATTAGAGAAATTAAACCTGCAAAGGATATAATAGATGAAATAATGAAAGAGTATTACAGTGTGAAAGAGGAACTAAAAATGTAAAAATGATAAAATTTGAGAAATTTAAATTGGATAATGGATTAACTGTAATTGTGCATCAGGATAAATCTACTCCAATTGCTTGTATTAATATATTATATGATGTCGGAGCCCGTGATGAAAATCCTGAACAAACGGGTTTTGCTCATCTTTTCGAACACTTAATGTTTGGAGGAAGTGCCAATGTTTCGAATTTTGATGAGCCTTTGCAAAGAGTAGGAGGGGAGAATAACGCATTTACAACCAATGATATTACAAATTACTATTTGACGCTTCCTGCAGATAATCTGGAAACTGGTTTTTGGTTGGAAAGTGATAGAATGATGAATCTTGCTTTTTCTGAAAAAAGTTTAGAGGTTCAACGTAATGTAGTTATTGAGGAATTTAAACAACGTTATCTTAATCAACCTTATGGCGATGTTTGGCTTTTATTGAGACCATTAGCTTATAAGGTTCATCCTTACAAGTGGGATACTATTGGGAAAGAAATTTCGCACATAGAAAATGCAAAAATGGATGATGTGAAAAATTTCTTTAAAAAATTCTATACCCCTGATAATGCTATTATGGTGGTAGCTGGAAATGTTGATTTAGGAAATGTAAAACAACTCACTGAAAAGTGGTTTGCTCCTATTCCAAAAGGAAAGAAAGAAGAACGAAAACTACCTGCGGAGCCATTTCAAACCGAGGCAAGAACTTTAACTGTCGAACGTGATGTGCCGCTTGATGCGATTTATAAAGTGTATCATATGTGTTCGCGTTTTGACAAAGAATACTATTCGGTAGATTTATTATCAGATATTTTATCTCAGGGCAATTCATCAAGGTTGCATAATGAGCTTATTAAAGAAAAAAAGATATTCAGTGAGATTCATGCTTTCGTTATGGGGGATATGGATAAAGGGCTATTCGTTATTTCAGGTAAGTTAACTAAAGGGGTTGATTTGATGCTGGCAAATGAGTCAATTGAGTTTGTGTTGGATAAATTTAAAAATGAATTAGTAAGTGAAAAAGAATTGACTAAGGTGAAAAATAAAAGTGAGGCGACTCATATATTTGGAGAGATAGACGTTTTAAGTAAAGCAACTAACCTTGCAATATCAGAGCTTATGGGAGATGCAGAGATAATAAACCACGAAACGGAAAAGTACTTAGCTGTATCAGCGGAAGAAATTCGGCAACAGGCAAATATTATTTTTAGAAAACAAAATTGTTCTACACTTTTTTACAAAAGCACGAATAATTAATCAGTAATATCATTTTCCTGCAACCAATTTTCAAGAACAACTAAATACCATATTCTTGACCAGGTAATGTTTGGCTTGTCTGAAAGAAAATCATTCCAGAGTTTAATCATGCCTTTTTCATTAAAAGGTTTACGTTTTGATAAGGATATAATTTTCTCTTCGCAAAAGTTTTTTAATTCCTGCTTCATCCATTGTTTCCAAGGGAAAGTAAATCCCATTTTAGGTCGATTTACAATTTCCGAAGGGAGCAAATCACCAAGAGCATCCACCAATAATTTTTTTGGAGAAGTTGGAATTTTAAATTTGTCAGGCACACCCAATACATATTCAACAAGTGTATAATCGATGAAAGGAACCCGAACTTCCAACGCATGAGCCATACTCATCTGATCAGCATCTCCTAATAGGACATTTTGCATATAGGTTGAAATTTCAGCGATACTAACTTTTGAAATTTCTGATTGCAGATTCGAAGTGTTTGTTTCCTTAACAATTTCAAATACTTTGTTGATGGGTAGCTCTTTTTGGTTTACTATTTCTAATATTTGATTATCCATCAAGACTTGCCTGGATAAAGGATAGAAAGAGTTAAAATTAACTTTGTTTTGTTTTAATAATTCCGATATTTTTTCAGACGCAACTCCGGGTTTTAGTGTAGTTAAAATATCTCCTCCAATTCCTCGGGCGAATGAAGGAAAAAGATTAAGCCAATTTTTTTTATTTAAGTCTAAAGAGCGTTTAAATACATCATACCCCGCAAATAGTTCGTCTCCACCCAACCCGGAAAGGGCCATAGTTATACCTGCTTCTTTGGTAGCTTTCGAAACAATATATGTATTTGGTCCATCACCGCTTGGGTGGTCCATAGCTTTTAAAGCATTAGGAAGTTGTTCAATGAAATCAGCAGGTTTGAGTTTTATTTCATGATGGTCTGTGTTGAATTTTTTTGCAATTAACTGAGCATATTTTGCTTCCGAAAATTCACTTTCATCAAACGTAACAGAAAAGGTTTTTATCTTTTCTGTAGATACTTTGCTCATTAATCCAACTATTGCACTAGAGTCAATTCCTCCTGAAAGAAATGCACCGAAAGGGACATCGGCTATTAATCTTCTTTCTACTGATTTTGTTAATAGAGTATTTACATCACTACATACTTCTTTATATGACTTTCCTTTTGATTCATCGCTAATTGTTTCGCTTATATTCCAATAGCTATGTATTGTAACCTTATTGAAAGATCCTTTCATATAATGGCCGGGCATTAACATTTTTACTCCCTTAACCATGGTGTTCGGGGCATGTACGGTTTGATATCGCAAGTAATCAATCAAACTGGTTTCATCTAATTTTCTTTTAATTAAGTCACTTGCAAGTAACGATCTGATTTCAGAAGAAAATGCTAAAATACCCTCAGTAAAATAATAATATAGGGGTTTTATTCCAAGTCTGTCCCTGGCAATAAAAAGCTCTTTAGTATGACTGTCCCATATTGCAAAGGCAAACATTCCATTAAATCGATTCAGGCATTCTGCTCCCCAACGGATATAGGAAGCAAGAATTACTTCTGTATCTGTATTTGTTTGAAATAGATAGGCTTGTTCTTTTGAACCAGAAACAACGCGTTGTAATTCAAATTTTAATTCCCTGAAATTGTATAATTCACCATTGTAAACAATTAGATAACGACCATCAAAAGAATGCATTGGCTGATGTCCTGCTGCTGATAAATCAATAATGGAAAGTCGCCTGTGTCCCAATGCTATTTTTTTGTCAATAAAAAAGCCCTGATCATCAGGTCCACGATGTTTCATTGCAGTATTCATTGCAATAACCTTTTGTTCTGCATTTTTTTTATCAGATAAACCAAGTATTCCGTTAATTCCACACATTATTTTTGACTTGTAATATCATTAGTAATTGCCGAACCACAAACTTTTAAAAGTGTTGCAGCCCATTTTTCAGGAGTAAGTTGCCTCGCTTTCTCGATACTCTTTTCAGACATTAATATAAGTTCCGAATCGGAATGACTCATTGTTTTTATCATGGCATCTTTTAGTAATTTAATATCTCCTGATTCGTAAACATAACCATTCAAATCATTTTCTACAAATGTAGTTCTTGCACCTACTTCATCAGAGCAAATTATTGGAAAACCTGCAGATGTAAACTCATGAACAACCACACCCCATGGTTCAAAATGGCTTGGTAATACAAAAACTCCCGTTTTTTCTATATACAAATGTAAATCATTGGGTTGTACAAACCCAAAATGTTTAATTTTATCATGAATAACCGGCTGAACATCACCTGTACCAATACACCAAAGTTCCCAATCGTTTGGATTCTCTTTTTGCAATTCGATAAAAGCAGTCCATAAATCCATTATTCCCTTATGCTCTACATATCGTCCTACATAGATAAAACGGTGAGGAAATTGTTTTTGTTTCAGATCTTTATTTGCAAGATATTGGTTATAAAAAAAATCAAAATCACAACAATAAAATCCGGTTAATATTTTAGATGTTTTAAAACCTAGCTTTAAAGCATATTTATATTGTAATTCTCCGGGCACCCAACAATAAGAGAAGTGATTTAATATTTTAAATGGACTGACAATTGTAGCTATTTTCTGTTTTAAGGAACCTTTCCATTGGTTATCAAAACCAACAATTACAGGAATTTTGTTTTTATATTTTTTGCAGATTTTTAAATAGTCTTTATCCATCCATCCGCTGGAATAGATAATGTCAGGGTCAATAATACCTACCAATCCAAGTAATTGAGAAGAAGAATAATCTTTTCGTTCGTATGTCTTCAGGTTTTCTGAGAATGAAAATTGAAAAGGAGCTTCCTTATTAACTTCCCAACGTACAATGTGAACCTCAACTTCAGGATGCAATAGGAGCTGTTTTATGCAGGCCAGAAAGTAAGTTGCAAGTTCAGAATAAAGAAAAACTATTTTTTTCTTTTCCATCGTTTTTTAATGAATGTAATTGTAAGAGTTATTAAAAGAAAGAAGAAAAACCCGAACCAAAAGAAATGATGAAGTAACATTTGTTTAGCTAAATATGGAACCAATCTGAAATTAAAGGCCTGTTCTGGTGCCATATTTTTATTCCAGTAGACTAAATTGTAATCTTCAACGGGTGTTAATTTTTGTCCTGTTATTGAAATGCCTTTTAAGGTAGCAATTCCGTTATTAATGTTTACCTGGAGTATAGCATCTCTTGGCAAATCACGAATAGAAGTTTGCATAAATGTTACATTTGTTTTCTCGTCTTTATCAAAGAAAAAAGAGGCTGGGGCCATTCCACCCATAGAACCTGATAGCCAATATACATTTTTATTTTTTGAAACCTTTTTCAAAAGAGGTTCAATGTCCTCAATAAAGTTATTATTTCCTAAAGCTGTTCGTGTATTATCACTGAAAAGTTTACTGTATTTTTCTATTCTTTCTGCCCATATCGGACGATGAGTAAAAATGAAAACATTTTTTATTTCGCTTTTCAAAGCAGTGTCAATTGAAAATGTAAATAATTTCAATTGCTCATCTTTTATACTGCCATCATTCATTTCGGTATTAAGAACAATGAATAGTTCCGAATTATGTACAAAAGAAAAATATGTTTTTCCAAATTTTTTTTCGTAAACATTACCTGCTAAATCATGATTGCCAACCGAATTAAATAAAGGCATTTTTAATTTGTCAAATAAACAATATTTGTAATGGTTTATATAGGTATCATTAACATCTAAAAACATATCCCCCAGACTCATTAAAAAGACCGGCTTTAATGAATTTAAGGAATCTATATTCGCCAGGAGGCTTGAAGCTGGAAAGGTGGATGAGTTGGTTGACGCTCCATGAAAATGACCACTAACAATAAAAGAGTAGTTTTTGGAAGAATCGTAAACAGGAAGATTATTAAAGGGGGAAATAATCTGCGCTGTTAAAACATTCAACAGCAACGTTAGTCCGCTTAATATTAAAATTGATTTATTTGTTTTACTTCCCATCACTTTTAATAATGTTTTCTACGTCATTTACTTCTTCTTCAATTTCTTTATCATTTATTGTAATAGTTGATTTTTGTTCTTTTAAATAATTTTTCTTCACGTTCAATAGACTAATTCTCTTAATATTAATAGTTGGATGTCCCCCTCCGGATTTATTTTTGTAAGCAATAACGCCAACCTTAGAATCACTAATCGTTAAGGCTTGGAAATTAATATTTGATAAATCTTCAGCAGAAATTGCAATGTTGCAATTTTTTATTCTGACTTCAGTACCTGTTAATTGGCCGCCAGCCTTAACATTAATAGCTTTATTATTAGATCCATTTATGTAAATTGAATTTACATGTACTTTGGAAGTTGAAATGTCCAAAGCATTTTCCAAACAATTTTCAAATACCGAATTGCTTATTTTCCCTTCTGAATAATCTGCATCAATAGCATCATCATGCATTTTCTGGAAAAGACATTCATTAAACGAAAAATGTGAACGAATTAAATTTACCTCATCTTCTGCTTTACAATTATAGAAACTGCAATTATTGAATTCAACTGCAGATTCGTAAAAGGTTATTGCTCCGGATCTATGCCATTGCTCATCATTTACTTTCGGGAAGTTTTTAAATGTTACATAATTTAATTTTGAACTGGAAGCATTAATAATTTCAATACCCTCAGATGTTGAATCACTTGATTCGATTATGATTTGATCCTCCTCATTTCCTGAGAACATTAGACCTGAATAAGAGATTATTTTTGCCTTGTTTTTTAGGTCAACCAGAACTCCCGCATCGGCAAATACCTTATATCCCCTGGGGATAATCAGATCAGAATTAATTACTTGTTTTCCTTTGTTTATAAAAATGCTTTTATTTTTTTCGTCTATCGTTAAAAAAGAAAAGTTATGAATAGTAGATTCTTTTCTTTTTAAATCTTCTGATATAAATTCATCTTCCGTGTGTGGATAGGAATAAATGTTTGTTTCTAAATTTGCTGATGCTCCTAAAATGGAATAATTAATTTTCATGGTTTTGATTAGTGAATTATCCCATTTGAAATTGTCCGGCAGTTTGAATTCGTAATTTTTATAATTTAAATACTCATTTTTTTGCTTAGCGGGTAAAATAATAGGAGAGGAGGGTAGCGCTTTTATTCCTGACAAAGAAATTGATTTGATTTCTATCGGAAGGCTTTCGATTTCGCCTATTTGCAATTGAACCATATTGTCTGAAACCTTATTAAAATAGGCTTGTATTCCTTTTGGAGTTGACAATATTCTTTGAATCATTTGTTGATTTTTATAATACCCCTTTTTGTCAAATTTCTTATAAGGAAATTCTTTATTCAGAATTTTAAGATTAGTACTCAAAGTTGAATTTACAGATGTGAAAAAGTTGTCGAGGTAACTTGACTTAGAAATTCTTTCCAGATTTTTTACATAGGTTTTAAAAAATTCCGGGTTGCTGTAAATTGCAGTATGCCAATCTTCATAATTATCCTTTTCACTATCTAATTGAACATACTTATAGCTTCCTGTTATGTCTCTTGATGCAAGAAAAGTAAAGCTTTCATAGGCAACAGGCTCTAACTTTGCTGAAACAGGATTGTAGTAATATTTGATATCACTCCAGTCAATGCTATGTTCACCGCCAACCAAATCAATAATGGAATGAAATTTTGCTAGTTTTTCAATGTCAAACACCTTGTCAGCAGAGAGTGCTTTGCTTCTGAATCCTTCTACCAATGCCATTGCTTTTAAAAAGTAAATTCGTTGAATTGAATCTGCAAGAACTGCATCTTCATTGTATGCTTCAGGATTAGCTGAATAGTAAGTTGCAAATTCGTCTGCTGAGGCCTGCGCTTTCATAACATTATACCTGTTTATCCAATACATATCAGGATTGAAACGAATAATAGGCGCCAATATCCGGTTATTATTTTCAATTAATTCTTTATCGAAATTTTCTTCAACAGCATATATTCCCCAATCGCGTCCGTTTACTGTTACATTAATAAATTTATACCGTAAAGCCATAATGCCTTCTCTTTTCATTAATTCATGGTATATCCATTCATACAAATAACCTCGAGTGCCGGGATGTTGAATGGAGAAGCGTTTCATTCCCATAAACGAACCTTTGTCTTTCACTTTTATCCGGAACGACCATTTGTTTTCCTGCAAATGGTCGGTCATGTGACCTTTAAGCCTCAACTTTATTTTTAATTTTTTGCCTTGATATTCAAATGTAGCGGGAACATAATCACCGTCAATGTTATTAATTATAACATTTCTTTCTAATGCTCTTTCCCTGTTTCTTTCCAGAAATTTATAATCCTTTTCCTTGATTTCAATAGATACTTTTTCAGGCTTGGCATCTAGTCCGTTCCAATAGTTAGATGAAACAGTTTTTACAAAATCCCATAAACTACTATAGCCCTTAGTTTGTAAAGTTTTAGAAGCGAAATGATTTCCAACAATAAAACCTGTTATCAGAAGAAGAGAAAAAATAAACAGGTATTTCTTTTTGTTTCTTTTCTTTTTTCCTTTATCAGCCTTCGCAATATTGTTAGGAGGTGTTATTAACATTGATTTAGAATTGGAAATAGATGAACTGACTGATAGGACGTAAAAAGCAGAAAACTAATATTATCATTACAGTATAAGCACTAATATTAATAATGGAAGAAAGGATGCCCGATTTTTGAACCTTCTGACTAATAAATGTTTTATAAACATACATCAATGTGGTTAAACCAAATAAAAGCGCACAAACGATGTAGATGTTTTCTTTCATTCCAAGAAAAGTATATCCTTTCATCGAAAAGAGTTTACTATACATTTCCCAGACAATAGTCATATTGGTTGCTCTGAATGGAATCCAACTTAGCATTGCAATAGGAACTACTATGGACCAACTCATAAACAATTTGAACCAATTTTTAGTTGCAGTTTTCTTTCTGAACTTATTAATCATCCGTTCAATAAAAACAAAACTTGCATGGTATACTCCCCAGAAGATAAATGTCCAGTTGGCTCCGTGCCACAATCCCATAATAGACCAGGTAAGAAACAATGCAACATTCCGATTTCGTTTGGGTTGTGAATCATTCAAAACGTTTCCTATACCGGTAGAACCATCGCTGACCACTTTCGTTTTCATAATAGGCAAATACAAATAATCTCTTATCCAACTGGATAAGGAGATATGCCATCTTTTCCAGAACTCCCTGAAAGAAGCTGCTGCGTAAGGGAAATTGAAATTTTCCGGAAAATTAATGCCCATCATTTTTGCACTTCCTATAGCAATATGAGAATAGGCGCTGAAATCAAAATAAATCTGCATACCGAACATAAATGCCAATGTCAGAACATCAATAGCACTTAATGACCCGGCATTTAAAGCGAAACCTTCATTAACCAAAGGAGCAATATTGTCTGCAAGCACCACTTTCAAAAAAAGGCCCTGAAGTAATCGTTTCATACCTGTAATTATGAATTCATTTTCAAACGGTTTTTTAGTTTTTAACTGGGGCAATATTTCTGAAGCCCGCAGAACAGGTCCGGCAATCAAATGCGGAAAGTATACAAGGAACGTAGCATAGGTTAAAAAATTACGTTCCGCCTTTATGTGTTTACGATATACATCGACTGTATAACTTATTGTTTCGAAAGTATAAAAACTGATTCCTAATGGAAGTAATATATCCAAATGAGGTATTGCAATATTGCAACCAAAAACATTTAATGCCCATACCACGTTATCGGTGAAAAAGATTAAGTATTTGAAGTAAAAGAGAATTCCAAGATTAATGGTTAAACTGAATATAAGAAAACGTAAACGTGATTTCGGTTCTTCTCTTTTTTCAATTTCAATGGAACACCAATAATCCACAATGGCTGCTATCAATAGCAAGGGCAAAAACTCGAACCTCCAGAAACCATAGAATAATAAACTTCCTCCAAATAACATGGCGCGTCCGGCACGCAATGGCAATAGCCAATACAAAATGACAGCAAGCGTAAGAAAAATAAGGTATGTAACAGAATTAAAAATCATACAGTTTATTTAATCATTTTTTCTATTTCGGTCTGAAGCGTATCCGCCATAATAATATGTCCGGGATATTGAAAGTGCATAAAGTCGATGTCCAACAGCCCTTTAAAAGTGCGGGTTCCTTTAAATCCCCAGTATTTATTTGGTACGCAGTTTTCGATATTAATAAAGCCGGCATTGTATTCTTTGGTTATTTCTCCCATTTGCTTTTTAAAAGTGATGTATTCATTACGGTAATAGGGGATTTCGTAATCATTTCTCAATGGTGGAATGTAAACCAAAACTTTTATATTACTTTTTCTGCAATCATCCAACAGCATTTTCAACGCCTTAATATTTTCTTCATAAATATCTTTAATAATTCCTCTTTTTGTTTTTGCATCAATGCCCAATACTGTATTTCTTAATTTATAAAGATTGCTGAAAAATTCTCCCCTGATGTTTGGACGGTAAAACCAGGGGTTAAAGTGGGTATTCAAATAATTGTCCAGTTTCGATTCTGTAATTTCCTGGAAGGTTTGATTCAGGGCTGCTAAATCATTTGTTCCGGTTACTTTTTCCATTTTCTCTAGCTCTCCGTTTATTTTTTTCGCTATCGCGTTCGAATCTGCTATGCGGAAAGATTTAATATCATTGTAAAACCCCTGCTGAATTCCTTCTTCCCTGGTATCATCAAGAAAAATAGGGAATACCACCATTTTAATATTCACATCCTTTTTCCAGGATTGATAGAGTAAATAAAAATCCTCCATGGTAGCATTTGGAACGCTGCTGGCAATAATATCAATTGATTTTTTGTCTAATGAATCGGCAAGTAATTCAGGAAAAGTAACATCTCCTTCTTTGTATTGATTAATGGAATGGGTTTGCGAATTGCCTATTAATAAAACAACATCTTTAGCTCCTCTTTCTTTGTTTCCCTTTAGTATCTCTTCCTTTTTTCTCAGTCCCATGGAATGCATCGGTACATTATTAATCTTACCGTAATAGGCACGTGTATAAACTCCCAATGCAAGATTTTCGAAATTGGTAGTTTCGTGAAAATAAGCTACTATGATACTGAAGGCAAGAATAAATGAAATCACTAATTCAATTATTCCTTTGTATTTTAATAACGGTTTTACTGTACTTCTCATGCAATCTGTAGCTCCCCGATTTCGGCCTCTTCCGTTTTAAAATCAGGGTCGCTTATAATAGTAATGGTAATCAATAAAATAATCATTTGTGGGTTTAATGAACCAATAAACAAACCTTCGAAGGCAGCTGAAAATAATACAGCATACATTATCGAAAACGATACTCGATTTATCTTAATCGCTTTAATAAATACTAAAAAGAAGGAACGCATATACAACAAGGCCCCTACTAGTCCAAAATTTAACCATAGCGATAAGTAGGAACTATGCACCCCTCCCTGTGTACCCATTCTGCTCAACATATGATAATTGGCCCGCATGGTAAACTCATCGTATCCAAATCCTCTTGAAATAAAATAGTTATTCTGAATCTTGGTCCAGGCAAACTGCCAGGCTACCGCTCTTCCACTTAATTCCTGAAGTGTATGCAGCCTGAAAAACGATTCCAGCCCTAACTGTTTTATAAGGATAGGGATATAATCTGCAACTAACAAATTGACAACAAACAAAACAATGGACATAATGAGTCCGAGAAAAGAAGACTTTTTGAAAATGGCGGCAAACAAAACAAGAATAACAACACTAAGAAATGCATTTCTCGAATTGGAGAAAACAATGGAAAATAGAATGGCAAAATAAATCAGTATTTTCTCGTTCCTAGTAAACATGTTTTCGTAAATATCATTTAGGGTAAAAAACAGGGCAAATAACAGGAAGGCATATAACCCCAAACCATTCGGATTTCCAAATACCCCATTGTATCTTCCGATTATGGCATTAAACGCATATTCCTTTTTTATAGCGTATAATATAAAACCCGCAAGGCATATCGTGGTTCCAAAGTAAATAAGGTTTTTAAAAAACTTCTGGCCTGTTTCCCTAAAAAGCCTTGTTACAATGTTGGGAACAAGAATAAACATGAGGATGTAGGAAAACGTTTTTTGAAATCCAACAAAAAGAGAAGGTGAAAAAAACAAGCAAATAATGGCAACTATAAAAAACGGAATGTATTGCTTGTAAATACCGTTTAATGGTCTGAATTCATCCATGTCAAGGATAAAAAAGGCCGCTAGGATAACCAAGTAAACAATTTTTATGTTCTTGGCAAAGGCCAGATAAGACAACTCGCTGTCGGACATAATAAGTATGAAAAAGAAACCAAGGAACAGTTCTTCCCACATTCCCTTTTGTCGCATTAAAACCAAGGTACCCGGAAGAACAAGAAAAATTACGGGTCCTCCAAACATTCCGGCCAGCAGCCAGACAAGTATGATTAAATAAAATTGGCCGTTTTCTTTGTAATATTCTAACACACTCTGTTAATTATAAGTTTTCAAAGATACAGTTAAATAGAAATTATGTATTATTTTTTAATAGTAATTTTATTCTTCTCTGTTAACCTGAAAAAGTCATTCAATTGTTTGGCCTGAATTTCAGGACGTTTGCCTGCAAAATCTCTTAAGTCCTGCACATTGCTTTTCCATTTCGAAAATGAACCCATAAACCTCCATCGGTTTATGTTTTCTTCCATTTCAGGAGCAAAGGCGGTTTCAAACTCGTTTATCTTGCTTATTACAAAGGTTTCACGGAAGGAAGTATTCAACCGCGTTTGAAATGCAGTAATAAATTTATCTGTAAATTGTTTGTTCTTTAATAATCCTGAAAACAGAACGCCCACACTTCCTGTTGTTTTTGCCTTTTCAAGCAGGTTCATCTGTATGGCATCGCTTCCGGTAAACCCGAATCCATAATCGGTATCATAGAGCATCCACCTCCAGCGGCCATCTTTTATTCCTGCCGAATCGTTACCTGTTGGTGTGGTTTTATATCTCCAGTATTTTACATTGTTATTGGGCCAGTCGCTGTTGCAGTAATACACATTGGTAATTACAAAATCTATAAAATTATCAATGTCCATCTCGTTTTTCACCTTTTGGTAATTGGCATTAATACTCAAATCATTACTTTTAATAAACGCAAGCAACTCTTTAAAATCAGTCGCATCTCTCTTTTTGCCATAATATACATTCCCGCTCATTTCAAGGATAATGATACTGTCCTTGGGTAAGTTGTACTTAAAGGAAATATAATTTTCATCAAACCGTTCACATAGGTTATGTATTCCCCAGTATTCACCGTTTATAAAAACAATTGCAGGCCGGTTGCTCTGAATGTCCATCTTTGAGTCGGCCATCAGCGATTGCATAAAGGCATCTCTGAACATGGTTTTATCCCAGTCGTTTCCGGAGTTTCTTAAAATAAACGATTTGAATTTTGTTACCTCTTTGGTTGCAAACAGTTTATAATTCAACTCTTCCGCATCGTATTCCTTCCTGAAATTAATCCTGAGCGATTTCTGTGCGTATCCCCGGGTGGCATTTCCGTTTATTCTAACTCCCACTTTGCTTTCAAAAGCCAGTTTATTTTCCGGTTCATAAAACTCTATAAAAGCAGGGCGTTCGGCATTGTTTCCTCTTTTAAGGTAATTGGACGGGTATTTCCACCATCGCAAATCAAGCGGAATGTCTTTTTTTGCATAATCGTTTTTATCATCATAGTTTTTGCCTAAAACATAAATCCCGGTTTTGTAACCAAACAGATCATCCGGATTAACCGTAATGGCCACCACCGGGAAACTATAACGCTTGCTGCCTTTAGGGTCCACAAAATAGGTGCGTGTAAACTCAAGGCTTTTTTTATTGTCATCCGTTACAGCTATTGCTCTTACCACCGTTCCCTTAAACACATCGCCCACAGGAGGTTTCCAGCGAGGAGAAGAGGGAATGTTGGATAAATTATTGTTTTCTCCTGTCCGGTTGGTAATAATTAAAGGTTTGGTGTAAACAGGAGATTTTAAAGATGGTTCCGAACCATCCACGGTATAATATATTTTGTAATTACCACCGGTGATGGTCATTTTCAGGTCAAACGGTTCGGCATAAAAACCACCTTTTTGTTCACATTCAGGAAAGGGAATCTGGGTATCAAACGTTAAATCGGGATATTCTTTTTTGCTTTCTCCGGCATATTTTAAACTGAAAACAAAGGCAATAACAGCTATAACAAACACCACCACTGCAGCCAGTTTGATGGATAAGGAAGTTGTTCGTTTGGGTTGTAATATGGGTTGCATTATATAAATACCCTTTCCAGTCCCTGCAGGTATTTAGAGCTTTTGGTAAGCGGAAAAGGAAACTGATTTGCTATTAATTTCGATTCATCTTCCAGTGACGAATCGTATTTTAATTCAAGCACTGTGGTGTTATAATCCACTGACTTATTGGTAAACGTATTGCCATGCACCCCTATCCGGTAATAGGTAAGGTGATGATCCACCGTAATCCGGTAATTTTTATCAGCAGATAAATAATACCTGCGGGTGTAAGAGTTGAGCAAAGTAGGCTTTAGCGACCGCATTTCGTTTTTAACCGAAACAGGAATGGCCTCATCACTCACCGCCATGGCTATTTCCATTTCTGTAAAATCATTGGTTAATTTAAAAGGCTGCAATACAAACGACTCTTTCCTGCCCAGCAATCCTTTCTTGATTTTATACTCCAGCACCGGTTTTTGTATCGGTCCAAAAGTATCACCATACCAGCGGATACGCACCTTTAACCTTTCGGGCGAACCTTCCACATTATCAAAATAATGCGTCAACCCGGCAGTATCAAAATAGATATTGTTCACCACCCGCTCATGAAACAACTCCGAAAAGCAGGCAGGATGAAATTTCACCATCTGCTCCACATCGCGGTGCGAATATCCTGTAATCAGGAATTTTCGTTCATAACGTAAAGGTTCTGGTTTATTTGTCATTGGTGATTAGTCATTAGTCAATGGTGATTGGTCAACCTAGAACTCATCGGTCTTCGGTCATCCGACATCGGTCATTTAAAAATCCCTCGTATTATCCATAAACGAAACCGAAACCGAAGGGTGCATGCCTTTGATAGCGCCTTTGGCTGCTTCCAGTTTTTCAAAATCATCAAACTCCACAAAAAAAGAAGCCTCAATAGTAGCAGTTGTTTCGTCCGTACGTTTTAGTTTTATGCCGCTGCAGTGTTTTTTCAGCAATTCCACAATGTCTTTCAGGTTCACTGCCTTCGGCTCGTTGCTGGAAATGGTAAGATATAAATTCTGTGATTCTAATGATTTCTGATACGTATTGGTAAACCAGATAACTGCCACAAAACCTACAAAAGCAATGACTGTAAGTACTGCCAGCCCTGCCCCGCAACCCAGCCCGATGGCAATGGTAAGGAACAAATAGGTCAGTTCCTCAGGTTCCTTAATGGCCGACCGGAAACGAACAATGGACAATGCACCCACCAACCCTAACGACAGGGCCAATGACGACTTTACTACCGAAATAATAAACATGGTGGTAATGGCCAGTACTATAAAGTTACGCGCAAAAGCCTTACGGTTCGACAGCGAATTGCCATATTTGGTGTACACCTTGCCCAAAATAAAAGACAGCACCGCACAAACAATAAAACTGAAAATAAAACCCGGAATAGCCTTTAACGAAAAGCCCGAAAGGTTATCTACTAAAAATGTCTTGATTTGGTTCATATATAAACTCGTATTAATATTCGGGTGCAAAACTAATAAAAATTAAAGGTTTCAGAGGGAAAGTTTCAAGTTTGTGGTGGGTAGATGTTAGTTGTTAGTTGTTAGTTGTTTGTAGTTTGTGGTTTGTGGTTTCTCCCTCCGAACCGGCTCCTTTGCCGGTTTGGAGGTTTCGTAACACTATCACTTAGCTCCGGTCACTGAGCTTGCCGAAGTGCCGAAGTGCCCCAGTGCCCAACTTTATCACCTCTTTTCACGGAAGCTATTCCCCTCTGTGCGTTTGCCAATGCGCAAGCGAGAGGGGGTAGGGGGTGTGTTTTTTTTACCATCCCTCCACACTAAACCTCGCGCCACCAACAACCACAAACCACAAACCACAAACCACAAACCACAAACCTCAAACCTCAAACAACAAACCACCAACCTCAAACCACCAACCTCAAACCACCAACAACTAACCACCAACAACAATCTACACACCACCAACCCCAAATAACCAACCACCAACCACCAACTATCTGCTTTTTTTCATACATTTGTTTCCCTGTTCAAAATCAATAACCAAATTAAAAGACAGGAACATGAAAAAACTCCTCATAATATCAACCGTATGGCTTTTAACAGCCAATGGCTTTTCGCAAAAAGAAAGTACAACACGTGCCTTTACCCTTATGCAGGCAAAGGAATACAAAGCCGCACTTGCCTGCCTCGATTCCTGCACCAAAAAGGGAAAAGGTGCCAAAGATGCCGAAGCATGGTACTATAAAGGTTGCGCCAATAAGGAAATTTACCTTGAACAGGAAAAAACAAACCCCGAATCGCCTGCCCGCATGGCTGCCCTCGAATGTTTTAAAAAAGCAATGGAACTGGATACCTCAAAAGCCAATGCAACTAAAAGCAAAGCCAACATCAGTTATTTAATCTCTCTGTTGTATAACGACCTTTCGCCAAGTATAGACACCATTAATTACCCAGTAGCCTTGCGGAATTTTGAAGTGTTCAAAAAATACTACCCCATTGCCGATGCTTCGGCCAACCATACCGAGTTTACGAAATACGAAAACGCTATTAAAATGGCCCTGGCCACCCAGGTGTATTTCAGCTTATATGTTAATAATGCTGCTCATAATATTTTGTATTATAACAGGGCCAAACAGCTCTACGAGCAGGTGCTCAAAGCCGAACAAAACCCAACAGCCACTCAAAACCTCGCTTTGCTGGAATACAACAAGGAGCTATTCTCGCTCAGGAAACGGTAAGTTGCTTCTTTTTATTAAAAATCTTTAGGGCAGATACTTTATCTCATCTTTTCACCAGTCTTCCCGCCCTCGCACGGTATCTTTTTTTTAATCACCTTCTCCCTCCGAATCCGGTCCTTTCCGGATTTGGAGGTTAAAGCTCCTTAATAACTGTCCAATCAAAAAAAAAGGATACTTCGCGCGGGTCGGGTGCAGATGGAGAGTGTATCACTTTTATTTTCGTTTCAGTAAGCTCTTAAAAAAAATCAAATTCCCCCGACTCTGGTCACTGAGCTTCGGTCACTGAGCGCAGCCGAAGTGCCGAAGTGTCAAATCTCAATAGCCCCCGGTTGGTGCCTGAGCTTGCCGAAGGTGAAACCGGGGGTAAACGAAACACCCATCCCTCCACAACTCCTTTAGGAGTTGAATATCAAGTGCTGGATGAAGTCAGTTTTTTTTAATTATTTATTTTTAAAGAGGGTTGTACAACGGCTACTTATGTTAGGCGTTAGTAGCTTTAGTGTTAATTATGTCTGCTTTTTTTTCGTTACAGGCTGTGGATTTTATTTAGTGTTTCTGTTGCCACTAAATTTAATTTCTTCCATTCTTCTGTTTGCACAAACTCTAAAATGTTAGGTAATTCTTTCGGTGTCGTGTCTGCTATTTCAGTTAATATTCTGTCAAAGTCGGCAAGTGCTTGTCTTTCTTGTTCGTTAAATGTTTTCATGAAGTCGATGTTGTCTGGATGATAAAAGTCGTCCCAACCACAAAACAGTTCCACTGAAACGTCTGCAATAGAAACACGTTTCTGATATTCAAGTTGTTTGTTCTTTGATGTCCATAAGTCTAAACAATTCAGGATGTTTTCCCGAATTCGTGTCTGCAATTCTATGTCGTTGTCACCTGTCATCGCTCGGTCTCACTGAAGTCTATAGACACTTTTTTTTCGTGTCAAGTGTTTCAAGGGCTATGTTATCAGTAGTTTTTCATTATAGTTTAAGTTCGTCAATAACCAAATTGTTATCACGAATTTGAATATGATTAATAGTTTCTGTTTCCGAATCATAGTCTATACTGATTGCAATGTCCCCAAGTTTATAATGGTCAATCAAAAATGTCTTATTGAATAATTTGTCTTGTAAATATACTGTTTTAAGTGGTTCACCAATTTTCTTGTGAAGCATATTCCTAGTGTCTGAAAATTTAATGTCAAAAGGGAATGAAGAAATAATACTTTCTGATTTCGGAAATAAATTAAAATGAGAAAATATTGGCGTCCCTTTTTTAAAAATTATAATATCATCATCATCGTATTCTGCATCTTCATTCTTAAATCCTAATTCTATTCCTGTCTTAACGGATAAAATATATTCGCTTTGTAAAATATCGTATTCTGTCAGGTCAGTAAATATTTCGGCAAGGAAGTTTGAAAAGTCAGGTGCTTTCAAAGAGTTACCGAAATGTTTTGTAAAGTCTGTATATGGATTCATATCGTTCTTAAAATTACTGCTATCGTTTCAAAGATTTACTCATTAAAAAAAATGTGGGGCCGGCAAATGTGCCAAAGCACATTTGAGCGAGCCTGTGTGATAGCAGCTCGTCTCTTTCGCCCCGCGACAAGCGTTATTAAATGCTTGAAACTTCATACTGGCAGGTCGCCCCCCCCTTTTTTTATTTCATAAATCTTATGTTATCGGTTCGGCTTTTATTCTATTTTTCAGATATAGCAATGTACTTTTTAAATTCAGTTTGTTTTTCAGCTTGTTTTATTAAAAAGTCCGCTACATCTGCTCTATTAATACCGCCTATATTAATTCCTTTGAATAATTTGTTTTCAATACGGTATTTCTCTGTCAATTCTTTGTCTAATAGCCTTCCTGGTCTCACAACTGTCCAATTCATATCGGAAGTAGTGATAATTTCTTCCATTTTAGTTTTGTCAGCATAAACATCTTTTAAAAAGTATTTTAAAAACATCTTTACAATCCAAGAAACATAATTCTTACTTTCTCCTGCTCCAAATCCAGTGACAAAAATAATTGGAATACCTATTTTTTTCTCCCTATGAATTTCAACAATCAATTTTGCAAAATCTGAAAAAAGGGTAGTAGCTTTCATATTCTTACCAGTCCCCAATGTTACAATTAGCGCACCTACGTTTTGGATAGAATTTATTAGGTCAGCTTTATTTGTTGCATCACCAAGTATCATATTTAACGATTTTTTCTCTTCTATTTCAATTTCAGTTCGAGAAAGGGTCGTTATCTTATGATTTCTATTTAATCCTCTTTTTACCGTTTCTAATCCTATTCCAGCTGAGGCTCCTATGATTGTAATATTCATTTTACTTTTTTTATTGATTTCTGTTTTAAGCTGACCGCTAACGGTTTCGGGCTTGGCGAAGGTGGCGATTTTCACCACAAATGTTGATGCGGAGAACCAAACTTTGATTAACCACAAATGTGTTTGCGGAGCACTGAACCGCCACTTTTGCCAAACCCGTGTTATGCCTTCGTTGTTTTTTCTTTACTACAAATTTAGAGAGCCTAGTATGTACTTATACTCTTTGCGAAAGTCTTTTGTTATTTCAAACAAAACGAGTATTAACTTATACACCTCTTTAAAAACCGGTAAATCGTAATACAAAGCCATAATTCTCAAAAAATAAAATCGACCGCTTCGCGGTAATATTTAAATTGTTAAATAGATAAATTGTTAAAAAGCCCGAACTGCACGAACATAGAATGTGAGGTTCTTACTGAGGCTGCTCTGGAGACCACCGCTGAAATTCTGGTACCACGCGTCGAAGAAACCGTCCTCCGTAGAACTCCAATAGGCGTAACTAGCAAAACCGCCAACCACAGTTTCTTGTAAGTATAAAAGATTTAGTTCGTGTTTTGAAGGTAAATACCAGTCGCCATAAGTAGTTCCATCAACTGTTACTGAATATTCATTACAAACAGTAGCGGCAAAATCAGCACCGTCAACGGAGCCTTGGTTGGCTATTATAATTGCCGTGTTTTTTAGCCCTGCACCAATACCATCTCCTCTTGCACGAGTATTAGTATTAGTGCCACCGTACCATCTTATTGATGTACTTTGGTCTGCTGTGGCTGCAATTAAGCCGTGTTGTCCGCCATCGTATACATAAAAAACAATTCCTCCGCCATAGCTTTCGCCAATGGTATGAACCGGGTAACCGCCTGTAGCTCCTGTAGCACCAACTGCTCCATTTGTTCCGTTTGTTCCTGCTGCACCAGTTGCTCCAACTGCTCCATTAGTTCCGTTAGTTCCTGTTGCGCCTGTTGCACCAACTAAACCATTTGTTCCGTTTGTTCCATTTAAACCATTAGTTCCATTAATGCCGTTTGTTCCATTAGTACCATTTATACCTGCTGTTCCTGTTGCGCCTGTTGCGCCAACTGTTCCGCCACTACTTAAAGCGTATAAAGCATAAGGTACACTCATTAATTGTTGTGTTCCCATTAACGCATAACTTGTTCCGCCTGTTGCATCCATACTTATTTCTATGAAGTAAACACCACTTGCCCAATTAATAGTATTAAAAGTTCCTGCTGTTACTGTGCCTGTGCCAACTACTACATTTATCAAACCTATATTATTAGATGTTGTGTTAAATGTTTCGGTATAAACAATTGTACCCGTTGCGCTCCCTTGTCGCAAACTAATTTCTAAACCGATGTTTTGGTTTGTGATTGCAATACCTGTTGTATTGCGTGCGACTGCTTGGTAATTAAATCCCTGCGGTGCTTGTGCTTTCAATGTATAGTTTAATAATAAACTTACACATAATAATAGTAATACTTTTTTCATTTCTTATTTTGTTTTAGTGTTTAATTTTTAATTATTTGATATGTTTTGTTTTTATTTATTTTTAATAGATATGTTCCGTTTGCATAATTACTCATATTAATTTGAGAAATAGTTGTTGCGTTTTTTGTTTCGGATAAAAGTAGTTTTCCTTCAACTGAAAATAATTCTATTACATTATTATCTGTTGCTTTGTCAAATTGTATTTGTACAAAGTCGGCTGTGGGGTTGGGAAATACATTAACTCCAAAACTGTTGTCTAAATTTTCTACTTGTGTAATAAGTAAATCGTTTTGATGAAACCCTTGTGTTAAAAGGTTTGTACCGTTGTTGAGTGTAAATGTTGCGGGTTCGCCCAATGTCCAATCTAATACATTAGTTCCGTTTACAAAACTTGTCCCTGCTGTGGATATTACTGTTGGTGTTAATGTTTGCGCTTGCGCAAACATTTCACAACTACAAATTAAAACTGTAATAAATATTTTCTTCATTGTCTTTCTGTTTTCTACTGTTGCGTAATAACTATTTTCTACTTATATGTCCCGACAAACCAAATTATTTCTTTGTAACTTCACACCATTTATTGCGAGGCGTGTTGTGCTACCGATGTTCGTTCGGAGCGCTCTCACAATTGCTCATAACGGTTTGCGTGCAGGCGCTCGTAACCCTGTGTTGCGCCTACGGCAGGGTTATGGCGCTTGCACGCTGTTAAGGGCTGGCTTATTCCTTAATCACTTTAAATGTCTGCTTCATATTTTCTCCAACTCTGAATATATAAATCCCACCTGATAAATTACCCAATTCAATTATTGTATTATTAGAGTTAATTTTTCCTGTCAAGACAATTCTTCCTCTGTTATCATAAATTGTATAAACTTCACCAATAAGTTTATTGTCTGCCTCTACATTAATTAAGTTTTGAGCAGGGGATGGAAATACTGAAAATAAATTGCTCTGGGAGACTTCACTGATTCCAAGAGTAGAATTAGTATATAAATCTGTTATTTCTTGTTGTGTCAAAACTCTGCTCCAGATGCCGATGTCGTCAACTATACCAGATAAATAATCGGTTGGTATTGTACCGTGATATTTTCCAAAACATATGGGAAAAGCAGATGAGATATTGATTGATGAATTATTTTGGTTAAAGCAAGTTAATCCGATTTGAACACCGTTTTTATAGACGCTAGCAGCATTAATATTAGTACCAATTGAGCTATCAAAAATCACTACATAAAAATCCCAAGAGTTTGATGAAAAAGTATTATCAAATGCTATCCCCGAGTTGTAAATGTCAAAATCTAAAGATGATGCACATGTTCCATATGCGTTTGTCAATACTCTAAAATCTTCACCACTGATTCCATTATTTCCCCAGGAAACTATATGTCCTGAGCCACTTCCGATATTTTTTGTCCAAAATGCTACAGTTATTGATGGCACACCAATTGGGCCTGGTTGCATGCATTGAATGTAATTGCTCACACCATTAAAGCTATAAGCTGCATTCGTACTTCCAAACCTATCACTTGTCAAGGTTGCTCCATTCACAGTACCATTATTCCCATTGCCACTCTCATCATTAGCGTTAGCATTGAATGGCCAATAACCCACAAGTCCATTGGTAGGGACATAAGAAGGCACTTGTGCCAAAGTTGTCGTTGCAATCCCGAAAACTGCAATCGCTGTCATTAGTAAATTTTTCATTTTTTGTTTGTTTTTAATTGTTTAACCATTGGGCAATTTTGTCTTAAGCTTGCCCTTAACTTGTTTATACCCGAAACAAACCTTCGGTTATCTCTCCAAATTGGTATTGATACCCGAAGGTTTGTTTCGGGTATTTTTGTCAAATATACTACTTTTACAAATCATCAAATGGGCTTTTTACATTTTGAATACTTTTGGTACTTACATGTGTGTATACCTCGGTTGTTTTGCTGCTGCCCTTAGGTAGAAACTTTTTAATAAAAATAATCCCTCCCCAGTTTTAATGCTATTTCTTTAAAAGTTTTAAAACATTTGCTGACGGCTGTTTTGGTGGCGCCTATGCTTTTATAGCCTTTTGTTTTCATTATTTCTT
>CANJYB010000021.1 GCA_947479085.1 Bacteroidota bacterium | reverse complement strand
GTCAAACTACCACAAGTATCCGTATAATTTCCACCATTCCATTTTGTAATATAATTCATAGTATCTCCAAGTACAGTTCTGAAATACCCCCCTAAATATAAATCGTTATTATAAACAGCCAGAGTATTAACAGCAGTATTATTAGCATCAAATCCTAAACCGCACCATTCTGTTCCATTCCATTTTGCGATACCTTTTATAGGACGACCTCCTGCATAATCAAATTGACCTCCTGCATACAACTCATAATTATAAACCTGTAAATCTTTTACTTTAGCATAACTTTGTGTCATCCCTCCACCCACATTATCCCATTGGCTTCCGTCCCAACTCGCAATAGCATTGCCAGGATTTCCATTACTCATATTAAACATTCCACCAACATATAATTTATTATTATAAACTTCCATACAAAAAACATCACTTAACCCTCCTGTAATACCTCCTCCAACCGGATACCAATGTGTACCATCCCATCTCGCTAATCTATCCAATGTACCAGTTTGGTCAATAAAATTGCCACCAATGTATAAGTCACCATTATAAAATGCCGCACAATTAAAAAAAAATCCACTTGCCCAATGTGTTGAAGTATCCAATGCACTCCATGTAGTTCCATCCCACCTCGCAATACCTCCTGTAATTACACCCATTATAGAATCAAAAACTCCTAAAGCATACAAGTCAGTATTGTTTACAAATAAAGATAATATTCCACCATTAGTATGCGAAGCAATGGTGTCAAGTGAAATTCCATCGGTAAGTAAAATCTGGTCGGCTGAGGTAAAGGCAATCTTATTATTATAAACTGCAACAGAACCAATGTTAGGTGGGGAATTATTAATTACAGGAACGGAATCCCAACTTACCCCGTCATATTGAGCAATGTTATTAAGATTATTAACACTTCCTCCGGCAACTCCAAATATACCTATGGCATATAGTTTATTAGCAACAGAATCAAAAGTCAGAGTTTTAACCATGTTGTTAAATCCTGTATCCACAGTTACCCAGTTTTGACAAATTATGAAATTAGGAATAAGCCAAAGGCTTATTCCTAATACTATTTTTAATTTATTCATTTTTAATTATTTTTTTTGTGATTGAATTCGATTCTGTTTTTTTAGCCTTTGCAGGTGTTTTCACCTGCAAACGAATAGAACAAAAATCCCTCTTCCTTTTTATCATCAAACAAACATAAGCAAAATAAATTCAGAACCAAAATAAAATCAATTCAAAAGAACCTCGCCCTTTCAAAAGAGTTGAACTCTTCAGACAGAATTATTCCGTAATGGCTCAATATTTAGTTTTTCTTAACCCCTGTTTATTTCCTATTCTAATTTTACCCACCTCCAATTACTTTTTTCGAAAAGCCCAATGTACTCATTCTTTATGACCATTTACATTCCTTGCGGCTTTGTTCTGCCCGTTAATAAAATGGTTTCGCCCTTTCTTTATGCGTAACTTATAATACAGATAAATCAATAGTAAAATTTAAAACTAAAATGTATTATGGAACAAAAAAAGAAAAAATCAAAAACACCATTAGCCTCCGAAGCCGACTATTTCGGCATGATTGACGACCTTGGAGAAATAACAATTGAACAACAGTATGTAAAACTGGGAGCAAAAAAGATTTCATTCAGTGCTGCCCGAAGGCATTTCAGAAAGAAAAAATGTTTTGACCTTTATATGCGAAAACGTACTTATAGTGAAGCCGCTGCATCAACAGGATATCCGGAAAGAACTGTTTACGACTGGTTTGAAGGGTTTAAAATAACTAATCCTTTAAACTAACTACAAAAAAGGTGCGTGGTAGTACCACCTCGCACCCTTTTTGCTTTCTCCCCGTTTTTGAAAATTATTTTTAAAATATATTTGCCCTCATAAAATTGTTCTTGTTTTTATTTATTGTATCAAAAGGTAATCTCTTTTTAAGGTTAAAAACAACCTAAACCTGCATTTTTACTTTTTATAAAACGTTTTGCACTAAACGTTCAATAAAAAGTACTAAACGTTCAATAAAAAGGAGAAAACGTTTTATAAAAAGGAGAAAACGTAAAACGTTTAGTGCAAAACGTTGAACGTTTAGAACAAAACGTAAAATAAAAAGTTCGAAACGTAAAACGTTAAGAACAAAACGTTGAACGTTTAGAACGAAACGTAGAATAAAAAGTACAAAACGTAGAACGTTTAGAACAAAACGTAAAATAAAAAGTGCAAAAGGAAGAATAAATAGAAAAGGCGGAGAAAAGGAAAATGTAATTAGCTAACACATTAATAATCAAAAATAAAATAAATAATAACTAAAACCTATGTAACATGATAACACTATCATTCAAAATTATGAGGTATAACTATTTTGTTAATGCCTTTATTCCGTTTGTAACCACCACAGCCAATGCAGCCCGTTTTGGATTAACATCAGTGCAGGTTTCGGCATTAACCGGATTTCTGACCGACTGGAACACAAAAATGGCAGCTTATGTAAACCCGGTAACTAACGGACATTTAACAGTGGATGCAATAAATGCAGCCTATCAAAACGGGTTTACACTTACCCAAAGTATCCGTGGTATTATCAAAAGAAACACCACCATAACCTTAACCAGTGAGGAAAGGTTAGTATTAGGCTTAAAAAGAGGCGATACCAGCCACACTCCTGCCGGAATTCCGAAATCAGCTCCCGCCATTACCTGTATTCTTCAGTCATCTATGAACATGACCTTTGTAGCTCTTTTTCCCGAAGGCCCTTTTAAACGCGCAAAACCACCGGGAGTTGCCGCTATGGGTTTTAAAACCGCTATTACGGATGCCGATGCTCCTGCACCGCGTCTGTCGGATTATGTAAGGCAGGAGGATGAAACTTCAACTGTTTTTGAAATGCTGTTTACAGCAGCTCAGGTAGGTAAAACGCTTTATATAATTGGTTTTTACATCAATGCTCGAAATGAAGCAGGTGCTGATGGCTTGCCGTATTCTGTAACTATTATATAAATAAAGTTTAATGTTAAAAGTCCAAAGTTTGCCGGGTAATCAGCAGCTTTGGACTTTTTTATTTTAAATGATTGTAATTTCTTTCAATATAATCAATCGCTTCCTGCTGGGTAAGCACCGAAAAGTTGCGATATCGGTAATGCACATCTATTATTTCTGCCAATGCTTCTTTCACCAACTCCTTATTTTCCCAGGTTTTCAAATCTTCAATCACTGTTGCCAGGCATCCTTTTTTATAAGCTATCTGCCCGATAACATGAATAAGCGTATTTCTCACCCTTGGTTTTTTGTCAAACTGTAATTCCTTCAGCATCGGCAATATATCCTGCGGATGAGTCCTTCCCCGCAATTCTATTCCATGACAGATTTCTCTTCGTATCTCAAAATTGTCATGATGCAGATACCGGTGGGCAAAAGCAAGAGTAGGTTTCGGGTTGCGCTGCCCCATCTTTTTTATAGAGCCTATCACTGCATTGCGAACCGAATGATGTACATCAAACAACCCCTGCTCCATCAGTTTGACAATAGGGGGAAAGTCCGACATTCCAATTTCTCCGGCAGCATTAATTACCGTTTGCCTTATCTTTTCATTTTCAGAAAGAAAAAGAGCGTCAAGTAAATTTATAATAACGGGTTGTAATTTTTTATGGGAAAGGTATATCCTACCAATGGCCTGGTAAGCTGTTTTCCGGATATAACTATCTTCATCCGAAAAGTAAACAAGTATTTTTTTTGTAGAAGAAGTTTCTAAATCGCTTTGAATCTCAGAAGTGATTTTTGCAACCACTTTTATTCTTTCGTCTTTATCTAAATCGTAAAAGGACACAAATATTAAGGTGCTACATCAAGCACCACAAACGTATTGGGTTTTACTTCCGGTCTTGGGTTCGGGTTTTCTCGTGTAGGGCTTGGTTTCTCTCCTCTTTCTGCTGTTGGCAAATAAATATGATGTGTTTTTGCGCTTACGGTCATTATTCTTGCCCCCTTTTGTGTTTTTACATTTTCCAAAACTTTAAAAGTATTAGCATCTGTTTCCTGCACCACAGTCAATGTTCCATCTCCGTTCGAACTATAAGCACGTTTCAGCTCCGCATCAAAACCGGCACCATCAGGGTTTTCTCCGATAGGTACACTTGCTATTACAAAACCTTTTTCATAATCCGATATCACCATCAGCTTATTATCACAAACCGAAAACAAGCGATGATTTTCTTTATCAATAGCCAATCCGGAAGGTTCTTTTCCTTCTTTTAGTTTCCATTTCTTTTCCACTTTCATGGTCGAACCATTGATATGACATACCATTGATAAATCTTCAATGTTTACAAAGATGTTGCCTTTGTCATCATTCACCGCAAACTCCGGCTTTCCGTCCAGTTGAATTTTGGTAATAAATTTATCCACACTTACATCATACACCGATACATTATTGCTTCTTCCGTTAAAAATAAATATGCGTTGTGTGTACACATCAAACAAAATAGCATCCGGGTTTTGTCCAACATTTTCAAGGGTTCTTAATTTTTCAAATGTTTTCATGTCAAAAACAGTCACCGAAGAATCTCTGCCATTGGTAATATAACCATGGTTCATGTTTTCTGCCAATGCAATTCCATGCGCGCCCTTCAGGTCTTTTATGGTACCTAATACTTTCCCATCTTTTGTATCAATTACCTGTACCATATTTCCGTGCGAAACATAAAGTATACCGGTTTCGTCATCCACGTTAAGGTAATCCCATCCACCATCTCCTTCCAGGGAAAAAGTATTGGCAATATGATAAGCGCTTTGTGCTGTTGAATGTTGTATGCCAAACAGCGATAAAATAATGGAAGAGAGAATAAATTTTTTCATTGGGGAAGAGGATTATATATGATAATGTGTTTCTTCATTCGCCTCACCCCCTTCCCCTCTCCAAAGGAGAGGGGTGACGGAGTTTGACGTATTTTATAAAGCATTATTTAATTTAGCACTTCAGGTTCCTCCCCCTCTCCTTTGGAGAGGGGATTAAGGGGCGAGGCGCTAATTAATGATGATGCCCGTGTTCTCCGTGCACATGCCCATGAGCAATTTCATCTGCTGTAGCAGCACGCACATCCAATATTTCTCCAACAAAATGCAAATCGGTTCCTGCCAAAGGATGATTAAAATCCATCTTTACATGTTCTGCAGTAATTTCCATTACCTTACCATACAGGCGGTTTCCGTCATTATCCACCATCGGAAGGGTAACTCCCTCTTTCACATTTTCGTCATCAAAAGATCCATCTTCTGCCGTAAATGCATCAATAGGAATCATTACTACATGTTGTTCGTCACGAAGCCCGTAACCACGTGAATGTTCTATAAAAAAATCAAACGTATCGCCTGCTTTTTTTCCTTTCAGATTAGTTTCAAAATCTTCTAATAAACCACCATTACCAAAGATGAATACAAAAGGGTGTTCCTTACTGGTTTGTTCCACTTGTGCTCCGCTTGTTTTTTCAGTTAGTGTGTAGTTTACAGACACTACAGAGTTTTTTTCAATTGTCATAGTATTACGTTTTAATTTTTTAATAGTCGGCAAAAGTATTAAAATCAAGTAATTAATTAATGAAAAAACAACTTTATTTTCAACACATGAAAACCATTCAGAATTATCCCGTAATTTTAAACCTTATAAAGTCCAATGTACTAAGTCTGAAGTACAAAGTACGCTGGACTCCATACTTAATACACATTTATGAATTATCCAAACCTGATCAGCAGCAAGCTCCCGAATGTAGGAACCACCATTTTTACTGTAATGAGCAAACTCGCTGCCGATACCAATGCTATTAACCTTTCGCAGGGTTTCCCTGATTTTAATTGTGACGAAGACCTTATTGCTCTTGTAAACAAAGCCATGACCGATGGCAGGAACCAGTATGCTCCCATGGCAGGATTACCGGCATTGAGAGAGATTTTGTCGGATAAAATAGAATCCCTGCATCAAACCAAATACGATGCAGAAACAGAAATAACAATAACTGCCGGAGGCACACAGGCCATTTATACTGCTATTTCTGCCATTATAAGAGAAGGCGATGAGGTAATTATTTTTGAACCGGCTTATGATTGTTACCAACCAGCAATAGAAATGAACGGAGGTACCACCATTTATCTGCAGCTGAAAGCACCTACCTATACCATTGATTGGAACCAGGTAAAAAAAGTAATCAGCCATCGTACCCGGATGATTATCATCAACACTCCTCACAATCCTACCGGGAGCATTATGACTAAGGAAGACATGCTGATGCTCGAAAAGATTACAAAAAACACCGACATTGTTATCATCAGCGATGAGGTGTACGAACATATTATCTTTGACGACCAGCAACACCAAAGCGTTTCGCGCTTTCCTAAACTTGCAGAACGAAGCTTTATAGTTTCTTCATTCGGAAAAACATTTCATACTACCGGTTGGAAAATTGGATATTGTGTGGCTCCTAAAAACCTGATGGCCGAGTTTCGCAAGGTGCACCAGTTCCTGGTGTTTTGTGTTAATGCTCCCATTCAATTTGCGTTGGCGGAATATTTAAAAGATAAAAGCAAATACACCGGACTCAATAAATTTTACCAGGACAAAAGAGATTATTTTGTTAAGCTGATAAAAGGTTCAAAGTTTGAATTCACGCCAAGTGCAGGAACATATTTTCAATTATTAAATTATAAAAAGCTGAGCAAAGAAAAGGATACTGCTTATGCCATTCGATTAACAAAGGAATTTGGAATAGCATCCGTTCCTGTTTCTGTTTTTTATCACGACCCGCAGGATAATTTAATGTTGCGTTTTTGTTTTGCAAAAAAGGAAGAAACACTGGAGAAAGCAGCCGAAATATTGAATAAAATTTAATATGAACAACTTAAAGATTTCTTTTATCCAATCTGATTTGCAGTGGGAAAACAAAACTGCAAACCTTAAATCATTTTCTGAAAAGATAGAAAAGGTTCCCAACGATACCGATTTAATTATCCTGCCAGAGATGTTCACCACTGGGTTTTCCATGAATGCAGCATTTCTTGCAGAAACAATGGAAGGAGAAACAGTGAACTGGATGAAGAATAATGCGAAGCAAAAAAACTGTGCAATCACCGGGAGTTTTATCTGTGAGGAAAATGGTAAGTATTATAACCGGTTGGTGTGGATGAATGCGGACGGTACGTATGAAACCTATGATAAAAGGCACCTCTTCAGTATGGGTGACGAAAACAATCATTACACTCCCGGAAACAAAAGGCTGGTCGTTACCTATAAAGGCTGGAGAATCTGTCCGATGATTTGTTACGACCTGCGTTTCCCGGTATGGAGCAGGAACACAAAAAACAATCCTTTTGATTTATTGATTTATTTAGCCAACTGGCCCGATGTCAGAATGGGGCCATGGAACAAACTGCTTTGTGCAAGAGCAATAGAAAATCAATGTTATGTTGCAGCAGTTAACAGGGTGGGTAATGATATAAGTGACACCTATTATTCCGGTCATTCGAAGGTGATAGACCCTAAAGGAGAAATAATTTGTGAGAGCGAAACAGCAAAGGAGGGAATATATTATCAGGAATTGAATTATCAGGAACTTGAAAGTTTCAGATTAAAATTTCCGGTTTTAAACGATATGGATTAAGGTTCTACTTTCCACTCCAGGTCCTGGTCCCAGTTGCTTCTTATGTTTATTGCCCCGCTGTAGTATATTACTTTTTCAGGTTGTTGCTTATTTATATAATTACCGGTATCCCACTTTCCGTTGTTGTTGTCATCATAAATTAATTTCAATTTGTATTGCATTGGGTGTAAATAAGGATAATCAATTGTTTCTCCTGCTTTCACAATATTTTCCCGAACAATGTTTTCCCTTTCGTCCAATAACTGAACAATGTATTGTTCCTTAGATTCCCGAACATTCAGCTTTAATTTTACTGAGCCGTAAAACTTTTCTTCCTGTGTTTTAAAGTCAATCTTGATGGAATCATTTGTCAAACCAAAGAAATCGGTGAATGTTCCGGGTGGAACAAAGAGGTGATATTTGGTGCTTTCCTTAAGCAAAGGACTCTTTATTGTGGGTGCATTTATCCATGTTCCGGAATTATCTTTTTCCTTGTTAGAAGAAGCGGAATCCCAGTAAATTACTTTCATTTTATTCTTTCCTTCCAGGAAAAACTCTAAACTTCCTGTGCTTTTGTAAAGGGTGCTGTCTTCTTTGAAATCTACCTTTGCATAAGGATTCGATTCCAGGGGATGATTAAAAACCATTTTAATTTCCCCATTCAAATCAAATGATTGATTGCCATTGAAGTTATTAGTTAGTGATAATTTCAGTTTGTTTCTTTTTGCTTTCAGTGCATCTTCCTTAACTATCAATTTATATTCAAGCGTATCCATAATGCGGTTTCCATCCTTTAGCTGAAGTTTCAACGCATCCAGATCAATGTTTTTAAACCAATAGGTCAATGTGTCTTTTTTAGCGGAATAATCAAGTGCCACATCTTCGTAATTTTTAAAGGTATAATTGATAGGGTTAACAGTAAGGCTATCTGCACCTTTATTAAAAACAAACACAATCTTTCCATACGAATCATACGTTGCTTTTTTCAGGTAAAGCTTCTTTGGTGTTTCCTGGAACATATCAATTAATATACTTTTCTTTTCTGTAACATCCACTAGGGCATCCATAAAACCAATGCTTTCCGCTTCTCCATCATATTTATAATTAGAGTTACCATCCTTTATGGCTACCAGTTTGTAATTTGCTGCTTTAATATTATTGATTTGAAACGTACCGTCTTCCTTTGTTTTAGCAAAATAATCAGGAAGAGATTTATACACGGTGCTATCATTAAATTTACTGTAAAGATTTACCAGTATGCCTTTTTCTGTGGTATGATTAAAACCATTTTCCACTTTGCCTTTCACCACTGCAGAATCAATAAATGTTCCGGTTGAAAAAATGTATTTGTAGTTTTCTATCGGGTTGTTTTCCGTTATATCCTGCACAGCATTTCCAAAGCTAATGGAATAAGTGGTGTTTGGTTTTAAGGTGTCTTTCTTATCGAAAGTAATGGTGAGTGTTTTGTTTTTGATGGTAAATTCGGGGGTGGTTTTTACAGGAGGAGAAATAATTAATTGATTGTTCAAATCCTTAAGTTGTATAAACTCATCAAATGTAATCTGAACTGATTTGGTATTAAAACCTACCTGTGCGCTGTCGGGAACATATTTAAGTGCGCGGGGAGGTTTAACATCTTTCTTTCCTCCACCCGGAGCTACCACCTGTGCGCAGGAAGACAGCAGCAGGAAAATTAAAAGATATACCGATGTATTGATGAACTGATATACCAATTTCCCGCTTCTGTTATTATTTCTTTTTAATCCACGCATCGGTAAATTATTTAATTGGTACATCCTTCAATAATAGTAATTACTTGTTGCAAATACATTTTATCTGTTTCATCAAAGTTGGAAAGGTGTTCGCTATCCACATCGAGGATTAAAATTACTTCGCCTTCTTTATTAAATGCTGGCACTACAATTTCAGACCTTGACAAACTGCTGCAGGCAATATGACCCGGAAACAAATCCACATCTTCCACTATTATGGTTTGTTTTGTCTCCCAGCCTTTTCCGCATACTCCTTTTCCAAAAGCTATACGTGTGCAGGCAACCGGCCCCTGGAATGGTCCGAGAACCAGTTCCTTTTTATCATTTCCCGTTTCTTTCACAAAATAAAAACCAACCCAGAAAAAATCCATTCCGAATTTTAATGCCGCAATTATATTGGAAAGATTAGCTATCCAATCTTTTTCTCCCTCCACCAATGCTTTGATTTGAGGAATCAGCGATTCGTATTTTTCTTTTTTGGTTGCCCCCGAAACGATAATTGATTCAGACATGTTTGTTTTTTAGTGGTGCAAAAATAGATTAATTTATCGAAAGGGGCAGGGCATGAACTATTAAACCTGACAGGTTTTAAAAACCTGTCAGGTTTATCATCCTTGAACCAATGAACTAATGACTGGCCCAGGCAATAGTGGCTATACTTATTTTTACATTCGGAATTTTTTGTAAGGTCTGAATACAGGCTTCCAGTGTTGCTCCGGTGGTTACCACATCATCCACCAGCAAAATATGCTTTCCCTGCAAGGTGATGTCATCCTTCAGCTGAAAAATAGTTTCCACATTTTTCCACCTCAGAAACCTCGTTCTTCTCGTTTGGGTTTCAGAATCTACAGCCCTGTAAAGTGTTTCGAAATTAGTGGCCACCTTCATACTTTGCGAAAGACCTTCAGCAAAAGCCTCACTCTGGTTATATCCCCTGACTTTTATTTTTCGTTTATGTAATGGCACAGGAATAATAAGATCAACGGAATTAAACAATTTACTTTTTTTTAATTCCGTTCCATATAGTTCGCCAATGGCAACACCTATTTGTCTCTGTCCTTTGTATTTTAACTGGTGCATTAAGTGCTGCACCTTTCCTCCTTTTTCGAAACGATAATAAGATGCAGCCGCATGAACAGGTGCCCTACCCCAGAATATTTTTGCAACAGGATTTTCTGTTTCTAGATGAAAATCAGTTTTGGGAAGTTTATAAACGCAAAGAGCACATAGGCTTTGTTCTTCCTTTAGCAGGGGTTTTCCGCAGGCCACACATACCTGTGGAAATATGATGGAAAAAAAGTCTTTTAGCATCGGGTGTATTCTTTAAGGCTAAAAATTGTATTTTTGTGACATAAAAATAAACAATCTCACGAACATGGAACCAAAACAGGAAGAAAAAAAATCGAATAATAAGTTATTGCTTATTTTACTTGGTCTCTTATTAATTGGAAACGGGATTTTTATCTGGCTATGGCTGCAGGAAAGAGGTCGCGCTAATACCGTGGTGGTGGAAAAACAAAACGTAATAGTGGAAAGAGATAATGTTAAAGCCGATTTGCTTGACCTGCAAAAACAATACGCCTCTTTACAAACTAACGACCAGGTGCTGAATGCCGATTTGGATGCTAAACGTGCACAGATTGCTGACTTGCTGGAGCAGGCAGATAAACATAAAAACGATGCCTATATTATTTCGAAATTAAAAAAGGAAACAGAAACGCTTCGCAAAATCATGCAGCATTATATTGTTGAAATTGATTCGTTAAACACGCTGAACAAAACTATTATTGCAGAAAAAGATAAAGTAACATCTGATTTGAATTTGGAAAAAGATAAAACCACCAAGCTTTCGAAAGACAAAGAAGCAATGGCAAATACCATTAGCCTGGGTTCGGTATTGAAAGCGGAAAACCCTACGGCTACAGGTGTTAAGTTCCGTTCCGGTGGCAAGAAGGAAGTGGAAACCACCAAAGCTTCGCGGGTAGAAAAACTAAAAGTTTCGTTTGTTTTGGGCGAAAATAAAATTGCAAAAAAGGGAACCCGTAATGTTTATATACGCATTACCACACCGGATGGAAAGGAAATCTGCAAATCACCCGATGATGAAAACTCAGTTAAATTTAACGGAGGGAAAGGGTTTTATGCTGCCAAACAGGAAGTAAGTTATGCCAATGAAGATGTGGCCGTGGAAGTGTTTTGTTCTAACACCACTCCTTTTATAGCCGGAAAATACCTTATTGATATTATTTGTGATAATGTAATTTCAGGACAAACAAGTATTACTTTAAAATAGCCTTCTTTACCCCTGTCAGGGTTCCAAACCCTGACAGGGGTATTTTCCCGATATAGTCTTAGAATTTGATAACAGAATTTATTAGCATTGAATCCAAACATAAATCCCGATGGCGAAAATTTAGACTCTGCCGAAAAAGAGTTTGAAAAAGTATTAAGGCCTGCCGAATTCTCTGATTTTACAGGGCAGTTCGAGGTGGTGGAGAATTTGAAAATATTTGTACAGGCTGCCAAACAAAGAAGCGAAGCCCTGGATCATGTATTATTACACGGCCCTCCCGGCTTAGGTAAAACCACATTAGCCAATATTATAGCCTCCGAACTGGGTGTAAATATTAAAATAACTTCCGGTCCTGTGCTGGATAAGCCGGGCGATTTAGCAGGACTGCTAACCAACCTGGAAGAATACGATGTATTGTTTATTGATGAGATACATCGCCTTAGCCCTATTGTGGAAGAGTATTTATATTCTGCCATGGAAGATTATAAAATAGATATTATGATAGACAGCGGGCCCAATGCCCGCAGTGTGCAGATTAAATTAAATCCCTTTACATTAGTTGGCGCTACCACCCGTTCAGGGTTGTTAACCTCTCCTTTGCGGGCCAGGTTCGGAATTAATTCCCGTTTGAATTATTACGATTCTAAATTATTAAAGAAAATTATTATCCGTGCGGCAAGCATACTCAATGTTCCTATTACGGATGATGCTGCCAACGAAATAGCAAGAAGAAGCAGGGGAACCCCCCGTATTGCAAATGCATTGCTGAGACGTATCCGCGATTTTGCACAAATAAAAGGAAACGGTTCCATTGATATTGAAATAGCACACATAGGGCTTTCGGCTCTTAATGTGGATAAAAACGGGTTGGACGAAATGGACATTCGCATATTATCTGCCTTGATAGAAAAGTTTAAAGGTGGCCCTGTAGGACTTACTACCATTTCTACTGCTGTGGGAGAAGAAGCCGGAACTATTGAAGAGGTATATGAACCTTTTTTAATACAAGAAGGTTACCTGGTGCGCACCCCGCGCGGAAGAGAAGCTACCGAACTGGCGTATAAACACCTTGGTAAAATTCCAAGAGCACAAAAGGGAAGTTTATTTGATTTGGAGTAAGGGTGTCACGCAAAGACGCAAAGAGCGCGAAGGAAAATATTGAGGAGATATTTGGTTTATCTTAGAAATATAAACAGCCTAACTGCCCTTAATTTTTACTCAAAATCAACCGGTTAAGGAACAAAGTAAATATAAAAAAGGGAAGGAAGTTATTCTCCGGATTTGTTTTCACAAACAAATTTACGTTGTTTTTAGTTGTCCAAAAACACACATTTTTTCCTTACCCACACTTTATTTCTCCATTTCCGTTTTTTATTTTATAAAAAGTAGTTTTTATTTTTAAAAAAGCATTTTTCCTTTTATAAAAAATAGTTTTTCTTTTATAAAAAGTACTTTTCCTTTTTAAAAAAACGTTTTTTCTTTTATAAAAAATAGAAATTATTTAATAAAAAGCATTTTTTGTTTTTTAAAAAGCAGAATTTATTTTATAAAAAGTATTTTTTATTTTTTAAAAAGTGTTTTTCCTTTTATAAAAATCATTTTTTATAAAATAAAAAGCGAAAATGAAGGTTTTGAGGGTTTTTGACCTTTTATTTTGCACTTATCCCTTTATCGGATTAAATATTAATGAGTGTCATGGCTAAAGCCTGCGTCACAATATTCTATTTTAACCCCAGCATTAATGCTGGGGTTATTGAAAGGTTTATACGATTTGGCTTTAGCCATGATTTAAATCCGTTACAGGGATAGCTTCTGTTTATTTTACCCAACCGTTTCCATAATGGTAAACAGCGAAGCCGAAGCAATAACAATCCATAAAAACACCCCCTGGAAAAAGGGTTTTATTCCCACCGATTTTAAAGCTTCTTTGGATAAGCCGGAACCAATCAGGAAAAGAACAACGACTACTCCCCGCTTGGCAATCATGGTGATGACATTAGATATGGGGGCAATGGCAGGAATGTAAGAGTTGATGAGCATGGCCACAAAAAACAGGATAATAAAGTAAGGGATGGATATTTTGGATTCCTTGTTTTTAAAAACAAAGGCCGAAAAAAACACCACCGGAATTATCCATAATGACCTTGCCAGTTTTACAGTAGTGGCAATTTGCAGGGCTTCAGCCCCGTATTTACTGGCCGCACCCACCACCGAACTGGTATCGTGAATGGCAATGGCAGCCCATAAGCCAAATTGTTGCTGGGTTAAATGAAAATAGTTGCCAATTACCGGGAATATAAAAAGAGCTACCGCATTGAGTATAAATACCGTTCCCAATGCTACTGATATCTGGTGCTGGCTGGCTTTGATAACAGGGGCTACTGCAGCGATGGCACTGCCTCCGCATATTGCTGTTCCGCAGGAAATAAGGTGAGAGGTTTTGCTGTCAATTTTTGCCCATTTACCCACAAGGTATCCCAATATTATGGTGCCCAGGATGGAAACTATGGTGAATAAAAAACCTTTGCTTCCGGCTTCCAACGCCTGGTTAGCTTGTATTCCAAACCCGAGCCCGACCACGGATGCTCTTAAAAGTAAACCTGTGGCTTTCGAATTAAATTTAGGGAAAGGATTTCCGATGGTTAACGCAAACACAAGCCCTAGGGTGAGGGCAATGGGTGCTGTAATGAATGGAAACAGGCATAGAACAATCAACAAACAAAATAATGTATGTGCAAAGCCTATTTTACCGGATGGATTATTCATTTACAATTTATATATTAATTGAAGTGGGCAAATATAATTATTAAAAGGGCTGATAAAAGTCATTTTTATTACTTCATTATAAAGAGCAGAAACATTTTTTGATTTCTAAAAAGAAAGTATCTTTGTAAAAAAACAATAAATGCAAAGCCAAAGTCAGGTACTAGCTTCATTACAACTTGCACTTCCCCTGTTGCAAAAAAAATATCCTATTTCACGTCTTGCACTGTTTGGCAGCTATGCGCGTAATGAGCAACAGGCAAACAGTGATATTGATATAATGGTGGAGTTCAGCAAACCTGTAGGAATGGAGTTCATTGATTTATCTTTTGAACTCGAAAAAATGCTTGGAACAAAAGTAGATTTAGTATCCCGCAAAGCTATAAAGCCAAAATATTTCGAAGCGTTAAAAAAAGATTTGCAATATGTCTGAAAGGAATGATCTATTGCTTTTGGAAGATATACTGGAAGCAATAACAGACATTGAAAATTTTACATCAGGGTTTTCTTACGAAGACTTTGCTGGCGATAAAAAAACCTTTAATGCGGTAATTCGTTCCTTTAGTATAATAGGTGAAGCTGCGAACAAACTTAGTGCTGAAACTACTGTTAAATATAATGAAATAGAATGGTACAAAGTAATATCGTTCAGAAACAGGTTAATTCACGAATACTTTGGAGTAGATTATGAAATGGTTTGGGAGGTAATAAAAAATTATTTGAGTATCCTGAAGAAATATGTAGAACGCATAATCCGGGAAAAAGAATAACAGAGAGCTTCTCCTTTTTGCCATAATGGCACGCTTCGCTAACGAAAGTTAGCGCATGATGAATGTCATTTTTTTGCTTCGCGGTAATCCATTACCTTTGTGGTACAAAATTTAAAACTATGTATATAGAACAACTTTATACCAGCTGTCTTGCCGAAGCTGCGTATTACATCGAATCGGAAGGAGAAGCCGCAATCATTGACCCTTTGCGCGAAACAGAACCTTATATAGCATTGGCCAACAAGCGAAATGCAAAAATTAAATATGTTTTCGAAACCCATTTTCATGCTGATTTTGTTTCTGGACATATTGATCTGGCTAAGAAAACAGGGTCTACCATTGTTTATGGTCCTACTGCGCAAACCGGTTTTGAAAGCAGAATTGCAAAAGACAATGAACTATTTTCCATTGGAAAAATAAAACTGAAAGTATTGCATACTCCGGGTCATACCATGGAGTCGTCCTGTTATTTATTAATTGATGAAAACGGGAAAGAAAATGCCGTATTCACCGGAGATACTTTGTTTGTGGGAGATGTAGGCCGCCCCGACTTAGCCATAAAAAGTAACCTGACCATTACCGATTTGGCAGGAATGATGTATGATTCTTTAAACGTTAAAATAAAACCGTTAGCAGATGAGGTGATTGTTTATCCCGGTCACGGTGCCGGTTCTGCCTGCGGCAAAAATATTGGCAAGGAAACATTTTCTACCATTGGTATTCAAAAGAAAATGAATTATGCATTGCAACCAATGACCAAGCCGGAGTTTGTAAAAGCAGTAACCGATGGGCTTTCGGCACCGCCAAGTTATTTCTTTATGGATGCTATGTTGAACAAACAGGGATATGAAAACATTGATGAGGTGTTGAGCAAAAACACCAAAGCATTATCAGTAGAGGAGTTTGATGCGCTTTCAAAAACAGATGTTATTATATTAGATACCCGTACCCCTGAGGAATTTGAAACAGGAACAGTACCTAATGCATTAAACATCGGTCTTAACGGACAATACGCTCCATGGGTTGGAGCTTTGCTGGACGCAAAAAAACCATTACTGTTGATAGCAAATGAAGGAAAAGAAACGGAAGCGGTATTGCGCCTGGCCCGTGTAGGTTACGAAAACGTAAAAGGTTATTTGCAGGGAGGAGTACCAGCCTGGGCAAAAGCAGATAAAAAAGTGGAAATAATGGATAGTGTTAATGCAGATGAATTTGCAAAAACTTACCAGACAGATAATATTATTGATGTTCGTAATCCGGGAGAATGGAACAGTGGCATTATTGAAAATGCACAACTGATAGCATTAGGAGACTTGGAAAAGGAAATGAATATGCTGAACAAAAACTCACATTACTTTATTCATTGTGCCGGAGGTTATCGTTCCATGATGGCTGCTTCTATTCTTAAAAAGAATGGATTTGCCAATATTACCAATGTAAGAGGAGGAATAGGAAAAATTAAAGAAGCGGGAGTGCCTGTGGTGCAGCCGATAGTTGCGTAAAGATTAAATCTTCTTTTTTTATATTACTACCCCTGTCAAGGTTTAAAACCCTGACAGGGGTATTTTTTTATAACAAATCAATTCTTTTTTCTAACCCGCCTGTATTTAGAATTGCCTCAAACCCGGTATAGTTTTCCGCTTCAATCAATGCCTGTTGTATATCAAATTCAGATTGCTTTTGAAAGAAGGCAATCTTTTTTTGTTTGAATTCTTCGGCCAGGTATTCCTGTTCGGTTTGTCCGGGGGTTGGAACAAAAATAGCTTTCTTTCCAAGTGCCGCCAGGTCCATAATGGTGGAATAGCCACTCCTGGCGATAACTATTTTTGACTTCATTATTGCCTCCTCCATTTCCTGGGAACTCATCCGGGTTACCATTTTTATGTTTTGATTTATTGTAATTGTATCATCGTCTTCTGTTCTTCCCATTACAACTAATATTTTCATTTTGCTTAAAAGAAGTTGCTTCATTATTAAAAATTCCAAAGCTCCTCTTTGTGGTTCCGGTCCGGAGATGATTATCATAGCATCGTACGTCATCTCCTCTTTTTCTCCTGTAGAAATCGGACGGGATTCCCAATAAGAGAAACGGGATAAAGCACCAATAAAAAAAGCGTTAGCTGGCAGCGGGTATTTATGTGATAAGTCCCCGGATAAGTTATCAGTTCCTTCCGTATCCGGAATCCAGCATTCATCAAACTTGCTGATATAATCTAAGTTCTTTTTATGTAATTGTTTTTCGCCAAGCGGAGATTTAATCATTAACTGGTGGGTAATGAAAATGCTTTTTACTTCTTTGTTCCATAACCCAAACCGATTATCAGAAATAACCACATCTATTTTCTTTTGCTTGATAATTTGTTTTAAAGCCTCATGTTCGGCTTTAATTCCGGAAAGTATTTTAGGAACAGAAAGTGCCATCTTTAAAACCATCGGGCCAATGGAAGGGTAAGTAATATCATACCCTTTCAAACGAATAAATTCCAGGTTAGGAAACTCCAGCTTTAACAGATCATACGGACGACCATCAACAGCAATGATTACTTCCGCATTTTTTTTAATTAATAAACGGATAATAGGGATGCAACGGGTGGCATGCCCAAGGCCCCAATCGAGAGGGGCAATTAGTATTCTTTTTTTAAGAGACATCCTGCGTAACAGTTTTTAAATCACAAATTGATTCTTCTTCAGCATTGGATAATGTTTTACATTCATTGTCCATAATCGCAAATCATAATGAATTGCAGAGGCTGCGATTAAAGCATCTGCCAATTCAACTGAATGACTTTTAGAGAATTTACTCATGAATTCCCCGGCACCCATTCCTATTGGTTTATCAATTGAAAGCACTTCGAGAGATTGAAAAACATCAGTAATAATTTTTTCTTCATTCTTTCTCGCTCCGGACCAAATTTCAGCTACCGTTATTGGGGTAGTATATAAAGGGTGTTCTTCAAAAAGTTTTTTAAATCTTACTAAAACTTTTTCGTTTCCCCGCAATATCCAAATGATAATATCACTGTCTATAAGAACTCCTTTATCTTTCATTTTTTCTTGTGGACTTCCTTAAATCACGAATTTCCTTATCCACGTTCTCTTTCTTATCGCTCCATATACCATAAGCATTATCAATAAAAGCAATGCTTTTCGATTTGTTTTTAAAGTTTTTCATAAGCATTTCTCTGATAATGCTCGACATACGCTTGCCCCTTAATTTACTTTCTGCTTTCAGGTAGTGAAGTAAATCTTCTTCCAGATAAATCTGAGTTCTTTTCATCTTATATTGTATTTTGATGTACAAATATACACCATTAAATTTAATTCCAACCATTCACATATTCTCTATCTTTGTTTTTTTTAGAAATAATTTATGGCAAAAAGAAAATTAAAGAAGTTTGCAGAAGTAGCCTCATTTCACAATTGTTTCTTTTTATCATTCGAAGAAGCTAGGGATAATGGACTGCCATTGAAAGGAAAATGGCATAAGGAGTATTTTAAGAACAATAATCCCATTGTGCTGGAATTGGGTTGCGGAAAGGGAGAATACACCGTGGGGCTTGCAGAACGATATCCCGAAAAGAATTTTATAGGGGTAGACATAAAAGGAAACCGCATACATACCGGAGCCAAAACAGCTGTGGACAATAAAATGAACAATGTGGCCTTTGTGCGCACACGTATCGATTTTATAGAAGCCTGCTTTGGAGCCAATGAAATAGATGAGATATGGATTACCTTTCCTGATCCTCAGCCACAAAAAACAAGGGAGCGGAAACGACTCACCAACATGATGTTTATTAACCGGTATAAAAAGATAATGAAGGAGGGAGGTTGTATCAACCTGAAAACGGATAACGAACCGTTTTGTGATTACTCTAAGGAAGTAGCGATGGAAAACAAATTTGAAGTTTTAGATTCCACCAACGATTTGTATGCCGATGTTTCTTTAAGAGACGAAGCCCTTACCACCATTAAAACCCATTACGAAAAACTATTCTCCGCCAAGGGATTTAAGATTTGTTATTTAAAATTCAGGGTGTAATTGCTTACACCCTGAATCTTGGTTTTATCTTGGTTTAATATCTCTGTGTTCTACTTTAACGGGAGTTTTTTTAGGGTCTGGTGTGTCCTTTTTTGCCGGTTCAGGTTTTTTCATTTCATCCTCTTTCGAATCAGTTGGAGCAACCATCTTTAAAGTCGGTCCGGTTATTGGATTTCCATCCATATCCAACTCTATCAATTCATAACCTAATTTAGTAAACCCATCCCAACATTTTGATTTATCCCCGACAACTAAGATAACCATATTGTCAAACGGTAAATGTTTAACAGCAAGGCTATTTATTTCTTTTTTAGTAATGGTTTTCAGCAATTCATTTTGTTTCTCCACATAATTTTTCTCCAGATTGAAATCCATTAAACGTTTAATGAACACCGCCTTTTGCCCTGCTGTTTCGTATTTTAATGCATCAGCCTGACCAATGGAGTTTTTGGTGAAAGCAAGTTCTTCATCTGTAATTCCCGTCTTGGTATAGTTTCTTATTTCTTTTAAAAATTCCACCACCGAGCTATCAGTAGCATTGCCTCTTACTCCGGCACTTGCTGTAAAAGGTCCCGGATATTTATTTCCTGTAAATGCTGAACGAGCACCGTATGTCCAACCTTTATCTTCACGAAGGTTCATATTGATGTGGCTGTTAAAGGATCCACCAAGAACATAATTCATGATAGTAGATTTATAAAAATCTCCAACAGCGTCAAAAGGCATTGCCATGTAACCAATTCTTATTTCAGACTGAGGAGCCTTGTCTTTGTTCACAAAATAAACTCTTGTCCGGTCTATACGAGGCACGGCATGTTCCTCATTATGCCTTACAACATCGGATTTCCATAATTTAAGGAAACTCAATTTGGTCATCACCTCTTCCTGATTGATGTCTCCAACTATTACAATATTGGAAACCGAAGGAGAAATGGCTACTCCATAATATTTTTTTAAATCTTCAAGTTTTAGGGCACTTATCGTTTCTTTGGTTCCAAGCGAAGATACACCCATGATATGGTCTTTGCCATATAATAAATGAGCGTATACATTATTCGCAATAGTGGTAGCTTGTGTTACCTGGTTAGCTATTGCTTCCAGGCGTTGTTTTTTCACTCTTTCAAATTCTGTTTTATCAAACTTAGGGTGAAAAAACATTTCTTCGGCAATAGCAAGTGTGGAATCAAGATTCTTTGTGAGTGATGAAATGGAAAGTACAACATCCTGCCCGTTGTTTTGAATACTAACAGAACTTCCCAACATGTCCAGTTTTTCAGAGATTTCTTCTGCAGTATGCTTGGTGGTGGACTCGTTCATCAAAGCTGTTAAAAGGGAGGAGATTCCTGCCTGGCTTAAACCTTCGTAACGATGTCCTGCTTCCACATTTACCTGGATGGTTACACTTGGTACTTCATCTGATTTGGAACCGATTATTTTCATTCCGTTCGCATAGTTCAGCATCCATACGTCCGGAACTTTAACCGATACCGCACCGGCTGCTGCGGGTTGTTTATTCCTGTCGAAATTATCCTTTGCTTTGCGATACACCAGGTCTTTGTATTCTGCTCCTTCTTTCGCATCTGTGTTTCTTGCAGGAGGAACAAAGTTATTTGGCATAGCCAGATTAGGACTTCCCTTTTGGTTAACTTTAGGATAAACAGAAAGAATCACCGCTTTTTTACCTTTAATGTAATTATTGTACACCCGCATCACATCTTCCTTGGTCACACTGTTGTAAGCTTCTATTTGTTTTACAATAAACCCTGGGTTTCCACTAAAGGTTTGGAAAGCAGCCAGCATTCTTCCTTTTCCCTGAACACTGGATAAAGAATTCACCATATTGGCTTCGAATCCGGCTTTAAATTTTTTCAAATCATTATCAGTAACTCCACGTTTCTCAAATTGAATAAGCGAAGAACGAATCAATGAATCCATTTGTGACAAGCGTTTATCAGGAAATGCACGAACAGAAATGGTGAAATCTCCCACCGATTCCTGTGTGGAATTGCTTGCATAAGCGGACTGTGCAAGTTCTGATTTTACAAAGTTCTGGTAAAAGATAGAAGATTTGCTACCTGTTATTATATCTGCCAATACATCCAGTGGTGCCTCGTCAGGATGGTACTGAGGCACAGAAGGCCATGTGAAGCTTACCTGTGGTCCGCGGATATTGTCTTCGTAAGATACATAACGGTCTTTTTCTAATGTTACCGGTGCTATGGTTTGAGCCTTTACAGCAGGACAAGGAGGAATGGAACCAAAATATTTCTCTGCTGCTTTCACCACATCAGCAGCCTTTACATCTCCTGAAACAGTTAATGTTGCATTGTTTGGACCGTACCAACGTAAAAAGAATTTCTTTAAATCATTTACATCTACCCGGTTCAAATCTTCGATATACCCAATAGTCATCCATGAATAAGGATGAGAAGGAGGATACATGGCGGCATTTATCTTTTCGCCCACCACACCATACGGACGGTTATCATAGTTTTGTCCGCGTTCGTTTTTAACAGTGCTTCGTTGGTTTTCAAACTTTTCCTGTGTTACCGAATCCAGCAAAAAGCCCATCCTGTCGCTTTCCAGCCAAAGGGCAGTTTCCAGTTGGTTACTTGGTATCAGCTCCCAGTAGTTGGTTCTGTCTGTAGTGGTAGACCCATTAATAGTTCCACCGGCTTCGGTAAGTATTTTAAAATGTTTTCCTTTTCCGGCATGTTCCGAACCTTCAAACATCATGTGTTCGAAAAAATGTGCAAAGCCCGAACGGCCTTCCTGTTCGCGGGCCGAACCCACATGGTAAGTTACATCCACGTAAGCTATCGGGTCCGAATGGTCTTCGTGAACCACCACCGTAAGCCCGTTTGGCAATACATATTTTTCGTACGGTATTACCAGTTCGCTGCCTTTGCGGGTAACTTTTTCTATCAGTTTGGTTTTGGTTTCCTGGGCTATGGTTGTGGTGGCTATGGCACCAGCTATGGCCGAAGTAAAAAGAATGTTTTTTATGTTCATTGGTTTTTATTTTGAGGTATCAAAAGTAGGAAAAGAAATGAATGGTTCACATACGAATGTATATGAATTCATTAAAGGAAGGATAAGCGGTAATACCAAAGGATAAAGTAATGGTGCAACTGCTTACTGCACCATTACCTTCAGGTTGGAAACCTTATTGTGTTGGTCTGTTGCTTTTACAAAATATATCCCCGGCTGCATCGTTCCTTTTTCTATGGTCAGGCTTTTTGCTCCTCCGGACATAAGGGTATGATATACTTCCTTGCCCAGAACATCTGTAATACTTACTATTGTATGTTTCTGTTCTTCCGAAAAAATAATGGTGGTTTGGGAGGTAAATGGGTTCGGGCAAATAGAAATTGTTTCAATGTCGCTTTGTTTCGTAATACCAACAGGTTCGCCATTACAATTATATTTTGCAATAAAAAATGTAGGTCCATTTGCATGCATACTTGTTGCTAATAAGGTATCAGAACCAACAACAAACGGATTTGTCGGAAATCCTCCTACAATATATGCATTATCAGAATTGTCTTTAGCGATGAAACAACTGGTATGATTTGCTAATGAAGAAGCGCATTTAATATTTAAGTTTTCATCATATTTAACTATGAACGATGGCCAATTCATGAAACTTGGAGAAACCAAAGTATCCAAATCAAATATAATTGTACTACTATTAAAACTTCCAGTTACATATATATCAGAAGTACTTGCATTAGTATTTGTCGCTATGGTACAACCATAATCTCCATTTATGCCACCTGCCCTTTTCGCCAAAATGACAGCACCATTTGTACTATATTTTACTATAAACATATCAGAAGTAACACCGGAAGTATCTGCATTAAATAATGTATCTGAACCCAAAACAATTGTTCGCCCCTGAAAATTTCCAGTTACATACGCGTTCCCCAATATATCTGTAGCCACAGACCCTTCATATTCACTTGAGGTTGCACCAATATTTTTCACCCAAAGTGCTGCTCCTGTTGATGAATATTTTACCATAAAAAGATTATAAATGGCCACTGAAAATGTATTGGTTAGGGTATCCATTCCTATAAATAAAGCAGTATTAAAATATCCTAAAACAAAAACATTACCGTATAAATCTGTTGCAAGAGAAACTCCTTGGTTAAGTCCATATCCTGCTATGCCTTTGGCCCACAGAACAGTTCCTGATGATGAGTATTTTACTATGAAAGGACTAAAGCTATTTGTTAAAGTATAAAGTGTGTCTGTTCCAAAAATAATTGAAGGACTATGGAAATAACCAGTTACAAAAACATTTCCAGCTGTATCAGTCACTATCGAGAACCCTGTATCAGCGGATCGTCCCGCAATTTTAGCCCATAATATTACTCCTGTTGGTGAATATTTAACAATAAACATACCTCCTCCATTTCCATTTGGATTGGTTAGTGTATCATTATCAAAAATTAAAGTATTGCTAGAAAAATTGCCAGTTACATATGCATTACCTGATGCATCTGATGTAACTGAATATCCAAAACTATCTCCTTCTTTTCCACATTTCGCCCAAAGTACATTGCCATTTGGTGAATACTTTACAAGAAATACGTGAATACCTCCTGCATTAGGTAGAGTAGTCGAACCAAAAGTGATTGTTGAATCAAAGTAATCTCCTGCTGCATATATGTTGCCGAAAGGGTCTGTTGCACAACTTCTTCCATATTGGTCATTATTCCCCACTCCCTGTCTCGCCCACAACCAATTTCCAGTTTGTGAAAAACCCAAACAATGAACAAAGTTCATCACAACAATAATCAATAAATATTCCTTCACCGAGATAATCCCTTTACTTATTTCCTCCTCCAAAGATACACCTTTATATAAACCCGCAAAAATATTTTCCCAATCACACAATAAATTTCATGTTTCTGCGTTAGCCTATTTGAGATAATTATGTTTTGTTTTATTTTTAATCCCGCAAGTGCATTATTAATTTTTTAACCCCCCCCCCAAAATGATGAACGAACAACAGGAATACAATGAACTGAAAGCGTATGTAAAAGCAAAGTGCAACAGTTCCCAATTCAGAAACGAGCTGGATGCAGATGATGTGGTGCAGGACCTTTATTGTTTATATATGGACAGTACGCTGGAAGAAAAAAAAGCCAAAGTGCGGGAAGTAATGAACAAACAGCTGAACGATAAACGAAAATTCAGCATGGACCCGGAATGGAACGACAGGAAAGTGAAACAGTGCAATGAAACTACAAGAACAAAATGTGCAAGAGATAAGGATTATGCAAAACGGCTGAAAGAACAGAAAAACAAATCGGCTAAAAAACAGCGGGAAAACAATGCCCCTTCGTACCAGCGAAAAAAGGCTCGCCAGGTGACGGAAAGAGCTTTGCATAAAATAGAACAAAAAAGTCCTGACCCTATTCTGTGCATTCTGCAAAGTAAAAACAAGTGTAAACGAAAGCCTCATAGAAATCATTATAATCACAAAACCTGCCCGTTGGCAAAAAAATTTTGCCTTGTCGGGGAAATATGCCATCCGATTAAACGATAAAGCAGATGAAAAAGGAGATGGTTTTGTATTTGTTCTGAAAAGTGCGTGTCGGAAAATACTACTGTATAGAGAGGGGAATTTAATCCCTGAAACCAAAAAGGCAAAAAGGGGCCATGGAGGGGTAAAATTGCTAAAGTGTTGAAAATCATTACTGCCTAACTCGATATTTCTAAAGAAATTTGTACTTAGGCAGTCAGCGAGGTCGAAAAAGGTAAAGAAATTTGTAGTTAGCCACTCAGCGAGGAAGATAAAAGGAAAGAAATTTATAGTTAGCCACTCAGCGAGGGCAAGTTTGGTTAAGAAAAACATACCCGGGCAATCAGCTAACCCGAAAAAAGGATAAAAATCAGTAGTTCAAAAACCCGTTAGATATACATTTACTTAAAAACAATTAACAATGGCATCAGAAAACAAACAACAACCGGACAGCAACCGAACCCGCAAGGCGGCTTTGGATGCCGGAAAACAAAAACAAACTGCAATGGGAGCGAGCAGTTTTATTACTGCACCCACAGCAGCATTATTAAATACCTTGCAACCGGCTTATTTTAACTTAATGGCCATTGTAAATGCTAAAAAAGCAGGATTTTATATAGCTACTGCCGATAAGGATGTAAAGGTGGAGATATTAAGAAAGTTGTGTTCTCATTTTATACAAGTGTTTTTTCTTGCTACGCAAAGAGGGGTGTTTCCGGTGGGAGCGCTTGCGTATTATGATGTAAATGAAAAAGGAAATTTGCCCGACATGAGCACAGATGCAGAAGTTTTGTCAGTAGCAGCCACCCTTATCCGGGGCGATGCAGACCGAGTGGCAGATGGCGGAGCAGCAATGGCAATGCCGCCTATAAGCGAGGTGGCTACTGCAAAAACCAATTGCGAAGATGCCATGACAACTCAGAACAATGCTGAACAGGCTCTAAAAACAGCTCAGATTAACTGCAATGCGCTTAATCAGCAGGTGGATGATTGTATTTCTTTGTTTTGGGGAGAAGTGGAAACTCATTTTATCAACCTGCCTCGCCCTACTATGAGGGATGAAGCCAGATTGTGGGGAGTAATTTACGGTCGAGAGGGTGGTCCTAAAGTGGTAAGCGGAACGGTAAAAGATAGTGTTACCCGTGATGAAATTGCCGGAGTAAATATATATTTTACTAACGGAAGAAACGATACAGACAGCAATGCGGATGGTTATACATTGAACACTTCGCTGATGGATGTTCAACAACTAAATGCAGTTCACCCGCTTTACGAAGATTTTCAGTTGGATGTAACCCTGGTGGAAGGCCAAAACCCGGTGATAAACATAGAAATGGTAAGGCGGCCATAATGTAACAAGCAAAAGGGGGCAAATTACCAGCCCCCTTTTTTTATGCCTTATTTTGCGGGATGCGTACAATATTGACTGGACTTAGGAAAGTTTTTCATTACTAACCGACTAATGGGACTAAAGTCCCTAAATGCAGGTAGTTTCATTTAGTAACCCCAGCCTTAAGGCTGGGGTTAATGAAACCGCACCCAATAAGGGCTTTAGCCCAAGTACCCTTTTTTAGTCGGTCTGTAGGAAAAGTTTTTGTAGTTTTGAGGGAGAATAACCGAATGACATTAAGAAGAACTTTAAAAATAGTAATGCTTTTATTATTAATTGCATTTGTGGGTTTTACCTCTTTATCTTTGCTTATGCTTGGGAAAACTCATAGAGAGGGCTCCCTTTCCTCAACAATGCAAGAGGCAATCGAAAAACATACCATTATTGCCAAATATATTTTTAACGACACAGCAAATAAAGAATTAGCAAATCTGCTTCGTCAGGAGCTGTTTTTAGACCGCATGCATACTTTGGTCAAATATGAATACATATATTATTCACCTTCTGAATACTCTGATTGTTTTTATATAAATGATGATGTGTTCATTAGTTCGAAAATAACAAGTCAAGATTCAGCCGTCTGGGTAAAAGAACATCTAAATTATTGGGATAAGAATTTCATAATTGTAGGAAACGGAGATACGCTTTTGAAGAGCATGGGAGCTATTTCCGGAATAAAAAAAATTCCTGATGTTTTACGGGTTTATACAAATGGAATTCATATTGGCAGTTTTGGTTTAAAATATATATATGAAGACAATTTGAAAGACATTCCTTCAACACCGCTTTTGGAAAGGTTTTCATTAGGACCGTTTTGCGACAAATATTATTATTAAGGCAAAAAGAACTAATAATAGCTAAACCCAATATTTACAAAGTGCTTCAGGATATGGCTCCCCTCCCCTTATTTCAAGGACGGCAAATAGCCAGTGGCTATTTGAGCGAGTCCGTGTGGAAGCGGGGTGAGGTCGATAAAACAAAATTTGCTGGGTACTTTACAAAACAGCCCATTTCTATTTGTAAACTAGCTTTTCCCTTGCCTTCTCCGCATAAAAACCACCTTCTTCTGCTATTTCTTTAAACATAGCCTTTGCCTGTTCTTTTTCGCCTGTTAAAAGATACGTCTGGGCCAGTTTCCAGTTGGCCTCCTGCCGAAAAGCAGGGTTGTTGTTTTTAAGCACCAGCCCAAACTGCTTAATGGCAAAGTTATAATTGTTCATTTCCATGCAGCAGATACCACTGTAAAACAAGGCATTTACATCCTTATCATTTTGCGCCAGCAATAGTAAAAACCCTGTATTGGCTTCTAGGTAGTTTTGTTTGTGCAGGTAATGCAAACTGTTTTTCAGCAATTGCCCCGCAGGTAGTTTTTGTTCATCCATGCTTGCTGTCTCATTCTCCACCGATTTTTTATTTTCTTTTGAAGCAGGAGTAAAACCTCCCGGTTCGGGCAGCGGGGCAGCAGGGGTGTACAGCCGGCTGTAATCCACCACCTTAAAATCTTCTATGTACATGTACTCATCTGTTATAGAAGTGCGCGAAACAGGGTCCGTGGCCGGACGAGTGATTAACAAATCATTGAACGGCAGGGCAGGGGTAGGCAGTTTTTCAACCTCCACCGCCTTGCGTTCCTCCGGTTTTGTTTCCTCCTTTTTAATCATCACCGGGCGTTTCGTTTCCCGAAGGGAGCTTTGAGAATCCTCCCCTGCATCCGCTTTCTTTACCGGAGCAGTTGCAGTGGGTGGTTCTATGTTGCAGATGGAAGTAAGTGCTGGTTTTATTTCTGAAGAAGAATTAACAACTACCAAATACCCAAGCACTGCCAATAGCAGGCAGCCTGCCACCAGCACCTCGGCAAATGGCAACCTTGGCAGGCGGTAAGCAGCTCTGGTTTTCATATCCATTCGTTCGTGGATGCGTTCCACTTTCTTTTCAGTAAAAGGCATTGCCGAAAACCCGTTGACAGCAAGCGCACATAGTTCGCAGCCCGACAGGTGTTTATAAACTTCTTTCTGTTCTTCCATGTCCATACTTTTTGTGCAATACCATTTCAGTTCATGGTAAGTAAGGCATTGTTCGTGTTGATACATTTTTTTCATTGGGGATGTTGTTTTAGTTATTTGTTGTTTGTTGTTTGTTGTTTGTTTGTCGTTTGCTGAGCCTGCCGAAGCACGTTTGCTGAGCCTGCCGAAGCATGGTTGCTGAGCCTGCCGAAGCATTATTTATTGTTAAGCATTAATAGTTTCAAATTACGTTTTCCGTTTTGCAAATAGCTTTTTACTTCTTTCATCGAGTAGCCGGTCAGTTCCACTATCTGTGCATAGGTTTTATTTTTTAAATAATACAGTTCAATACAGCGCTTTTGAAAATCGTTCAGTTCCAGCATCGATTTTTCCAATCGTTTCAACATCATATCAGCTTCATCATCGTTGTTCTCTTCGTCCTGCGGATTATTCTGTTTAATATAATATTGATAATCGGGTTCCAGCTTTTTCCGGTTTTCTTTCAGCCGGATGTCGTTCAGGCAATGGTTTTTGGCAATGGTAATCAGCCAGGCCTTAAACGTGTTTACTTCGTGATGTTTCAGATTTTCAAACAATTTTTCGAAAATCATCAGCACAGCATCTTCTGCTTCATCCCTGTCGTTATAAAAATGAATGCATAAGCCCAGAACCAAGTGGGTATAACGTTTGTAAAGTTCGCCCACCACTACTTTGTCACCTGTTTTTTTGTACTCCTCCACCAGTTCGCTATCGCTAAAACTGCTGTAACCTGATTTAGAATCCTTCATAGCCGATTAAGTTTTTAAAGTTTCGGAATCGGTCCTCTTTATAGTAAGACAAAAAAAGAGGTCACTTTCCATAAACTTATACGGTAATTATTTTCTTTTTGGCTTAGCACTTTGAGAATACGGTCGTTTTGGGACGTGAATGAACGGTTTGGGCATGTGAATGGTAAACGGGGGAAATTTTTGAAGTGAAAATTCTTTATTAAATGATATGATTCTACTCCGATTTCTGCAGAATAGAAAAAAGTACGCAGATTTAACTTATTAATGATGATAAGAAATGATTTATGATTGGATTTATGATTTTTGCCTTCGGCAATTATGATATGCTCTTGTGAGTAACATCCCCCTATCGCACGAACAGGCTCAAACAGCCAGTGGCTGTTTGCCCTATCATAACTCCAATCACACAACTCCTAAATCATTATTATCATAAATTAAAACATATTTTATCTGCGTACAAAATTTTTTACCCATAAGATGAAGAACAGAATCATACTTATTTAATGTGTTTGAAAAAGATTTAACAATTCATTTTATGGAATTCAATCTGTTTTCTTGTCTTATCAGTAAAAGAATCAATTTAACTAAAACCAAAAATCAGTATGAAAAAAGTAAAACTAATAGCAGCCCTTGTAGCTGCTACATTCGCAACAGTGCTATCAGCACAGGAAACAGGAATTATTAAAGGAACCATTACCGATGAAAAAGGGGGAAACATGCCCATGGTCACCGTGGCCCTGATGGAAGATTCCACCTTGCTTGCGGCCATCTCCACAGATAACAATGGAGACTTTACGTTTAAACTGCTCACTCCGGGTTTGTATAACCTCCGGTTCTCCTTTGTGGGATATCACCTTAAAAAAGTAGATGGAGTGGAGGTGAGCCCCAACAGAACTTCGTATGTTTACAAAAGTCTGGTACCCGAAAGTATAGTATTAACAGGGGCCGAAGTGGTGGCAGATGCCTGGGTAAAACCAATTATCAACATCGACTTTTCTACCATGCAAACCATTTCCATCGATCAGATAGAACATCTTTCCACCGGCAAGTCGGATATAATGGCTATGGTGGTGGCGCTTTCAGCAGATGTACAACCTTCGGATGATGGAAAGGACTTATACATGCGAGGCTCCAGAACAGGTACCAATGGATATTATATAGATGGAAACCGGATAACAGGCACAGCAGAAGTTCCGGGTCAGGGCATTTCTGAAATGATTGTATTAACAGGTGGCGTACCTGCCGAGTATGGCGACTGCACAGGGGGGCTGGTAATTATTACCACCAAGGATTTTAAAACAGAAATGCGCAGAAAAGAAATTGCCTACAGGGAACGCAAGGAAAAGGAAGAAACAGTCGTAAAGCCAATTGATTAATGCTACACCTCCGAAGGGGCTTTGGGCCCCTTTGGAGGTTTTATTATAAAACTCCGGTTGGTCCTTTTATTTTTTCATTCTAAAATTCCTCAACTCTAAAATTCTAAAATTAACCTGTTATCTTTGCGCCCCAAAGAAAGAAGGAGAATGAAAAATAACCCGCACAAATCCATCATCATCTGGCTACTCACAGGATGTTTTTTAATTTATTTAATGGTAGTAATTGGTGGTATCACAAGGCTTACCCATTCAGGTTTGTCTATGGTAGAATGGAACCCTATTCTCGGTTCCCTGCCCCCAATGAGCGATGCGGACTGGAAAATGCCATTTGAGAAATACCAGCAATCTCCCGAATATCAAATCATCAACAATCAGTTTTCACTGGAAGAATTCAAATCCATTTACTGGTGGGAGTATATTCACCGTTTCCTAGGTCGCAGCATTGGTGTGGTGTTCCTTATTCCTTTCTTTTATTTTTTATTTAAAAAGAGATTTGATAAACCCTTGTTAAGAAAGATGGGTGTATTACTTGCCCTGGGTGCATTTCAGGGAGTATTGGGCTGGTACATGGTGTACAGCGGTTTGCAAAAAGAACCACATGTAAGTCATTACCGCCTGGCAGCACATCTTATTTCTGCCTTCACTGTTTTTGGTTTCACGTTCTGGTATGCATTGGATTTGCTTTATCCTAAGCCCGTTCAAACAAATGAAATTACAAAAAAGGTAAAGCGAATGACCATTACCATGTTTACTTTAATAGTTATACAAATAATTTATGGAGCATTTGTGGCGGGCTTAAAAGCAGGTTTGTTTTACAATACCTTTCCAAAAATGGGAACAAAGTTTATACCTGAAACCGTTACTTCCTTCGATCCGTTTTATAAAAACCTGTTGGAGAACCCAGCCGGAGTTCAGTTTATACACCGTACACTTGCTTACTTTGTGGTGATTGTAGTTTTGTTTGTTTGGGAAACAGCAAGAAAAATAAATATGACTGCGCTGCAACGCAGGGCTTCTAACTTTATGCTGGCAGTGGTATGTGCCCAGTTTTTACTGGGAGTAATTACAATACTTTATGCTGTGCCGGTAACCATGGGAGTGTTGCACCAGACAGGGGCTTTCTTTTTATTTGCCTCCTCCCTGTTTTTCATGCACAGCCTTCGCAAAACTGTTTGATGCTGCGTCATCTTTCCATTCAAAGGTTTCAATGAAATGATAAATATCCTGCTTTATAAAAGCTACTACAGGAGCTATGGAGTCGGTATTGGGAACAGCATTAAAATACAGAGCACCTCTTATAAAATGTTTGGTACTGTCTGTTAAAAAGAACTGGAACGAAGAGGCAGCATTACCTTGAATATCATACATCAAACCATATACTTTGTTTTTGGGCTTTGATATTTGCTGCATTTCCATTCCTGATGCTTTAATCTGGTGTTTGGATGCAAGGGTATACGTATCTTGCATATAGGCATTGATATTGTTTTTCACTTCTTTATAACTCAAATGTAATGTGCCCTGAAAAGAAGGGAAATTCAAATTTAACCAGCAGGGTTCGGCATTGTTATTATTATCATTGTCCACCTGCGAATAAACCGGAATATCAAAAGTAAACGGACAATCTTTATCATACTTCACATATTTCTTTTCAGGAAAAGTAATGCGAAGATAAGCCCTTGGTTTGGGAGTTGCATCATCATCACCCGAACAGGAAGGAAGGAAGATGTAAGAACCAAGAGCCATTACAATCAGAATTTGAAATTTATATTTCTTCTTCTTCATCTTTTTCAATAGTTATTTTCACCCGTTTTATTTTTCTGTTATCTGCAGATTCAATGGTAAACATCAGGTTATGGAATTTAATTTTTTCATTCCTGGTAGGTATGCGGCCTTCTATTTCAATAATCAATCCAGCAAGGGTATCCGCTTCTCCTTTTGCATCTTCAAACAATTCTCCATCTATCTCCAGTATGCGATACACATCATTCAAATGCGCCTTGCCTTCAAACACAAAATTAGCATCATCCAGTTTTGAATATACCAGGTCATCATCATCAAACTCATCATTTATCTCACCCACTATTTCTTCAATAACATCTTCCAGCGCTACAATGCCCGATGTGCCACCATATTCGTCCACCACTATAGCAAGATGGATTTTTTTGCTTTGAAACTCACGTAACAAATCATCTATCTTTTTATTTTCAGGAACAAAGAACGGAGGACGAATAATAGTATGCCAGTCGAACTCGTTTCCTTCATCTATATGTTGTAACAAATCTTTAGCATATAATACTCCGGCAATATTATCCAGTTTCTCTTTGTAAATAGGCACGCGCGAAAACCCGCTATTGGTAATATCATCCAGCAGTTTTTTAAAATCCCTGTCGTATTCAAAAGCAATAACATCCATTCTCGATTTCATTATCTGCTTCACATCCGTACTTCCAAACTTTACAATTCCGCGTAATATTTTATGGTCCTCTTCCGGGTTGTTTTTATCAGAAGCCAGTTCCAGCGCCTGCGATAGTTCATCAACAGAAATATTATGTTTTTTGGGTTTAATAATTCTATCGAGTATGGAAGTAGAAAAAATTAAAAATGAAGAAATAGGATAAAACAGTTTTTGCAGAAACTGAACAAAGAACACCAGTATACGGGAAGAGCTTAAAGGATTCTGAGTAGCATATATTTTAGGAATAACCTCACCCACCATCAGAATCATAAAGGTAACCACCACCACCTGAATGATAAAACCAAGCAAATGATTCTGGGAAAAGTCAAACAGTTCTTCCATAACCAATGTGGAAAGCACCACAATGGCAATATTGATAAAATTAATACTGATTAAAAGAGTTGCGAGTAATCGTTTGGGACCAGCCACCAGCTTAAGAATTTTCTCATCTGTTTTTTTCCCTGATGTTTTTAACTCTTCCATATCTGTTGGAGTAAGCGAAAAGAAAGCCGATTCGGCAGCAGACACAAAAGCCACCACCACCAGCAATATCAGCATGGCAAGGATAGAAAGGAAGATACCTAAGGAAAAGGGATTTACAGTTACAGTAAGGAGTGGTGATAAGAAAAAAGAAAAGCTACTCGAATCGTACAATGTTATGGGTATTGGTTAAACAAAAAATGTTTGGTTGTAAAGATACTTTATTACAACCAAACATGAATAGGGATTTTTTAGAATGGCAAATCGTCTGTTTTATCAGGAGCCATTTCTGCTGATAATCCACTTCCTGCTTCAGAAGATGGAGAACTTTCTTTTTTGCCTCCTAACATTGTAAATGAATCTGCTACTATATCTGTTGCATAATGTTTGGAACCATCCTTGTCGTACGAGCGTGTTTTTATTTTACCTTCCAGATAAATAGTTGAACCTTTTTTCAGGTACTTTTCTGCAACATCCGCAAGCCCTCTCCAAACAACAATATTATGCCATTCGGTTTGTTCTACTTTGTTGCCTGATTTGTCTTTGTAAGATTCTGAAGTAGCAAGTGTAAATTTTGCTACAGATACACCACCTTCCAGGTGACGCACTTCGGGGTCTTTTCCTAAGTTACCCACTAAAATAACTTTGTTGATTCCTGCCATGTTGTTTTGGATTTAAGGTTAATTCTGTAGCAAATATATAAAATGAAAAATAATAATTGCAAATAATTTTGAATTATTTTATTTCACAATTATTCTGCCCAATAGCTTATTGAATTCCTTTTTTGCCTGCAAAAGGCTGTATTGGGTTTGCATGAGGGTCATCATTTCTTCTTCGGGCGGGTTTTCTTTCAGTTGTTTCTGAATGTCATGTATCATTATTTCTATTTTCCTGCTTTTTAAAGCATACACGGCATTGTTAAGGGATGTTTTTAAAATATCTTCTTCCTTTATAATAAAAATACTGTGTTGTTCCCAGTTGGAAAGCGAATAAGGACTACTAACCAAGTCAACAGTCAATTCGCATATTTCGGTGTTCTCATGATTGGTAAAAAAGTTATAATCAGGAACGTTATCTTTTTCGAGCTGCGAAACAAATTCATCATAAACCATTTTGTACAGTGGGTTTTCAAATTTAATATCATCGTGCTGCAGTTCATGAATAATTAGCCCGGCAATACTTATATCCAGTTGAATTGGTTTTCCATCTTCATCCACATCATCACTGTCCACCTGCATTATTTTGTTTCCGTAATTGATGAGCAGACGAATGATATCTCTTTCCTGGTGTTCTGCATTTACAGTATTAGTTTCTCTTTTCTCCTCCTCCAGTTCTTCAATGTTAGGCGTTTCGGGAGAAGGCTGAGAAGCAGGAATTCCTTTCTCGTTAAATTTCTTTCTTCTTATTTTGTTTAATTCATTCAGCAGCACTTCTTCCTGCACATCCATTATCCTGCTGCATTCTTTAATATACACAGAACGGTAAATGGCTTCAGGAATCAACGCTATACTTTCCACAATTTCCTTAATCAGCTGTGCTTTTTTAATCGGGTCGTTTTGCACTTCGCCCATCAGCAGGCTTGTTTTGAAAGAAATAAAATCCTTTGAATTTTCTTTTATAAATGTTTTCAGTTCTTCGCTGCTTACCCTTTTCGAGAATGAATCCGGGTCTTCTCCATCAGGAAACAGCAATACTTTTACATTCATTCCTTCTTCAAGGATTAAATCAATTCCCCTGAAACTGGCTTTGATACCGGCATTATCACCATCGTATAAAATGGTAATGTTGTTCGAAAACCTTCGGATGAGTTTTATCTGGCCTACTGTTAGGGAAGTACCACTGCTAGCCACCACATTTTCAATTCCTGCCTGGTGCATGGAAATCACATCCGTATAACCTTCTACCAAAAAGCAATTGTCAGAATGAATGATTTCTTTTTTTGCAAAATAAATTCCATACAATACATCACTCTTGTGGTATATCTCCATTTCGGGAGAGTTGATGTACTTGGCTACTTTTTTATCAGTGCGTAAGGTTCTTCCTCCAAAAGCAATCACCCGCCCGCTGATATTATGAACCGGGAACATGACCCTGCCCCAGAAACGGTCCACATATTTTTTTTCCGAAGAAGGATGAGCGGGTTCGTTTTCTTCTGCAGGTTTTTCTTCGTCCTTATTAAAGTCGATGGCAAGTCCTGATTTTGCAAGGTATTCAAACTTATGTCCTGCTGCCAAAGCGGCATCGGTAAATGCAGTTCGTTTGTTAATACTATACCCCAACTGAAACTTCTGGACTATGTCTTCACGAAATCCTCTCTCTTTGAAATAGCCCAGGCCAATGGATTTGCCTTCATCACTATTGCTTAAGTTCTCCGTAAAATGTTTTTGAGCAAACGAGGAAACCACAAACAAACTCTCGCGGTCGTTGTTCGATTGTATCTGTTCAGGTGTTTCTTCCTCTTCTGTTATTTCAATATTGTATTTCCTGGCAAGGTGTCGCAATGCTTCGGGATACGACATTTGCTCTTTTTCCATCAGGAAGTTGACAGGGTTGCCCCCTTTTCCGCAACCGAAACATTTATAAATACCTTTTGCCGGAGACACGTAAAAGGAAGGTGTTTTTTCATCGTGAAACGGACAAAGCCCTATCAGGTTCACTCCCCTTTTTTTAAGCGTGACATAGTCAGCCACCACTTCCTCTACGCGGGCAGCTTCAAATATTTTATCTATGTCTTCTTTGTGTATCATTTTTAATTAAGCCTCACCCCCAGCCCCTCTCCTAAGGAGAGGGGAGCCGGAACGTGACGTTTGCTATTTGAATTGTTTTCTTTTATTTTAAGTATCTCACCTGCTGCCCCCTCTCTTTTGGAGAGGGGATAAAGGGGTGAGGCATTTATGTATTTAAAATCTCACCCTTCCTTTTCTGCTCTGCCCTGTAAACAAGCACCATGCTGGTAACTACCATTACCACACTCACCAGCACATATACCCATTCATTATTTTCAACACCTATTTTATCTGCATCCACACTTATTGTTCCCCGGTTCGAAAGCCATACCAGATAAACCGCTGCACCGTTATTAATAAAGTGAGCAATGATTCCTGGCCATAACGAACCGCTCCAGAAAAAGAGGTAACCAAGATAAGCGCCCATCAGCATCCTTGGAACAAAGCCGTAGAACTGCATGTGGAAAGCGCTAAACAAAGCGGCCCCTATCCAGATGGCAACGTGTTTGTTCTTCACACATTCCATTAATATTTTCTGCAACACTCCTCTGAAAAATATTTCCTCGCTAAGGGCAGCCATAAATGCAATTACAAAAAGATTGAGGATTAATACACCCACCGATGTGCCTTTTGTAAAGGCCTCAGTAAGTTGTGCTGCTTCTGCTTCACTGTTTTTCATCCAGGTTTCTATTCCGCTGAAAGCAGCAGGCAGGTGCATTTGCGAGTTCATTTCGGCCAGCCAGTTTATCATGGGCAGGGCAAGTAACATACCTGCAGCACCTATAAAAAGGGTGGAAACAGCAGGCCTGGTGGTTATTCCAAGGTAATGTGTTTTATCCTTTGTCCATAAGCCGGCAAACAAAACAGCAGGAACAATGAACAGTAAAATAACAGCAACTGCCTGTGCAAATTTCAAAACATTCATCATGTTGGCATCTTCCAGATTCAGCTTTATGTCTCCACCTCCACTGCTTATTGCGGTGAGCAAACCAAACAGAAAAATATAGCTCAATACAACAGATAATTTACCCCAGGGTTTTCGCTCTTGTTCAATGTTTTCCATTAATTCTATTATTTTTGGTAATTTTGCGCAAATGTACTGCGAATTACGACTCTTTTCGAATTACGAATGTATGAATTTTATTCACACTGTAGTAATTGATATTCCTAAGAATTCCTAATTCGTTTTTTATTCGTAATTCGTAGAGAATGGTTAAAATAGGAAATATAGAATTAGGCGAATTCCCATTGCTTCTGGCACCCATGGAAGATGTGAGCGACCCTCCATTTCGTGCGGTTTGTAAAAAGAACGGTGCAGACCTGATGTACACAGAATTTATTTCTTCCGAAGGCTTAATTCGCGATGCTGCCAAAAGCGTTCAGAAACTCGATATTTTTGAATACGAACGCCCCATTGGTATCCAGTTGTTTGGTTCGGACATCAATTCCATGCGCGAAGCAGGCATCATTGCCGACAATGCCAACCCCGATTTGATTGACATTAATTACGGGTGCCCGGTAAAACAGGTAGCCTGCAAAGGTGCAGGAGCAGCCCTGCTGCAGGACATTCCCAAGATGGTGCAAATGACCTCGGAGATTGTAAAAATAGCACACCGACCTGTTACCGTTAAAACCCGCCTTGGCTGGGACGACAATACAAAAAACGTGGTGGAAGTAGCCGAACGCCTCCAGGACATTGGCATAGGTGCATTAACCATTCATGGGCGCACCCGTTCGCAAATGTATAAAGGCGATGCCGACTGGACATTGATTGGCGAAATAAAAAACAACTCCCGCATCAGGATTCCCATTTTCGGAAATGGCGACATCGACTCTCCCGAAAAAGCAAAAGTAATGAGAGACCGCTACGGGGTAGATGGAATAATGATAGGCCGTGCAAGCATTGGCTATCCATGGATATTCAACGAAATCAAACATTTTTTTAATACCGGCACTCACCTGGCGCCTCCTACCATTGCCGACAGGGTAACGGTATGCAAGGAACACCTCGATTTTTCCATGCGCTGGAAATCAAACCATGCAGGCATTGTGGAAATGCGCAGGCATTACACCAACTATTTTAAAGGGCTTCCTCATTTTAAAGATTACAGGCTCAAACTGGTCACCACTTATTCGTATGACGAAATAATCAGCATTTTAAACGAAGTGCAGAATAAGTATTCGGAGATGGTGATGGTATAGGTTTTTAATATATTTGGGCAGGTAGTTTACCATTTCATCGTTTGCAGTCTTCCTGCCCTCACGCGGTATCTTTTTTTAATCACCTCCTCCCTCCGAATCCTGTAACTGAGCGAAGCCGAAGTGTCACCCCTTCAAACCTTTCAGCCAAAAAAAGGATACTCACGCGGGTCAGGTGCAGAGGGACAATGTATCGCTTTTTGTTTCTTTTTAAATAGCTTATTAAAAAAAGAAGCCAGGCCCTCCAGCCCGGCTTCACACTCCATGAAAACCAACTCAGATTACTTTCGTAATTCAAGAGTTACAAATGTATACTTAATGTTTTTTATTGCAAAATTATTTTCCTATCTGCCACATTCCCTTTCTCGTCCATCACCTTTATAAAATATACCACTTTTGCATAACTGCTCATATCAATAGTAACCTGTTTAGTGTTGTTGGTTTGTTGCTGAATTAATTCTCCAAGCAGGTTAATTATTTTAATGTTTCGCTTGGCAAAAACAATTAGCAGAAAAATTTTTATTAAAAACGAAAGAATTATCCCGGATTTCTCTCGCTGCAGGAGAATTTTAACATTTCTCAAAAATTAGCCCTCTACTTTTACATCGTATTAGCGATAGTCCGGGTTCTTGAGGTAAATAGTAAGGAGTAAAGGGAGTGTTAAAAACACCAATTTCCATGTTTTCCGTTAATGATGCAATCATAAACGTTCAAGAAGCAATCACAAACGTTCAAGATGACATCATTCAACTTAAATGAGTGGTGATTAAAGTTAAATGACCACCCATTTAACTTTAATGACATGATATCAAACCTTCAAGAAGCAAACTCGAACGTTCGTGAAGCAATCACGAACGTTTAAGAAGCAATCTCAAACGTTTAAGTTTCGTTCTTGAACGTTTGTGTTTGCTTCTTGAACTGAAAAGGAGCAAAAACGTACTATTTTAAATTAAACAGGCTTTTAAGAAACCGGTTACCAGGCTTTAAACAACCGGTGGACAAGTATAATAAGCAGAAATAGAAAGTGTCCGCACATGCGGGGAAGTGTTTAGTGTGGTTATTATTTAATAAGTAAGGGTTTCGGAAAACAATCCCGCTTTAGAAAAAAGGCGATATTGTTTGTTATCACCCTACAAAGGTTCCACCTTATTAAAAGGTGGAACCTTTAAAAAAAATCCTCCTCTTCTATTAATACAACAGGAGGATTTGTTTTTAGAAAGAACCTTTTGTCTTTCGTTTCTACATTTTATTAATCCATTATAATAACCCTTTTCGTTTGTGAGTTACCATTTACCATCAAAGTGACAAAGTAAACACCCACTTTCAGTTTTTTGTCAGGTGCATTTAAAGTGTACTTATGATTTCCCAATTGTTGTCTCAAATCAATCAACGATTCTATTTTCTTACCAACCACATCAAATATTTCCAGTCGAACTTCAGCATCGTTTTGTAAATCGTATTCGATGGTGGTATTTCCAATAAATGGATTAGGATACACCGTAAATTTGTTTGAATTGGTATTACTGCTGGTACCTGTAACCACCTGAGGAAGGATGTAAACCGAGAACGAATCGGCTACATAATCTAAAAACTGGTAAGATTGGTTAGGGGTATTAAATGAGTCGATGCAAATATTCCATATCGAATCGCGATGTAACCCAGGAATATCTACCATCACATCATAACAACCTGCAGGAATACTATCAAAGTAGAAATAACCACCACCGTCCAAAGCAGTATAAGAGGAAGTTGGCGTTACAGTATAACTTTCCACCTGTGGAGAAGTAGTATTATTTGTAATTGTATTGGTTAAAGTATAGGTTGATTGGGTGGTCAAACTTTCACCTGTTGTATTCACATTATTAGATGCAATTCAGGTATAGGAAGAAGTAACATTGCTTGTTAAAAAAACACTAACATTACCTCCGGAACAAATGCTTGCCGAGCTAGCACTAGTCATTGTTGGAGTAGGAACAACCGTAACGGAAACTATCTGATTGGTTCCTACACAGCCACTTGTCCCGTTTTGAACAAATTGATGGGACATAATACTTGTAAACCCAAAGTTTCCTGCAATTTGTGGATTGAAGGATGATGCTCCAAATGCGGTTCCGCCAAATACCTCCACCACCAAATTGCCCCCGGTATAAGTAAATGCTCTTGGTTTTAAAGTAATTTTCAATCTCATTTTTTTGGATTTAAAGGTGTTCGATTTGGTTATTACGCAAAAGTAAACCATCTAACTATAAAAAACAAAATTATTTATTTGAAAGTAAGTGAATAGAAAACAAGTTAATAGATTTGTTTTCTTCTTAAGTATCCGGTGGCAACAGTCAGGAATAAAAATTAACTTATCTTTGCCGACCTTTTGACAAACAAAAATGATTAATCGCCCGAAATTTTACGTTTACCTGCCAATTGTTTTTGCACTAATTCTGATTCTTGGAATTTTCATAGGAAGCACTTTTCACCTGGATAATAATAAAGGAAGTTTATTGGTAAAAAACAGTGGAAAGTTTACCAAGATAGATGAAATTTTAAATTATGTGAATGAAGAATATGTGGATACCATAAAACAGGACCAACTGGTTGATAAAACCATTGTGGCGATGCTTCAGCAACTTGACCCCCATTCTGCCTATATTACCAAGGACGAAATTGCCGACATGAACGAACCCTTGCAAGGAAACTTTGAAGGAATCGGGGTGGAATTTAATATTGTAGATGATACCATCAGGGTAGTAAATGCAATAACTGAAGGCCCTGCGGAAAGAGTTGGGGTGCAGGCAGGAGATAAAGTAATTATGGTGGATGGGAAAAAGGTAGCAGGTGTTAAGATTACCAACAAAGGGGTGATGGAAAAGCTAAAAGGCAAAGGAGGAACCAAGGTAAAAGTTTCGATGATGAGAAGAGGGAAAAAGGAGCTGATAGACTTTACAATTACCCGAGGAACCATTCCCATCCATAGTATTGATGTGGCTTACATGGTAAGTGAAAAAACAGGATATATAAAAATATCACGCTTTGCAGCTACCACCTACGATGAATACACGGAAGCGTTTAAAAAGCTTCAAAAGAAAGGAATGGTTCAACTCATTATTGACCTGAGGGGGAATGGAGGAGGATATCTGAATACGGCAGTAAGCATTGCCGATGAGTTTTTAACTGACGGGAAAGAAATAGTTTACACGGAGGGAAAAGCCCGTCCAAGAAAAGATTACAAGGCGACTTCAACAGGTGATTTTGAACATGGAAAATTGATGGTGTTGATTGATGATGGCTCTGCTTCAGCGAGCGAAATTCTTTCAGGAGCGCTTCAGGACAATGACAGGGCAACCATTGTAGGAAGGCGTTCTTTTGGAAAAGGACTTGTTCAGGAACAGTCAGAGTTTTCTGACAGTTCTGCGATCCGGCTAACTATTGCAAGGTATTATACCCCAACCGGTCGCTGTATTCAAAAATCGTATGCCAACGGGGTGGAAGCTTATTACAGTGAAGAATATGCAAGATATACAAATGGGGAAATGGAAAATGCAGACAGTATGAAAGTGAAAAATGCCCAGAAGTTTAAAACTCCTATGGGGAAAATAGTGTATGGCGGAGGTGGAATTACTCCTGATGTTTTTGTCCCGTTAGATACTGTTGGCCACTCTCGCTACTTAACAGAAGTTTTGTACAGTGGGTTGATAAACGATTTTGCTTTTGAATACGCAGATAAAAACAGAAAGAAATTCGCAGTGTACACAACTGTAGAAAAGTATAATAAGGAGTTTGAGGTTTCGGATGCTTTGTTGAATGAATTTGTTGAGTATGGCGAAAAAAACAAAGTTGTCAGGAAAGAAAAACAAATAAGGGCATCGTCTGCGATAATAAAAAATCAAATGAAAGCATTAATAGCAAGAACCATTTGGAACTCGGAAGGTTACTATCCGGTTATTCAAAGCGAGGACAATGTTTTAAAGAAAGCAATTCTGTTAATGAAGCAATAGAATTTTTTGATTTCTCTCTTTCATATGTTTTTAAGCAAAAAGTTTCCTTAAAATCAAAAAACAAGAGATTTATACTTAAAAAAATAAATTTGCGAAGGCTGAAATGTTTTGTTAATAACTTTATTTCACATTCTCTTTTTTCGCTTATTAATTAATGCTGATAGTAAAAAGAGTTCCTTGGGTATTTCAAAAAAGTCTATTTGTGGTTTAAACAGGTGTTTTATTATTTAAAAATAATTATACATTTGCCCAATATAAAAATTATTAATATTAATCTAAAAAAACTAACAAAAAAGGAAAAGACATGAAAGCATGCTACGTTACATTATTTGTGTTTGCCTCCCTCGCAGCAGGTGCGCAAACAAAAACTGCAGATATTAAATATCGCAGAAGTTCACTACACACTATTATTATTGATGATGCCGGCCTGGTAAAAGCAGATGTTATCAAAACTGCTTTTGTTAAAGCACCAATTCCTGAAAAATTTAACGACCATACATTAGCGGTTCGTTCGTTCGATTCAGGAAAATATGCATTAACCGCTGAGGAAAAAGGTAAAGTGGAAAAAGAAGGGAAAGGTAAAACAATGTTGAAAGGTGCTGCATCCTCTGCTTCCGGAGGATTGGTAGACACTACCAACACGAAATACCTTCCACAGATTATCGACAAATACCTTACCCAAAACCATGTGGCAAGAGACATGGTGGCTAAATGGTTTAACAGAGATGCTAAAGGTGGTTTCAATATGAATCTTATCGGAGAGAGAGGGTCTTATAATGCATCAGAAATGCAAATTAATATTGCAAAAAAATCAGCAAGAGGTTTAGCATCTATTGCAGATGCAGGTCAGGAATTAATTGGTAATACTTTTGTGGTAGTTACCCGTTTAAATTACATCAGCAAAAAAGCAATTTATGATGCTGCTCAGTCTGCTGGCGGAGGTGCACTTGGAAGTGCAGCAGGTTCAAAATTAGGTATTAAAACCAACTCTCCTGAACTGGAAGCAGCAAAACAGGCAGCAGTTAAAAAATTAACTGAAGGTTACGTTGTTCAAACTACTTCTTACTTATATCAATTGGTTTGGAACGATTCTATTGAGGCTGTATTTTATCAGGATTTATGGATGGACGCTTCAAGCTTAGATGCAAAGAAAAAAGAAGCATTTGATAATACCTCTTTATTCAAATTAAAATACATAGGAGATGAAAAAGCAATGGCTAATGTGCCTTTATCTTTAAAACAAAAACGTTCGGATGATGAATTAGTTTCAGTTGCTACAGTTAATTCAGTAGATGCAGTAATTGCTAAATTAGAGAAATCCTACGAAGTGTTCAGAACTAAAACTCCTTTGTTTACAGGGGACCCTGCAACTGCTAAAATTGGTTTGAAAGAAGGTCTGGAAGCAGGAGATAAATACGAAGTATTGGAACAAACAGTAGATCCTAAAACAGGGAAAACTACTTATAACAGAATTGGAAAAATAAAAGTAGACGATACCCAAATCTGGGACAACCGTTATATGGCAGATTTGATGCAGGAATCAGAAGCTACAGCTCCGGCTGACGCTACCGCAACTGGTGCCAACGCTGCTGCAAAACCTAAAGTAGACAGAACTTTATTTAAAGGCGGAAACAGTAAGTTCTATGCCGGTTTGCTTATCAGACAAATGAATTAATCAAACAAATGCCACAAATTAAAAAGTTTACCTTTTAATTTGTGGCATTATTTTTAATATCGAATCGCAAAAAAACAAAACCACAATTAAAAACAAATCAATTATGAAAAAAACAACAACATCAATTATGTGTGCCTTAACCCTTATTGTCGGATTGGTATTTACAAATACCGTTTCAGCACAAATAGGAACAAAAAAGGCTGAGAAAAAAGCAAATGCAGATACTGATAATTTCCGGTACGAAATTGAATGTATGGGAAATGGTGCAGCAGGTACCTATTTAATTAAAGTATGGAGTTACTCCAAAAAAGCTACAGTAGCAAAAGAACAATCAAAAAAGAACGCTGTTCACGGTGTTATTTTTAAAGGGTTTGCAGGTGGCGGACAAGGTTGTGTATCTCAAAAAGCATTGGCAACTGACCCTGCTATCGAACAACAAAAAGCTGAATTTTTTGAAAGCTTTTTTGCAGACGGTGGTAAATACATGAAATACGTTTCTGAATCAAGCGATGGTGCAGTGGCTGCTGAAGATGTAATGAAAGTAGGTAAAGAATACAAAGTTGGGGTAGTAGTTACTGTAATGAAAGATGCTTTGCGTAAAGACCTAGAAGCTGCCGGTGTAATCAGAGGATTGACCTCAGGATTTTAATTTTTAAAACCAACAAGCAATGAAAAAAATAATTGCAATCGCAGTTCTTGTTGCGGCATCTTCCCTAAGCGGAGTTGCCCAGAGAGCTCAAAAGAAGATAGCCGGAGACTATACTTACGAAACCGAATGTTTGGGTTTAGAGGGCGATGGTTCTCAAACACTGAAAGCCTACGGATTTGGTAACTCAAAAAATGATGCTATTGAACAGGCTAAAAAAAATGCTGTGAGAGATGTATTATTCAAAGGCAACTTCAGAGGAAAAACTGAATGCAACCCTAAACCGGTATTGAACGAAGTAAACATCCAGGAAAAACAGGAGGCATACTTCAATAAATTTTTTACTGATGGCGGAGAGTATTTAAAGTACACCTCCATGAGCGATGAACCCATCCGAATTTTCACAAGAGCTACTGACCGTAAGTCGGCAGAAAATGGTGTAACCTATGGTATAGTGGTTCTGGTAAAACGCTCGGAGTTAAAACAAAAAATGATAGCAGATAATATTTTAGTAATCCCTTAAAAACAAATAAAAAACAGATATGAAAAAATTAGTACTCGCAATATGCAGCGTTATGTTGGTGGTTAACGCAGGTTTCGGACAAGCCAAAAAACCAACGATAATGATTTTGCCAAGTGATGTTTGGTGCAATCAAAACGGATTTATGATTGAATATGATAACCAGGGAACAAAAGTAAAAGTGCCTGATTATAAAAAAGCATTTCAAACAAGTTCTGATTTGGTAAACGTTATCAGTAAAATAAACGGGTTGATGGCAGACAGAGGATTTCCTTTGAAAAATGCCGAGTCAGCATTAAAATCATTGGAATCGGAAAGTGCAGAAAACGCAATGCTTACCAGTAAAGGTGGAGCGTCTGTTGCTGAAAGCCCGGTTGATAAATTAAAGAAAACTGCAAAAGCAGATATTATTATGCAACTTACCTGGACTGTAAATACTACCGGTCCTAAAAAATCAATTACTTTTAACTTACAAGGATTGGATTCATACACGGATAAACAAGTGGCTACCGCACAAGGTACAGGTGCTCCTTCTTTTTCTGCTGAATTGCCTGTATTATTAGAAGAAGCAGTGCTTTCTCAATTGGATAATTTTAACGGTACGTTGCAAAAACATTTTGATGACATGTTCGAAAACGGAAGAGAAATCGTTATCCGTGTTAAGAAATTTGATTCATGGGATGGAGATTTGGAAAAAGAATTCGGTGGAAAAGAATTAAGTGCTGTTATTGAAGACTGGTTGAAAGCAAACACCGTGAAAGGAAGATTCAGCACTACTGATGCTACTGAAAACATGATGTTGTTCGAACAAGTTCGTATTCCATTATACGATGCTGGCGGAAACGCTACTGATGCAAGAGGTTTTGTAAAAGGATTACAAAAGTTTCTGAATTCACCACCTTATTCTATCACCAACAAATTGATGATGAAAGGACTTGGACAGGCAACAATAGTATTGGGAGATAAATAATTTAGATAACTTACATTTTACCCCTGTCAGGGTTCTAAACCCTGACGGGGGTAGGGTTAAACCAACATTAATAACAAATAAAAAACCATGAAAAATAAAAATATATTTCTTACCCTTAGTGCTATTGTTGCACTTGGTTTTGGTGCTGTTGCACAAAACACTGCTGGTAAGTCGGAAGATGCAGGACGATTGACCATAGCGGCATACGTTCCTCAACAGGTAGATAAAATGAGTGATGCGGCAAGAAACATGCTGACTAATAAACTAAGTCAGATTGTTTCTGCGAACGGACTTGGAGGAAGTGCTTTAAACGAGCGCTTTATTATTACTGCTAACATTGTTACTATGTCAAAAGACATTGTTGCCGGACCTCCGCCAATGACTGCTCTTAATTTGGACATTACTTTATACATTGGTGACGGAATAGACGGAACCAAGTTTGCAAGTAAAACAGTTTCAGTAAAAGGAGTTGGAACCAATGATACCAAAGCATATATAGAAGGTATTAAAATGATTAAAACAAACGACCCTGCTTATGCGGCTTTTATTGAAGAAGGTAAAAACAAAATCATGAAATACTATAATACAAAATGTGATTTCATTATTAAGGAAGCTCAATCATTGGCTACGCAGAACCAGCAAGACGAAGCGATTTATAAATTAACTTCGGTACCTGATGTTTGCAAGGAGTGTTTTGATAAATGTATTGCTGCAGTTGCGCCTATTTACAAACAAAAAATAGACAGAGAATGTAAACTGAAACTGGCAGAAGCTACTAACCTTTGGAATGCAAACCAGGATGTAAATGCTGCTAATTCTGCAGGAGAAATACTTTCATCTGTTGACCCGGGAGCAGCTTGTTTTAAAGATGTTCAGGCTTTGGCAGGAAAAATATCAAAACGCGTTCAGGAAATTGACAAACGCGAATGGAACTATAAGTTGAAAGAACAACAACAAACCAGTGAGATGATTAAAGCTTACAGAGATGTTGGTGTTGCTTATGGTAATGGTCAACCAAAATCTGTGACATATAACGTTAGTGGATGGTGGTAATTAGTTAATTGAAACTAAACAACGCAAAAAGGGCAATCTGAAAGGATTGCCTTTTTTGTTTTACTTAATCCGGAAAAAGAATCAATACATTTTTCCTGGCAAGAAAGCTCGTTATCTTTTCGTGAGGAACATCGATGGCTGAACAGTAGGCGGTCTTTTTAATAAACTTGTTTCCGTTATAATAATTTAACTGAAAAGCCTTTCCATCCGTAATGTCCAGGTTACTGTCGTATATTTCAAGTTTTATTAATGAGTGATAATTGACAGTAAGTTTTCGCGACAGGGCCTGAACGAATCCCGACTGAAGGTAAATGCTGTTTTCGTAAAACATGATGGTGAAATACTTTCCGTTCATGTATACCACTGCCGAAAGAATAATAAGAAACGAAATAATATTGGAAATTAAGTTTTGATTGGGCAGGAGGATGATCAATATAAAAAGAACGCGAACCACTTGCCATTTCAGGTTTAAGAGTGTTCTCCAGAAAGACGCTTCGAATACCAACACCGGTGGAAAAGGTTCTTCAGGAGTATCTTCGTTGGTTTGCAGGTAGAGGTCTCTTACATTTATTTGTGTCGAATGTTCGTTGTCGGGTTCCTGGTTAAGTAAAATGCAGAGTTGAATAAACAGGTCTTTTGCTTTTTCGCGAAACTCATCTGGAGATTCAAAAAAATGTTCGACCACCACACTCAGAAATTCATGAATATTGGTGGCTCCGTACTTTCTGAAAATACTGGGCCTTCCGCTTTTCAGGTTATTGTATTCATGATAAGCACAGGCCACCCACTTATTAATATATCCGTCAAAAAAATAATCCGTCTCTTCATACTTAATACTGTTGAACCGCAGGGCATGGGTCCATTCATGCAAGCCAAGATTGTAATTATCATTCGGTTTTTCTATTCCTTCCAATATGTGTTTCCAGCTCAGGCAAATAAAACCATTCAGATTGGTTTCGCCTTTGTGCATCTTTTTGGTTATCGGTGATTCGTACACATCGGGATAAATGACAATGTATTCGAATGTATCAAGGGTATATGTATCGAGGCCAAAGGTAACCTGCACTGCACAGGCCGAAATAATAATCCGAACGGTATCGTTTAAAACAAGGCTTTGGCGAGCAACAAATTTTTTCTGTTCAATAAAATTTCCTATACGCTCGAGGAACCGGTGTTTTAATTCAACATTCAACTTTCTGTAAAAAGGATATTCTCTTTCCAACTCCAGATGAATGGTTTCGGGGTCGATGGGAGCCTGAACAAAATCTTCGAATTCCAAAATAGTTAATTGGTTTGGTTAGGACAAAGATAATATTTTCCTTTTTCGGCAGTGGGTGTATTAAAAACAGGAAAGGCATTTCCCTTTTCTGGGAAATGCCTTTCGGATTAAAAATGGTTTTAAGTTTTATTGAATTACTATTTTTCCAACACCTATTACGCTTTCTTTTGAATTTATTTTATAAAAGTAAATTCCATTTGTTAATCCCGAACGGGAAATGGTGAATTGTTTGGTGTTAATGTCTTTAATTATTTTAACTGTTTTACCAACCACATCCATCAGTTCGAAAGAATACGATTCGTTCGTGTTATTCTCCCTGATAGAAAAAGTAGTATTGTCATCCATCGGATTAGGATAAACAGAAACCTGCCCGTTGGTGCTTTCGGTTTCGTTAATACCTACTGTGGACGAAAGTGTGTTGGTTACTGTGTTGGTTACAATAGCAGGATTGGAATCGAAATAAATACTACCCTTGTTTTGAATGACAGTTCCCGAAGGCAATGCAGCAACTAACTTAACACTGAAACGGATGAATCCGTGACTTGCCGGTTCGTTGCTGGTGCTGTCGGGTAAGTTGATGTTATTAAAATTAAATTGCACCACTCCCGGTGACGCCCAAAGAGGAGTAGCATTGTGACTGGTTCCAAGTATTTTTAAACTAGCAGGATCTATATCAGCATCCAATGTATCTTTTATACTTATATTAAATGCAGCAGCAGTTCCGGTATTCTGAAAGTGAATGGTATATGTCAGTTCGTCTGTGGCCATAGGAATATCTCCTCCGGGACCAACTCCCTGCGGACTTACTTCTTTTAAATTAGGGTCGTAAGAATTTACAACAGGAAGACAGAAGGAATAATCGTTATTGGCTGCATTTACATCTCCCGCAAGAACATTGGTATATACATGAAAACAAAGTGTACTTCCCGAAGTAACAGCAGTGGTGGGAGTAAGATAAACTCCAGCCATAAAACTGTTCCAGTATGCATTGTTACTTAGGCTATTTAAGTTGGTATAGTTCCAGGTAAGGGTATCACCATTTACGGTGGTAGCGGGGTTGGAACTCATGGCTGCATTATACACCACATTGGCATCCAGCACAAGTGTTAATGTTCCGGAAGCATTATTACATCCTGTATTGCTAATGTAAGGAGATAATATAAAAGGAAGATTAGGACGAACAATGCCCTGAGAAGCAGCTGCACATTGCACATCTATATTGCTGGTGCATTGCAACGAAAAGTCCACACCCGTTTGGGGCAAAGTGGTATAATTATAAACCACCGGAGAACAGGCTGTGGATGGGAAAATAAACTGGTAATAGGAAGGGATGCTTACGGTGTACCCGGTCATCCAGGATTGTAATCCTTGAATACTATAATTACCGCTACCATTGCTATAGCCGCTATAAGATGCGGATGACATGGATGGACTGTTTAAAGCTTCGTTTAAAGAAACCCCGACAGAATTAAGTCCCACATCCGTTCCGTTATAAGAACAATCATTATTATAATCTACATATACTGTTCCCGAGACACTTGCATAATGACAAGGGTTAGGAACCGGAATCTGATAAAAATTATAAATATTAAAAACAGTATCTGTTCCCGAAATTACTTTGTTAACTCCACCAAAAAAATTAGCGAAACCTCCTGTTACCATATCATCGGTTACAAAACCAAAAGCATTACCTATTGGAGCCATAACATACCAGGGGTTTTGACCATTAATATTTGTTTCCTGGTAAACTACAAATCCACCCGACTGGTCTTTTACAATTACATCATCACCCATAAACGAATTGTTAATGGTAATCATATACATCATTTGGCCCATACTGGAGCAGGTGGTGGAGTCGTGAGAGCCGTTTGGTTGCAGAAAAACCTGAATATCGCCTTGCGAATATGCCTGAGCTTTTGCTTTTGAAAAAGAAAATGCTGCAATGATGATGAATAGAAAGTACTGTTTTTTCATAGTTTATTATAATAAAGTTTATTAATAGATTAAATGGTTTGTTACCTATAGAGATGTATGGAATAAATGAATGGTTGCATGAGAAAATTGTTTTTTTTAAGAAAAGAACCGCAAGGTAATTGATATTATCCGGAAGAAGTTTATTTTATTTCCCCTAAAAGCCGGAAGAGAGGATAAACAAAGCGAAACTACCGACATTTTGACACGAAATGATGAAAGTTTTGATGTTTTTGCCAAACTATTCTCTGATTCTGTTAATCGATTGAGAGGAATTACCGATCTAATGAGTGGAAGTGACATTCTATCTGATGGAAATGACATTCTATTTAATGTGGACGACATGCTATTTAATGCGGACGACATTCTATTGAGTGGAAGCAATCAACTATCCAAAATAGTATTGTTTTTATTTAAGTTTTACCTATTAAATGAAAATTAAAATCCGGTTTGGCTATCTAATCCCATGCTTTTTCCTGCTTTTTCCTTTTTTTAAGGTTTTTTTCTTTTTCCTTTTACTCTTTTTTTTCTTTTTCTTCTTTTTCTTCTTTTTGTGAACCTTTTTTTTCTTCTTTTTCTTCGAAGACTTTTTCTCCTTAGGGTCGCCTTTTTGTAAAACCGAAGGAAGGAGGGAGGTGAGTTGTGATGCTGATTGCGGATTGGTTAAACCCGACAGGTGCTGGAAACCTGTCGGGTTGGTAAGTGTGTAATCGGCCAGAGTCTGAAAACAAAACGTGACAATTAAAATAATTGTAAGTAAATAGTTTGTTTTCGATTTCAATTTTTACTCTTTTATTATTTTCTTATTAATACTGCCGCGTTCGGTTTGTATTTGCACAAAGTAAATTCCTTTGGCTTCCTTTGTTAAATCTATTGTCCATTGTCCGTTGTTTAACATAAGTTGTTCGCTTATTACTTCTCCAAACACATTCATTACTTTTAAGCTTTCCGGTTTTGATTTTGAACCTGTAAGGGTTACTATTCCTGCTGAAGGATTAGGGGTAATTATCCACTCTTCATTTTCTGCGGCAGTTTCATTTACAGCTACGGTGGTTCCAAATGGAGTTCCATCTACAACATTAATAGCTATGGGCTGAAGGTGAGCATGCAATGAATCTACTGCAAATAAAGAGTCACAATAGGTTTGAGTACAACCGGCACCGTTATCTACTGTTAAACATAATTGATAAGGACCGCCACCAAGATAGGTATGACTAGGGTGTTGAGCTGTTGAAGTAGTAGTGTCTCCAAAATCCCAGGAATAAGTAAGGTTTGAACCATACGACAAGTCAGTAATTAAATAAGCATTCGGGTTGGAAGATGCGGTATCCTGAGCTACATTAAACAAAGCCAGGCAGGTATTTAACGTTCCGGTAACCACAAGTGGAATACAGGTGGAATTGCTGCAGGTGCCTGAAGTTTCGGTTAAACAAACGTTACAGGTTCCCGGGGCTGCGTAAGTATGCGTAGGGCTTGGTAACGATGAGGTGGTTAAATCTCCGAAATCCCAGCTATAGGTTATTCCGGCATTAACGGTTGAATTAAAAGCCCAGTAATTTAAAGCATTGGTGGAATCGGGAACCATAACAAAATTTGGAATGGGAGCCCCGTTAATAGTCAGGTTCATGGTATCGGTAATGGTACCGCAATAAGGAAAACCTACAGCGGTGCAGGTAACTTCGGTAACAAGTGTACTGCCGGATGAAGGCCATGTTATAGTAATCGAATTTGTTCCCTGTCCGCTTGTTATGGTTCCATAAGCCCCGGCAGTCCAATTGTATGTGACACCAGCACCCAATGAAGTGGTGGATGCATTATAGGTATTTGTTCCGCAAGGAACAGTTACATCAGGACCTAAAGCAAGATTTACGGTAGGAAATGGAAGGATGTAGTATTGAAAAGTTTGTTGTCCCGGAGCAGGGCAGGCATTATCAGCAACATTTAATGAAAAGTAAATGTTATTGAATGCAGCTATTGGAGGAGCCGTCCAGGTTACTGTCAGTGTCATTGGGTTAGTACCTGTAGAAACAATGGTTGCTCCCGGCATTTGAGTTGCAATATCAGAAGTAAAGCCTAATATATCACCGGCATTAAGGTCGGTAAAAGTTAACTGAAAAGAGAAAGGTAAAGTTGCACAGCTTTGTATGGTATTACTGTTAATAAGGGTTGCACCGGTAAGGTTTGTAATTACCCCACTGCCTGCAGCTAAGGATTGGTTGGTTCCATTGATTACCATCATTTGAACATCTCTTACTGCTGCTCCTACCATAACTCCGGAGCTATTGTATTCGGTTGCTAATATGGAAACAACGTACGTACCGATGGAGGCAGGGGTAAGGTTTATCTGCCCGGTAGCCGCATCAATGGTGATTCCCGGAACTGGTACCGCACCGGAATAACCTCCGGCATAAGTAACAGAAGTGGTGACATCTGTTGACATTGCATTTACCAAAGAATAGGATAATGAATCGCCATCTATTTCGTGCACCCAAGGATTGCAGGAGAAAGGTTGACTGACTGTAACAAGAGGAAAAGGAAGAGAAGTGAAATAAGGAGAGTCGTTAAATGGTGCAGCAACACTATTCAAAGTTGCATAATAGGAATAACTATCACCATTGGGAGCATTTGTTATGGTATTTCTGCAGCAGGAAGTATGTACAAACGTCCAGTTGGTGCAGCCCCCCGGAAGGGTAATGATAGCCGAATATATATTTTTATTCATTCCTGGAGCTGAACCTCCTGAGCAAGTGGAAAGAACGGAAGGACAAAGTTGCGATACTTCGTAAGTAGTATCCAGATTTACCGTGAAATTCATATCAGTTAATGCACAGGCATTGGTGGTGTTCATACTGGCTGTATTTCCGGGATTAATGCCTTGGCAATCCCAATAGAGTGCTAATGTTACTTTGAACTGATTGACCCCTACCGATTGGTAACTTACTTCTCCCCCCGAAATATGTGAAGCAAAACTGACAGATGAAAACAGGATTAAGAATAAGGCTGAGGTAAGTAATGTTTTTTTCATAGAGATAAGTTTAATTGACAATGATGTTTTAATAAGTTTAAATGAATAAATAGAAATAAAGACCAAATATAATCTTTCTTTGTATATAAATAGACGCAATAAAGCCAGAAATGGTTGCATAAGAGCTTAAATATAAATGAACTATATCGACATTATTCTTTGTATTCCTCTGGTTTGGGGACTTTATAAAGGGTTTACCAAAGGACTCATAATAGAGGCAGCTTCGCTGGTAGCTTTTGGCCTGGGTGTATGGGGAGGAATTCACTTTTCCGATTTTGTAGCCGTTAAAATATCAGGTTGGTTCAACTGGCATTCGCCTTACCTGCCGGTAGTATCGTTTGCTGTTACTTTTTTATGCATTATTATTACGGTATTCTTTATTGCCAAACTGGTGCAAAAAATGGTTTCAGGAATGGCATTGGGCGGAATAAATAAAGTATGCGGGGCGGTGTTTGGTGCCTTAAAATTTGCAATGGTAATGAGTGTCATCATTTTTGTGATGGATGCTATCGAAAAATCGTATCCGCTGATTTCATTTAAAACAAAGGAAGAATCGCTTCTGTATAAACCCATCGGGAAAATAGCTCCTACTTTAATTCCTGCACTTAATAATAGTAAAATAGGGGAGTTGATTCCCAAGCCCGAAGATGTGGATGTGGATGTAAAAGTGAAACTGAAAGACAAGGAGGAAAAGAAAAAATAATTAAAGGAGAAGCCTTTTATTGCAATATTATCTTTTCATTTTTTCAGGGTTTTGACGGCAATCAAACACATCAGTAATATAAATTGTATTCTTCAATTGTTTGAAGTCCATGCCTTGAGTTTCTTTACTGATCTCATCTCTTACCTGACGCATAAACTTTACTGCATCAAAATCTTTTTGTTTTTCTGTTTTAGTTTCCAATGAAGTATCAATACATAGATTTAACTTTTTGGATTGCACGATACAAAGATAAGTTTTTTCTTTTTCCTGAAAATTATTTTACCGCAGAGCAAACAGAGAAGTGAAAACGCAGAGAACCGCAGAGATATTAAACTCTGCGGTTCTCTGCGTTTCCTCCTTTTTCTCTGCGGTTAATTCTTAATTATCTTCCTGTTCATCACATTTTTCACTTGTGCTGAGCCTGCCGAAGCATCCGTTACCCTCACAAAATAAACCCCTTTTGCATACCCGCTCATATCAATTGTGTATTGATTACTGTTTATTGTTGATTGAAGAACTATATTTCCTAAAACATCAGTTATTGTTAAAGAAGTGTTTTTTTGTTGTTCGGAAAAGGTGAGGGTGGTTGTTTTTGTATCGCTTATTTATCAGTGTAATTGCGTTTCCATTTATTGAACTCGCCTCCCTTTATTTGTATTAATATATCTTCAATGGCCTTAATAAAATAATTTTGAAGAGATACCCCTCCCGGTTCGCCCTCCATTATTTGTGAGAAATAAATATGTTTTGTGGCGATGTCAAAAAATGTAATATTTACGGCACTTATTCCTTCATTTTTATTTATATAATCGACTAAAAAAATAACCCCCATCCCATTTTTCATTTCTCCAACTGGTAAAACATTTATTTCCTGTTGTATTTCCTCATCGGTAAGTAATGCGTTATTATATCCCATTAATTTATTTTTTTTAATGCTATCATTTCTAACCACTACAGGATCCATATCATATTTAATAACTTTTTTATTAAAAGAACCTTGAATATCAAATCTTTTTTGATTGCTTGCAACATTATAATTCCATTGTGGAATAAGAACAATAGGAGTACTACCGAAATTACCTATTAATTTTGCCTTGTAAAAATCCAATCCAAAATATGTTAATGGCTCCTCCTTATCAAACACCTTACTAATATTTTGTGCACTAGTAATCAATTTGAATAAAAGGAAGAGTATGATCAATGTAAATCTTTTCATCATCTTCTTTTTAATTTCCCCGTAAAAATACCTTTTATTTCCTTTAAACAAAAAAATCCTACCCTCTTTCAAGAGCAGGATTTTTTATTTCGGATTTCGGATTTTAAATTTTGGATTATTAGCACCAATCCGAAATCAAAAATCCGCAATCCTAAATCCTCACCATCACAATATCCACCACCGGGTTGGTATTTTCAACAAGTGTAACAGTGCTTGAATAAGGCAGGTAAAGCACATGAGCGGCTTTTATTACCTGGTCGCCCATAAGCGAGGTGTTTAGTTCATAACCGATGGCAGTGGTGGTAGCATCGTTTATTCCGTTTTCAAAAAACACATCCGCTCCTATAATTACATCACCCGTTACGCTATCTCGCACCGTTCCGGTAACCCTTTTAGTACTTCCCACTCGCGCATACCTGAAGCCCCATAACCTGCCTTCATCGCGTCTTTCTGACGGGCTGCGGTCGCTGAACTTGGCTTCCACTTCTTTGGCTACAAACCTCAGCGTGTCGTCCACCACTTCGTTCAGGTCGTTAACATTGCGCTCAGCAGTTTTCAATGCATCTTTAGCCGTATTTTCAGCTGTCAGGTTGGTGTTAAGTATGGTGAGCAGGTTGCTTACCTCTGTAATATCAGGGTTGCTCATAGCAGGTTGCCCTGCCGCTATCCGGGCAGCTTCCCCTGTCACTAGGTTATCAGCCACAGTTACCAGTTCGGCATCAGTGCCCATATCGGGCAGGTTGCCATTACTTTCCAACTGATACTTTGCAAAATCGGAGCGTAAAAAAGCTCCATCGTCCACTCCCAGGCCAAATACCTGGATAAACCGGGAACATTTTCTGCGAAGCAGCGTGCTAGAGGCATTGCTGGTAGCAGTAGCCAATTGCGAATCGCTGCTGGCTATGGCCCGCAAGTTCATTTTGCCTTTATAAAGCGGCTGATTGGTGTTTAACTTGCCTTTGGTAGCCGTGCTCAGGTAACTGCCCGAACCAAGGGCGTCATTTTTAGTTTTTGCACCATTTAGCCCTATCAGGCGTGTGCGATTGCTTTTTGGAGTTTGAAATGATTCTGCTGACATGGTTTTAACTTGTTTTTAAGATTAATGTATTGATATTTATAAAGTTGAGTAATTCTTTTGTTTCAAAATGCCTGTTTACTACATTGGCAGGCTTGTTATTTTTGCTAAAATGTTACCTGCCAACCCCTGCAGGTAACACCTGGCAGGTAAAGTAACACCTGACTATCTGGTCAGCTTACTTTGGGGCAACAAAGTACTGCCTGCCAAACCAATCAGGTAGCATTTTGTTGCCCAAATGCCACCTGATTGGTTTATCAGGTAACATTTGGCTAACCAACTGTTGCCTGCCATACAGGTTATTTTCAATGTTTTAATCATTTTGTTTAATCGGATGATGAGTTTTCGGGTTTTAACTTAACCGGATGCCAATGATATGCATCGCTACTTGTCGTTTTTTTTCTTTTTACTTTTTACAGTTTTATTTTCGTTCAGGCTTCTGTAAAGAATCAACTCATCCTCCAGTATTTTTATTTCTATTTCCTTACTTGTTACCGTGTTTTTTAAATCCCTTATTTTGTTTTGCTGTTTTCTTATCGTTATGTCCTTTTTGCTTTCAGCAAATTCCGGGTTTTTCTCTCTTTGAGGTCAGTGAATTTAACTTTAAAATGTTTTTGAACGTTCGACCTGTAAGGTTCAGGAAGAGTTTCCAGATGACACAACTGGTATCCTTTAGTATGGCCCGCACCAATGTTTCCCCAAAACACATTTTTATCAAATGTTATTTTCTTTTGGGCTTCCTTTAGCTTATCTCTTAAAAATTGTCCTTCATTCATTTCGGATATAAATATATAAGAGTATGAAATAAGTTTTGTCCGCAATTTGTCCGCAAACCAAACATTGTCCGCCATATCGCGGACAAATACGTAAAACGATGTCTTTAAAAATATTTTATTCCGAGATTTTTAAGCTGTATATTTGTTCATTAAAAAGACATCACCATGAACAATGATTTTATAAATACCGAAACAGCTTACGACATTATAGCCCGCTGTTTAAAACTAACTCACTTGAAAGAAAATATTTATAAAGACGAAAATGGTAATTCATTTATTCTTACCAAATATGGTTTTGAACCCGCAGTAAGAGTAAATACTCAGCTGCTGCTGACAGAACTGATGAAACACCATGAAATGACAAGTGAAGAAAACAGGAGGTTAAAAATATTTATTACCGATAGTAATAATAAAATCGCAAAACAATACACTGAAATCAATAATTTGAGAAATGAAAAGTTTAACCTCGAAAGCTTATTAAGGGAAGAAGGCTTATATGCAGTAAATGTGATGGGTAAAAAAAGTAAACGGGTTTTAATAGACATATTAGAAAGAACAGATATAACTGACCAGGATAAGGTGGACCAGCTTCATAAATATTTATTAAAGGCAGGAGACAACCGTTTCAGAAGAATTTATATTAATAAATCTTCGTAGCAAAACCAATAAAAAAATCAAACTCGTTTATAGCATCGGATTTTAAAAACCTGCCAGCTTTGGAAGAAAAAAGAAATTTTTTGGGTTCAATTATTGGTTATAACCAATAATTGGTATTTGGGAAATGAGGAGTTTTGCTTTGAAAGGCTTGATATAATTAACTTAGGGAAGTTTTTATAAATAATTAATTTAGGGCTTAAAAGATTGTATTTCTGAGTAGAATGTTTTGTATATAGACCAAGACAAAAAGCCACTCGATTAATCGGGGGACTTTTTGTTTATTTATTAAAGGTACTACCTTTTTAAAAGGTAGTACCTTTTGCAAAAAAAAGGGATACAATTTCTTGTACCCCTTAATAACAATTTGAAATCTGAATTTTTAAATCTTTTAACCATTCAACGCCTCAGCACCACCCACTATCTCTAATATCTCATTAGTAATAGCAGCCTGGCGGGCTTTGTTGTACATCAGTTTCAATTCTTTTATTAATGAACCGGCATTGTCGGTTGCTTTGTGCATGGCAGTCATACGGGCACCGTGTTCGGAAGCCAACGAGTCGCGCAATGCTTTGAATAATTGTGTTTTTAATGAAAGAGGAATCAATGTTTTTACAATTTCTTCCTGGTTAGGCTCGTATATGTAATCTACCGAATGTTTTTTGGTGGCAGATGCTGCAGGTGGTTTTACCGGTAAAAACTGCTCCACAGTGGTAATCTGCACTGCTGCATTTTTAAACTGGTTGTAAATCAAATCCACTCTGTCGAACTGACCATCAGCAAACAATTGCATTACTTTTTCAGCTACCGGTGCAACGTTTGAAAAAATCAACTGATCAAACAATTCATTTAATCCGCGGGGCATATCTGTACCTACTGTACCTACTATTCCGTATTCTGTTTTCTTGAAAAAATCAGCTCCTTTTTTACCAATGCAAAGCACCGATATTTTTTTGCCTGCATATTCTTCTCTTGCCAGACGGGTGGTTGCTTTAATAACGTTTGCATTAAATCCACCGCACAATCCTCTGTTAGAGGTAATAACCACCAGCAATACATTTTTAATTTCTCTCTGCTGAGAATATTTTCCGTCAGAAATACTTGCACTTAAATTTTCAAGTAATTCTTTCAGCTTGCCAGCATACGGACGCATAGCGGTAACGGCATCCTGCGCTTTACGCAACTTAGCCGCACTCACCATTTTCATGGCGCTTGTTATCTGCTGCGTACTGCTTACAGATACTATACGATTACGAACCTCTTTTAAATTTGCCATTTTATTGATGTACCAATGTACCGATTTACCAATGTACCAATTGCATTAATCCGCACATCGGTAAATCTGCACATCAATTAATTAGTTTTTATACCCTCTCGATAAATCTTTTGCTACTGTTTCCAATACGTTGGTAATGTCATCAGTTAATTTACCGGCTTTCAAATCGTTCAATACGTTTTTATGTTTTGCTTCAAGGAAAGCAATGAATTCTGCTTCAAATTCTCTTACTTTATTTACCGGCACATCTCTCAAAAGGCCTTTGGTTCCGCAATAAAGAATAGCTGTTTGTTGCTCCACTTTCATTGGCGAAAACTGTCCTTGTTTAAGAATTTCCACGTTACGGCTACCTTTGTCAAGTACTGCTTTGGTAGCAGCATCCAAATCCGAACCGAATTTAGAGAACGCTTCCAACTCACGGTATTGTGCCTGGTCAAGTTTTAAGGTACCTGCCACTTTTTTCATTGATTTAATCTGAGCATTACCACCCACACGAGATACCGAAATACCCACGTTGATAGCAGGACGAACACCAGCGTTAAACAGGTTTAACTCAAGGAATATCTGTCCGTCAGTAATCGAAATTACGTTGGTAGGGATATATGCAGAAACGTCACCCGCTTGTGTTTCGATGATTGGCAAAGCGGTTAACGAACCACCACCTTTCACAATTCCTTTGATGGAATCAGGCAAATCGTTCATGTTTTTAGCAATGTCATCATTCGCATTGATTTTTGCGGCACGCTCCAATAATCTGCTGTGTAAGTAAAACACGTCACCAGGATATGCCTCACGTCCCGGAGGTCTACGTAATAACAACGAAACCTCACGGTAAGCAACTGCCTGTTTAGACAAATCATCATAAACAATTAATGCCGGACGGCCACTGTCTCTGAAAAACTCACCGATAGCTGCACCTGCAAAAGGAGCATAAAACTGCATCGGAGCAGGGTCAGAAGCGGTTGCAGATACAATAACAGAATAAGCCATTGCTCCGTTTTCTTCCAACACACGCTGAATGTTTGCTACTGTCGAACCTTTTTGTCCGATAGCCACATATATACAGAACACAGGCTGACCTGCTTCATAAAATTCTTTTTGATTGATGATGGTATCAATAGCCACAGCAGTTTTACCTGTCTGACGGTCACCGATAATCAACTCACGCTGACCTCTACCGATAGGAATCATCGCATCCACCGCTTTCAAACCTGTTTGCAAAGGCTCGTTTACCGGCTGACGGTAAATAACTCCCGGTGCTTTACGCTCAAGGGGCATTTCATATAATGTTCCTGTGATAGGTCCTTTTCCGTCAATCGGTAATCCCATGGTATCTACCACACGACCCAACATCCCTTCTCCCACCTGGATAGAAGCGATTTTTCCGGTACGTTTTACCACATCACCTTCTTTAATATCATTGGAAGAACCAAGAGTTACCGCCCCTACGTTATCTTCTTCAAGGTTCAAAACGATTCCTCTCAATCCGCTTTCAAATTCAATCAACTCTCCTGATTGAACTTTCGAAAGTCCGTAGATACGGGCAATACCGTCACCTACCTGCAACACGGTTCCTACTTCTTCTAATTCCTGTTCCGATTTAAATCCGGATAATTGTTGTCTTAAAATTGCAGATACTTCTGCAGGTTTTACTTCAGCCATTTCTTTTGTTGTTTGTTATTTGTTGTTTGTTGTTAGTACGATTCGTAATTCGTTAAAATTCGTAATTCGTAGGACTCTTAAAATTCTTTTATAAACGGATTCTCAGCAAAGCTGCGTTTCAGACTGTTCAACTTGCGGGCAATACTTGCATCCACCTGTTTGTCGCCCACGCGTATAATAAATCCTCCGATAATGTCTTTGTCAATCACTTCCTGTAATACCACTTCACTTGTTGTTACACCTTTAACGATTTCCATTACTTTCTTACGAATGGTGTCGTCAATTCCGTTTGCGGTGGTAACCACAGCAGTAAGTATTTTGTTTTTTTCCTTGTATTGTTCAATAAATTCGTGAGCAATTTCAGCAAGGTAAATTTCTCTTCTTTTTTCAGTAATCAAGCGAACATAAGCATCAGTTACTTTGCTTAACTTACCTTCAAATATTTGTTTCAAAACAGCTTGTTTCTTATCTGTTTTAATAATAGGGCTTTTTAAAAATGTAACAAATTCATGTGTAGAAGCACAAACCTCTGCAATGTATTTCATATCAGTATAAGCCTGCTCCAAAGCATTTTGTTCAATTGCCAGGTCAATGAATGATTTTGCGTATCTCGCTGCTACTCTTGTTCCTTCCATTTGTTTTGAGTTCAAAGTTTGAAAGTTCCAAGTCCAAAGTTTTTAAATGCTGCTAACTTTGAACTTTGGACTTTTTAACTTGAAACTAATTTAAGTTAACGTCTTTTAATAAAGTATTTACTAATGCTTTTTGTTTATCGTCAGAAGCAAGTTCTGATCTTAAAATCTTTTCAGCAATTTCCAAAGACAAAACGCCTACCTGGTTTTTCAGTTCGGTGATAGCTGCCATCTTTTCGTTTTGAATATTCTCACGAGCCGATTTTAACATACGCTCTCCTTCTTTAGCTGCCACGCCTTTTGCTTCTGAAATCATTTTTTCTCTGATTTCGCGCGCATCTTTCAATAACTGATCGCGTTCGTGACGGGCATCTGCTAATATTTTTTCATTTCCTGCCTGTAGTGCTTTCATTTCTTCTTTAGCACGTTCAGCAGAATCCAACGCTTCCTGTATGGAAGTTTCTCTGTCGTTCAACATTTTTAAAATCGGGCTCCAGGCAAATTTCTTAAGGATAAATAATATTAACCCGAAAGAGATACACATCCAAAATATAAGACCGAAGGCTGGTTTAACTAATTCCATTTTCTATTGATTATTTTTTATTGAATATTATTTATTAATTGTTTCAGTTTTTAAAAATCTGAACTGCAACCAACCGTTGCAGTTCAGAAAATTTGATTGCAGATTACTTCAAGAAAATTACAAGTAATCCAATAACCATTGCAAAGAATGCAGCACCCTCAACAAGAGCAGCCGTAAGAATCATGTTCGAACGGATGTCGTTGATAGCCTCTGGTTGACGAGCAATTGATTCCAATGCACTTCCACCGATACGGCCGATACCAATTCCTGCTCCTACTGCAGCTAAACCTGCACCAAGACCTGCAATACCATAACCGATACCAACATTGGCACCTGAAGCTACTGCATCTAATAAAATTGATGATAACATATTTTTTTGTTTTTGTTTTCCCCTGATTTAATCTGCTGCAAGGGAATTCAGCAGTAATATCTTAATGATGTGCTTCTTCGTGATGATGTTCTTCAATAGCAGCTCCGAAATACATTGCTGCTAATAGTGTAAACACATACGCCTGAAGAAATGCAACTAATAATTCCAACATTCCCATAAAGATGGTGAACGCCACAGAAAACACAGCTACTCCGTAACCTAAGCCGGTGCTCATTTCTGCAAATATAAATATCAAACAAAAGAACGACAATGCGATGATGTGACCAGCCAGCATGTTAGCAAAAAGTCGTATCATCAATACCATTGGTTTTAAAAACATTCCGAAAATTTCAATAGGGGTAAGAATAACCAATACACCAATTGGCACACCGGGCATGGCGATAATGTGTCTCCAGTAATTCCAGTTGGCAGTGAAAATGGTGATTAAAAATACTACAATTGCCAGGGTCATCCCAATTGCAATGTTACCTGTTAAGTTAGCCCCACCCGGAAGGAAGGGAATTAACCCCATCAAGTTATTGACCCAGATAAAAAAGAAAACAGTAAGTAAAAAAGGAAGGTATCTTTTGTATTTTTTTTCACCAATAGCAGATTTGGCAATATCATCTCTTACGAAAATGATTAATGGTTCCAATAACCCCTGCATTCCTTTCGGTGCTTTTCCCGGATTACGTTTGTATGCTTTTGCAGCCGAAGTAAACATCCAAAGCATTAACAAAATGCTGATAAACATGGAAGCTACGTTTTTGGTAATGGAAATGTCCCAAAGTTTTGCAGTTGCTGCTTCATTGGTTGTTCCGTCTTCGTTTACTTCAACGATGTCGTTTTTAATTAATTTATATCCGTTATACACTTCACCACCTTCCAGGTGAGAAGAAGAAAACATGCTAAGTCCTTTTTCGGAAGAATAAAGAATGATGGGAAGCGGTAAAGCAATATGTCCGGCAACATGCCATTCGTGAGCGTCAATAATGTGGTCAATGATTAATTCCCCTGCATTAAATTTCTCTGATTTTGGTTCTTCGGAAGCGGTTTCTTTTTGTTCAGAAACCATGGTAGGTTCCTGGGCAAAAACAGAGAAAGAAACGAATAATGAAAGAATTACTAAAAAGTGCTTGTATATATTGATTTTGTTAGTCATTGCAGGGAATGTGTTGTTCTTTTTTTTCAAATCGGGTGCAAATGTATAAAATTAAACTACTTATCGGGAAAAAATAAGTGCTTTTTTTGCCGAATTCTTTTAACAATGGAAGTATTATTTTGCTTTCAAATCTTTTTGCAAAGAAATGATTTCGAAAATAAGGTAAAGGAAGTAAAAAACAAGAAAAGAAAGGGTGAAAGCCGTGGCTCCTGCCCTGTTAATCAACATAAAGGCAATAATAATCATCAGGTTTAAAAAAAGTCGAAGGGCGGTGGTTCCCAAGTAGGCCCGAATAAAATTCTGTGGAGATTGTTTATTGGTTTTCATCAATATCCGGTGAGTAATAATGGTGGCAAGAAAAAAGTAGATAACAATATAAGGCGAAGCCGGAGATTTCAGGTTTTCAGGAACAAAAAGGTCCCAAAGTAATGCAATAACTATTAAAACGAAGGAAAAAATGATGGTATTCTTAATCATATCAAAAGGTTGGGTTATTTCTTTTTCAAAAAGTCTTTAATAACAAAATAAATAGCCCCGAAAACAGAAAGTAAGGAAAGGACAATGGTAAATATTGGAAATTTCTTAATGCCAAGGTATTCATCCAGCTTAATACCGCCATACATCCCCACAAAAATGATAGCTCCCATCTGGAAGCCCATTACAGAATACTTAGCGTAATTGTTAAGCGGTTTTTTCGTTGACTTTGGATTTTTCCTGTTGCTGAGCACCTTTAATGTCTTTTATTACTCCTCCCATAGAGCACGAACCGGAGAAAGTAGCTCCCGGTTCAACAGCTATTTTGTTAGTAATAATATCACAGGTAAGTTTTGCGGAAGCTTTTAAAGACAATAATTCAGCCACACCTATTTTACCTTTTACGGTTCCTGAAATATCTGCATTCTGACAAATAATTTCACCCTCCAATATACCGGAAGCGCCAACTACTAATTTGCCTTTTACGTTAATAGAACCTGTAAGAGTTCCATCAATACGGATATCTCCATTGGTGATTATATCCCCTTCTATTTTGGTGCCTGCACCAATTAAATTTACTGAGGAGTTGCTTTCAGAAGAGCCGGTTTTTTCGTTTGAGCCGTTGAACATTGCCATAATTTCCAGATTTTAGTTAGCGAAGATATAAAAATTTATTCAAATAGATGTTTTACTGATAGTTTTGTGCAAAAAACTCCTGATAGTCTTCCACGTTTTTGTCTTTATAAAACACAGTGTAATTTTCTGCCGAAATGATAAACGACTGATAACTACCCGCCTCCAGGTCGGTGTAAGTTGCTGTTCTTTCCTTAAAGAAGTTGTAATAGTTCATGGCCTGCTCTCTTCCGTCAAATGTTTTTACAGAAATTAACTGGTGCGCCAGGTCCAAAAAGATGCTGGAAATACTCAAGTCCTGGGTTCCAAACGACTCGGTCGTGGCATTTGATAATTTCATTTTGAAATTATTAATGTTTCCCTTTCCGTTGTCCCAAATCATTACCCAATAATACTCACCATCTTCCTTGAAAACAAATTTTGGTGCTGCAGTGGTATCATTGTTTACTGTAGAAGAAGTTTTGGTGGAATCGTTGGCTGGCTTAATACCATTTGCGGTATCCTTAGCTGCTGATTCTTTTTGTTTTTTAATAGCATCCAGAATTTCCTGTGCTTTTGGTTTTACTTCGCTTTTTGGATATTTAATAACTACCTGCTGCAAAGCTGCTTCAAACGCATTGATATCCTGAGTTCTGCCTATACACAATGCTTTAATAAAAGCAAACTGTGAAACTAAGTTGCTTTTTGAGTAATCAGTTTCTGCTTTTATACAGTTCGCCAATGCTTCTGTATATCTGCCAGAGGTATACATGCCATAGGTTCCGGTATAAAACATCTCCACTTCCGACTTGGTTGCTGCCAGATCTTTTGCCTTGCTTGGGTCTCTGATGATTTGTGAATACTGAGTGTCAGGGTAATTATTAAGAATGATGTTTTTATAATAATCCGATTTAGTTTGGTTGTTCATGGCCAGGTAGGTTCTGTACAGCTGGTAATAACAGGACATTTTGTATTTATTTTCGGGATAACGTTTTAATAACTCTTCCAGTGTTTCAACCGATTTCTGGTTATTTAATATCTGTTCTTTATAAATAGTCCCTGCATTATAATAAGCATCCACTATTTTAATATTCGATTTGGCAATCGCATCCTCTGTTAGCGGTATTTTTTTCAAATAAAAGCTTCTGTCTTTTTTGTTTTTTGTTTTTGCAGCTACATCTTTTGTTCCTCCTTGTCCGGTGGTATCGTTGTCGTTAGTGTTTGCATTTTGTATAATACTCTTGTCCGCTCTGTTCCAATCGTCTTCCTGTTTACGGTTTCCCCATTTCTTAACAAACTCCCCTGCTCCAAAACTTACCGTAGCCGGGTTGTAAAAATACCAGGCTCCCGTTTGCTGTGTCGTATTTGCAGGTTTGTTATCTGGTGCCAGGTCTTTCGACACCATTTCATTTCTTTCCTTCTCTTCTTCTCTTGCCTTTTCTTCTTCTTCCGCTTTGGCTATAAGTTTATCAATGGCACTATTCCGGTCTTTTTCACTCATTCTTGCCAATGTTTGCAAGCTGTCTTCCATGTCTATCACCTTCAGGTTCGATACCAGAGATGATAATGCTTTTTGTTTTTCATCAATTTTTGCATAATCAGGATAATCCTTTGGCAATACCTGCATGGTGGTATCGTAATTGGATTCTGCACCACGGTAATTGGTCTGGTCGAAGTAGATATCACCACGTTTTAAGTACGATAAAGCTTTTTGGGTGGTATTTGATGTACTTGCTTTTATAGATTTGTTGAGGTAATCCATTGTTGCTGCAATATCTTTTTCGCGATAAGCGATATTTGCATAGGCATAATAAATCTGGTCGCGGTACTCAATGTTTTTTTCATCTTTCAGCATTTTTGCCAACTGCCTTTTTATTTCCCTGCTGTCTCCGTTCTCCGTCTCGTATAGACGGGCCTGGTTTATTTTGGCATTAAATTCCATTTCGTAATTAGGGTGTAACGGAGGAACTAATGCAAAAAGGCGGGAAGCATTTTTGTTATCGCCTACTTTTTCGTAAAGCTGAGCAAGAATAAAAGTATAGCGGCCTTTTTCTTTTTTCTTTTTGGTAAATGATATTCCTTTTTCCAAATCGCGAATGGCAGAAGCATATTCTCCTGTTTTTATTTCAAGGTCTGCTGTAAGCAGGGCGTATTCTTTTTTGAACTCACGGGTATCGGGCACATCTTTGGAGTTACGTATGTCATCTATTATCCCTTCGGTTAATGAATAGCTACCAATTTCATTATCGGCATGCATCATCCATAACAAACCGCTGTATTTAGCTTTCTGAATTTTATTATAGGTTTTAGCTACATATTCAAACGCTTCGAGAGCCGAAAACAAATCGCGCTTGTAAAAATGTGCCTGGCCAATAAGAATATAATTTTCGTCTATCCACCGCACCGCACCTGGTATTTCCTTTATTTTCTTTTTATCAGTAATGGCATGGCGCTGAATAACGGTTGACGACTTTTTGATGGTTTTATCAAAATCAGCATAAAAACCTTTGGAGGTTTTATTATCTGTATAAATCCAGATGGGTAGCAGCTTGGTATAATCTTCCTTGTAGGCTTTCTCCACCTTTTTTATTGACTCTTTCATGTTCTCTTTAGAATAAAAATAGCCGTTATAGCGCGAATTCATGTTATGAAAACCCCTGTAAAACCAGTTGTTCTTATTGGTTTTGCAGCCGCCAAGTAATACCAGCATTAAAGGCAAAAAGAAGAGATAGATTTTTTTAAATTTCATTTTTTAAGTTCTTCGTTTATCCTATAGATAACGAAAGGATTGCAAAAATATTGTATTTTTTCGAAAAAAAGGCTTTTATTTTTTGTTTTTAGCAGAAACAAGCCCTGCTAAATCATGGAGTCAGGTAAAACAAAAAAAGGGAACGGAATATCTCCGTCCCCTTTTTTGCTAAAATTACTGTTGCACTATATGCCCAGAAAGCCTCCGGAGAAATCCAGAAAGTCGTTGGACCTGCTGTCTTTTAGATTCTCTTCCTTTCTGTCAGAATTTTGTTTCGGAGGGGCTCCTGCCTGGCTGGCAAGTACAATGATACTTACCACACCTGTAAGCAGAATACCCAGACTTATAATTAATGAACTCATAGCTTATTTGTTTTATAAGTTAAACATTAGTACAACTTTGCATTACGAAATTTTAATTTCGATAGCTTCTTTTTTCAATTCTTCTTTTTTAGCCAACGCCATTTTCAAAATACCATTTTCGTATTTTGCTTCTATGGCATTTTCGTTTGCTTCTTCGGGCAAAGTAAAGCTTCTTTGAAAAGAACCGTAAGCAAACTCCTTACGCGAATAGTTTTTTTCGGTGGTTTCCTTTTCGCTTTTGTGTTCACCCGAAATGGTTAATACTCCTTTGTTCACTTGTATTTTGAAATCTTCTTTTTCAAAACCCGGAGCCGAAAGCTCTAAATTAAAATGATCTTTCGTTTCCGAAAAATTTGCCGCAGGTACATAAGAGGCAAATTCTTTAGTGAAATACTCTTCTCCTAATAGATTTTCGAATAATCCTGAAAACGGAGAATTAAATAATGCAGGATTTACTGATTTCTGACCCTCAGTAGCAGGTTTTTTCCATTTTACAATTGTCATGATTTCTTTGTTTTTAGTTAAACATTTTTTGAATTACGTTTGCCGTTTTACAAACTACATACCATTTCCAAAACCACTGCAAACAGTGACATTTTTTCATTTTTTATTTAAAACAAACTGAAAATTTTTCAGCGAAAAAGAAATTTTGACAGTTTTTTATACCCGCTTTATAAAGGTACCACCTTTTTAAAAGGTGGTACCTTTAATTAAACAAAACACATTTTCAGACTTTCAAATTGGCAAATCTTCAAATTAACCTATCTTTGCGCCCCTGATGGCAGAATCTCCGAAAATAAAAACAAAACTTATTACCCGTCTTCGCAATCGTTACCGGTTAACGATAATGAATGACGATACGTTTGAGGAAAAATTTTCGCTCCGCCTTACCCCTCTGGGTGTGGTTATCCTCATTGGTTCGGTTACAATCGTAATGACCATGCTCGTTATTTCGTTGCTTGCATTTACTTCTTTAAGAGAGTACATTCCCGGCTATGCCGATGTGGGGGTGCGAAGGGATATGATACGGCTGGCTTTAAAAAGCGATTCGCTGGAACAAACCATCTCGGAACAAAACTTTTTTATTCAAAACCTGAACAATGTATTGAGCGGAAATATAAAAAACGACAGTGCCAAAACCCGCCCCAACAAAAATCCTGCACCACCCAATTTAAAAATAAATGCCTCTGCTAAAGAAGCCGCATTGCGAAAAAATATCGAGTCGCAGGACCAGTACACTTTATCCTATGCCACCGAAACCAACAAAAGCGGAATTAGTAATTTCTTCTTTTTCACTCCTATTAAAGGAATTGTTTCGGCATCATTTAATAATAAAGAAAAACATTTTGGAGTCGACATAGTGGGTCCGGAAAACGAACCGATAAAATCTACCCTGGATGGTACCGTTATACTTGCCAACTGGAGTTCGGAAACAGGATACACCATCACGGTGCAACATTCCAATAATTTAATTTCGGTTTACAAACATAATTCTGTTTTATTAAAAAAAGTGGGCGATTATGTAAAGGCTGGCGAACCGATTGCCATTATTGGTAATTCGGGCGAACAAACCACCGGCCCACATTTGCATTTTGAGTTGTGGTACAATGGGTCGGCCATCAATCCTCAGGATTATATGGTATTCTAGAAATTATTAATGATGAATTATAAATTATAAATGTAGGTGGGGGAGAAGAAAAAAAACATAGCCATTCTTGGCAGCACTGGTTCCATTGGCACTCAGGCCTTAGATGTCATTCGTGCCAATTCGGATGCATTTACAGTAGAGGTGCTTACTGGCAGTAGCAATGCAGATTTGTTAATCAAGCAAGCTATTGAGTTTAATCCCAATGCAGTGGTGATAGCCGATGAAAGCAAATACCAGTATGTAAAAGATACCCTTCAGCCACACGATATTAAAGTATACGCTGGCGCAAAAGCAATAGCCGAAGTAGTAGAAATGCACAGCATTGATTTGGTGCTGACCGCCATTGTAGGCTATGCCGGACTGGAATCTACCTTGGCTGCCATAAAGTCAGGCAAGCAGATAGCTTTGGCAAATAAAGAAACGCTGGTAGTAGCCGGAGAATTGGTAACAGCGCTTGCAAAGGAAAAGGGAGTAAACCTTTACCCTGTAGATTCGGAGCATTCGGCCATTTTTCAATGCCTTGCCGGAGAGTTTCATAACCCCATTGAAAAAATTTATTTAACAGCTTCAGGCGGTCCCTTCCGGGGAAAGGATAGAGAATTCCTTTCTACCGTTAAAAAAGAACAGGCATTAAAACACCCTAACTGGGACATGGGTGCCAAAATCACCATCGACTCTGCATCGTTGATGAATAAAGGGCTGGAAGTAATAGAAGCAAAATGGTTATTTGGATTAAAAGCCGAACAGATTGATGTCATAGTACATCCGCAAAGCATTGTTCACTCCATCGTTCAGTTTACTGATGGTAGCATGAAAGCCCAGATGGGATTGCCCGATATGAAACTGCCTATACAATATGCAATGGGCTATCCTGACCGGATGAAATCGGATTTTCCCCGTTTTAATTTTATTAATTATCCGCAACTGACATTTGAACAGGCAGATACAAAAACATTTCGTAATCTTGCACTCGCATTCGAGGCAATGAACAAAGGAGGTAACGCTCCCTGCGTATTAAATGCAGCCAACGAAGTGGCAGTAGAAGCTTTTTTGAAAGATAAAATCGGCTTTTTGCAAATGAGTGATATTGTGGAACAGTGTTTGCAAACAGTGCACTTCATTTCCCGGCCAAGCTACACGGATTATGTGGAAACAGATAAAGAAACAAGAAGAGTAGCCAATTTGAAAATGAGAAACACCCAATGACGAATGACCAATTACTAATGAACTAATTTAAACAATGGAAGTATTAACACAAGCATTACAATTTATATTAAGTCTTTCTATCCTTATCGTATTGCACGAAATGGGACATTTTATTCCTGCAAAATTATTTAAAACAAGGGTTGAGAAATTTTATTTGTTCTTCGACCCATGGTTCTCTTTATTCAAATATAAAAAAGGAGATACCGAATACGGAATAGGTTGGTTACCATTAGGAGGATATGTTAAAATATCCGGGATGATTGACGAATCGATGGACAAGGAACAAATGAAACTACCACCACAGGATTGGGAATTCCGTTCCAAACCAGCCTGGCAGCGATTAATTATTATGTGTGGAGGTGTTACGGTAAACGTAATCCTTGGTATTTTAATTTATGCAATGGTATTGTTTGGCTGGGGTGATAAATACCTGCCTGCTAAAAATGCTACCTACGGTGTTTCCTGCGATTCGCTTGCTTTGAAAATGGGTTTGAAGGATGGAGATAAAATTCTTTCGGTGGATAATGCACCCGTGGAAACCATTGAAAAAGTATTTGGAGCTGTTCTTATTAATAAAGCTAAAACGATACAGGCAGAGCGTGATGGACAAAAGGTAGAAATTCCGGTTACTGACGATAATTTAAGCGAGATGTTGAAAAACAAAAATCGTCTTGTTGAACCTCGGTTTCCTATGGATGTGTTATCAGTTGCTTCCGGTAAACCAGCTGCCAAGGCAGGAATTAAAGTGAATGATAGAGTGGTTGCAGTAAATAATATCCCTACCCCTTTTCGGATGGATGTAACCAAAGTACTTCAGCAAAATAAAGGCAAAACAATAAATTTTGATGTATTAAGAGGAAAGGATACGGTTAAAACCAAAGTGGAAGTTTCTGATGCGGGTATGATTGGTATTGGTGTAAACCAGGATCCAAGTAAATATTTTGAAATGCAAACGGTGCATTATACTTTTTTAGAGTCCTTTCCGGCAGGTATTCATAAAGCCGGAGAAACGTTTGATAATTACATCAAACAGTTTAAAGTAATATTCACTGTTAAAGGTGCGGCAAGCGAAATTGGCGGATTTATGTCAATTGGCAAAGCCTACAGTACTTCATGGGACTGGCAGAGTTTCTGGATGTTTACTGCATTCCTAAGCATTGTATTGGCTATTATGAACATATTGCCTATTCCTGCATTGGATGGTGGACATGTTATGTTCCTATTATACGAAGTAATTACAAGAAGAAAACCAAATGAGAAGTTTATGGAGTATGCACAATATGTGGGTATGTTCCTTTTGCTTGGATTGTTATTATTTGCCAACGGAAACGATATTGTTAGATTATTCAAATAAAAATTAATGAGCAGGATAAAAACATATTTTCTTGTTTCTTGTTTCTTGTTTCTTGTTTCTGATTCCTTGTTTGCGCAGGAAGGAACAATCAATCCGGCAGAATCTAAAACATCAGCTGCCGGAGGGAAAATAATGATTATTCCATTCGAACCTAAATTGTACCTGAGCGAAATTGATATGAAAATCAATCAGCTAAACAACTGGAAGTTTGAGCAGATTCGTGAAAATTTTCGTCACCAGTTAGATACTCAACTGAAATCAAAATTACAAAGTGTAGCTACCGTCTTCTCCTTTTATTCCGACTCAGCAAAAACATGGAAAGACCTGATGTACACTTATAAGTCTACCAATCTTTCCTCCGATTTGGTAAGCAAACCAACAGATGCTTCTGCAGTGAATAAACATGAATCAGGCATAAAGAACGGAGAAATTCGTGTGGAAGCGAGTACAGATAAAAAGTTTATGAATACCAAAATAACCAATCAGGAATTATTAACTTATTTGAACTCGAAATATCAATCGGAGTATTTTGTTTTTATAAATGAACTCGATATTCTGGCTGTTCCTAACTCTTACGACCTAAGCACAGATAGCTATAAAAGGGAAGTAACTGTTCATTACAGTATAGTCGATAAATCAGGAAAAACCTTGAATGCGGGATTGTTGTCCTCCTCTTTTTCTTCCAAAGAAAACAACCCTAAAAAAATAGTGGCTTTATGCTTTCCAACAATTGCAAGCTCCATTTCAGCAAAGCTATCCGGAATAATAAACCCTAAACCGGCAATCACCAATAAAAAGTAGATTACTTTTCAATTCTCCAGTCAATAGGTAAAATCAAATTATGTTCCAGCAACTTGTTTGTTTTGGAAAAGTGTTTACATCCAAAAAACTTTCCGCCAGCTAATGGTGAAGGATGTGCTGCTTTTAATACAAAGTGTTTATCGGTATTGATGAGCGCTTCCTTGGTCTGGGCAAACTTTCCCCATAAGATAAAAACAATTCCCTTTTTTTGGTCAGATACTTTTTTAATCACATTGTCTGTAAACTTTTCCCACCCTTTCTTTTGATGCGAACCGGGATGATTGGCCCTAACCGTTAATGTAGCATTAAGTAAAAGTATTCCCTGGTCGGCCCAGGTTTCAAGATTTCCACTTTGTGGTATGGGAATTCCTAAATCTGTCTGAAGTTCTTTAAATATGTTTACTAATGATGGTGGTTTTTTTACTTCGTCACTCACCGAAAAACATAATCCGTTTGCCTGCCCCGGTCCATGATAAGGATCTTGCCCTATTATTACCACTTTTACTTTGTCAAAAGGAGTGTGACTAAAGGCAGAGAAAATAAGTTTTCCCGGAGGAAATATCTTGAATTGACTCTTTTCCTGAATCAAAAACTCTTTCAGTTGGATAAAATAGGGGGCCGAAAATTCCTCTTTTAGTGCTTCCTTCCAACTGGGATGTATCGAAACGTTGTTTATTTCCATGAAAAATTATTTTTTTTGGTCAAAAGTACAGCCGTCATTACCTTTTTTAAGTGTTTTTAATAAAATATTTTTTGAAACATTTGTAGAACCGTATAATTATCTTAATTTTGTACCTTAATTCAAAGAGAACATCAATTTTATCCAACTCAAATGAAAAAGATTTTTGTAATTATTCTTAGTCTGGTTTTTATAAGTTCCGCTTTTACATCCTGTAAAAGCAACGAGCGTTGCGCTGCTTATGGCAAAATAAATAAAATAGACACAGGGAAATCTCTATCTGACAAAACACAAAGAGCTATTTAATAGTCTTCTTCTTCATTCTCCCAACAGTTTATTATTAATAGTTAAATACAATAGTTTGTATTATTTCCGCACTAAGGCTTTTTGCAACCGGGCAGGTGAGGGCAGTTCGTTCCAATAATTGCTTATCTCTCTCAGAATAACCATTAGGAGGCATGATAAGTTCAACAATTATTTCTCCCACTCTTCTCGGGTCTTCTTTCATTATTTTTGTTATTTCCACAGTTGCCCCATCCATATTAATAGAATGTCTTGCAGCTACAATTCCCATCACTGTTAGCATACAGCAACCTAAAGAAGTAGCTAACAAATCAGTGGGCGAAAATGCTTCCCCTTTTCCATTATTATCCGTTGGGGCATCTGTCACCATTTTATTCCCCGATTTTAAATGAACAGCTTCCGTGCTTAGGTTACCCATATAGGTTACTTTCGAAGTTTTCATACTATTTTTGCCTTTTAATTATTTATAATTAATACTTTTGTGATAGCAAAGATAGCGCAATGTTCAAAACCAAATTTTCTTTTCTTTTAATTTTTCTTTTTTCGTTTACTTTATCTGCTCAAAAAGGGGAGGATAATGAAACGCGTCTGCAAAAAGGGGAAGACTTAAATATGCTTTACCGGAACGAAAGAAGCATCAGCCTTTTTGTTCATACTGCCGGGGGTATTGGTATAGGTTACAGAAGAGGCTATCACGTTACTGCCAATAGAAACAGAATGTTTGAAGTGGAGGTGCAGAATTTTAAACATCCTAAAGAAATAAAAAGCATAAATGCTATTCGTGATAACGGAAAAGGTTTTGTTTACGGTAAGCTCAATTCATTTCTTTTATTCCGTCCGGGTGTTGGTTATCAAAATGTACTGTACCAAAAAAGTGATAAAAAGAGTGTGGAAATTCGTTGTTCCTATTACATTGGAGCGACCATCAACTTTGCTAAACCTATTTATTTATTAATAAAACATCTGAATGATGAAACCCCTTCCACCGAACGTTACGATCCGGAGAAAGACAGCCTGAGTAATATATATGGAAAAGCAGATTTTTTCTATGGGATAGAACATACAAAAATTTACCCTGGAGGATACGCTAAGTTTGCATTGAGTTTTGAATATGCGAATCGTTACAATGGAATAAAAGCAATTGAAACTGGAGTGATTGCAGATATTTATCCGCAGGTGATTCCAATGATGGCATACAATAAAAACCAACAGGTATTTGTGGAATTATACCTCAAATTAATCTGGGGTAAAAAGTGGTTTTAATATCCCTTTAAAATACTAACCTTTCCCAATCAGGAATCATAAGTAAAATGTCAGAATTAACAACAAACGAAGAAAAAAAGGTGGTCCGCAAACCGGATTGGTTGCGCGTTAAACTGCCAACTGGAAAAGAATATGCCCAGGTGAGGCAAATTGTCTCCACTCATAAATTACATACCATTTGCGAAAGCGGAAATTGTCCGAATATGGGCGAATGCTGGGGTGCCGGTACCGCAACATTTATGATCTTGGGTAATATTTGTACCCGTTCGTGCGGTTTTTGCAACGTGGCAACCGGTCGTCCTTTAGCAGTGGATTTACAGGAGCCCAATCGTGTTGCCGAATCGGTAAGATTAATGAATGTAAAACATTGTGTAATTACATCTGTAGACCGCGATGATTTGAAAGATGGAGGTTCCATTATTTGGGTGGAAACTATTAATGCTATTCGCAAAGCAAGCCCGCAAACAAAATTCGAAACATTGATTCCCGATTTTCAGGGTAAATGGGAAAACCTGCAACGTATTATTGATGCTCAACCGGATATTGTTTCTCATAATTTAGAAACGGTAAGACGTTTAACAAAACAGGTGCGTATTCAGGCGAAATACGACAGAAGTCTGGAAGTAATCAAACGACTGCACGATGGTGGAATGAAAACTAAATCAGGGATAATGCTCGGATTAGGTGAAACCGAACAGGAAGTTTACGAAACCATGGACGATTTGAGAAAAGCAGGATGTGATGTGTTGACGATGGGACAATACATACAGCCCACACCGAAACACCTGCCCGTTGTTGAATTTATTCGTCCTGAAGTGTTTGCTGTTTATAAACAAGTTGGACTTGAAAAGGGTTTCCGTTTTGTTGAAAGTGGACCCTTGGTTCGTTCTTCTTATCATGCTGAAAAACATATTTTCTAGTCTTATACGCATCCTTAATTAAAGGAAAGCCTGTTGTAGAAAAATACAACAGGCTTTCCTTTTATAATATTCATCTCTTTTTATCAAGACGAATATATTTTCCTTTAAAAACACAAACTATAACACTTCATTAAAAAGAAACTCCCCCTCCCGGATATTCCGAAAGGGGGAGTTCTTTTACCTAAATCTGTTCTTATTGTTTAATCACCGTTTGAGAGTGGATAACATTCGAATCAACATCTAACAATCTCACGAAATACATTCCGTTTTTGAATTCTTCAATGTTGGTTTTCATGGTGTTTGTTCCGGCTACTAATTGGTGTTTTGAATTGATAACAAGGTTACCTAACACATCGTACACCTCAACAGTTACATCTTTATCCACATCTGATGTTACATCAATTGTAAATTCAGAAGTTGCAGGATTAGGATAAATGTTGGAGAAGGTATTGCTGTTGGTTTCAGTATTGTTCATTGCAATTCCATCGTGGCAATAAGTAACTGCCATTGTTCTCAATGCACTGGTGCTTCCACAGGTATTGGTTGCCGATACTCTCACCAATCCTGATGAGGATGTTCCTGTTGCAGGACCACTTACTGTAATACTGTTGGTTCCCTGACCTGAAGTGATGCTCCAGCCTGTTAATGTTAAACTCCAGTTATAGGTATAACTTCCTGACAAAGCCACTACTGAATAACTTGCAGTTGTAACTCCGCAAATGCTTGTTGG